>CAZCNH010000056.1:20758-24945 GCA_964500065.1 uncultured Acidobacteriaceae bacterium
GACGCGTGTGGCCGTCTTTTCAGGGGCGAGGCCCGGTGCCAATCACTCGCTACGTCGTGCGATGAATCTTCACGCGGTGCAGGGTGATGACGCGGCCCAGCAGGGAATCGAGTTCGATTTGCGCGTAGCGTCCGGCGGCGATTTCGCGCCAGCGGTATACGCCGGGTTCGGACTCAATCGTTTCGCGGCCGGCGATGGGCGAGAGGAACTCGCGAGCCTCGGCCACGGTGGCCCGTGCGCGATAGTGCGGCCGTGCCAGCGCTTCCACCACGTAGCTGCGCAATAGTTTTGTCCAGTACCGCTCAAACAGCGAGTTGGAGGCAAACAGATCGCTCCAGGCCACTTCTCCGTCATACGCAACGACCACACCCACCACCTGTTCATCCTTCAGCCCGCTGACCGCAGTGCGGAAACGCCGGGAAATTTCCTCGGAGAATGTTTCAAGCGAGGCCGCTACTCGCCGCGAGCCATACACCTTGTCGTAAGCTTCGGTGCCCGCTTCCACCACCACAGTGCTCATCGCTTCCCGGTTGAGCCGGGCATCGGCCACGGGCGCGCCCGCTGAGGCCGGCGGCGCTTGCGCGGTGGTGCCGCTGCGAACCGCGGCCCACACCTGGTCCTGGGCCTTATCGAGCGCCGCTCTTTCGCGCACGCTGGGATGGACGATCAATTTGGATTCGGAGAATTGCGCGGAAGCGCCGGACCAGCGCCCGCGCTCCACGCAGAAGACGTCCAGGGGAAGTGGCTCGGCGCCCGGAGCAACGATGCGGTCCTTGCCGATCACTCGATCCTGCTTGCCGCCGCTGACCATTTCGCCGGCCAGCAGCAGCACGGGACGCTTGCCGCGGTTCACCAACAGCAGTTGATTCACCTGCGCGCCGCCGGAAAGGGGAATAGGCCGGCCATCACGGGTGCGCCGCAGAATTTCGCTGCCGCTTTCTGCCACGACCACATCGCCTGAGGCTAGTGCCTCATCCAGCGTGACGAAAACGCCGGTGTCGGCTCCGGTCCGGGCCACCACAGGAAAGATCAGCAGGTTTTCGTAACTGACCGGGTCCAGAACCCGCCAAGGCAGGTCGCCGGTCGCTTTCTGCGGAGCTCGCACCGGTTCCAATACCCGGTCGGGCTTCTGCGCGAGGACCTGCATCCAGCCGAGTAACAAGATGGCCGCCAGCATAGAGACTGTCACATAAAGGAAGTGCTTAAGAAAGATCTGACGTCGCATGGTTTTTCCTCCGTCCAAACTGCGGAAAGCCACCGGGCAAGCCTGCCGACCGGAACGATTGAGGCTGGATCGCCCGGGAGTTCTCCCGCAAGCTCAGAACGGATTCGGCTGGATTTCTTGCATGGTTGTCTGAATCGGCTATGCTCTACCGGGGGTGTCGGGGTGGATGCCAGGGGCCACAGGCGGCTCTGGTGGGTGGTGGGTTTGGGGGGACTCCTGCTTGCCGGGCCGCAGTGGATCAATCTGTTTCGCTCGACAGCGCAAGTGATAAATCAGTCCGGCCAGCCCATCCAATCGGTGGCCGTGGTCGTGGAAGGTGTGTCTCAGGAGCTGGGTAGTTTACCGCCGGGCAGGTCGCGTTTTGTGCTTTTGCCTCGTAAAGGAGACGCGACGTTTCACCTGCGCTACACGGCAGGGGGCGGCCAGTTTACTCAATGCTCCGAGTATGTACAGGATGACATGTTCCACGTGCACGCCGTGATTCAACCGAACCTGTTGGCTGAATGCCACGCGGAACTGCGCCTGGTAGCCAGACAGTTGGTGTTTTGGGAAATGATGCGCTAGCCGCCCATTTCATCTGCGCGGGTGCGCACCGTTGACGAGTTCACGCCGTCGGCCTAATCTTATCCCTCAATGTCCTGCCACCGATCAGTTCCTTTGTGGGCGCGGCTTTCTGCGGCCGTGGGCTTGCTGTTGGCCGTCGCGCTGGGGGTGACGGCGCAAGGATCGGGCGTCATTGAAGGCTATGTGCGCGACCGCCAAGGGCGGGCCCAGCCAAACGTGGTCATTGTTCTGAAGGGTGGCGCGGGGATCCAGGTGGACCGCACGCACACCGATCAGGAAGGCCATTACTTGTTTTCTCAGTTGGGCGCAGGCGTCTTCTTTATCACCATGGAGTTGCGCGGAGCCCCGGCCGAATCGCGCCGCGTTGAATTTGTAACCAACGAAATGGGCGGACATCGCCGCGAGGACTTCATCCTGGAACCCGGCGCGGAAGCGCGCCCGGCCACGCCGCCACCGGAACCCGTGTTCGTGCAGCAGGTGCCGGCCGAGGCGGAAAAATCCTACCTGCGTGCGAAGGAACTCTTGCGCGAAGGCAAAGCCGACGAGGGTGTGGCGGCGCTGGAGGCGGCGGCAAAGGCTTTTCCCGCGTACTACGACGCCTGGAATGCCCTGGGCATGGAATTTCTGAAGCGTAACGACGCGGCGAGAGCCGGGCCCGCGTTCCAGCGCGCCCTGGCCGCCAACAAGAATTCCGCCAGTGCGCGCTTCGGCGTTGGTTGGGCATTTTACCAGGCGGAAAAATTGGAAGATGCCGTGCGGGAACTGACCGCGGCGGCGCGGCTGAATCCGCACGTCGCGGAAACTTTCTGGTTCCTGGGCAGGACGCAGCTCGAACGCAAACAGTGGGCGGCGGCGGAGCAGGCCTTCCTGGAGTACGGCAAGCTTAATCCGCGCGACGACCGGCCTATGCTGCACCTTTATCTGACTTCGATTCACGACGCGCTCGGCCACCGCGCCGCGGCCGTCGCGGAACTGGAAACCTACCTGAAAGCCATTCCGGAAAAAGAACGGACACAAAAACTGCGCGACCTGCTGTCCCAGCTCAAGCGGAAGCAGAATCAGGCATCCAAATAGGCGCGCCTGCGGAGGAAATTCTGTGCGAAACAAAATGCCCTTTCTTCTGTTGTGCGCAGGTTCCTTGCTGCTTGCGGCCCTGGCGGCTCCTGCACAGGCCCCGCCGCATGCCCAGCAAGCGCGGGTGTGGGGCACGCTGGAAAAGCTGAGCGAATTCGGCCGGCCCGCGGGCCAAGGATTCGAAAGCGGCGTGACGCGAGTAGGCTACTCCAGGGAAGAAGAGTCCGCGCGCGCGTACGTAATGAGCCTGATGCGCGAAGCGGGACTGGCTGTGCGCGTGGATGCCGCCGGAAATATTTTCGGTCGCCGCGAAGGCACGCAGCCCGGATTGCCCGTTCTGCTCTTTGGCTCGCATATTGATTCGGTGCCCAACGGAGGCAACTTCGACGGCGATGTGGGAAGCATGAGCGCCATCGAGGTAATGCGTGCTTTGAATGACGGCAAGGTGCAGACGCGCCATCCGCTGGAGGTGGTGATCTGGACCAACGAGGAAGGCCACCACTTCGGCCGCGGCCTGCTCGGCTCGAGCGCCGCTGCCGGGCTGCTGGAAAAAGAAGTGCTCACGCGGCGCGATGCCGAAGGCCTGACGCTGGCCGATTGGCTGCGCCGCTACGGGCAGAACCCCGAGCGCATCGCCGACGCGCAAATCTCCAAGGGGCGCGTGGCTGCCTACGTGGAATTGCACATCGAGCAGGGCGGCGTGCTCGATGAAAAGAAAATCCAGATCGGAGTCGTGGAAGGGATTGTCGGAATTCACTGGTGGACGTGTACCGCAGAAGGCTTCGCCAATCACGCGGGCACCACGCCGATGAACAACCGCCGGGACGCGTTGGCCGCCGCGGCGCGGGCCGCGCTTGCCGTGCGGGAAGAAGTGCGCGCGGAGCCCGGGCGCCAGGTGGGCACGGTCGGGTACGTGAAGCTGGAGCCCGGCGCGCGCAACATTATTCCCGGCCGCGTGGAATTTCCCGTCGAGCTGCGCGACCTGGACGCGGAAAAGGTTCTGCGTATCTGGGGGCGCATCGAAAAGCGTTTTGCGCAAATTGCCCGGGAAGAAGGCGTCACTTTGACGTGCGCGCCGCTGCAAGCCGACAAGCCGGCGCTAACCGATCCGCGCATTCGCGATACGATTCGCGAAGTGGCGCGCGCCGCCGGATATAGCACCCTCGACATGCCCAGCGGCGCCGGACACGACGCGCAGCAAGTGGCGCACTTCGCGCCCATCGGGATGATTTTTGTTCCCAGCCGCGGCGGCATCAGCCACAGCCCGAAGGAATACACGTCCCCGGAAGATGTTGCGCGCGGCGCCGAAGTGCTCTACCGCACC
>CAZCNH010000057.1:0-24744 GCA_964500065.1 uncultured Acidobacteriaceae bacterium
GGCGCAGTTTCGCATAAAGCGCTACCCAGATTGTCACAGAAGCCTCGCGGGGAGCGAAAGCCTCAGTGCAAAAAATGGCGGACGCCGGTAAAGACCATGGCCAGCCCGAGGCGGTTGCAGGTGGCGATCACATCGTTATCGCGCACGCTGCCGCCCGGCTGGATCACCGCCGTCGCTCCGGCTTTGGCGGCTTCTTCCACGCCATCGGGGAAGGGAAAGAACGCATCGGACGCCACGACGCTGCCTGCCAGCGGCAACTGAGCTTTCATCACGGCAATCTTCACCGAATCCACGCGACTCATCTGCCCCGCGCCGACGCCGAGCGACTGCCCCTCGCGCGCAAACACGATGGCATTCGATTTGACGTGCTTGCAAACCTTCCAGCCAAACAGCAGCGCGCGCATCTCCCCTTCGCTGGGCAGGCGCTCGGTGACGACCTTCAGATCCGCGGCGGCCAGCTTGCGCGTATCCGCATCCTGAACCAGCACGCCACCGGAAATGCGCTTAATCTCCAGTGCAACAGGGGCCACCGTGGCGGGTAATTCCATAAGGCGCAGGTTTTTTTTGGCCGCCAGTTTTGCAAGGGCTTCCGGCGAAAATCCCGGCGCCACGATGCATTCTACAAACAGCTTTCCCATTTCTTCCGCGGTCGCGCCATCCACCACGCGATTCAAGGCGATGACGCCACCGAACGCGGAAACGGTATCGCAGGCATAGGCACTCAAGTAGGCCTGCGCCAGCGACTCCTGCTCAGCCGTTCCACACGGATTGTTGTGCTTCACGATGACGCAGGCGGGCCGCTCGAATTCCTCCACCAGGCGCTGCGCCGCATTCAAGTCCACCAGGTTGTTGTAGGAAAGCTCTTTGCCCTGCAACTGCTTCGCGCCTGCAAGCCCTGCCAGATCCTTGCCCGCAGGCGTGTACAGCGCGGCTTGCTGGTGAGGGTTCTCGCCGTAGCGCATGATCTGGCGGCGCTCCAGAGCAATGTGCAAACGCTCGGGTAACGGCGCGCCGGCCGCCAGGGAAAGCGAGTTCCCCGCCGCGCTCAGCCGTTCCAATTCTGTGGTGATCAGCCCGTCGTAGCGCGAGGTCGCCGCATACGCTTTGCGGGAAAGCCCCAGGCGCGTAGCCAGTGAAAGTTGTTTCCCGCTGGCTTTCAGCTCTTCCGCAATCGCCGGGTAATCTGCCGGATCGGTCACAACGGCAACGCTTTCGAAATTCTTCGCAGCGGAGCGAACCATGGTGGGCCCGCCGATGTCAATGTTCTCGATGAGTTCGGCAGGGGTAAGGTCGGCCCGCGCCGCCGTGGCCTCGAACGGGTAGAGGTTTACGATCACCAGGTCAATCGGGGCGATGCCGTGCTCCTGCACGGTTTTCTGGTCAGAATCTTCGCCGCGCCGATAAAGGATGCCTCCATGCACCTTGGGATGCAGGGTTTTCACCCGGCCGCCAAGCATTTCCGGCCAGCCGGTCAGTTCAGACACATCGCGCACCGGGACCCCCGAGTCGCGCAAAAGCTTGGCGGTGCCTCCGGTGGAGACCAGTTCAATGCCCAGCGCGGACAAAGCGCGTCCGAATTCCACCAGCCCGGTCTTGTCGAACACACTGATCAGCGCGCGCTCCACGGTTGGTTGAGGCGCCTGTTTCTTCATCGCGGTCCCCTCTGTGGACATCCCGTCCTCCCCTTCGTAGCCGGCTTCAGAATTGCCAACGCCTTCCCCTGCTCAACACGGGCGCGCGCGAGGAGTTGCTTACGAGCGGAAAGGCTGACGGCGGCTAGTGTAGTCCCACTCATGGGGGGCAGGGAAGCGCCAAGTTCAGGGAGAAGCGAGGCGGCAGAAGACGGGCCGCCGGGGCACCGGTCAAAACCGACCGGGGGGAAAGCACCTGCGGCGGTGATTTGCTTTTTGCGGGGGAATGGGGTATCTTTTACTTGCAACTTAGTTGCATATATTCGTGCTATTTGCAACTAAGTTGCAACAAGGGCGCCTCCGGCGCCCCCTATTCTTCATTCTTACGAGGAGGACTTTTGTATCGTCTCTTGTACCGTTGCCTTCTGCTGCTTTTCGTTGCTCTACTCAGTTCCAATTCGTCCGCCGCGCAAGTCCGGCCCTATTTTGTCACCTACGATCACCACCTGGAGGAACCCGGCAACCTGGAAATCGCGAACAAGTCCGTGTTTGCCACGCAGCGCGGCGGCAGGGATTTCCTTGGCTACCTGCTTGAGCTGGAATACGGGGTGAAGGGCTGGTGGACCACGGAATTCTATCTGGATGGGCAATCCACCTTCGGCGACAGCACCTTGTTTACCGGCTACCGCATCGAAAACCGCTTCCGGCCGCTTTGGCGGGAGCATTGGATCAACCCCGTTCTGTACGTGGAGTTTGTGGACGTCAACGAAGCGGACCGCGCTTTCCGCGAAGTGGTGGGTCACGGCAATGAAGCCGATCACGCCGAACCCATCTTCATCACCCGCCACGAGCGCGAGCGCGAACTGGAATTGAAGCTCATCCTTTCCAGTAACGCCCGTGGCTGGAACATTTCAGAAAACTTCATCACCGAAAAGAACCTGGCGGGCGGCGCGTGGGAGTTTGGCTACTCCTTCGGCGTCAGCCGTCCACTGACGCTGGCGGCATCCCCACGGGCGTGCGTTTTCTGCCGGGAGAATTTCATCGGGGGCGTTGAGATTTATGGCGGCCTGGGGGACACCGGCCGTTTTGGTTTTGCCGATACTTCGCACTACGTGGCACCCGTCCTGGCGTGGCATTTGCCGAATGGAGTCACCTTTCATGCTTCCCCGTCGTGGGGTATCACTAAAGAAAGCCACCGCTTCCTGATGCGGTTCGGGGTTTCGCATGAGATTTCCGGATTTGGCCAAAAGATGCGCAACCTGTTTCGCGGTAATCAAAACCAGAAAGGCGGCCGGCCATGAGCGCGCGCGCCAAGTCGTCACTTGTTTTCTCTACCGTACTTTTCATTCTGGCCATTGGCACGGCACTGGCGGCGGAAAAACAAACAACAGCCAGGCTGCAAAGCGAACTGGCGAAAGCCCCGGCAAAAGATGCCGCCAGGGTCAATCCATTCGCGGAGCAACCTGCAGCCATCGCTGCCGGAGAAAAACTCTATGATCGCTACTGCAGCGAATGCCACAGCGAATCCGGGAAAGGGCAGCGGCGTGGGCCGGATTTAAACACTCCGGAGATTTATCAGGCACCCGCGGGCGCACTCGCCTGGTATCTGAAGAACGGGAACCTGGGCACGGGCATGCCGTCGTGGTCGAAACTGCCTGAGCCACAGCGCTGGCAAATCGTGGCCTTTTTGCAGTCAAAAGCCAAATAGACGCGGTGCTACTTTGCCGGTGAAGTATCCGCCGCGGCGATGGCAAAACTGATTTTCTTCTTTTCCCAACGCAAGGTGATGCGGCCCGCGACGGGGCTGGCCACGTCCACCGTGTATTGCAGGTATTCCTGCGGCGCGGCATCTTCGGGTGTCACCGTAAAGCGAAGGGCGTCGAACTCTGGATTGTAGTTGAACGCGCCCCACTGCGCGGGTACGCGGTTGAAGATGACGGTCCATTCCTTCTCCGTGGGAATTACGAAGAAGGTGTAGACGCCGGCCGCAAGCGGTTTGCCCTCCACGGTGACGGGTGAGCCGAAGGCGATGGTGGTGGCCTCGTTTGCACCCGCGCGCCACACGCGGCCATAGGGAACTTGTCCGCCCCAGATCTTACGGTCCTTCACCCCCGGGCTACCGTAGGACACTTTGATTTGAGTGGCTCCCACCCACTGGGTGACGCGGGCGAGCGGACTGGCTCGCGGCAGCGAATACTCGCTCTTTCCTTCCGGTGTGCGGCCTGCGAGGAAAGCCTCGAGCGCGGCATCGAACGCAGCCGGCTCGTCGGCCATGATGTAGCTGCGCGTGTCCGCGAACGACGTAATGGTAATCGGCAGCTTGGGATTGCGCAGTTTCAATTCCCACCACTGCGACTGGCTCGGGGGGCTTTGCAGCCGCGATCCATCGTCATGCAGGGCGCTCATCACCAGCACCGGCACAGTGAGTTTTTGCATGTCGGCCGTGAGGTCGGTAGCGCCCAACTCCGCGCCGTACCAGGCCCCCGGCAGGAAAAAGCCGGAGGAAAGAGCCTCGAAGCTCCACGGCTGGGATACAGCATCATCCTTAATGGAAAAGTTCATCCAATTTCTTGCCGTGGGGTGCGTTGAATTTGCGTCGGCAATGAGCCGCCGGAGTTCATCGCCTTGAGGCATAGGAGCGATCGGAAAAACCTGGAGGGGAGGACGAACGCGGACGCGGCTCAGGCGGTCCTCGAGACTGATCGGGGCATCCGGGTCGCGCGGCGAGCGCATTGTGACGTTCACCAGGGCATCCACCAGGACTGCGGCACGAAAAGCTTGTGGTCGAGTTAAGGCCAGGCGTGCAGCGAGGTAACCCCCGCCGTTCGGTCCAATTACGGTCAGATCCTTCCATTTGCGCGCGTCTACCAAGCGAACCAACTCTTGTTCCAAGTGCGTCAGCCAGATTTTCTTCGTGGGGTCGGAGGTGGGTGCCCACGGCAGCGGCTTGGCGGGAGCGATCCAGGGCAGCGTCACCACATGCATGGTGTACTTCGACTGGTTGCGCGCGATAAAGGTGGAAAACAGTTTCCGCGCGTCAATACCCATATCGCCAATCAGCAACAATTGGCGCGGCCCGTTGCCGAATGTCTGCACATGGCAGTAGTCGCCGCTGGGGATTCCCCGGGGCGTGGGTAGCGTCAGATCCATGCGGCCACCGTGGTTGAGACTTGTCACCGCGAAAGCCGCAGTTGGCGTCAGGGCCTCCGGCCGCGCCGTCATGTCGCGCCCGAGCAGTTTGTACAAAAGCAGGTAGAAGTCGCGGAAAGCCTTTGTCTGTTCTTCTGGATTGATTCCCGGCTTCTGCGCTCCCTGCCAGAGCTCGACAAGGCGATCCACGTCTGCCGCGGCGGGATTTTCCACGCCGCTGTATTTGAGTACCTCAGTCATTTGCTGGGTAAGCGGCGGCTGGCCTTGGGCTCCTGCCGATAGCGCCCAGCACAGCGCCAGGGCAACGATTGTGAGTATCAAGTATGCGGTACAACGGCTCATCAGCTTTTCCTCCAGAATGGAAACAGTAATCCTGATCTAGGTGGATACGCCTTAGGGAGGGCAAGTCTTCTTAGCGTTTGATGAGGATTGGGTAAGCTTCGGCGTTTCTATGGCTTTACCGCGGCTACAGGGGTCGGCTCATCGGCCAAACCGACCCGCTGTACCAAGGACTGGTAACGGGCATCGTAGCGCAGGGGCATGAAGCTGGGGTTCACGCGCAGCCAGGCCAGGCCCCCTTCGCGCTCTTCAAAGGCCCGTTCGAGCGCGGCAATAGCCGCGTCTACTTCCCCGATCCGGCTGTACAGGGAAGCCAGCCAGACGTTATTGTGCCGCACAGCAGGCGCTGAGCCATTCTTCATCAGGCGCAACCACTCCCGATAGATGCCACGCAAGCCCTCTTCGCGGTAGGTCGCGTCCAGCCTTTGGACGGTTCTTTCGCTACCCGGTTGGTTCAGGTAGCCTTGCCGAATCGCCGCATAGGCTGCCGGGGTATTACCCATCAGTTCGAGCATCATTCCCTTCGTGACATAGGACTGAAAATCCTTCGGCTCCAGTTCCAGCGCCTTCTCCGCTTCAGCTACACCTTCACGGTAGCGGCCCGAATAACTCAGGGTCCACGCCAATTCGTTGTATCGCGCGGGTGACGCCGAATCCAGGCTCACCGCGCGCTGCGCCTCCAAAATCGCTTCGGGGTGCCGCCCCACCGCCGAGAGCAGCCACGAATAGCCCTGGTGAGCTTCCATCACATTCGGGTTCTGCTCCAGCGCCCGCAGAAAGTCTTTTTCCGCTGCGGAATAATTCCAATCGAAGACCAGGTGAATCATGCCCAGCGCAGCATGGGCCTCGGCCAGCTTCGGGTTCAATGCCAGGGCTTGCCGGGCTTCCGCGCGGGCTCGATCTTCCATGGCTTCGCGCTCGCTCGCTCCGGCATCCGCCAAATGCACTGCGGCCAAGGCAATGCCGGCGTGAGCTTCCGCGGATCGGGCGTCCAGCCGGACAGCTTCCTCAAAATAGGAGAGCGCTTTTTCGAGCCCGGCTATCGTCTTCTTGTTCAGGAAATAGCGCCCCTTTTGATAAGCCGCTTGCACGCTGGCCGCCCTGTCGCTTGCGGTTGCGCGACCTACCGGGCGCAGCCATGCCCAAGCCCCCGCCAACACAAGCACAAGAACCGCGCCAGCGGCAACGCGCAACCAGACACGCTGCCTGCCCTCGGCCTGCGCCGCCTGGCTGGGCGCGGAGATTTCCTCCACTGGCGCAATCCACCGGTAGCCACGGCGAGGAATCGTCTCGATAAATTCAGGTTGGCGGGCACTGTCACCCATGGCTTTGCGCAATTCGTGAATCGAAACCGTGATGACATCCTCGGTGACGAACCGGCCTCCCCACACATCCCGGATCAGGTCATCTTTGGATACCACCTGCTTCGCGCGTCGCGCCAGGTAGACCAGCACATCCATGACTTTCGGCTCAAGATGCAGGACTTCATCCGCACGTTCCAGCGCGCAGCGGGCGGGGTCAACCCGCCAGCCGCCGGACCGAAACGGCGCCACAGGCACCGAATTGCCATACGCGGTTTGCATGAGCTTCTTTCCTGAGAATACTACGTTCGTGCAGCGAGTTTCTTGCGGAACCTTCGGAGCCCTACTTGACCCGGGCCTTCAACTTGACCTGGCCGTCTTCCATCGATACGGCAAATTCCACCTCTTTGTTGCCCTTCTGTTTCTTGAGCTGATCCGCTTTGCTGGACACGAACTTCTTGAAACTGTCGAGCGTCAGGTTGTCGGTTTTTTCCCCGGCCTGTTTCTTGGCTTCTACCAGCGCGTCGTACAGTTGCTTGATCTTCTCGCCTTCTTTCGCCGGATCGGCGTAGGAGACTACGGTTTCACTGCTTCGCGCGGCGGCGGCTTGCCGCGCGGGTTCGGGCGGCGGCGTTTGCTCCTTCTGACGCGCGGCCTCGATTTCACGCGCAGCCTTCCCGAAATGGCGCTGCACGGTGCCTTCCTCTTTAGCCTTCATCTTCTTGCGGAACATGTCCGCATATTTGGCATAGGAGGAAGTCAGGTTGTTCAGTTTGAAGCGCTGCCCGTAGTTGAGCTGGCTGCCTTTTTCCGCGTACCGCTTGACCATCTGCTCGATGCGCCACTGGATTTCCGTGGGCGGACGCTTTCGTCCCCCGCCGAAATACGCCTCGAACTCGATCTTGAGCTGGCGGATGTCGCGTTCGAGCTGGTTCAGGTCTTCGTCAATCGTAGCCATGAGCGCAGCGAAATGATATTCCGCGCTTCCCTTGAAGTAAAGGGAAGCGCATCGCTGCGGACCGCGCGCCGCAGCTTCGCTCTATCTGCCGCGTCTAGTAGAATGACACTCGAAATGGGCAAAACTTCCGAGCGTAGCGCTTTGCTCCGCCAGCTTCCTTCTGTGGATGAATTGCTGCGCCGCCCCGCACTGGCGGAGCTTACCCGGCAGATGGCTCGAGCCGAACTGGTGGAAACTGTCCGTGCCGTGCTTGAAGAAGCTCGCGCGGCCATTACCAGCGGCCTCGAATCCTCCTGGGATCCCGCCGCAATCGAGCAGCGGGCGACGCAGGCGGTGCGTCGCGCGCTTGCGCCCTCGCTTCATCCGGTGATCAACGCTACCGGCGTCATTCTGCACACCAACCTGGGCCGCGCGCCGCTTTCGGAAAGCGCGCTGGCGCACCTGCGTGCGACGTCCACCCAGTATTCCAACTTGGAATATGACCTCGCCTCTGGCAAGCGCGGCCAGCGCGACGTACATACTGCTACCTTGCTGGCGCGCATGGCGGGCGCGGAAGCTGCCATCGTCGTGAATAACAATGCGGCAGCGCTGTTGCTGGTACTCAACACGCTGGCCAAAGGCGCTGAAGTGATCGTCTCCCGCGGGGAACTGATCGAAATCGGCGACGGCTTTCGCATTCCGGATGTGATGAGCGAGAGCGGAGCCATCCTCCGCGAAGTGGGCACCACCAACAAGACTTCCATTCGCGATTACCAACGAGCCATCAACGACCGGACGCGCCTGCTGCTGCGGGTCCACCCTTCGAATTTCAAAATCGTCGGATTCACCGCGCGACCTTCGCTGGAAGAACTGGTCGAACTGGGGCGCCGCACCGGGCTTCCCGTACTGGATGATCTCGGCTCAGGCTGCCTGCTCGATCTTTCCGCCCACGGTTTGGACGAGCCGGTGGCGCGCGCCAGTTTTGCGGCGGGCGTGCCGCTGGCCTGCTTCAGTGGAGACAAACTTCTGGGCGGGCCGCAAGCCGGGATTATTGCCGGTCAGCGTGCCCTGGTGGAAAAAATCCGCCGCAACCCTCTTTTCCGGGCGCTGCGCGTAGATAGGCTGACCATCGCCGTGCTGGAAGAAACCCTGCGCGCTTATTTGCGCGGGACCCACGACGAAATCCCAACGCTGCGCATGATTCGCATGCCACTTGAGGAGCTTGCCCGCCGCGCCGCTGCATTCGTGTCGCTGCTGAAATCAGAGGGAATCTCGAACGTAGAAGTCGAAGTCCGCGACGGCCAGTCCGTCATCGGGGGCGGTTCCACGCCCGACCAGCACCTGCCGGCCAGACTCGTTTCGATTGCCAGCCCCCGCTATTCGGCCGCGCAACTGGAAGCCCGCCTGCGCAAACAGAACGACGGCGTTCCTGTAATTGCCCGCGTGGAAGACGACCGGCTGGTGATTGACCTTCGCACGGTTTTCCCCGTCCAGGAATCCGCGCTGGTTGCCGCCCTCGCAAGGGCGCTTCGCTAGCTGCCCTCCGTGGCCGGGACCAGCATCTGAGAAACTTTAGCGCCGCCCGCGCGTAATAACCAAAGGGGCAGGAGGTCGCCATGCGTTTGCTCGTGATTGCTACGTTTGTCTGGCTGGTAGCAATTGTTGGTGTGGCGTTTCTGATGCGCGATTCGACCTATCAGACGCGCGGAATTTCAGGAACTGCGGGCGCCGCGGCGGGGAGCCTGTTTGTCCTGTACCGCATTCAAAAGAAGAGAGGCTTCCTGTAGCGGACAGTTGGGTCAAAGCCTGTTGATGACGCTAGCCACGCAGCCCGCGCCGAATCCATTATCAATATTCACCACGGTCACATTCGAAGCGCAACTGTTCAACATGCCCAGCAGCGCAGCTACACCGCCGAAACTCGCGCCATAGCCCACGCTGGTGGGCACCGCAATTACCGGAACTCCTACTAATCCTCCCACCACGCTGGGCAGCGCGCCCTCCATCCCGGCGACGCAAATCACCACGCGCGCGGCGTCGAGCTTTGCACGATGGTGCATCAGCCGGTGCAGACCGGCCACGCCCACATCGTAAAGCGCTTCCGCGAGATTACCCATCGTTTGCGCGGTGAGCAGAGCCTCTTCCGCCACCGGGATGTCGCTGGTTCCCGCGGAAACCACCAGAACGGTTCCCTTGCCTGTGATCGTGCGGTTGCGCCGGATCACGATGACGCCGGAATGCGGGTGGAATTTCGCCGCGCGCGCCAGGCCGCGTACTGCCGCCGCCTGTTTCGCATCGGCGCGGGTGATCAGCACATTCCCGCTTTTGGATTGGCGCAGCAACCGCCGCGCAATTTCGGCGACCTGCTGCGGCGTTTTGCCCCGCGCAAAAATTACTTCGGCAAAACCCTGCCGCAGCGCGCGGTGATGGTCCACCTTGGCGTAGCCCAGATCCTCGAAAGGGAGGTGGCGCAGGCGCTCGATTGCGCGTGCCGCGCTCAATTTGCGCGCCTCCACCTGCTTCAGCAATTCCAGGATCTCCCGCTCGTTCATGGGGCACCTACTTTACCGCAGAGTGCCTGGCCGGCGCAGGGGATATCGGGGTTCGCCAGCCTCCGCCCGGTGTGCGTGGTCATCTGTGTTACCCTGTGGTTCTGCGAGTCTCTTTCCATGAGCAAAACAATTGTTGTAGGTGTGACCGGCGCCAGCGGGGCGATTTATGCGCGGGAGATTTTGCGCGCTCTCGACGCTGACACCCGCGTGGACAAAGTGCATCTGGTGGTGACCGAGACGGGCATGCGCCTGCTCACCTCCGAACTGGGCATCAACGCCACCGAATCCAAAAGCTTGCCCGCGATGCTGACCGGTACCAGCGCCGCAAAGATTCTATATGCGCAAAACAGGGATGTCGGCGCGGCCATTGCCTCCGGCAGTTATCCGGTGGATGCCATGGTGGTGATTCCCTGTTCGGCGGGCACTTTGGCGGACATTGCCTGCGGAGCGGCCGGCGATCTGCTGGCCCGGTCGGCAGATGTCTGCCTGAAGGAGCGGCGCACTCTGGTGCTTTGCCTGCGCGAAACGCCGCTTAACCGCATCCATCTCGAAAACATGCTGCGCGCGCAATCGGCCGGCGCAGTCATCATGCCCGCCATGCCCTCCTTCTACCACCTGCCAAAATCCATTGACGACCTGGTGCAGCAGTTTGTCTATCGCGTGCTCGCCCAAATGGGCCTGCCCCAGGAGAAGGCTTTCCGCTGGCAAGGCAAAGGTTGACTGCTGAACGTGAATCGCCTTCGCAAAACACTGGAGATGATCAAGTTCGAGCACTCGGTGTTCGCGCTGCCGTTTGCGCTTACCGGAGCCCTGCTCGCCGCGCGATACGCCGGACCGGCGCCGGCGTGGCCCACCTGGCGTCAAGTCGCCTGGATTCTGGTGGCGATGGTTGGCGCGCGTTCGGCGGCGATGACCCTCAACCGCATTGTGGATTTGCGCTACGACCGCGAAAATCCCCGGACGAAAACACGCGCGCTGGCCACCGGCGAACTCTCGCTGGGCTTCGCGTGGGTGTTCACGCTCGCGGCAAGCGCGCTGCTCGTGGGGGCGGCGTGGCGGCTGAATCCCCTGGCGCTGAAGTTGAGCCCCGTGGTGCTGGGCGTGCTGTTTTTCTACTCGTACACGAAGCGGTTCACGTCGTGGTCGCACATGGTGCTGGGTTTTTGCCTGGGCATGTCGCCTGGCGCGGCGTGGATTGCGGTGAGCGGCTCGCTGGACGCGCGCATGTGGATCTTGTGCGCGGGGGTCACCCTGTGGGTCGCTGGGTTCGACGTGCTCTATGCTTGCCAGGATGTCGAATTCGATAAACGCGCCGGACTGTTCAGCATTCCCAAAACGTTCGGCATTGCCCGCGCCCTGCTCGCTGCCCGGGTGATGCACGTCGGGACGGTGGTGCTGCTAAGCTGGCTAGCCTGGAGCTTTGGGCTGCCGTGGCCCGCGTGGATGGGTGTCGCGGTGGTCGCGCTCCTGCTCGGATATGAGCACTCGCTGGTGAAGGCGCACGACTTGAGCAGGCTGGATGCTGCGTTTTTCGCTGTGAACGGCTATATTAGTGTGTTGTTCTTCGTGTTCTGGGGCGCGGCAGTGTGGGTGTCTCGTTAGGAAGGCTTGAGCCAGCGAAATGCAAGGCAGTGGCCTACAAATTATCGACGCGCGGTTGAAGCCCGTCGCCGAGAAAGTGCTGGCGAACGAGCGGCTCAGCTTTGACGATGGCGTGCTGCTGTATCGCACGCACGATCTGCTGGCCGTAGGCTGGCTGGCCAACCATGTGCGCGTCGCGCGTCACGGCAACGTTTGCTACTACAACGTCAATCGCCACATCAACCCAACCAACATTTGCGTTGCCCATTGCCGCCTGTGCGCATTCGGCCGCGATCCCAGCGCGGAAGGCGCGTACGCCTATGCCCTCGATGAAATCTGGGAACGCGCCGCGCAAGGCGTGGCCGAAGGCGCCACGGAATTTCACATTGTGGGTGGGCTGCATCCCGACCTGCCGTTCAGTTATTACACCGACCTGATTCGCGGCCTGAAGCAACGCTTTCCCCACGTGCACCTGAAAGCCTTCACCATGGTGGAGGTGCAGTACCTCGCGAAGCTCTTCAAGGTGTCCATTTCCGATGTATTGAAGACGTTAAAAGACGCCGGTGTAGATTCACTGCCCGGAGGGGGCGCGGAAATTTTCAACCCCCGCGCGCGCAAGATCATCTGCGACCACAAGACCAGCGGGCAAATGTGGCTTTCGATCGCGCGCGAGGCGCACCAGATCGGCCTGCGGTCGAATGCCACCATGCTCTACGGGCATATCGAAACGCACGAAGAGCGGGTCGAGCACTTGCTGCTGTTGCGCCAACTGCAGGACGAAACCAAGGGCTTTGTGGCCTTCATCCCGCTCGAGTTTCATCCGGCGAATACAGCCCTGGCGCACTTGCCCACGCCCACCGGTTCCGACGCGCTGAAAAATATCGCCGTGTCGCGCTTGTTGCTCGACAACTTCGATCACATCAAGGCTTACTGGATCATGCTCACCCCGCGCATCGCGCAAATCGCGCTGCGCTGGGGCGCGAACGACATGGACGGAACGGTGATTGAAGAAAAGATTTATCACGATGCCGGCGCCACCACCGAGCAATTTACCCCGCGCGCCGAACTGGAGCGGCTGATCCGCGAAGCGGGCTGCACCCCCGTCGAGCGCGACACCCTGTACCATCCCGTGGACCGCTCGAAGCTTCCGCCCATCACCCGGACCGCGCGCAACGCCGCGGCTCCGGATGGCAATCTCGTCCAACTGGATACCACCCTCACGTTGAACGTCTAGCCCGCCATCTCCAAGAAATCTGCCGTCGTTTCTTTGCGGCGGAGTCCAATTCAACGCCCTTCATGAATTGTGTTGACTGTGACAAAAGACGCGTGCAAGGTGGGCAGGCGGAGAGACAACCATGACACGCCGCCAATTTGTGCTGGATAACCGCGTGCTCGATACGACCTTTTGGATCCGCGGACTTTGGCCGGCACGATTGCCTTTGGCGCTAGCCCGCCGCGCTGCGAGAGATCTTTCTTGAGCCCAAACCGGATAGCTGCCTTCGGCCTTTTGCTCGTCCTCGTCTTGCTCGTTTTCGAGTACTCGTGGCTGCGTGCGCCGCACTCCACGGAAAGATCCAATCGGGGACGACAGGCGCGAGGGGCGCCGGGGCGCTCGGGCTGTCCCGCAGATCCTGCGGAGCGCAAAGATCTGGGTACTGCGGATTATTCCTGGTCCATCAAGAATCTCTCAGGAGAAGAAGTTTCATTTTCCCAATTTCGCGGGAAGACGGTCTTCCTGAATGTGTGGGCCACCTGGTGCGGGCCGTGCATCGCGGAAATGCCGGACATTCAGGCGTTGCAGGAATCGATGAGGGGTGAAGATGTGATATTTGTCTTGCTATCCGAGGAAACGCTCGATGAAGTGAAGGAGTTTGTTCAGCAGCAGGGAATCGCCGCCCCGGTTTACGTTGCCACCAGCGCACTGCCGGAGGTTTTTGAATCGCGAGGCATTCCGGCAACATTCCTAATCAGCCCGCAGGGAAACGTGGTGCTTCGGCGATTGGGTGCGGCCAGTTGGGACAATGACAATTGCCGGAATTACCTGCGCGACTTAGTACAGGGGGGCGCGTTGAGCGAACCCACCGCACCTCCGGGAAAGTAGCGAACTTCATTCATTGCGCAGCGCGATCACGGGATCCACGCGAACCGCATGACGCGCCGGGATCAGGCATGCCAGCAATCCCACCAGCAGTATGGCCGCAGGCACGGCAGCCAGTGTGACCGGGTCGAGCGCAGAAATTCCATAGAGCTGCGATTGCAAGAGTTTACTGAGGGCGATGGCCGCCAGCAGTCCAACTGCAATTCCCGGCAGCAAGAGCACCGCGCCGCGTCGCAGAACCAGCGCCAGCACGTCGCCGCTTCCTGCGCCCAGCGCCATCCGAACGCCAATCTCACGGATGCGCGCTCCAACCCAGAACGCAATCAAGCCGTAAATGCCTACCAGGGACAGTATCAGGGCTAGCCCGCTGAAAAGACTCATCAGCACCGTATTGAAGCGCGGTTGCGCAACCGCTTCGGAGAGGACGGTTTCCATCGAAGTGATGCCGTCTACGGGCAAATCCGGGTCTACTTCCAATACAAATTGCCGGAGCATCGCAGCGCTCGAAGCGGGATCATTGGCGGTGCGCACCAGAATGTGCATTTCGCGCAGCGGCGATTGCCACAAACTCACATGGAAGAATGGGTCCACCTTGGTGTCGAGCCCGGGGCGTCGCACGTCGTTTACCACGCCCACGATTTCGAACTTGGTGGGAACCTGCCCGCGCCAGCTCCACGACGCGGCATCGCTCAAGATGATCCTCCCCAACGCCCGCCCATCCGGGAAATAGCGCTTGGCAAAGGTTTCGTTGATGATCGCTACCCCCGGCCGCGACGGATCTTCCCGCTCCTCGAAGTCCCGGCCTTGCAGCAGCCGTTGCCCCATGCCCGCGAAATAGCCCGGTGTGACAATCTTCAACTGAACCGAGTCCGTCTTTTCGCCCGGGCGGTCTTCGATGGAAAAGCCGGTAAGCCAATTGGAATCGAGCGGATGATCGTAGGCCAGGTGCGCCCCGAGCACTCCCGGCGCGTTGCGGGTCTTTTCCAGTAACTGGCGATAGAAAGCCGATACCTGCTCCCATTTGGTGTACTTCGTCGAGGAAAGGCCCAAATCTCCAATCAGCAGGTTTTCAATTTGAAAACCAGGGTTCACCCGGCCCATGCGGGAAAAACTCTGCACCAGCAGCGTCGCGCCGACTGTCAGAATGACTGCCAGGCTCACTTGCGTGACCACCAGAAAGTTACGCAACAGCAGCGACCGGCCGGACTCATCGCCTCGCGATGTTTCCTTGAGCGCTTCACATACATTTACCCGTCTGGCCGACCAGGCCGGGCCCAGGGCAAAGAGAACCGCGGCCAGTAACGAAACGAGCGTTGTAAACGCCAGAACGCGCGCATCCAGCCCGGCACTGGCGATGCGCGGGATATCCTGGGGCACCAAGCGCAGGAGCATGCCTTGTCCTTGGTACGCAAGCCAGATGCCGGCAACCGCCGAAAGCGAAGCGAGCAGCAGTCCTTCCACCAGAAATTGTCGCGTTAGGGCCATGCGTCCGGCACCCAGCGCGCAGCGTACGGCAATCTCGTGCCGCCGCGCAGTCAGCCGCGCCAGGAGCAATCCAGCGACATTCGCGCACGCCGCCAGCAGCACCGCACCTACTGCTGCGAGCAGAATCAGCAGGGCCGGACGCACCGAACCCGCAACTTCTTCCATGATGGGGCGCACCAGCGCGCCCTCATCCTTGTTGACGGGGTACACCTTTGCCAAGCGAGCAGCAATCACGTCCATTTGTTCCTGCGCTTGCCTCACGGTAACGCCGGGTTTCAACCGCGCCAGCACCCCGGCGACGTGCGCGCCCCGCAGAGCCAGGAATTGTTTCGGATAAACCCGCCACAAATCCTGGTATTCACGCTGGAAGAAAACCCGCGGACCGTTGACGACCCAGGTGGGGTAAACACTGTCGGGCATCACGCCGATCACCGTGTACGGCGTGCCATCTAGCGTCAAGGCGCGACCGATAACGCTCTCCGAGCCACCAAAACGCGATTGCCAAAATCCAAAACCCAGAACGATCGCGGGCGGGTTTGCATCGTCATCGGCAGGCTGAAACGCGCGGCCAAGAATGGGTTTGACGCCGAGGGTCGAGAAAAAGTTGGAAGAAACGGTGCCGCCTTTGACCGGTGCCGGTTCGCCGTTTCCAGAAAGCGTCGCCGCATAGCCGCCGAAAAGGGCCACGTCCAGAAAGGCATCGGCCTGCGCGCGCCAATCCACATAGTTCGCGGGCGCGACGCGCCAAACCTGGTTTCCTTCCGCACGGTTGGTTTCCCACACGGCCACCAACTGCGCCGGATCGCGGAAGGGCAGTGGTCGCAACAAAACGGCGTCGGTCACGCTGAAAATGGCGGTATTCGCGCCAATGCCCAATGCCAGGGTGAGCACGGCCACCGCCGTGAAAGCCGGCGCCTTGGCCAGCGACCGCACCGCGTAACGGATGTCCTGCTGGATGGCGTCCATGTGACTCCTTTTCTTTGGCACAAAATCGTCGTTCAAATGCTCCGGGGCCGCAGCATGCGCAATGCAATTCCACACCTGCCGCCAGTACCACCGCCGGGCACCTCGCACTCCGGCCGGCGTATCCACCATTTCCTGGAATCCTTCTTCCAAATCGCCCAGCGCAAATTCCGCGTGACGCACATGCGCTATCCAGCGCAACAAGAAAACGGCCGCGCGGGGCGGCAAAACGTTGCGGCGGCGATCAGCGAATTGCGGCATTAGAGTTTTCCAAGCTGGCGTTCGAGCCCCCGCGTCATTTCACGGAAAATGCGGTAGGAGTGCGACAACGCTTCCGCGCCTTGAGGCCGCAAGCTGAAGAATTTCTTCCGGCGGCCTCCGCGGCGCGGCGTGGGATCTCCCATCTGCGATTCCACAAGGCCCTTCTCCTCCAACCGGTCAAGCGTGGTGTAGACCGCGCTGATCGAAATCGGGCGGTGGGTGCGTTTTTGCACTTCCTCATGGACCGTGGCTCCATAGGCGTTGTCCCGGAGCCGCACAAGGGCCAGAAGGACGAGTTGCTCGAATTCGCCCAGGGTAGGTTCCGCCGCGCGGGGTCCCATATTTCCTCCACAATGTAGATGTGACGCCGGCCAGGGCCGAAAGGTTAGGTCGAGCTTGCTCGAAATCAAATTGAACGCAACCACTATACTCTACAATGTGGAGAAAATAAGAAAGCATTTATAGAAACTTTGCCCCCTGGCAGCCAGCGCCAAATTGGATTTTGCTCCGGTGGAACTGCCGGCGTAAGCTTGAGCGCCTATGAACAATGCGCGCATTGCAGTCGTCGGTTCAGGAGCAGTGGGGTGTTACTTCGGCGGCATGCTGGCTCGTGCCGGGTTGCGGGTACTGTTTCTGCGGCGGCCGAAAACGGGGGCGCCCGACGGAGCGCCGGTGAAGGCGCCGTTGCACATCGACAGTGTTAATTTTCAGGAAAGCATTTCCGTCGAATGGGCAAGTGACCCAGCCGCGCTGACGGCTGCGGATATCGTGCTGTTCTGCGTGAAAGCGGTTGATAACGACTCCGCCGCGCGGCAAATCGCGGGGCACCTGAAGCCGGACGCGATCGTGGTGAGCCTGCAGAACGGGGTGGATAACGTCGAGCAGATTCGGGCAGCCAGTGGAATTGACGCTCTGCCCTCGGTGGTTTACGTGGCCGCCGCGATGACTGCGCCTGACCGTGTGAAACACAACGGCCGGGGTGATCTGGTGACTGGGGAGTTCTCGAAAGAACAATCCGAGCGCGTGAAGCGCGTGGCGTCGCTCTTCGAATCGGCGGGCGTGAAATGTCGCGTAAGCGAAGATATTGCGGCTGACCTGTGGTCCAAATTGATGATGAACTGCGCCGGCAACGCGGTGACCACGCTGGGGCGGGCCAGTTATGGGCGCGTGGCTGCGCACCAACCCTCCCGGAAGGTCATTGCCGATGTCATTCAGGAATGCGTGGCTGTGGCGCGCGCTTCCGGCGTGCATTTGCCCGAGGCCGATTACGTGGCGGGAGGCATCAAGCTGGCCACGGGACTGGGCGATGCGACCTCATCCACCGCGCAAGATATCGCCAAGGGCAAGCGAACCGAAATAGATTCCCTCAATGGTTACGTTTCCCGGCTGGGAGAAAAAGTGGGCGTTCCCACGCCGGTCAATTCCACCCTGCACGCACTGGTAAAACTGCTGGAAGACTCTGCGTCCCAGTAACAAATAGAACAGCAGTTTGACGCCGGATGCTGAGTCCGCCGGCTATCTTGGAGAAAAAGCGCGGAAGGGGATGGTCACCACGGCTTCGATATCCACCGGAGTACCGCTCTTGATGGCAGGCCAGAATTGCCAGCGGGTGAAGGCGCTCATCGCGTTGCGGTCGAGTTCCGGTTCGAGGCTGCGCAGCACTTGCACGCTATCCACCGTTCCGTCTTTGCGAATGATGGCGTACAGCACCACGTCACCTTCGATTCGCGCCTCAATCAACGCCGGCGGATACTTGGGGTCCACTTTGCGGATGGCTTCGGGAGAGGAAAGTTCGCCGGAAGGAATCTGGCTTTGTTTTCCTTCCGGGTCCAACTCGGCAAAACGCAGGATCCAGCTTCCGGTGACACTGGTCAGGTTGGGCATGTTCATCGTAACGGTGTAAATCCGTTTTTGCCGGAGCACGCCTTCTTCAGGCCGCGCTGGCGCGTACCCTTCAAGCGAACCGCCGGGGGACGGCGTCGGAGGCAGACCGCCACGCCCGGAGCCCTGCGCCAGATCTCGCGCAGAAAGCCGCGGCGGCGAGCCGGCAGGAGATGAACCGGCGCGCGATGGCCCGAGACCAGAACCGCTTCCGGATCCACTCCCGGTTCCGCCTCCCGGCCCCACCACGTTGGATGTTCGGCTGGGGTCGCCCCGCGATATGAAGATCTCGGTCGGACCGCCGCTCCCGCCCGCACCCGATCCGCTTCCGCCCGCACCACCATTTCCACCCGCGCCGCTTCCGTTTCCGCCTGCGGGATTCTTGCCGGTTGCTCCGAGTGTTCCGTTCTCGGCTCCGGGAGTTGGTCCCAAGGGAGAAGCCGCAACGCGTGCGGCAAGATTACCGAGGGGAACATCCAGGGAAGGCGGAGCCGGCGCGGGATTGGAAGAGAGCGCAATGATGCCGCGGCCCGTTTCACCCGAACCGAAACCGCTCAGCCCGCTCTGACCCAGTTCGGGCGGAGCAGACGCGTCGCCCAAATCACGTTGTTGCACTTGGACAGGTACCGACGCTGCCGGCAGACCCAGCCGGGGCCTGGCGACTTCCGGCGCCTTTGAGGAAATGCTCAGTTCACCCAGCCGCAACTCTGCATTCGGCAAGGCAGGCGCGGCCTGCTCGACTACGGATCGCCGTTTCCGTGCCTTAGGCAGCAGGCGCGCCAGGGTTTCCCGGCTGATCGAAGCCCGGGGCTTTGCCGGCTGGGGTGCGCGCGCCCAATCGACGATGTTTGGCAGCGGCGGAAGGATCTTCGGCGGTTCAGGCGCGGCGGCAGGTTGAATCAGCAATTGCCGCGGGTGATTGGGTTGCGCCGGCATAGCCAGAATCGTCTGCCGCGAGGCCCGTTCGATGCGCGGCGGCGCAGGATCCGCCACCACGGGAGCTGAAGATGGCGCGGGCTCCGGCTCCCGCTTGGGTTCGTTGCGTTTTGCGGGGGAACGCGAGCCTAGCGCGGGCAGATCCTTGATAGGACCGGACCACGTGAGTTCAACTTCGGGTTGCCCTCTCAATCTTGCGGGTTGCGACATCGCCAGCCACAGCGGCAAGGGCAGGGCGAGGAAAATCACGTGCGCGAGCGAGGATAGCGAGAACCAAACCGCGAAGTACCGGCGCGGGCGCCAGGGGTCGTGGAAGCGAATTCTTCGCGGTAGTTTTGGCCACGGTCCATGCAGCACCGCGCGAAGGTCGTCCAAAAACTGGTCGCGGCGGCGGTGCCATTCCACCTCCAGGCGTGGTTGCGGACCACCCGGTTTCACGTGAACCTGGCCAGAGTCGAAATCCTTTGCCGCCCTGCGCTCAATCTTGTTCACATCTCGGGGGGAAGCCGGGTCAGGGCCAAGGCCCAAACTCAGCAGACTCCGGTGCGGATTGGCTGGCACATTGGTCATGCGATTATTCCAAGATTATACGCCCCGTTTTCAGGCCAGGGGATTACCGAGGCCGAGAATCCCTAACGGCCCGAGCCGGCGCCGCTAAGTCCAGAACGCAGACGGGGCAGGTCAAGGCCTTAACTCTCCGACTTTCGGTGGCAAAATGGACGAAACTGGAGAAAAATGACAGTAGCGAGGACCGAGTTATGAAAGTACCGCGTTGGGCAAAGTGGTTGTTGATTGTCCTGTCTGTATTGATCGTCATTGGACTGGCCCTGCCGTATCTGCTGGATGTTGACCGCTACAAACCGGAAATCCTTGCGGCGGTCGAGAAAGAGACCGGCCGCAAAGCCAGTATTGAAACAATCCGGGCGAAATTTCTGCCTTCGGTTGGTTTCACCATTGAAAAATTCGTATTGAGCAGCCCCTCTGGGTTTGGCGATAACCCCTTGCTGAGCGTGGACAAAATACGGGGTTCAATGGCGTGGGGACCGCTGCTCCGCGGGCAATTCCAGTTGAGCGGGATCGAACTGGTGCGGCCCAAAGTTCAGCTGATTGAAGACGAAAACGGCAAAGCCAATTACGATTTCCCAAAAAAGCCGGCAGGAAAGGCGGCGTCCTCGCCGATCCAGTTCAAGCTGGCGGATATTGATTCCATCGAACTGAGCGATGTGGAGGTGGTGCTGGCGCAAGTGGCCGGGAGAAACCGCAAGCTGATCCCTTCGATTCGCGCAACCAACCTGAATGCGGAATTGCGAGACGTCGCACTGGACGCGGCGAAGATCAACCAGTGGAAAGCCGAGTCGAACCTGCGCGGGGTGAAAGTGGAATTACCCGGGCTGGCGCCGATGGAATTTTCTTCCGGGGAATTTACCCTGGCCAAGGGCGCGGCCGAAGCGCGGTTCAGGACTTCGGTGGGGAAAGCGGCGGACGTAACGGGCAAGCTGCGCGTGGACGACGTGCAGAAATCAATCGCCAAGTTTGAGCTGAGCATGCCTGCGCTCGATCTGGGCCAGCTTGCGTCCGCCGGCGCCCAAACCTCGCCCGCGGCGGCAGCCGGCAGCGCGCCGCGCAGAAGTGAAATGGTTGCGCAAGGCCGCATCACCGCCGACCGCGTGCGTTATGCTCCCTTTGAAGGAACGGGTGCGAAAGTGGAAGTCCGCATTTTTACCGACCGGGTCGAAGCCTGGCCCGCGACGTTGAACTTCTACAGCGGCACCATCGGGCTTTCGGCCAAGATGGACCGCCTGCAAACACCCGAGCGCTTCTCCGCGAATGTTGAAGCGCGCAACGTGGACGTTCACAATGTGATGAGCGCCATGCCGGACGTAAAGAAGAAGCTCACGGGAACTGCTGAAATCACCCTGCAGGTTTTCGGCGCGCTGAGTTCTGACCTGCTGGACTCCTTGAGTGGAAGCGGCAATTTTGCGGTGCGCAACGGCAAACTTCCCGGGCTGAACTTGAGCGGCACCCTGCAGTCTCTGGCCAAGGTGCAGAAGTTTCTTACGTTCGGTGCGGGCAGCGCGGAACAAATGAGCGGCGAAACGCCGTTCGATTCCATTGTCGGCGATTTGAATATCTCCAGCGGAAGGGTACGCAGCGACCGCATTCACCTGGACTCCCCTTCGGGCACGGTGGACCTGCGCGGCAGCTTCGGATTTGACCAAACGCTGGACTACGATGGCCAAGCCGTCCTGATGGGTGGGCAAACTGGCGGGGGAAACAACCCGGTTGGCGCGATCACCGGCATTCTGGGCACGGTGACGAAACAGACCATTGGACGCGTGAGCGTCCCATTCTCTGTGAAAGGAACCTTTGAAAATCCAAAGGTCGGCCCTGGCCGTGGAATCCCCGGAATTTCCGTCGGTGGTTCTTCCCCAACACAGCAGCCCGCCGCTCCTCAAGAGCCGCAAAAAAAGAAAAGCATTTTCGATATGTTCAAGAAACCGCCCCGATGAAATCCATCTGCGAAGAGCGGATTCCTGGAAGCAAAGACGACCGTTCCGGTCAGGGGGGCAAGCGTTCTTGGGATTAGCGAGAAACCGCAGCGTTTCAGCGCGTGGCAATTTGGACGGCGCGCAGCTTACTTGAAGCTGCTGAGCGCGCTGCGCTCATCGTTGTGCACTTCGAAAACAGTATACAGCTTGGTGATTTGCAGCAGATCGTGAACTTTCTTGGTGAGGTTCAGCAACTTCAATTCGCCTCCCGAGCTTTTCACCGTGGTGAAACCGCTCACCAGCTCGCCGATGCCGGAACTGTCAATGTAGTTCACGTCGCCCAGGTTCAGAAGGATATGCTTGTGTTCTTTGGCGATCATGTCGCGGACCATTTCCCGGAGCATGGCGCTGCCTTCACCCAGCGTGATGCGCCCGCTGATGTCCACCACGGTAATCCCGTTTACGTCGCGCGCGGTTGCCTTGAAACTCACGATCTATCCTCCTTCGACTGCGCAGAACTTGCTGGGCCACCGGCGTCCGCAGACCGCAGACGCATGGCCATCACCAGCTCCGCTCCGCCCCCCAGGCCCGGCTGCACATCGAACTCATCCATAAACGACCGCATCAGCAAAATCCCGCGTCCCGATGACTTCAACAGATTTTCTTCCGCCAGAGGATCAGGCACGTCAGCAAGGGTAAAGCCTTCCCCCTGGTCCAGGATACGGATTTCCAGTTTGTCGGAGTGAAGTTGCAGGGTCAGGCGGGCTTTCTTATCCGGAGACATCTTATTGCCATACTGCAGGGCGTTGATCACGCCTTCCCGGACGGACATGCCGAGTTTGTGGCGGTCTTCGTCGCTCACCCCCGCCGCTTCGGCGAATTTCAGGGCAGCTTCCTCCGCCAGTTCTACGCTATCGAGCACGCTATCCAGCGTAAGTACGACTCGATTTTGAGCGCCCATGCAACTCCCGGCAAGTCCCACCCAAAGCAGGAGTATGAGTAGCACGGGCACACAACCGAAGTCAAACCATGCATTCCTTCAATCAATCGGGCAAGGCCCGTGTTTACGAAGACTTCACTTGCGGAAATCCCATCTTCCGCAAGAGTTGGGCAAAGCGCGGATCGTTGCGCAACGAATCCAATTCAGGATCCACAGTGATGTGCGTGGAAAAGTCATCCCGCTCCTGAGAGGCCCGGGCCAGCCAAATCAAGGCCTGGTCTTTCTCCCCCAGCGTCGCATAGATTCGAGCCATGGCATAGCTGGCGCCATAAAGCTCCGAGACACGTGGTCCTAACATTTCCAGGCGCAGGCGCAGGACGGCATTCATGCCCCCGGCTTTGTATGCCCGGGAGAAACGCTCCAACGATTCCTTCTGTTCCCCAAGCAAGGAAAGCCACTTGTAGTACGCGGAAAACCAATCGTCATTCTTTCCTTGAGCCCGGTACACCCGGGCCAAGCTGGCATACGCGCTCAGAAAAGTCGAGTCGATATCAACAAGCTTCTTGAACTGATCCGCGGACTCTTCGTATCGGCGCAGGTACATCAGGATCTGGCCACGGACCAGATTACCGCTCAGAGAGAACGGTTCCAGCGCCAGGGAACGATCAATCGCCCGCAGCGCCTCCTCGGTGCGTCCCATTGCCGCCAGGAATTCAGCATGCCACTGATAGCCTAGAGCGTAGCTTGGATTCAATTCCAAGCCGCGCAGTAATTCCTTTTCGGCTTCTTCAAATCGCCACTCATGATCGAACAGAATCACAGAGCGGGTAATGTGCGCTTCAGCGAGCGAGTCGTCAAGTTCCAAAGCCTTCTTCACCGCGACATTGGCTTTGGCGTAGGCTTGCGACGGAGGAAGTCCTGAGAGCCGGCCACCCCAGATGGCGTAACTATCCGCCAAGCCGACGTAAGCCAGGGCGTAGTTGGGATCCGTCTGAATCGCTCGTTGGTAGAGCTGAATGCTTTTTTGCACCGAGGCTTCACTGCGCTTGCCCCAGAAAAAGCGGGCCTGGGTATAAGCCTCATAGGCTTCCGGGCTGGAGGTGGAAGACCGTGCGAGGCCTTTTCTCGAATCGGGCACAAGATGCAGAGCGAGCGTGCGCGCCACCTGGGCCCCGACTTCCCGCTGAATTGCCAGCACGTCTCGACTGTCTCTTTCGTAGGTCGCGGCCCAGACATGGGCCTGGTCCCGGGCATCCACCAGTTGGGCGGTGATGCGGAGGCGGTCGCCATCGCGGCGGATGCTTCCTTCCAACACGTACTGGATCCCCAGTTCCCGGGCGATTTCGCCGATTCCCTTCGGTGAATGGCGATATTGCATCGCGGTCGAGCGGGCAATGATTCCCAGCCGGTCGGGCTGGATGGTGGAAAGCTGGGCGATTAGTTCTTCCGTCAATCCGTCACTCAAATAGTCCTGTCCGGCGTCGCCGCTGATGTTTTGGAAGGGAAGGACGGCAAGCATGGCCTTGCTGCTGGCGGCGGAGGCACGCGGTCCAAGTTTGCGGAAGCCAACATACGCTGTCGCAAGCACCGTCAGAAGGAGAGCCAAAATCACGGGCACAAACCACGCCCGGCCCGGTGGCGGTAGCGTAGCCGTTGGCATCGGTGCCGTCATGATGACGGCCGGTGGTGGACCATTCGGAGTCTCCGCGATGGGCGCGGTGACGCTTGTCCCTTCGTTCAGGAGCGCTTGGGAGGTCTTCGGGCCTCGCTCAATGGAGGCAATAAACCTGTATCCCCGCCGGGGCAAGGTCTCGACGTAACGGGGGTTGTCCGCGGAATCGCCAAGGGCCTCACGCAGCTTGTTGATTGCCGCGTTCAGGCTGTTGTCAAAATCCACGAAGGTCCCTTCCGCCCATAGGCGCTGGCGGAGTTGCTCGCGGGTGACGACCTCCCCGGGCCGCTCCAGAAAAATGCTGAGAATTGTGAACGGTTGATCCTGAAGCTTGATGCGAAGTCCATGCTTCCGCAGTTGCCCGGCAACCAAGTCGGCTTCAAACGGTCCAAAACGGACCATGAGTGCATCGCGATAGTCTGACATTCCCACACCCCTGATCCGCCCCAAATATGAAAGATAAGAGTTGGGCGGAATCCTCACTCTATTCTTATCCTCTTTGACGTTCCATCGATGGAGAATGGTTGG
>CAZCNH010000058.1:0-23994 GCA_964500065.1 uncultured Acidobacteriaceae bacterium
CCCTTGCCCCTAATCCCTAGCCCCTAGCCCCTGCCTCTAGGCCCACCCCCCCCCTATGTTTTCCGTGATCGTCTTGACTGCAAAGGACTTACGCGTTTCTCGCATCGCATCGTGTAGATTCCACGAGCTTTCAAGTCTTTGCAGGACTGTACGATCCAGGAGGGAGACGACCGCTTCCCCCGCCGTTTGTCCCAATAAGGGCGCAACCTCCGCTTTTGCATTCCCGAAAATCATACTCCGCAATATTAGCTATTAGAGAATTTCTTGTCAAGCCAAAACTACAGAGCCAATGCGAATCCCGTGAAGCAAGCTTCGCTAACAAGAGCGGCAGCAAGCTGCCGCACTCCAGAGTCGCCCGCCACGGCGGGCGACAGGCAAAGACCCGCATCTGAAGAGGCGAGCTACAAACGACAATCAACCAAACAGGATTGTAACTTCTGCGCCCTTCGACAAGCTCAGGATGGGGCTTATCCAAATAAGATTGACACTTCGCAACCGCGGGTGGCGCTGAGGGTGCGGGCGGCGTTGGATTTGGCGACGCAGATTTCCAGGTAGCCGCCGGAGCCGATCAGGGCAATGGGCTCGCCCTGGGCGCCCTGGGCATAGACGTTGACGAACTTGGAGACGTCTTTGGCGCCGTCTTTTGCGGCGACGGAGATTTTGCACTGGGCGGAACTCGACAGGAGTTGCGGCACGTCTTCGGCGCTGATGTTGGTGACCAGGTTGCCGAAGTTATCAACCTTCATCACCACGCCTTTCACCATATTGCCGTTGACCTTGGCTTTGGGCATGGCAAAGCGCACGAAGTCGGTGATTTCGCTGCCGAAGCTGGAAGGCGCGCCATTCTTGGCCAGCCACGCGGCGCAGGGCGCGAAGATGTCGCGTCCGTGAAAGGTGTTGCTGATAGGGGTGTGGAAGTAATGCTCGGCGGTGATGTGGCGCACGGTGAGGCGCTCTTCTTTTTCGTACACGGGTGAAAGCACGCCGTTATCCGGGGCGATGAAATAGTGCGTTTCGCCACTCACCAGCAGGGGGCGGCGCTGGGTGCCCACGCCGGGGTCAATCACCACGATGTGGATGGTGCGCGAAGGGTAGTACTTGTAGCACTGGCTGAGGGTAAACGCGGCGTCGAGGATGTCGTAAGGCATCACGTTGTGGGTGATGTCCACGATATGTACGTCGGGGTTGATTTTGAGGATGACCCCGCGCATGGCGGCGACCAGGTGGTCGGCGGTGCCGAAGTCGGTGGTCAACGTGACAACAATCGGGTGCGCCGCTGGGGCCAATGCGTCTCCTTCAGGGCGGGCCAGCCAGGGCCCACCCCTGTGATTGCTCAACTCGGGTACGGTTGTGTAAAGAGCGAAGCTAATGGATGCGCGGAGTGAAGTCAAGAACGGTGAACGACAGGGGTTAGGGACTAGGGACTAGGGCTGGCGGGGGCTGCGTCTTAACTCGCTGGATTTTTACCCGAGCCACACGGCGGCGGTCCATTTCCACTACGGTGTAGCGATAACCTTCGAAGTCAAACGCTTCCCCGCCCTTGGGGATGAAGCCGAGCTGGCTGAGCACGAAACCGCCAACGGTTTCATACGCGGGGTCGTCCGGCAAATCGATGCGGTACTGCGATTCCAGGTCGTGGACATTCATCGCCGCGTCGAAAATCAGCGCGCCATCGGCCAGCGCGAGAGGCGGCTCGATCACATCGAATTCGTCATGAATCTCGCCGACCATTTGTTCGAGGATGTCTTCGAGGGTGACCAGGCCAAGAATGCTGCCGAATTCATCCACGACCATGGCCAGATTATGCCTGCGCGCGCGCATCTCAGTGAGCAACTCGCCGGCCAGCTTGGTTTCCGGGACGATCAGCACGTCGCGCAGCATGCGGCGCAAATCGAAGACCGGCGCGGCCTGACCTTCTTCGGCGCGGCGTTCGCGGTCCAGCAGGGTCCACACCATGTCCTTGATGTGCACGAATCCCAGGATCTGGTCCACCGCGCCCTGATAGACGGGAATGCGCGAGCGCTGCGTGGTGGCAAAGGTGCGCATCACTTCTTCGAGTTTGGCGTCCACCGGGAGCAGGTGCATATCCGGGCGCGGAACCATAATCTCGCGCACTTGCAACTGGCCCAGTTCCACCGCGCCGCGGATAAACTTATCTTCGCCGGCCTGGAGCACGCCGCGTTCGCGGACTTGTTGTACCAGGATCAGCAACTCTTCCGCGGAGTGCACCATGGAATGGCTGGCCGGCTGGCCGAGTCCCATCGAGCGGATAATTGCCGCCGAGGCCCGGTCCAGGCCAAAAATCGCAAATTTGAAAACTCTCAAAAACCACTGCAACGGCCGCGCGACCAGCAATGAGATGTTCTCCGTGCGTTGCAGGGCCAGGCTTTTGGGAACCAGTTCGCCGAGCACCACATGCAGAAACGTCAGCAGCAAGAAGGCGATCGCCAGCGCGGCCGAATGGGCAAAAATGGCCGCCTGGGCAAACGGCATCCAGGCAAACAACGGAAAGAAGATGGTGACCAGGGTGGTTTCGCCCACGATACCCAGACCCAGGCTGGTGAAGGTGATGCCCACTTGCACCCCGGAAAGCACCCAATCCAGATCCGCGGCAAGCTTTTTCACCACAATGGCGCGAGCGTCGCTTTCTTCAATCAGTTGCTCGATGCGCGAGGGGCGCACGGCCACCAGCGCAAACTCGGCGGCTACAAAAAAGGCGTTCAGGCCCACCAGCAGCACCACCAGGAGGATGCCAAAGGTAATCAACGCTGCACCCCATTGAAAAAGCGGCGGTTGAGGGTGGCACAGCGAATCGGCCAATTTGGCGCCCTAAATGGCACCCCTTCAGGCCTGAATGGCGGCAAAAAAGGGCAGCCAAAGAGGGTCTTACGGCGTCTAATAAAGTGACCGTCAAAGGGAATTTCGGGGTGGCAGTGGAAGCACATCAAGCCCTTATTTTACCAGACACGGGGCTGGAAACTTTTTTCGAAAAGCAACGTATTCCATAGTGAGGCGAGTTGGGAAAGCAGGCAGGCCATGACATTGCGACTGGGCGAAGTGAACATCGAAAACTTGAACAAGTATCCTGAGGCCGTGGTGGAAAGCCTGCGCAATGCCCTGCGCGATGGCGCGCTGGTCGTGCCGGACCCCAAGCGCCGCAATTTCTTCGAAGTGTATGCGGAAGACCAGGGCTTCTACATTGACCTGCTGGAAAACGGGAATCGCGTGATTCTGTTGAGCGCCTGGTCGAGCCTGAATTAGACGAGCTTTTTCGTTCCTACCGGGGAACACCGTGCCGCGCCGGGTCTTGGGGTTGTCATCAAACGCCCATGACCCTTGCGCGGCATTTTTGCATCCGCTAAACTCCACCGGAAAATATCTGTTCCAGGGGACCCTCTATTTCACCACTGGCGCGAATTCTGAAAATCCTCCGCATGACGTTTGCCGTGCTGCTGCTGGTAGCCAGCCTGGCGCTGCTGGCCGGCTGGTGGATCATGCGGCAATCGTTGCCCCAATTGGAGGGCACGATTTCCCTGCCCGGACTTGCGCAAACCGTGCGCGTCGAGCGGGACGCCTACGGCGTGCCGACCATTACCGCGCAGACCATGGATGACCTGCTGATGGCGCAGGGATACGTAATGGCCCAGGATCGCCTGTGGCAGATGGACCTGCTCCGCCGCTCGGCCAGCGGCCAGCTCTCTGAAATCTTCGGCAGCGTTACCCTGGCCGCGGACAAGGAAAACCGCACGCTGGGCTTGCGGCAAGCCGCGGAAGCGTCGGTGGCCGCGCTGCCCGTGGTAAACCGCGCCGAGGGCGAAGCCTATGCCCGCGGCGTGAATGCCTACATCCTGCAGCAGCGGGAAAACCTGCCATGGGAATTCCGCGTGCTGGGTTACGCGCCCGAACCGTGGACCCCCGCTGATTCTGCGTTGATCCACGCCTACATGTACCGGGTGCTCGCGGAGACCTGGCAATGGGAGTTGAGCCGCGCCAAACTCACGGCGTTGGCAGGCCCGGAACGCGCGAGGGACCTGTTCGTGGTGGATTCACCGGACGACCGATTCATCGTGGGCGATGCCCCGGAAAACGCGAACCTGCCGGCCGTGCTATTGAAGGCCGCGGCGCGTGGCTTGCAAAAAGCAAGAGCGCTGGCCTTGCAGTCAGCCGCGGCCGCCTTGCCGGCTGCACCGGAAGACTTCGAATTGCGCGCAGGCAGCAACAACTGGGTGGTCAGTGGAGCGCACACCTATTCAGGAAAACCGATTCTTGCCAACGATACTCACTTGCCGAACGATGTGCCCTCCATCTGGTACATGGCTCACCTGATCGCCCCCGGTTACAACGCCAAGGGATTCTGCCTGCCCGGCGGCCCATTGGTCATCATCGGACACAACGAGCGAATCGCCTGGGGCTTCACCAACCATGGGGCCGACGTGCAGGATTTGTACCTGGAAGTGTTCAACCCGGAGAATCCCCGGCAATACCAAGTGAACGGCCAATGGACGGAAGCCGAGGTACGCACCGAGACGATCAAAGTGAAGGGCGCGCCGGATGAAAAGCTGGAAGTGGTGGTCACCCGCCATGGGCCGGTTGTCCACCGCGACGAAAGCGGCGCGTATGCCTTGCGCTGGACCGCGCTTGAACCCGGCGGACTGGGCGTGGGCCAGGCCGAAGCCAGCCGCGCGCAAAACTGGCAGGAGTTTCTTGCCGCGCTGCGCCGCGTTTCCGGGCCCGCGCAGAATGGCGTCTATGCCGACGTGGATGGCAATATCGGCATGGTGGTGGCCGCCAAGGTTCCGGTGCGCAAGAAAGGGTATGGGCAGGTGCCGGTCCCCGGCGAAACGGACGAGTACGAATGGGCCGGCTACATTCCCTTTGAGGAAATGCCGCAGGTGTTGAATCCCCCTTCGGGCCGAATTGCCACGGCCAACGCCCGCGTGGTGGGCCCGCGCTACAAACCGTTCCTCACCGACCGCTGGTATGAACCGGAGCGGACCAAGCGCATCTACGAACTGCTCGAAAATCATCGCGGGAAGTTCAACGCCGCCGACATGCTGGCCATGCAAACCGATCTTTACAGCGCGCCGCACGTTTTTCTGGCCGGGCAATTGGCGGACGCGATGAAGAAAGTTTCACCGCAGGACGCGCGGGTTCTGACCGTGGTGAAGCAACTGGAAACCTGGAACGGCCAGGCCCGGCAGGGTACGCGCGGACTTTCCCTGCTGGAATACGTGCGCCGCGAGATGATGCGCCAGTTGCTCAAGCCAATTGTGAAGGAAACAAAAGTGCGCTACGAGTGGTCGCGCACTCTCACCTTCCTGCGCAACGTGCTGCAAAGCCGCCCGCCCGCGTGGCTGCCCGCGGAATACAAGAGCTACGACCATTTCATCGTGGCCTGCGCCGAACAGGCGGCGCGGCAACTGGAATCTGATACCCGCGCAAACGGCGCGGCCGATCCGGAGAATCCGCAATCCTGGAGTTGGGGGCGAGTGCTGCCCCTGCAAATGCTGCATCCGCTCGGCCGCAGCGGATTCCTGCGCAAACACCTGAGCATTTCCGGCGTCGCCCAGGACGGCACCGGCTTTTCGGTAAAGCAAACGGGTCGCAGCTTCGGTCCAGCCATGCGCTTCGTCGCGGACCTCGCTGATTTCGACAAGTCGCTGATGAACGTTACGCTGGGCCAGTCCGGCCATTACCTCAGCCCGCACTACCGCGACCAGTTCGATTCTTGGTACGAAGGGCGCGGCTTGCCTTCGGCGTTTTCCGAAAAGGCCGAATCGGCGGCGCGAGTGCATCAACTTACCCTGACTCCGAAGAACTGATCATGCCCGAGCGCCTGGAGTGGTTGACATCGCGCCATTGTGAGCGTGCTGCGCAGTGCCGTACAATGCTGCTCGCACCCGGCGCCTGATTTTCGCAACCCGGCATGGTGGTTTCAGGGAGTGGGGCGGATTCTGGGCCTGTACGGACGCGAAGGACGCGCTTGCCGGCGATGCCGGGGCCGGGTTCGCAGAATCGAGCAGAGCGGGCGGTCCACTTTCTTCTGCCCGGGCTGCCAGCGGCAAACAAGCGGGAAATATGGACACTGTGAACACAGCGAAGAAGAATGAACCGCCGCGCAAGGCCGAGTTTGAGAAATCGCTCGCGCGCCTGGAAGAGGTAGTGCGGCGCCTGGAAAACGCGAACTTGACCCTGGATGACGCCATGAAGCTCTTTGAAGAAGGCGTCACGCTCACGCGGGATTGCCAGAAACAACTCGAGGAAGCCGAAGGGCGCGTGGAGATCCTGCTGAAGAAAGCTGACGGCAAGATCAGCGCGGTGCCCTTTGACCCTGAGAAAGAAAACGGCGGCTGACCTGCGATGAGCCTCCCGGAATTCTTCGAGACCGACCGCAAAGAAACTGACCGCGCGCTCGATCATTTGCTGCCCCGCGAGGACGTTGAACCTCCAGCCATCCACGTGGCGATGCGCTATTCGATTTTTGCCGGAGGCAAGCGCATCCGGCCCGTCTTGTGCATTGAGACGGCCCGCATCTTCGACGAACGCCCCGAGGCCGCGTTTTTCGCTGGTTGCGCCCTCGAATGCATTCACACCTATTCGCTGATTCACGACGACCTGCCCGCTCTTGATAATGACGACCTGCGCCGCGGCAAGCCCACGTGTCACAAGAAATTCGGCGAAGCCACGGCCATCCTGGCGGGCGATGCGTTGCTGACCCTCGCGTTCCAGATTCTTGCGGAAGTCCCTGTGGCCCCGGAGCGCCGCGTGGCGATCCTACGTGAAATCGCCCTGGCAGCCGGGACCGTGAACGGAATGATCGGCGGGCAAGTAGCGGATTTGCTGGCGGAAGGCAAGCCGGCCACGCCTGAGATCCTGGAATACATCCACAAGTCGAAGACCGCGGCGCTGATCCGCGCGTCGGTGGTGGCCGGAGCCATCGCCGGAGACGCGCAGGATGAAGATGTTGCTCGCCTGCGTCATTTCGGCGAATCCATCGGGTGGGCGTTTCAGGTGGTGGACGATATTCTCGACGTCGAAGAGTCTTCCGCGGCGCTGGGCAAAACGGCCGGTAAGGATCAGGCTCAGAAGAAAGTGACCTATCCGGCCGTGTATGGCCTGGAAAAATCTCGCGAGATTGCCGGGACGCTGGCGGAACAGGCCCTCGCTTCGCTGGAACCCTATGGCCAGCGCGCCGCGAACCTGCGCGCGGTCGCCGAATTTCTGATCCACCGCCGTTCGTAGTGCTTCATGGCCAAACCAAGACAACGGCTGGATGTACTGCTCGTGCAACGCGGGCTGGCGGAGACGCGTGCGAAAGCGCAGGCGCTGATCCTGGCGGGCGAAGTACTGGTAAACGGCCAGAAAACCGCGAAGGCGGGCACCGCGATCCGGTCCGACGACACAGTCGAGCTTGCTTCCACCGGTATCCGCTATGTCAGCCGCGGCGGCTTGAAACTGGAAGGGGCGCTGGGGGATTTGCAGGTCGCCGCTTCGGGCAGAATCTGCGCCGACGTGGGCAGCTCTACCGGGGGCTTCGCTGATTGCCTGCTGCAAAATGGCGCAACGCGCGTGTATTCGATTGATGTGAGCCCGCAGGAGCTGGCGTGGAAACTGCGGCGCGATCCCCGCGTTACGCAGGTGAAATGTAATGCGCGCAACCTGCGCGGCGATTCCCTGCCCGAACCGGCCACTCTGATCACCGTGGACCTGTCTTTCATTTCCACCGCAAAAGTGCTGCAGGCGATTGCCAACGTGGCCGCGCCGGGAGCGGATCTGCTCGTGCTGGTGAAGCCGCAATTCGAACTCGAACGAGCGGCCATCGGACCAGGAGGAATCGTTGCGGACCCCGCGCTGCACCGCAAAGCCATCGAACGGGTGCAGGACGCCGCGCTGGCGTGCGGCCTGCACGTGCTGCGCATTGTGCCCAGCCGCATCACTGGAGCCGAAGGCAATCAGGAATTTTTCCTCCACGCCCGCAAGCTGTAGGGGCGCTGCTTGCTGCGCCCATTTTTCCCTGCCGGGCACAGGGTGCGGACGCGGGCTCCCGCCCGCCTTCTCCCTGCGAGGTCTTCGAAGGCCGAGAAACGCCGGGAATGCGATGCGGACGGAGGGGAATGCTGCCAGGAATCCTTGCCCCTGCAAAGCGGGCGGAAGCTGCGCTTCCGCACTCCCCATTTGGCCGATCATCCTGCAGGCTCAATCTGACGGCTCGCTGCCGGTTAAGGTAGAATCCTCAAGCGAAGGACGGGTGACCGGTGATCCAACGCGTCGGAATCATTGCCAAACCGCAACGCGAGAGCATTGTCAGCGTCGTGCCTGGGCTGCTGGACTGGCTGCGTGCGCGAAAGCTGGAGGTGGTGTGCGACGAGGAAGTAGCTAGTTGCATCCCGCCTGAAAGCGGCCTGCCGCGGGAAGAAGTCACCACCACCGTGGACCTGCTGCTGGTGCTGGGGGGCGATGGCACGCTGCTGGCGGCGGCTCGCGCGCTGGGGGAAAAGCCGGTGCCGATTCTGCCGGTGAATCTCGGGCAACTGGGTTTTCTGACCAGCGTGAAGCTGGAGGAGATGTACCCCATTTTGGAAGAGGTGCTTGCGGGGCACAACCGCATCAGCGAGCGGACGCAGATTGAAGCGACCGTACACCGCAAGGGCGCGGTGGCCGGCGTGTACCTGGCGCTGAACGACGCCGTGCTCACCAAGACGACTCTGGCGCGCATCATGGATTTCGATTTATCCATTGATGGCGCTTTCGTTTGCAAGTATCGCGCGGATGGATTGATTATTGCCACGCCCACCGGCTCGACGGCTTATTCGCTTTCGGCCGGCGGCCCAATCGTCTATCCGGTGCTCGATGCGTTCATTATCACTCCGATCTGCACGCATCAATTGACCAACCGCCCCCTGGTGATTCCTGACCGGGCAAATCTGGAGTTGAGGTTCCCGGCGCAAGAAGACCAGTCCTTCTACCTGACGCTGGACGGGCAAATCGGCGTGGAGTTGCACACCGACGATGTGGTTACGCTGAAGAAATCACCCCGGAAGGTCCTGCTGGTGAGGCCGATGCGCAAGTCGTATTTCGAGATCCTGCGCAACAAGCTGAAGTGGGGGGAGAGATAAGGAACGCGGAAAGAGGAATGGGGAAAATGAAACAAACGATTTTACTTGTGGCCGGCGTGCTGCTGTGGGCGTCCGGCGTTGCGGCGCAGAAACAAATGCGCCCTCCGGCAGACATGGTGATCGTCAATGCCAAGGTGTGGACTGTGGACAAGGCGAGGCCGCGCGCCGAAGCGGTCGCCGTGGTCGGCGAGCGCATCGCGGCAGTGGGCACCAATGCGGAAATGGCCCAGTGGATCGGGCCGGAGACCAAGAAACTCGACGGCCGCGGCATGACAGTCCTGCCGGGAATGATTGACTCCCACGTGCACCTTTCCAGCGGGGGCTTCGAACTGAGCAGCGTGCAACTGAAGACTGCGCAAACTCGCGAAGAATTTGTGCGCCGCATTGCCGCTTTTGTGAAAACCCGCCCCAAAGGCGAATGGATCCTGGGCGGCACCTGGGATCACGAAAACTGGCCCGGAGCGCCGCTTCCCGAGCGCAATTGGATTGACGCGGTCACGCCCGACAATCCGGTATTCCTCGGCCGTTACGACGGGCACATGGGGCTGGCCAATACCCTGGCGTTGAAACTCGCGGGAATCACGAAGGATACGCCCACGCCGGATGGCGGCAGCATCGTGAAAGATGGGCGTGGCGAACCAACCGGCGCGTTGAAAGACGCTGCGACGGCGCTGGTCGAACGGGTCATCCCCGCTCCCAATGAAAACCAGCTTACCGAAGCGATCGAGGCGGCATTGCGCGAGGCCGCGAAGTCCGGCGTCACCGGCATTCACGCCATGGTCAGCGCGGAAGACTTGCGGGTGCTGAACAAGTTGCGCCTGGCCGGCAAACTCACTTCGCGCATTTACGCCATCACGCCGATTCAGCAGTGGCAGGCGCCCGCAGGCGCTGGCATTACCGCCGGATTCGGCGACGATTGGCTGCGCACCGGCGCCGTCAAAGGCTTTGCCGATGGCTCTCTGGGCTCCACCACCGCGCTTTTCTACGAGCCTTACGACGATGCGCCCAACACCCGCGGCCTGCCCGCAGGAATGATGTTCCCCGAAGGCAACATGTTGAAAATGGCGCTGGGGGCCGATCGAGCGGGACTGCAACTGCGCATCCACGCCATCGGCGACAAGGCCATTCAAACCATCCTCGACATTTACAAGGAAGTGGAACGGCAGAACGGCCCGAAGCCGCGCCGCTGGACCATCGAGCACGCGCAGCACATGGCGCCGAAAAGTTTCGCGGATTTTGCGGCGTTGCACGTGATTGCCTCGATGCAGCCCTATCATGCGATTGATGACGGGCGCTGGGCGCTCAAGCGCATCGGCGTCGAGCGCGGCAAAGGCACGTACGCCTTCCGCACGTTCCTGGATACGGGCGTGAGACTGGCGTTCGGTTCGGATTGGACCGTGGCCACGATGGATCCGTTGTGGGGCATGTACGCCGCGGTCACGCGCCGCACCCTGGACGACAAGAATCCCGGCGGCTGGTATCCCGAACAGAAAATCACGCTGGCGGAAGCCATCGAAGCCTATACGCTGGGCTCCGCGTACGCTGAGATGGCCGAAGGGAAAAAAGGGTCCATCACCGTGGGCAAGCTTGCCGACTTGGTGATCCTCGATGCCGATGTGCTCGCCATCGCTCCGGAGAAGTTGAAAGATGTGAAGCCCGCAGCCACCATCGTTGGCGGGAAAATCGTGTACCAGAAGTAGTCGTAGTCCGAGTCCTAACCCGCATTTCTCAAAACGGTGGTCCACGCGCACCGGCGCGCGCCCCCGCATCTGAACAGGCGGGCTACAGCTCTGCGCGCAGCAGATCGGCGCGGGTTTCGCGCCGGCGGATCACGCGGAACTTCCGGCCTTCCACCAGAACCTCGGCAGCCCGTGGCCGGGAATTGTAGTTGGAAGAAAGCGAAGCGCCGTAGGCGCCGGCGCCCCACAACGCGAGCAATTCCCCTTCGGCAACCGGCCCCAGAGGCCAATCGCGCAGAAAACAATCTCCGGTCTCGCAAATGGGTCCCACCACGTCGGAAACGCGGGGACTTTGCAGGCCGCCGGCCTTGGTGATCCTGGTGATGGGATGGGTTGCGCCGTAGAGGGCGGGGCGCATCAGGTCATTCATCGCCGCATCGGTAACCACAAACCATTTGCCGCGGTTGCGCTTGGTGCGCACCACGCGCGTGAGCAGAATGCCCGCCGGGCCCACGATGGTACGGCCCGGCTCCAGCAGCAAGGTACAGCCCAAGGGCCGAATCGCGCGGCGCAGCACGCCGGCGTATTCCGCAAGATTCACCGGCGATTCGTCGGTGTAGCGGATGCCGAGGCCCCCGCCGAAATCGAAATATTTCAGGCGAATGCCGTCCCGGGCCAGGGCGCGCGCAAACCCCGCCAAGCGGTTTACCGCAGTGCGAAACGGCGCCAGCCGCAGAATCTGCGAGCCGATATGCGCGGATACTCCCCGCCAGCGGATCCACGGCGAATCGCGCCACAGCTTGTAGATGCGCCGCGCGTCTTCCAGGTCCACGCCAAACTTGTGGCTGCGCGTACCGGTGGAGATGTGCGGGTGGTCGCCCGCCGCCACGTCCGGATTCACGCGCAGACCCGCCGCGGCTGGAAAACCGAACCGCTGCGCCTCGGCGGCCAGCATGGCGACTTCCGCTTCCGATTCGACATTGAACAGCAGAATCCTCTCGCGCAGGGCTTCGCGAATTTCTTCCCGCGTTTTTCCGACGCCGGAAAAAACCACGCGGCGAGCGGAAACGCCGGCGCTCAGCACGCGGTGCAGTTCCCCGCCGCTGACGATATCGAAATAGCCGCCTTGTCGCGCGATCAGCCGGAGAATGCTCAGATTGGAATTGGCTTTCACCGAATAGCAGAGGTGGTGCGGCATCGCCGCCAGAGCGCGGTCCAAACGGCGGTAGGCCTGGCGGATGCTCGCGGCGCTGTACGCATAGGCAGGCGTGCCTATCCGGGCGGCGATTTGTTCCACGCTCACCTGCTCGCAGAAAAGCTGGCCCTTCTTATAAGCGAAGAGGGCGGTGAATTGCGTGGGGTCGGGGAGCAGTTTTGGCGATGCCGCGCGGCGAACCGGTTGTGTGCCCAAGTGGAGCGCTACCTCACTTTCAGGACGACCAGGGTGCGGTCGTCCTCTGGAAACGGCTTCGAAGAAAACGCGGCCACCGCCTCCATCATCCGGTCGGCGATCGCGCCTGCGCTTTCCCCCGCGTACTGAGTGAGGATTTCGCCGATGCGCTCCTGGCCGTAGAAATCGTTCTCGGCGTTGGTAGCTTCGCTCAGGCCGTCGGAATAGAGCACCAGGATATCGCCGGAGCCGACGACTTCCACCCATTCTTCGTAATTGACATCGTCAAAGATCCCGATGGGCAGGCCGGTAATCGCAATGCGGCTGACCTGGCCGCTCTTGTAGAGCAGGGGCTGTGATTGGCCGGCATTGCCGATGCGCATGCGCATCCGGCCGCGCTGCCAGGTGACAAAGCACAGGGTCATGAAGCGGCCGTCCACGCGCTGCGCGTTCACAAAAGCATTCAACCGCTTGAGCATGTCCCCGGGCTGGAGCTTGAGCGGCGAGAGGCTGCGCATGATGCCGGTGGCAACGGCGCCGTAAAGCGCCGCGGCCGTGCCCTTGCCGCTCACATCGCCCAGCCCGATGGCCAGTTGCTGCGGGCCGTAACGCAGAAACTCGTAAAGGTCGCCGCCCAGTTCGCGCGCGGGAAAATAGCGGGCCGCGATGTCCAGCCCATGGTCCTCCTGGGGCGGCTTAGGCAGCATCGAGCTCTGAATCCGCCGGGCCGCTTGCAGTTCGCGCTCCATGCGGGCTTCGCCGCGCGCCACCTGCTGGTACAAGCGGGCATTTTCAATCGAAACGGCGAGCTGCGCTGCCAGGGTGGTGAGGGCTTGAACGTGCTCCTCGTTGAAATAGTTGAGTTGCGGGCTTTCCAGATCGAGCACGCCCAGCAGCTTGCCCTTATGGATCATGGGCACAATCAATTCCGAGCGCGTTTCGGAATTCACCGGGATATAGCGCGCGTCTCGAGTGACGTCGGGAACCACAATCGGCTGCCCGGAGGCGCCCGCGGCTCCCACAACGCCTTCGCCCCAAGCCACTTCGAATTTTTCCTGGATGGCTTGCCCGTACTTGATGGCCAGATACTGGCGAAAGACCTTGCGCCCCTCGTCATAAACGAAGATGCCGAAGATCTGGTAGTCAATAATCCGCTTGACCAGCTCGGCGGCGCGGCGGAGCAGTTCCTCGACATCCAGAATCCCGCTGGCTTCCCGGCTGACTTCATTCAGCAACTGCAAAGTCCCGGCCTGGTGCCGGGTGCGCTCGAAAAGGCGGGCATTTTCAATGGCGCTGGCGATGCGGCTGGCCAGCAGGATCAAAACGTCCTGCTGCTCCCGCGAAAAATAGTTCAAACGGTTGCTTTGAAAATCGAGCACTCCGACGCACTTGCCCTTGAGCAGCAGCGGAACCGCCAGTTCCGAACGCACGCTTTCGTGCGTGGGGATGTATTCGGCGTCCTGTGAAACGTCGCCCAGCCGTATTGCCGTGCGCGATTGCGCGGCGCGGCCGGTAACGCCCTTGCCCAGAGGGATACGCCAATTGTCGACAATGTCCTTCGGGTAACCGACCGCAAAGCGGAAATAGAGTTCCTCGCTGGCTTCATCGAGCAGCATCACGGCAAAAATCTCGTAGGAAACGATGCGCTTGATCAGCGTGGCGGCGGCCTTCAACACGTCGTCCAGATCCAGCGAGGCGTTAATTTCTTCGCCCAGCTCGATCAGCGTCGCCAGCACCTCTGGCGAAAGCGCGGGCGAGGCCCCTTCCAGTTCGATATTTGCGCCCACTTCGACGGGATCCATGAACGGTACTCGGGAACGTAGCCTTCAATTATAGCAGCAGGCTTGGCTTCGGTGGCGCTGGCTGCTGGCGCGGTTGACCCGCACTGCGCAAAGCGGGCTATAATCGCGCCGCTGTTTTAGCCAAATTCTGAGGCGGGGAATGCTATGAAAATGAATGCCGGAGTTCTGCGTGTCGTTGTAGCCGGGGGACTGCTGTGCGCGCCTTCGTTGCCGGCGCAAGCGCCTTCCCGCGAAACTTCCCTGCCCAGCGAAACGCCGGAGCAATTCAAGACGGTCACCGGCACGTTCGAGTACACGCGCCGGGAAGTGATGATCCCGATGCGCGATGGCGTGAAGCTGCACACCGTAATCCTGGTGCCCAAGGGCGCTAAGGGCGCTCCGATTCTGCTCACGCGCACTCCGTACGATGCATCCGCGCTCACCACGCATGCGCAAAGCCCCAACCTCGGGCCCACCCTGTGGGGCTACGACAATGCCACCGAAGTGATCGTGGAAGAAGGCTACATCCGCGTGGTGCAGGATGTACGCGGCAAGTACGGTTCGGAAGGCGACTATGTGATGAATCGCCCCCTGCGTGGCCCGCTCAATCCTACGCAAGTGGACCACTCCACCGATACCTACGACACGATTGACTGGCTGGTGAAGAATCTGCCCGAATCCAACGGCAAAGTCGGCATCCTCGGCATCTCGTATAATGGCTTCCTTCCCCTGATGGCGCTGTTCAATCCGCACCCGGCGCTGAAAGTGTCCGTACCGATGAACCCCATGGTGGACGGCTGGATGGGTGACGATTGGTTCCACAACGGCGCGTTCCGCCAGCAAATGATGCCCTACGTGTACGACCAGCAAGCCACCCGCGACAACAAAGAGCATTGGTGGTCCGGTAATTTCGATGACTACGACCTTTACCTGCGCGCCGGTTCGGCCGGCGAATTGGGCCGCAGCCGCGGCATGGAGCAACTCGGCTTCTGGCGCAAGCTGACTGAGCATCCCGCTTACGATTCGTTCTGGCAGGAGCAGGCAGTGGATAGGCTGCTGGCCAAGCAACCCTTGAAAGTTCCGGTGATGCTGGTGCACAGCCTGTGGGATCAGGAAGACATCTACGGCGCGCCCGCCGTGTACAAGGCCATCGAGCCGAAAGACACCAACAACGACAAGGTTTTCCTGGTGATGGGGCCGTGGCACCACGGCCAGGAGATTGCTGATGGCAGCGCGCTGGGCGCAATCAAGTTCGACAGCGACACGGGACTTTATTTCCGCCGTGAAATCCTGGCGCCTTTCCTTGCGCAATATTTGAAGGATGGCGCGCCAAAAGCGAATCTTGCCCCGGTGATGGCGTTTGAGACCGGCAGCAACACGTGGCGCCGGCTCCCGGCGTGGCCCGCGGGCTGCGCCAGCGGATGCACGGTGAAGCCCACGCCTTTCTACTTGCGCAGCGGCCTGAAGGCCGGCTTGGATGCGCCCAAGGCCGGTGATTCTGCCTTCGAAGAATATGTTTCCGACCCGGCCAAGCCGGTGAACTACTACCAACGGCCCATTGCCGGTTCCATGGGGCAAGGAAGCGACAAATGGCGGCCATGGTTGGTCAACGATCAGCGCGAGGCTTCGGGGCGGCCCGACGTAGTGTCGTTTGTTTCCGATGTGCTGACGTCACCGCTGAAAATCAGCGGCCAGCCTGTGGTGAATCTGGTCGCATCCACCAGCGGCACCGATTCTGATTGGGTGGTGAAGGTGATTGATCTGTACCCGGACGAACTCGCAGGCCAGACGGAAATGGGCGGCTTCCAACTCGCGGTTTCCATGGACATTTTCCGCGGGCGCTATCGCGAAAGCCGTGAAAATCCAAAGGCGCTTACGCCCAACGAGCCGCTATCGTACAAGTGGGAATTGCCTACGGTGAACCACGTCTTTCTGCCGGGCCATCGCATCATGATTCAAATTCAGTCCAGCTGGTTCCCGCTGTACGACCGCAACCCGCAAACCTTCGTGCCCAATATTTTCTGGGCCAAGCCCGGCGATTACCGCAAGGCCACGCAGCGCATCTACCACGCGCCCGATAGGGCCAGCTTTGTCGAATTACCCATTGTTTCCACGCCGTAAGCGTTGGCGCAAGCTCAATGTTTCTTCGATGAATCCGTCAGCGCCTGAAAGACTAGCGTGGGGAACTTGGTGCGAATGTCCGTGCGGTTGGGCATCAGTTGGATCATGAACACCATGGTGATGCCGGATGCGGGGTCAACGCGGTAATAACTGCCATAGGCGCCGCCCCAGCCATACGCGCCTTCTTCGTCGAGATTGCTTGCGCCAAAGCGATCCGTGGTTTCAAACCCATAGCCGTAGCCCAGCCCTTGCGTGGAATGAAGAGTTCCCACTTGATTGGTCGTCATCAAGCGGACCGAGCGCGGGGAAAGAATGCGCACCCCAGCCAACGCGCCGTCGTTGCGGATCATTTCAAGAAAACGGGCGTAGTCGCGCGCGGTGGAAAGCAGGCCGAACCCGCCGCCCAGGCTTACGCGCGGACCATCCACGTAGTGTCCCTGGCCGCGCGCACCTTCGGGGGCGCGCACCGCTTTGCCGTCTTCACCGCTGGCATAGACGGCGGCCAGCCGGCTGCGTTGCGCGGGCGGCAGGTAGAACTGTGTATCGTTCAAACCCAGCGGGCCGGTGATACGCGCGCGAATAATCTCATCGAGCTTCTGCCCCGCCGCGCGCTCTGCCACGCAGCCGAGAATGTCAGTGGAGTACCCATAGACCCACGCCTCGCCCGGCTGCGCGGCAAAGGGCAGCGAGGCCAGGCGCTCCATCGTTTCGCAAATGGGCTCGTTCTTGTCCGCGGTGTACCAACCGTAGCCTGCTGCCGGGCCCAGTCCTTTCGCTTCATAGAGCGGCGCGAGGTCGCGGTCGGTTCCATAGGAAATTCCCGCGGTGTGGCCGAGCAGATCGCGAATCGCGATTTGTCGCTTGGCCGGTACGATTTCGGTAGATCCGTTTTCTTTGCGTAACAACACCGTGGTCTTTTCGTACGCGGGAATATAGCGGCTGACGGGATCGGTCAGGTTCAGCTTCCCTTCTTCCATCAGGGACAGGATTGCGACGCTGGTGAAGGCCTTGGTTTGCGACGCGATACGGAAGATGGTGTCGGGGGTCATGCGCCGCCCGGCTTCCTTATCATTCCAGCCCATGGCGCTTTCGTAGACCACTTGTCCGTTGCGCAGCACCAGCCCGACGGCCCCAGCGATGCGTCCTTCGTCCACATACTGCTGAAGCATGCGATCCACACGCGCCAGCCGTTCTTTGGAGAAACCGGTTTGCTGTTTCGCGGGGGCAGCCGCTTTGCCCGCTGTTTGCGGCGCGGCCGCAACCAGGCTCTTCAGACACACCGTGGCGATAAGGAAGAAAGCAAAGAAACGAGTTTTCATCGGAAGCTCCATCATTACTTACTTTCGCTGCGGCTTCAATACATCGAAGGCGCGGCAGGGGTGGGAGGCGCCGCTGAAGGCGGCGGCGTTGCTTGATCGCCTTTTTGCGCTTCTTCCATGATGCGGACGCTGGCGCTGGCGCCGATGCGGGTGGCCCCGGCCTGCACCATTTTCTTCAAGTCGTCGAGGGTGCGCACGCCGCCCGCGGCCTTCACGCCAAGGTCGCGTCCGACCGCGGCGCGCATCAGCGCAACGTCTTCCGCAGTGGCCCCGCCGCTGCTGAATCCGGTCGAAGTCTTAACGAAATCCGCGCCGGCGTTCTTGCAAATCAGCGAGCCCCGCACCTTTTCGTCAGCGCTGAGCAGCGCGGTTTCCAGAATCACTTTGCAGATGGCGCCGCCGCGGTGGCAGGCATCCACGACGCCGCGCACGTCGGTTTCCACCAGTTCATCCTGATGCGATTTCAGCGCGCCGACGTTGATCACCATGTCCACTTCCTGGGCGCCCAGCTTGATCACTTCTTCCGCTTCGCGCACTTTCACCGCAGGCAGCGTTGCGCCCAGGGGAAAACCCACAACCGTACAGACTTTCACGTTAGAGCCGCGGAGCAGTTCGGCGGCCAGGGCGACGTTCCACGGATTAATGCACACGCTGGCAAAGCAGAAGCGCCGCGCCTCTTCGCACAGCTTGGTGACGTCCCCGCGCGTGGCTTCCGGTTTCAGCAGGGTGTGGTCAATCAGGCGCGCGATTTCTGGATGGATATTGCAGGTGCCCGCGCCGGCGGAGATGCGGTCTGCCCCCGCCCCGATGACCGCGCGCGTCTTGCGCTCGCATTTTTCGGCGCAGGACTGTTCGCAGCCGGGGCACACCAGTTCATCAATATCCAGCCCGGGAAAACCCACGCCGGATGGCTTCAAGCCACCTAAATAGCTGGCGATTTCTTCGGTGATGGCCTGAATCAGTTGTTCGAGCTGCTTTTGTTCCATAGGTAGGACAGACCTCCCCGGTCTGTCCGGATTTTGGCTTGCTGCCTGCTTCTTACATGACTCGTGCCTGTCGTTCGCGCCGCGGGGCAAGCAAGCTGGCCGCTGCCTCGCATGCGCTACTTCGAGTGCTTGCGTTCGATGGCGATTATCTTATCGATACGGCGCTGGTGGCGTCCACCGCCAAATTCGGTTTCCAGCCAGACGGCGACAATCTCCCGCGCCGCCTCCGGCGCGATCAGTTTAGCGCCGAGGGACAGGATGTTGGCATCGTTATGTTCGCGGCTATTCAGCGCCGTTTGGCGGTCGTGGCACTGTGCGGCGCGCGCACCGGGAACCTTGTTGGCGGCAATGGCGCTGCCGATGCCGGCGCTGTCAATTACAATGCCGCGCCAAGCCGAACCGCGCACCACGGCGCTGGCCACCGCTTCCGCAAAGTCGGGATAGTCCACGGCCGTAGGGCCGTCGGTGCCCTGATCGAGAATGACATATCCCCATTCGCGCAGGAAACCTTTCAATTGTTCTTTGAGTTCGTAGCCGCCGTGGTCTGCGCCAATCGCCACGGCCCGTCCGGGATGCCCGGAAGAAGGCTCGACCACGCGAATGGTGATGCGGCGGCGATCCGCCTCGTCACGCGCCAGCGGCGTGATCAGGGTATCCGGCGACACGACGACTTCGCCGCCATCAGCGGAGGATTCAAGGTCGCGCGCGGTAAGAACGCTGCGTGGCATGGAGACCGTGGGGCCAATGTCAGGATTGCCCCTCATCCGAAGCAAAAGACCTGTAACGCTGGCGAACCAAGAAACAAGACAGCGCGTTCTGAATCCACCCCGGCAACTACTCCGGCGGCAACGCGAGCACGCAGACGTCGCGCAGATTGCGGTAGCGTTCCGCGTAATCGAGTCCGTAGCCCACCACAAATTCGTTCGGAATCTTGAAGCCGATGTAGTCGGCTTTGACTTCCTTGATGCGCCGCTCCGGTTTGTCGAGCAGGGCGGCAATGCGCAGGGAATGCGGCTTGCGCTGCTGCAGCACGCGCAGCAAGTAGTTCAGTGTCAAGCCGGTGTCGAGAATATCCTCGACCAGGATCACATTCAGCCCTTCGATGCTGCTGTCCAGGTCTTTATTCAGGCGAACCTGGCCGGAACTCTGGTTCCCCTTGCCGTAGCTGGAGACGGCCATGAAATCGATGGAGGTCTCCAGGTCAATCGCTCGCACCAGGTCGGAGAGAAAAATGCATGCGCCCTTCAGAACACCCACTAGGTGAACGCGTTGACCCGCGTAATCTTTGGCGATCTGCTTGCCGATTTCGGCGATTCGTTTGTGAATCGCGGCTTGCCGGATCAGAATTCTTACTGACGGCTTTGCCGACGGGGCAACTTTGGCGGCACTCTTGGCCATAGCGAACATTCTCCTTGAAACCGGGCGAAGGCGCTTAGGGTACCTCAGCATGTGAAGGGACAGCAAGCGGCCGGGAGCCCGGGCATCAGCGCCGCGTCACAATTGCGTCAGCCGTCGAATCGTCGCGGGCGCTCAAGTTGCGTCCGGGGTTTCCACAACCCTACCCTTGACAAGGCCGGAACCAGAAGGAAGAATGTTGCTCATTTTGGGGTGTGCTGTAGGAATGGCTTTTACTGTGGGGTGTAGGTCTTCGCTTATCTACTCAAACTAGAGGCAAGGAGAAAATGATGGCCAGGCGAATGTTGCACTATTGGTTTGGTCTCTGCCTGTTACTCGTCTGCTTTGGGTTCACAGCAGATGTGGCTGGGGCACAGGGATCCGGCACGGGCTCGATTCAAGGCCGGGTGACCGATCCTAGTGGAGCCGTGGTTCCGGGCGCAAAAATCACGATACGGAATGAAGGCACGAACGTTTCCCGTACGGTGGAATCCGATGCCGAAGGAAATTATCGAGTGAACCTGCTTCCTTCGGGTAAGTACGAGGTCATTGTGGAGGCGCAGGGTTTTGCGACGACAAAGGCAGGGGGGGTCGAAGTTTCCGTCGGAGGTGTCGCTACTGCAAACCTGGCCATCAAGGTCAAAACCGCGGAATCTGTGGTCACTGTTTCTGACGTGGTCTCTACGACCGATCCCGAGAAGGTCGAAGTTTCCAATACCGTCACTCAAAAGCAAATCGAGGATCTGCCCATCAACGGCCGGCGCTGGGACAACTTTGTGCTGCTCACGCCCGGCGTGTCTCCGGATGGAACTTTCGGCCTCATTAGCAGCCGCGGGATCAGCGGGCTGCTGAACAACAATACCGTCGACGGAGCGGATAATAACCAGGCGTTTTTCTCTGAGACCCGCGGCCGGACACGCGTGGCGTACACCATCAGCCAGTCGTCAATCAAGGAGTTTCAAGTTGGGCTGAGCACCTTCAGCGCCGAGTTTGGCCGCGCAGCAGGCGGTACCGTCAATGCTGTAACAAAGTCGGGGACCAACGATTGGCATGGAGAAGGCTTCTATTACATCCGGGACGACAGCCTGCAGGCGCGAGAGCCTACGCTGTTTGATCCGGCCGGAAACGCCTTGAAAAATAAGGATCGTCGCCAGCAGTATGGGCTGGGCCTGGGTGGGCCGATTGCGAAGGATAAGCTCTTCTTCTATGGAAATTTTGACCAACAACTGCGTACAGAAAGCTATCTGGTTTCGGCTTCTGGGGGAACCTTCTTTTCCACCTTCAACACTTCCTGCGTGGGAACTTCAACGAACGCTCAATTGATTGCAAATTGCGCAGCGCTGCAGCAGTTCTTCATTGATATTGCCGGGCAGGAACCACGCAAGCGGCGCAACAATGTGGCGCTTGGGAAGGTGGATTGGAACATTTCGCCCAACCACACTTTCACGGGCAGTTATAACTGGCACCGCTGGATTTCCCCAAGTGGGATTCAGACGCAGCAAACGTTGGGGCGCGCCGCCTCCGATAACGGCACTGACGGGGTGAAGACCGATGTGTTTATCGCCCGATTGAGTTCGGTTCTCAGCTCGCGCCTGGTCAACCAGGCTTCCTTTCAATTTGGGCGTGACTTTGAATTCCAATCGCCGAATTCGCTGGACCCGAGAACAACGATCACCAACGGCATCAGCTTTGGCATGTCTGAGTTTCTGCCCCGCCCGGCGTGGCCGGATGAGCGCCGCTTTCAGTGGACCGACACCGTTTCCTGGACTACCGGCCGTCACACGATCAAAGCCGGCTTGGATATCAATCATGTGCGGGACACCACGACTAACATTCGTAACGGCGGCGGCGTATTTGCCTACACAACTCTGCAAGCGCTGGCGCAGGACTGCCCGCCTTCTATCCGGCCAGCCTGCACCCCGTTTAACTTGAGCGGGACTCTGGGCAAGCACTGGAATTCCTACACCCAGGCGTTCGACCTGCGGGTGGGAGCCACCCCGGGCGATATTTTTATCGCGACCACCGACTACAACTTCTTCGTGCAGGACACTTTCAAATGGACCCCCCGCCTGACCGTGAATGCCGGTCTTCGTTATGAGTACCAGACGATGCCGGAGGTTCCAAGTTTGCAGGTCAACATTCCGGGGATCGGGGTGATTACCGCTCAAGGCTATCCGGGTCAGTCTTTTTCACCTGAAACAACCAGGCTGAACAAGGATAAGAACAATTTTGGGCCGCGCCTGGCATTTGCCTGGGACGTCGGCGGGAATCAAAAGGATGTGGTGCGATTTGGGGGCGGTGTCTATTATGGACGGACTCCAAACGCGTTGATCCGATCAGCCCTTCTGGAAAACGGGGTTGCCCTGCCGAGTTTTTCTTTCAGCGGCACAACGCCCGCCCAGCTGGCTGCCGGGCCGGTTTACGCTTCCATCTTTTCATCACTGCCCGCGGGAGGCTCCGCGGGAACGCGCTCGGTGGCCTTCGTCGCCAACGATTATGTGAATCCGTTTATCTCCATGATGGATGTGGCGTATGAGCGGGAATTGTCTCGGAACCTCGCCTTTTCGGTAACTTACCTGTTTACCCGGGGGACGCACCTGACCCACGCCAGCGACATCAATCTGAATGCGCCGACCCGCACGGTAGACTTCTTGATAGATGCGGACGGTTCTACCACCACCACAACCGACCGGACGCTGCTGGGAACCACGCAGTTCTATTCAGGGAATCGCCCGCTCTGTGACACGCTGGTAAATGCGCAAAGCGCGACCTGCGCGACCAGGCTCCGCCAAGTGATCCGGCAGACGAGCGACCTGAATTCCACGTACAATGCCGTGATTTTCCAAATCACCCAGCGCCAGCGATGGGGTTTGACGCAAACCGCCCATCTCACGATTTCGTCCGCAAAGGACGACGGGCAGGCCATGGGGGCAAGCCCGTTTGCCGGTTCGTTCGAGTCATTTTTTGATCCATTCAACCGCTTCCGGGAATACGCCCGGTCGGACTTCGACGTGCGCAAGCGCTTTGTCTGGACTTTCATTTGGCAGCCCGACGATGTGTTTCACCCGGGGAACGGTGCCCGCGGAAAAGTGTTCGGCGGTTGGTCGTTTAACGGCATCGTGACCGCCAATGACGGTCAACCCGTAAGCTTGACGGTGTCGGGTTCGATTTCCAGCACCGTATCTCCGTCGGACACGGGAAGCATCAACGGATCCAATGGCTCCTTGCGCGCCGGATGGCTGCCGCGCAACAACCTGGAAACCACCGCCTTTGCTTCGGTGGATTTCCGCGTCCAGAAGGAGATCAAGATAAGTGAGAGAATGAGCGTCAAACTACTCTGGGAAGCCTTCAACCTGTTCAACCGAAGCAACCACTCTAATCGGTTTAATTTCAGCACGACCGGCTACCGGGTTTTGGCCACTACCGGAACCAGCTCCGCTCCGCAAGTTGTATTGCGCCAGGATACCAACTTTGCGGGCATCGTTGATCCTGCTACCGGCCAGGGGGACCTGAGCCTGTGCAAAAAGTCCAATTGTCTCTCGTCTGCCAGTGGCGTGCTGTTTGGCGCCCGCGATATGCAACTGGGTGTGAAGTTTATCTTCTAACCGGGCGGAATCGTCCGAACGGTGCAAGGCGGGTCCAGCAGTGGGGCCCGCCTTTTTTTCTGCGTTCTTCATAACCCGCAGCAAAATCCGCACTCGATCAGGTCATGACTCTTGAACCAGGGGAGCGGTTTTCGGATCGCGCCGTTTTCTCTCCGCTGGCTGGCTTGCGAAACCCTCCCTGCGGCTGAGAATATGATTCGAGGCGCGGCGAAAGTTGCCCACGCGCCGGAGTGATCAGGTGAAATTGGACGAAAAGCTTTTTCGAAGCGCAAAAGAAGAAGCCGCGCGGGTTGCGGCGGACCGGCAGAAGGCCAGTTCCCTGCTCGGCGAAGCGATGCGCAAGGCCGAACAGCAGGAAGGCCGACTCAGGAGCATCTGGGCTGATTTGCAAAAGCTCTTCCGGCTGATCCGCGCGTGGATGAAGGGCGCCTACCGCGAAGTTCCCTGGAAGACGATCGTTTTAATCCTTGCGGCGTTGATCTACTTCGTGGACCCGCTGGACATGATTCCTGATGCGATCTTCGGAATTGGCTATGTGGACGACGCGACGGTAATCGCCTGGGTGCTGCGGTCGGTGCACAAAGACGTAGAACGTTTCCTGG
>CAZCNH010000059.1:0-14971 GCA_964500065.1 uncultured Acidobacteriaceae bacterium
GGTTTCTGCCCCACAACCAGTTGCCACTGGTGATCAAAAGTAAGCGGTTTGCCCGTAAAGTTGCCGTGCGCGGAGATGCGGCGGAAACCGGCGGCGCGCAGCATGCGCACCAGTTCGTGACACGCGTACATGCGCAACGTGGTTACACCGCGCGTCGTTCTGCGCCTCTCTTGGAAGGACCATTCCGTGCGGATGGCGCCGAGCATCCAATCCAAAGAAACGGTTTCGCGCAGCAACAGGCCACCGGGCAGCCGGCTACGGGCTCGCGGCCGGTAATGACGCATCACAGCGTCACGATGAATCGTCTGCAGCGCCAGCCATCCGCCCGGCCGCAGCGCGCGGTAGAAGCTTGCGAGTACGCGGGCGTCTTCTTCGTCGCCGAAATAGCCGAAGCTGGTGAACAAGTTCAGCACCATGTCGAACTGGCTGCGGAACGCCAGTCGCCGCATGTCACAGCGCTGCAAATCCACGCGGACCCCGGCGGCATCCGCCCGGTGACGCGCTTCGGCCAGCACTTCACGGCCGATATCAACCCCGGTCACGCGATAGCCACGCCGCGCCAGCAGCACCGAGTGGCGCCCGAAGCCGCAGGGCACATCCAGCACGCGCGCGCCGCGCGGAATGCGCAAGCGGCGCAGCAGGGGAAGGATATCCGCATCGCTGTGGGGGCGGCTGCGCGTGACGGCGATGGCCACCTTCGGCCAGAAACTTCGGAAGAACGCCTGATTGTTCAGCATGGCGGTTTGGGCAACCCCGCCGGCTAGCGGAAGCTCTGCAAGGCTTCGGCTTCGGTGGGGAAGTTGGGAATAGAGGCCAGCAGGCGCGTGACCTCCAGCACATCACGAACGCGGCCGCTGGCGCCCGCGATCTTGAGCGAGCCGCCACCGCGGCTCAGGGTGACGAATGCGCGCACCATGGTGCTGATGCCCGAGCTGTCCATCTGGCTGATGCCAGTCATGTTCAGCAGCAGCTTCTTGCAGCCGCCCTCCATGCTTTCCCGCAGGGCGTTCGCCAGCGCGTCGTTTCCCTTGCCGATGGTGACCCGGCCCTGCAAATCCAAAACCGTGACGTCGCCGGATATCCGTGTCAGAACCTGCAAACCCATAGTGACCTCAGCGCAGCGGATTATAGCAAAAATCGGGCGGCCTGCTCAGAGAGCGATTCCGGGAACACCACCACGGGCGGGCGGTTGTGCTGGAATGGAAATCTTAAGAGAATTCTAATTTTGGCTGCAAAGGCCCCGAATATAATACCCAGCGGAAAATGATCCCTTCGCCACAACCCAACGCGCCATCCGACGCCCCTGCAAGCGACTCCCGGATCGACGAAGCGGTTGCCGCGCAATTCGCCGTGCAGGAGATCCAGCGCCGGCTGGAGCGGCTCGAACGCCGGGAGTGGTTTACCTGGTGGTCCGTGGTCGTGGTGATGCTGTTGCTTCTGGTCGCGGTGGTCACCGTATCCTTCCCGCAACTGGTGCAAGAAGGCAACCTGGTGGAGCGCTTCCAGACCGAGCAGGCGTTGCGCGGCCTGGTCTGCCTGGTTCTGCTTTTCAACGCCTACACCATCTGGCAGCAGGTGCAACTGCGCAAGTTACGCAAGGAACTCAGCCGCAAGATCGAAGAAATCTCCAAACTGCAACTGGAAGCCGACGAATTCTACAAACTGGCGGTGATGGACCACCTGACCGGCCTGTTCAACCGGCGTTTTGCCGACGAACGGCTGGCTGTGGAGATTGCCCGGGCCCGCCGCCACAAACAGGCGCTGACCGTGGTCTGCCTGGACGTGGACGACTTCAAGAATATCAACGACAAACACGGTCATTCCTCTGGCGACCTGGTGCTGCGCTCGCTGGCCGACAAAATGAAGAAATCCATCCGAACCACCGATGTGGCTGCGCGACTGGGCGGCGATGAATTCATAGCTATTCTTCTGGAATGCCCGGTGGAAAACGCCGAGGTGTTTCTGAACCGCCTGCGGCCCTTCCAGGTCCTCGTCGCCGGGCAGACTACCACCCTGCATATTTCCGCGGGCATCGCCGGCTATCAGGAGGGAGATACGGCCGAGTCGCTTCTGGACCGCGCCGACCGCGCGCTTTATGCCAGCAAGCGCCAGCAAAAATCCGTCCGCACACCAGCCCTCTCCTGATCAACGTCCTGGGTAACAAAAAAAATTGGCCCGCGTTTCTCACAACGGCGGCTTGCGGCCACGACGCGCAAATGTGTTCCCCAAACCGGCCGGAGCGAAGGAAGTCCTGCTCGAAGCGCGTGCGCCAGCCTGTTTTCCTCAGCACGAAAGCTCGTCATTCCGAGGAACGCTTCCAATTCGGTGCGAAGCGTCGAATCGGGGGACGAAGAATCTCGATTGCAAACTTGGGCGCGCAGGGGACATCGAGATTCTTGGCCAAAAATGGGCCTCAGAATGACGGGGGTCATTGGAGCTACTTTTGTGAGAAAGCGGGCTAGCGGTGAAAAAAAACCGGGAGGCAAGACCTTGCGATCTCGCCCCCCGGGGTGGGGTGGGGTGTTGCTGGACAGAACTTATGAAATTCGCTTAGCGCCCGTTCCCGCCCGAACGGACCTCATCCACTCGCAGTTCTGGACACCCACCTCTAGGACGCCACCACCACGAATCTAGGTGCCAGATAACACCTTTCGGAAAGCCCTGTCAACTGAAATTCTTTCCGGGTCCGGTGTTACTTGACCCCGCCCATTTTCTTGATCTGATTGAACTCCGCTTCGGTGAGCGGCGAAACGGCAATCGGGCGGAACATCTTGAAAAGCTTCATGCCCTTCAGCTGGGCATGCGACTTCAGTTCGTGCAGCGGCACCGGCTGCTTGAGTTTCTGCACCCCGCGCAGGTCAATCACCCAGTTCTTGGTTTTCTCCTCCGGGTTTTGATACGGGTCGCTGACCGCTTCCAGCACGGCATAAGCGCTCTTTTCCGGCGCGGTGTGATAGCCGATAATCAGGTCGCCTTTCTTCATTTCGCCGATGTATTTCTGCGCCATCGAGCCGTGCACGCCGTCCCACACATCTTTCTTTTTGGCGAAAAGCTCGTCAAAGTGATACGCCTCCGGATCCCCCAGAAAAAACCAGCAATTCGGCATCGCTCCCCCTGTAGTTGCCGATCTTTGGATCGGCCTTGAAAACCTGCTACGTCTTGTCCACCGGCCGGTCTAGAGACCGGCCTCTACACTTTTTCTATTGTCACCCAGGCGTTGTAGTCGGGCTCCTTGCTGGCCGGGTCGAGGCGCGATTCAATCAGCACGTTGGCCTCGGGCCAGTACGCTTGCAGGGTGCCGGACTTCACCGGGGCGATTCTGGCCACGCCGCGCATCTGTGTTACCGCGTGTGCCAGTTGCGCGCGGCCATTTTCCCAAACCGAACGCAGAACGACGTATTCGCCTTCGCGCACGCCGAGTCGCGCGGCATCTTCCGGCGAAATGAAAATCGCATCGCGCGTGGTTGCGCCGGTAATGGGGTCGTGATCGGTATAAACCATGGAATTGAATTGCTTGCCGCGCCGCGTCGTCAGGTAAAAGGCTGTAGCGGCCGCCTTCAGGCGGGCGCCTTCTGCGACGGCGTCGAGTTGCGCTGGCCTGGCCTGGGTGGACATATCGGGCGGCGCAAGCGGGGTGAATGTGGCGCGGCCCTCGGGCATGCCCGCACAATAGCCGCCCGCGCATAGCAGCGCGCCGCCATACTGCACCGACTCGCCCTCCGCGCGCAATCCGCCAATCCCCTGGTACAGGGGGATACATCGCTCCATCTCGTCGCGGATGGCTTGCGCATCCTCGAAGTGCACCAAATGCATCTTCTCCGGACCCAGCGCGGCTTCGCCGGCACGCATGAAAATTTCCCATTCGGCCATAGCTTCGCCGATGCGCGGTCCGGGAATTTCCGGCGAGTAGCGGATGCGCCGCTCGGTGCTGGTGATGGTGCCGCCGCCCTTTTGTTCGTAACGCGTCTGGCCGGGCAGCAACAGCACTTCTTCGCCGGGCGCGGCGAACATCGAGCTGTTCAAAAACAAATCCTGGTGCACGCGGCAGGGCACGGCGGAAAGCGCGGCGCGCATGCGTTCCGGCTCGGGCATAGTCTCCACGAAATTGCCGCCAGCGATGTAGAACACGTCCAGCCGGCCCGCTTCGGCGGCGTCCAGCATTTCCGCGGCGGAAAGCCCGGGCCTGGCCGAAAGCGGCGCGCCCCAGAGTTCGCCAAAGTGCCGCGCGCTTTCTTCGTTTACCGGGGCGCCGCCGGGAAAGGCGTTGGGCACCGAGCCGCATTCGGCGCCGGCCTGCACGCCGCTGTGCCCGCGGATGGGCACCACGCCGGCATTCGGGCGGCCCAGCATCCCGCGCGCCAGGGCCACGTTCACCACGGCCTTCACGTTTTCCACGCCGAAGCGGTGCTGGGTGAGCCCCATGCTCCAGATGAATACGACATTTTTCGCCTGCGCGTAGATTTCGGCGAATTGCAGCATCTGGTCGCGGATCACGCCCGAGGCCCGTTCGAGTTCCTCCCACGATTGCTTTTCCAGCGCCGCTTTCAGTTCAGCGAAGCCCGCGGTATGTTCCGCGATGAACGTTTCATCGAGCCAGTTCCGCGCGATCAGCCACTTCAGTACGCCGTTGAGAAACGCGATATCGCCGCCGACGCGCACCTGGAAGAATTCATCCGCCAGGCGCGTGCCGAACAGCGCGCTTTTGACCACCGAGGGAATCCAGTAGCGCTCCAGGCCCGGCTCACGGTAGGGATTCACCACCAGAATGCGCGCGCCCTGTTGCTTGGCGTAGTAGAAATACTTGGTGGCCACTGGCTGGTTGTTGGCGGCGTCACTGCCCAGCAGCACGATCAGATCCGCGCCGATCCAGTCGCGGTAGGAACAGGTGGAAGCGCCCACCCCGAGCGTCTGCTTGAGCGCAACGGTGGAAGCCGCATGGCACAGCCGCGCCGCGTTATCCACGTTGTTCGTGCCGAGCACGCGCGCCACTTTTTGCGCGACGTAATACACCTCATTGGTCAGGCCGCGCGACGTGGTGTACACCGCGATGCGGTCCGGGTCGCGCGCGACGGCGCGGCGCAGGCGCTCACCCAGCACTTGGAACGCTTCCTCCCACCGGATGCGCCGGAAGCCGCGCTCGCCTTTTCGGCGGATCATCGGAAACGGCAGGCGGCCCATCTCGCGCAGTTGCTTTCCGCTGAGTTTTTCCAGGATGGAAATATCCGCAAGCCGCGCAGGATCCAGCGCGGGCATGGTGTTCAGGCGCAGCATCTTCAGCCGCACCAGGCACAGGTGAACGCCGTCCATAGCGTCGTCGTACAAGCCGCGAGGGCCCAGCGCACAGCCGTCACACACGCCATGCGTCAGGATGCGCCAGGCGTAGGGAATGTTGTCGCGGTTCTCCCAGAGCACGCGGGCCATCTCCAGAAAATGATTGGGCTTGGCCTGGCCCAGGCCAAAGGGCATCCACCCGGCAATGTCGGTACGGTTGCGGCGCGGCATTTTTTGTTGCAACCCTGAAAGGCGAATCCACAGATTACACAGATTTCGCTGATTATTACAGGCAGTTGGCGACGAAACGCCGCGTTGGGCCGGCATTTGGCCAACTTACTGAAATTTCAGCGCGAGAGAATGCGTAATCCAGCGAGAGAGGTGATTATGAACGAAAAAGCAAGAACGCTGACCTTGCCGAAGCAGTGCTCGGAATCTGGATTTCGCGCACAATTTGCGTGCCCGCACGGCTGGATGGGATGGGTGGTAGGTCATCTGCTTGCCTTGAAGAACCGCGAGCGCAGCTTGTGGGTGCAGGGCCTTCTGCATCTGAGACCATCGGATCGGGTGCTGGAAATTGGATTTGGCCCGGGAGTGGATATCCGACGCGCCAGTGGCACGGCGGCCTTCGTCGCCGGAGCTGACATTTCCGAAACCATGGTGCGCATGGCCCAGCGACGCAACCGCGCGGCGGTAGCGCAGAGCCGGGTGGAATTGCACCAGGCTGGTGCGGACGATCTCCCGTTTGAATCGGGGGCTTTCGACAAAGTGTTCTGCATCAATGTAGCGAAATTCTGGAGCAAGCCGGCTGTTGCCTTCCAGGAAGTGCGCCGCGTGTTGCGGCCGGGAGGCACATTGGTGATCGCGGAGCAGCCACGCTCGAAAGGCGCCACTGAACAAACCGCTACGGAATCGGCAACATTGCTCGAGCGACAGTTTCGTGCCGCAGGGTTCGAATCGTTGCGTTTGGAGCGCCGGGCGATGCGGCCTGTTTCCACCGTATGCGTACTTGGCGTGAAAGGAGTGCGAGCCTAATTCTTGGGGGGGTGCTGGGCAAAGTACGCGGCCATTGCGCCAGCCACTTGATCCAGCACTTTTTGCGTCCCACGGTTCATGGCTTCGACCACGGCGGAGACTTCCTTGATCGCGACGGGCTCATCCGACTTGTACAGGTTGCTCCAGACCACGTTGCCGGTTTTCTTCTCGAACAATTCCATTTCGAGAGAAACTCTGGCCACCAACCCCGCGCCATCGGCGGCCTCTTCAAAATTATGCAAGCGTCCGCGCAGGATATAGTCGCCTTCCGCGTTGCTGCTCAGGGCCTGCACGGACTTGTAACGGCCATCCGCGCGCAGGCGGCGCACCAGCAGCGCTTCCAGCATGGACGCGGGCGGCTCGGACCAGCGGTGATATTCATACACGCCGATTTCGGTGGGGCTGGTGCGGTAAGCAACGCGGTCGTCGCGCAGGATATGGGGTGCGGTGATGCGTCCTACCAGCAGGGTCACGGGCATGGGACTGGACGCCACCGTCGCGCCTGTCGGCAGTTCGAGTGAGTAAAACTTGCTGGGGCGCACTGCGCCGCAGGAAGCGGCGCCGGCCACGAGCAGCAGTGCAACCAGGGCCTTCAGCGGTGTTTTCATCCTCAGTCCTTGCCTAACGAAAAACGAAATTCGTTTTTTCCGTCTCACTTCTTCTTCGGCGCTTCGCCGGGCTTGCGATCCGGCGCGGCGGGGCTGCGCAACAGCGAAGCCGGCCGGGCCTTGATGGTGTCGGTAAACTGTTTCAGGTTCTGCGTGGTGAGCCGCATGTTCTCGAGCATTTCGTCAATATTATCGGAATTGGTGACCAGGGTGCGGTTCAACTGGTCGGTCAGGGAATTGGCCGAGGCCAGGGCCGCCCGCAATTGCTTCACAGCTTCGCGCACGTCGGCGCGGTTTTCCCCCAGCAGGGCATCCACGTTATTCACGGTGCGGTCGGCATCGGCCAGGGCCTTCTTGAAATCGTCCATCAGGGGAGCGATTTTGGCGCTGGCGGTTTCGATGTTGGCCAGGGATTTCTTGATCAACGGGCGGTTTTCTTCCAGCATTCCGCGCACGTCGCTCAGGCTGGCTTGCAGATTGGCGCGGTTCTGCTGGTTGAGGGTGTCGTTCACGCGGACGATGGTTTCCTTCAATTCCGCGGCGCGGTCGCGCAATTCGGTCAGCAACTGGTCGGCCTTGGGCGCGAGCGCGCCCAGCGATTCGCTCAGGTCGCCGATGCCGAAATAATCCTTGGTGGGCAGGCGCGCGCCATTCGGGGCGACGGCGGCGCTGGAACTGCCCGCGCCGACCTCAAGATAATTTTCCCCCAGCGCGCTCAAGGCATAGATGCGGACCACGCTATCCACTTTGACGGGAAATCCTGAAGCCGCGGTGAATTTTACTTCGATGCGCTGCGGATCCTGCGGGTCAATGCGCAATTGTTCGACACGCCCGATTTTAGGGCCGCCCTTGTAGCGCACCGTGGCGCCAGGCTCCAGCCCTCCGGCAAAATTGAACGATGCGGTGTAGGAATTCGAGACGGCGGACCCGAGCACGCCGGTCATCAGGAACACCACGGTGAGCAACAACCCGGTGGCGATAATCACAAACAATCCGACAATGGCTTGCTCTTTTTTTCCGCTCACCGCGCACCTCAACCCGCCGGCCACAGGGGCCGTCCCTGCAAAGGAGTGTGAGTATAGCAGGCTCATGGCAGCGTGAGTAGGCCCGAGTCATTCCAGGGGAAAGGTCCGGGTTCCCTGCACGGCATGAAGATTCGCAACGTTTCATCGGATGGAAAATTGCGCGGAAAAGAGATTACGAGCGGGAGGCCGCCACGCGGTCCAGAAGTTCACGGACTTTGTGCAAAAGCTCTTCCCGGGTAAACGGTTTCGGAAGAAAAGCGATCCCGGAACCGGATAGGCCATGGCTGGCCAGGGCATCATCGGTGTAGCCAGACATGAAAAGCACCAGCGCAGCCGTCCGTTCGCGTTTCAGCGCGGTGGCCAGGTCGGGCCCGCTTATGCCCGGCATGATGACGTCGGTGACCAGCAGATGAATCGCTCCCCGGAAATGATGGGCAACTTCCAGGGCTTCCTTGCCATCGGCGGCATCCAGCACGTGGTACCCGTTATTTTCCAGAAAGTCGCGCGCCAGCAGACGCAGCGGCGTTTCGTCTTCCACCAGCAGTATGGTTTCCACGCCGCGCGGCAATTCCAGCGCGGCAACCGGAGCACCGGAAGTTTCGGCCGGCTCTTCCACGCGAGGCAGGAAAATCCGGAACGTCGAGCCCTGATCGGGCATGCTTTCCACCGCAATATAACCGTTGCTCTGTTTGACAATGCCGTAGGTGGTGGCCAGGCCCAGCCCCGTACCGCGGCCCTTTTCCTTGGTGGTGAAGAACGGCTCGAAAATGTGCATCTGGGTTTCCGCGTCCATGCCCACGCCGGTGTCGGAAACCTCCAGGGTCACGTACTTGCCCGGACGCAAGCCGGGATGCCGCCGGGCATAGCGCGCATCCACGGCGGCGTTGGCGGTGCGAATGCACAACCGGCCGCCGTGCGGCATGGCGTCGCGCGCGTTCACCGCAAGGTTCATGATGACTTGCTCGATTTGGCCGGGGTCGGCTTTGACGCGGCCCACCTGGCCGTCCTTGGTGCAGACCAATTCGATGTGTTCGCCGATCAGCCGGCGCAGCATCTGCTCGATTTCCATCACGACCAGGTTCAAATCCACCACTTTGGCCTGCAAGACCTGCTTGCGGCTGAAGGCCAGCAACTGCCGGGTGAGCTTGGCGGCACGCTGCGAGGCTTCCTGAATGCGCGTTGCGCTCTTGGCCGCGCCCGGATCCAGCGCCGGGTTATCGAGCAGCAGTTCGGTGTGCCCGCCGATAATCATCAGCAGGTTGTTAAAGTCGTGGGCAATGCCCCCCGCCAGCCGGCCCACCGCTTCCATCTTGTGCGACTGCATCAACTGCGCTTCCAATTTTTGCCGCTCGGCCAGTTCCGCTTCCATCGCGCGGTTGACGCTGGCCAGTTGCGCGGTTCGTTCGCGCACCCGCTGTTCCAGTTGATCATGGGCCTGCTGAAGCTCCTGTTCGGCGCGGCGGCGCTCGCCGATTTCCGATTCCAGCTTCAGGTTCACGGTGCGCAACTGAAGCTGCCGGGTGTGCGCGGCCCGCGCGTACAAGGTCACGGCGCCCAGCAGCAGGGCCATCAGGACCGAGGCCAGCACAATCGCGGTCGTTTGGCGCACCGTGGCCCGCTGATGCGCCCGCTCGGCTTTCTGCTGCATTCTTTCGACGCTGGGTTCCACGCCGTCAATCGCCGCCTGATATTCGCTCTGCAGGCCTTCGAATCGCGTCCGGCCGATCTTCTTCTCGTTCAGCAGGTAGGCGTTGAAGGCTCGCTCATAGGCTGCGAAGTCCGCCAGCCACGGCCGCCGCGCCGGGCTGGATGCCAAGTGGTGCTTCAATTGCACGGCCGCGTCGGCGTGCACCTCGAGGCAATCCATATCCCCGCGCCACAAATATTTCTTTTCAGCGTGACGCACTTGCAGCAGCAGCTTCGAGCCCTGTAAATCGCCGCGCTGTTGCAACGCGCTTTGCAGCCCGGAGGCGATGCGCTCCCATTCGCCCGCCAGGCCTTGATCCTCAAAACCCTGCTGCCGGTACACGGCCACCAGCTCCGCGAAGCTCGAATCGTAGCGGTCCACCAGGCTCCGCAAATCCGCCACCTCGGATTGCTCGCTGGCCGGCAGCAAGGCCGCAAGCTTTACGATTTCCGCGCGCAGGTTGCGCAACGCTTCGGAATGAAATTGCAAGTATTGCGATTTTCCAGTCTTGTGAAACTCCGCATCGTAGATCGAGCGCAGCAGGAAATTCTTTTCCGAGCGCCGGGCTTCCAGCTCGAAGTGCTTCACCTGGTCCATGGTGAAGCGCGCCTCTTCGGCGGTGCGCGCCTGGTGGACGAAGAACAACACCACCGCCAGCCATAGCCCGCCCAGCAGCAGGCCGAGCGCGCCGGCGCGCAAAACAGTTCCCCGGTTGGTCAGGGTACTCCGCAAGACCATTTCCCCCAGTCTCCAGAGTACAACCCCTGGATGCCACCGTTTGTTACAGGAATGTTAAAGATCAGGGAGTTGCTCAGAAATGCAAGCGGGGCACGAGGCCTGCTAGGAAGCGCTTCCCGCCGGTGCGGCCACCTCGACCCGGTTGCGCCCCGCCGCTTTTGCTTTATAGAGGGCCCCATCTGCGGTATCCAGCAGAATCGCGGGGTCGGCGGAATGCTCCGGGCAGGCGGCCACGCCGAGCGAAAGCGTCAGCGGCCCCAGCTCTTTGCCCTCATGACGGATGGCCACCGAACCGATGCCCGCCCGGAGTTGCTCTGCGCGTTGCCGGGTGATTTCCAGGGTAGCTTCGGGAAGAATCAGGACAAACTCTTCGCCGCCAAAACGGCAAGCAATATCGTCGCCGCGCGTGTGCCGGTGCAGGAAGCTAGCCAGCTCCCGCAACAACGCATCTCCAGCGGCGTGCCCGTGTTCATCATTAAAGCGCTTGAAGTGGTCCACATCGAGCATGATCAAGCCCAGGGGCCGCCCCTTGCGCGACGCGCGCAGCAGTTCCCGGTTCAGCGTGGATTCCATGTAGCGGCGGTTGAACAATCCGGTCAGCGGATCGCGGAGCGACTGGTTGCGCAGCGTCTCGCGCAGGCGCAGGTTGGCCAGGGCCAATGCAATGTGTTCGGCCACCGACTCCACCAGTTGCTGCATCTTCTTGACCGGATCGGCCTGCGGCAAATGTGATTCGCGGTCAAGCGTGATTTGCTGCACGTGAAACACACCCAGAGCTTCACCCTGAGCGATCATCGGCACGCACACTGCCGCGCCGTGAGCGTCCGGGCCCAAGTGCCTGCAGCGCGGCTCCTGCGTCACATCTTCCATCCAGTGCGTGCGGCCGCGGCGCAGCGCCCAGCATTCTTCGGCGGAAAACAGGCGTTCGCCCAACGGCGCCGGTCCCCAGTTGGCGCTCGCTTCGAATAGTTCCCGGCCCGCCGCCAGAGTAAACAGAGCGCCCGAAGTGCTGGGAAACAACTCAGCGGCCGCGCGCCCCACCACCTGCCCGGCTTCCTGCGGATTCACGCAGGAATGCAGCAGGTCGCCCATTTCCTTGAGCAATTCGCTTTCACGATTCTTGCGTTCGAGTTCGCGAACCCAATGTGTCAATTTTTCGTTGACCGCCTGCAACGCTTCTTCCGCGCGCCGCCGGTCGGACACGTCCCGCGCGATGCCTTGAATTCCGATAGCCTTGTGATTTTCCTTGATGACCCGCGTGCTCAGTTCCAGGGCCAGGCGCTGCCCGAATTTTCCTTTGACTTCGACTTTGTAGATACGCGGAGGGTCCCCGGCCACCTTCAACGCCATCATGCGCCGCGCCAGATCCAGAAACTCCGGCGCCAGCACGTTGCTGATGTTCATCTGCAGGACTTCGCTGCGGTTCCAGCCGGTGATGCGCTCCCCGGCTTGATTGAGGGAGGTGAAGTTGCCTTCCAGGTCGTGGGTGTACACCACGTCATTGGCGTTTTCAAAAAGCTCCTTGTAACGGTCCTCACTTTGCTGCAAGGCTTCTTCGATGCGGTGCCGGTCGCCCATGGCGTGCGCCAGTTCAGCCAGAATGCGTCGCAACTCCAGTTGGTTGATCACCTGCCGCGCGACGGTGTGCAAGCCTTCTTCCTGCGCGGGCGCCAGCGGCCGCGGCTCCCGGTCCACCACCGCCAGCGCGCCCAGCGTCCGCCCCTGCGGCATGGCTAGCGGCACGCCCGCAAAAAACCGGATATCCGGCAAAGGACGTTCACTCCACCAGGCGGCGCACCGCGCGTCTTCGCGCAAATCGGGGATCACCAGCTTGCCTGATTGCTCGACCTGCATGCACAGCCCCAGAGTTCGCGCGGAATCGGCGATGGGCAGCGCCACTTTGGATTTGAACCAGTGCCCTTCTTTACTTACCAGGCTGATCAGAGCCGCCTGCGCGCCACAGATGCGGGCTGCCAGCAAAGCCAGCTCATCAAAAGCCGGTTCCGGCTCCGGGTCCAGAATCAAGTATTCGCGAAGTGGGTCTTGATCGGGCATGATCGGTTCGCCTAAGGTTCGCGCGCTTCTGATTAGCTGCCGAAGAAGTCTGGTTAGATCCGCGTCGGCGGCGCTTCGCCGGTCAGCAATTGCAGATAATCCTGCTCGCCGGCAACTTCCGGTTCCGGCACGCGGTCCAGGAACTGGCGCACCCGCGGGTGCGTACTCTGCCGCAATTCGTCCCGGCTGCCCAGCGCGACGATGTGGCCCTTGTCAATCAGCACCATGCGGTCGGCAATCAGATTCGCGCTGGCCAGTTCGTGGGTCACCACCACGATGGTCATGTGGAAGGCGCGCTTCAAGCGCAAAATCAACTCGTCCAGTCCCGCGGCGATAATCGGGTCCAGCCCGGCCGAAGGCTCGTCGAAGAAAAGAATCTCCGGATCCATCGCCATGGCCCGGGCCACGGCGGCGCGTTTCTTCATGCCGCCGCTTAGTTGCGAGGGCATGTAGTTTTCAAAGCCGGCCAGGCCCACCTGCTCCAGCTTCAACCGCACCATGATTTGAATGGTGGAATCTTCCAGTTCGGTGTGCTCGCGCAGAGGCAAAGCCACATTTTCTCCCACGGTCATCGAGCCAAACAGCGCGCCGCCCTGAAACGACATACCCATCTTGCGGCGCAAGTCTTCCTTTTCCTTTTTGCGGGCGGTGGCCAGATTGGTGCCGCGAATCAGGATTTCGCCCGAAGAGGGGTGTTCGAGGCCCACCATGGTGCGCAACAGCGTGCTCTTGCCGGAGCCGGAGCCGCCCAGAATCACCATGGTTTCGCCGGAGTGCACGTCGAAGGATATGCCGTGCAGCACCTCGCGCTCCCCATAACTGACGCGCAGGTCGCGAATTGAAATCACCGGTGGCTTGGTTTGGTTTGTGTCCACGCTGCGCTACTTTCCGCTCATGAAATAGAAAATCGCGGTGAATACCAGATCCACCATCACCACCAGGAAAATAGACATCACCACCGCGGCGGTGGTCGAGCGCCCCACCTCTTCGGCGCCCGCGCCGGTCGAAAAGCCCTCATGGCAGCCCACGGCGGTAATCACCATGCCGAACATGAAGCTCTTTACCAGGCCGGTGTACACGTCGTTCAAGATCAGCGAATCCAGCGTGGCCCGGAAATAGCTGCTGAAGGTGAACCCCGCGCTGCTGACCCCGAACATCGAGCCGCCCAGCACGCCCATGAAATCCGCCCAGGTGGTGAGCAGCGGCATCATCACCACCATGGCCAGGAACTTGGGCGTGACCAGGAATTGCACCGGGTCCAGGGCCATGGTTTCCAGGGCATCAATTTCTTCGGTGACCTTCATGGTGCCGATTTCCGCGGCGAACGCGGAACCGCTGCGGCCGATCACCACAATGGCGGTCATCAGCGGACCAAGTTCGCGGGTCATGGAAATGGCCACGGCCTGCGCGACGTAGTGCAGCGCCCCGAACTTGCGCAACTCGTACGCGCCTTGCAGCGCCAGGATCACTCCGATGAAGAAGGTGATCAGGGAAAGGATGGGCAGGGCCATCACGCCCACCAGCATGGCCTGATGAATGGCGCGTTCGACGCGCAGGGGCTTGCCCTGAAACGGCGCGATAAACGTATAGTGCGCGGCCCGCCCGCCCAGGCGAGCCAGCCCGCCGATATACGCCAATCCGTTGATGGCAAAACGCCCGGTTGCTTCCAATGGGTTCATAGGTCCGGCACGGCAGAGCGCTTCCCGCAAAACTTCATCTACTGCAAGGCTTCTTCTTCGGTCGCGTACACTTCAAAGACTTTGATCAGCCGGGAAAGTTCCAGCACTTCCCGCGCCGCGTTGCTCAAGCCAAACAGGATGAAGCGCAAGCTGCGCTCGCGCGCTTTCTTCAATCCTTCCACCAGCGAGGCCACGCCCGACGAATCGATATACCGCACTTCCTTCAAGTTCACCACTACGCGCCGGGTGGACTTGTTCTGTAAAGCGTCCAGCAGGGCTTTGCGGATGTCAGGCGAATTGTAGAGATCAATATCACCGCTGACGTCCAGAACTGTCGCTCCATTGATTTCCCGAATGGCAATCTTCACGGTACATCCTTCCTTGGCTCACGCCCCGCGGCGGGCAGGTATTTTACCAGCCGGATGCGGTTTCGCGCGGGCAATGTCTGGTATTCCATCTCGTCCATGATTTCGCGGATAAAATGAGTTCCGCGACCGCCGGAACGCAACTCGTCCGGCGGGTGTTTGCAGATGGAACTGAGGTCCACCGGCGCGCCCGAATCTTCGAGAATGAAGGTAAGACCGCGCGCGTCCCGGGAAAAGACCGCCAGAATCGGCTGGCCGGGCTGGCTTTGGTAAGCATGCCGGATCACGTTGGTAATGGCTTCATCCACGGCCAGGGTCACCTGGCGGGCCACCGGTTCCGGCAGGTGCGCCGACAGGCACCACCGCTCCACAATCGCCCGCATCATCCCCAGTAAGCGGGGGTCACTCGTGAACTCGATTTGCACCTGCGATGGCATCATCTTGCCGGGCCCACACCCGCGCGCCAACACTTCTGCCCTATCCGCGCCCGCTTTGCAAGAAGTTTTGC
>CAZCNH010000059.1:15071-23047 GCA_964500065.1 uncultured Acidobacteriaceae bacterium
GCTCAGTCCGCTTGCCCGCTGGCGGCTGCTTCGGTTGCGGCGCTGCGCCGGAACGTTCGGTTGAACCACGCGTGCAGCGATTCCATGTACAGATAGAACACCGGCGTCAGATACAGCGTGACCAGTTGCGAGAACAGCAGCCCGCCCACCACGGCCAGGCCCAGCGGGCGGCGCGATTCCGCGCCCGCGCCAATGCCCAGCGCGATGGGCAGCGTGCCCATCAGCGCCGCCATGGTGGTCATCATGATGGGCCGGAAGCGCACCACGCAGCCGCGGTAGATGGCATCGGCCGGCGCCAGGCCCTCGCCCTGCGCTTCCAGCGCGAAGTCAATCATCATGATGGCGTTCTTCTTCACAATGCCCACCAGCATGATGACTCCCACAAACGCGTAGAGATTGAGATCCACCCGGAACAGCATCAGCGTGGCCAGCGCGCCGACGCCGGCCGAAGGCAGGCCGGAAAGAATCGTCAGCGGGTGCAGGAAACTTTCATACAGGATGCCGAGAATAATGTAGATCACCAGAATGGAAATCAGCAGCACCACGCCCAGGCCGGTCTGCGACGCGGCAAAAGCCTGGGCCGTGCCCTGGAAACTCGCGGTGATTCCCGAGGGCAGCACTTCGCGCGAGGTTTTTTCCACCTCGGTCACCGCGTCGCCCAGCGCCACATCCGGCTTCAAGTTGAAAGAAACGGTTACCGCCGGCAATTGCCCCAGGTGATTGATGGAAAGGGGCCCGGTGGTGGGCTTGATCCTCGCCAAAGTGTCCAGTGGAGCCAGTGCGCCCTTGCTGGTACGCAAATACAGCATGGATAGGGCGTTCGGATCGCGCTGGTAGACCGGTTCCAGTTCCATGATGACGCGATACTGGTCCTCCGGCGCGTAAATGGTGGAAATCTGTCGCGCGCCATAGGCGGTGTACAGCGCGTCTTCCACTTGTTGCGCGGTCAGACCCAGCGCGGAAGCCTTGTCGCGATCAATTTCAATGTTCACCTGCGGGTTCTTGATCTGCAAGTCGGTGGTGACGTCCTGCAGAATCGGGATTTCGCGCAACCGTTTTTCCAATGCCTGCGCGCCGGCGTACAGCTCCTGGATGTCCGGTCCCTGCAGCGTGAATTGATACTGGCTCTTGGTCAATTGCCCGCCGATACGAATGGGCGGCAGGTTCTGCGGGAATACGCGAATGCCCGGCACGGTACCCAGTGACTGGCGCCATTCCTGAATAACCTGGTCCACGTGCGGCCGCTGCTCCCGCGGGATCAGGTGGGCGAACATGCGCCCGGTATTGTTGGCGCTGTTGCTCGGCCCTCCGCCACCCGCGCTGGACATGAAGGAATCCACGCGCTTGTCCTTCATCAGAATATCCGCGAGTTTCTTTTGATGCTCCATCATGGCATCGAAGGAAATCCCTTCCTGCGCCTCGGTGGTCACAAAGATCTGGCCGGTATCTTCGCTGGGCAGGAAGCCCTTGGGGATTTGCCGGAACAACTGCACGGTGGCGGCAACAATCACCAGCGACACGGCAAAGGTGGCCAGCCGGTGGCGCAGCACGAACTTCAGGCTGCGCTCGTACACATGCAGCAGGCCTTCGAAGAAATGTTCCAGCGCCATGTACAGGAAGCCGTGGCGCGCCTGCTTCATCGGACGCAGGAAGCGGCTGCACAGCATCGGGGTGAGCGTCAGCGAAACGAAGCCGGAAACCAGGATGGCCACGCTGATGGTCACCGCGAACTCGCGCAGCAGCCGCCCCAGAATCCCGCCCATGAACAGCACGGGTATGAACACGGCCACCAGGGAAAGGGTCATGGAAAGAATGGTGAAGGCGATTTCCCGCGAGCCTTCGAACGCCGCGCGGCGCACCTCGACGCCCATTTCCATGTGCCGCACGATGTTTTCCAGCATCACGATGGCGTCGTCCACAACGAACCCCACCGAGAGCGTCAGCGCCATCAGCGAGAGGTTATCCAGGCTGTACCCCAGCAGGTACATCGCGGCAAACGTCCCCACGATGGACATGGGCAGGGCCATGCTGGGAATCACCGTGGCCGAGAGATTGCGCAGGAAGAGGAAGATCACCATCACCACCAGCGCGACGGTCAGCATCAGCGTGAACTTCACGTCGTCCACCGAATGGCGGATGGATTCGGACCGGTCGTACAGAATATTGAGAGAAACCGAAGGCGGGATTTCGGACTTGATGGCGGCCATCAGCCGTTTCACGCGGTCCACCACTTCCACGGTGTTGGTGCCCGGCTGCCGTTGCACGGCCAGCACCACGGCGCGTTCGCCGTTGAACCAGCTGGCGGTCTTGTCGTTCTCCACCGAATTGATCACGTTGCCCAATTCGCCCAGGCGCACCGGATTGCCGCCGCGATAGGCGACGATGATCGGCCGGTAGGCCTCGGCATTCACCAGTTGCCCGCTGGCCTGCAAGGTAAACGCTTTTTCATGGCCCCACAGCGTTCCGGTGGGCAGGTTCACGTTGTTGCTGCGCACCGCGCTCGCGACTTCGTCAATCCCGATTTGCCGGCCCGCCAGCGCGCGCGGATCCAGTTGAATGCGCACCGCCGCCTTTTGCGTGCCGAACACCTGCACTTGCGCCACTCCGCTGATCATGGAGATGCGCTGCGCCAGGAACACGTCGGCGTAGCGGTTCACATCGGGCAACGGCAGCGTGGGCGAGCTGAGCGCCAGGTACAGGATCGGCTGGTCCGCCGGGTTCACCTTCGAATAGGAAGGCGGGCTGGGCATATCCTGCGGCAGGCGGCCGGCCGCCTTGGCGATGGAGGCCTGTACGTCTTGCGCGGCGGCGTCAATGCTGCGATCGAGCGTGAATTGCAGCGTGATGGTGGTGCTGCCCAGCGCGCTCACCGAGTTCATCGAATCCAGCCCGGCGATGGTGGAGAATTGCTTTTCCAGCGGAGTGGCGACCGCCGAAGCCATGGTCTCCGGGCTGGCGCCGGGCAGGCCGGCGCTCACCATGATGGTGGGAAAATCCACATTGGGCAGGTCGCTGACCGGCAATGAGCGGTAGGCGATAATCCCAAAAAACAAAATGGCCAGCATCACCAGCGTAGTAGCCACCGGTTGCCGGATGGCGCGCTCCGCGATCGTCATGGCTTGCCGCCTTCCTTGACGTCCACCTTGGAACCGGGCAACAGGCGCAATTGCCCGTCGGTCACCACCGTCTCGCCGGGTTGCAGGCCTTTTTCAATTACGGTCTGTCCGGACCAGGTCCGCCCCGGAGTCACCGGCCGCATTTCCACGGTGTGGTCTTCCTTCAAGACGAAAACGTAGGTTCCGTTCTGGCCGGACTGCACGGCCACCGCAGGAACCACCGTCGCGCCGCTCAGCGTGTCCAGCCGCAGCGTGGTGTTGACGAACTGGCCCGGCCACAACCGGCGCGCCGCATTGGCGAAAGTCGCCTTCAAGCGAATCGTGCCGGTGGCGCGATCCACTCCGCTATCCACGAAGGTCAGTTCGCCGCCTTCGTGCTCCTGGCGATCCTGCGTTTCCGCGTCCACGGTCAGTTGCGCCCGCGCCATGCGCGCGCGAATCTCCCCCAGCGACTGCTCCGGTACGGAAAAACTCACATACACTGGCTGCACCTGCTGGATCACCACCAGCGCCGGTTCTTTGTTTGCTTCCACCAGGTTGCCGGGATGCACCATCACGCTGCCGGTGCGTCCACTCAGGGGAGAGGTCACGCTGCAATACTCCAGGTCAATGCGGGCCTTATCCAGCGCGGCTTGATCGGCGCGCACCACCGCGTCGGCGGCTTCCGCTTCGGTCTTGGCCTGGTCGAATTGCTCCCGCGACACCACGCCTTCCTTAAAGAGTTGCTCCATGCGCCGCAGTTGCACCTTCAGATTTTCCGCGCGCGCCGCGTCGCGGGCCAGGTTGGCGTCGGCCTGGCGCAGGGCCACGTCGAAGGGCTTGCGGTCAATGGTGAAGAGCACCTCGCCCTTCTGCACGTCCTGCCCTTCGGAAAAATGCTGGCTGGCGATCAATCCGGTCACGCGGGCCTTCACCGCCACCGTGGAATACGCTTCCACCGAACCGATGGCTCGCAACTCTACCGGAACCGATTTCACCTCCACCCGCGCCACCGTCACCGGCGCCGGCGCCGGCGCCGATTGCGAAACCACTGGCTTGGTGCAAGCCGCCAAGCCGGCCGAAAGCATGATTGCGAAGAAACCCCGCAAAATATGAACCCTGGACATGGAAGTCTTCCTACCTTTTCTTCTTGGACGGCCTGGACGGCCGGCGCATTCCCTGCAGCCAGATTTCTGCAAAGGCTTCCGCCACCGCCCGCGCCTCAAACGTTTTGTACCGCTTCCCGCCGAACAGCTCCTGAATCCAGATGTGATAAACCACCATTCCCAGAAAACTGCGCGCGGCCAACTGCGGGTCCACCTTGCGGAATTCGCCCGATTTCACCCGCTCGCCCACGAACCCGGCCAGCGCCTCGTAATAGCTGGCAATGTGCGTGCGAAAAAAACGCGAAGAAAGCCGGTGGCTTTCCAGCGCGCTGAACAGCAGCAGGCGCGACAGCGTCGTGTCCTCGCCCGCCCGCCGGATGATGCCTTCGGCCAGCGAGGCAAAAAGGTCCCGGTCGCCGTTCTGCCGCGCCAGCGCGGCTTCCAGATGTTCCTGCGCCCCGCGCACGCGCAGCTTCTCGCTGATCACCGCCCAGTACAGCGCCTCCTTGCTGGGAAAATGGCGGAACAGCAGCGCTTCGCTCACCCGGGCCTGCTGCGCGACGTGCCGGGTGGTGGTGCCGCGGAAGCCGCGCGCGGAAAACAGGCCGGTGGCCACATCCAGAATCTGCTGGCGCCGCGCTTTCCCGGAGATGCGCTCGTTCCGGCTCATGGTGAGTGAATACTTACTTACCAAGTTCTCCCGCCAGCGTCAAGGGCGACTCGATTTGCCGGATGTGAGAATCCCCGGTTTACGCTAAGATACCCCGCCAGCGCGGCCGCTTGCGGCCATGAGGGAGGATCCGGTGGGCATTGCGATTCTATTCGGCGCGTTTTTTCTTTTTGTCGCGCTCGGCCTGCTGCTGTACTTCATCACCGTGTACAACAGCCTGGTGGCCATCCGCAACGAATGCGACAAGGCCTGGGCCAATATTGACGTGCTGCTCAAGCAGCGCTTCGACGAGCTGCCCAAGCTGGTGGACACCTGCAAGGGCTACATGAAGTACGAATCGGAAACCCTGCAGAAAATCGTGGAAGCCCGCAGCGCGTGGATGAACGCCAAAACGGTGGACCAGAAACTCGAGGCCAACCAGCTTTCCGCCGGCGCGCTGAAATCGCTGTTTGCCGTCGCCGAAAAATATCCCGACCTGAAGGCCAACACCAACTTCATGCAGTTGCAGGGACGCATCACCACTATCGAAACGCAGATCGCCGACCGCCGCGAGCTCTACAACGACGCCGTGAACACCCACAACATCCGCATCGCGCAGTTGCCCGACGTTTTCGTGGCGCGCCTGCTCGGTTACCAGAACCGCACCCTGTTCCAAGCCACCGCCACCGAACGCGAAGACGTAAAAATCAGCTTCTAGCCCGGCGGAAATGACGGGCCACTTCCGAAGCGTACCGTCGCCCCAGGCGGTCGCCGTGTGCTTCGAGCCACCGGCTCAACAGGGTGGAGCCGGGCGGTGTGTCTTTTGAAACCAGCAGGTTGGCCATCAGTCCGGCGTACTCCTCGCGGGTGAGCACGGTATCGCGCAGCAGCCATCCCGCTATTTTCGTGAACAGGTAAGCCGCGCCCGCGGGCAGATGCAGGATGCGGATATTGCGGCCAATCTTCGCGGCAATCAGTCGCACCAGGTCTTCGAAGGAATACGTTTCCGGTCCGACGGCATCGAGGGTGTAATTCCCGTTGCGTTCAGCGGCCTCGGCGATGAGCTGCGCCATGTCTTCCACAAAAATGGGCTGAATGCCGTAGCGGCCGTCGCCAGGCACTCCGAACACGGGAAACTTGCGCACAAACCAGGCAATGTTGTTCACCAGAATATCTTCGGAACCGAAGATGACGGTGGGCCGCAGGATGGCGTAGCCCAGGCCCAGTCCGGCGAGCGCCGCTTCCAGCCGCGCCTTGCCGCTGTAGTACGGCAGGGGCGAATCCGGCGACGGGTTCGCGATGCTCACGTGAACGATCCGCCGGACGCCCGCTTCCTTCGCTGCGCGAAATAGCGTCAACGTATTCTCCACCGCTTGTTGGTAGGTCACCCCGCCATAGGCAAACCGCACCCAATAGGTGTTGATCAGCACCCGCGCGCCGCGCAGGAATTTCACCAGCGCCGCCGGGTTTTCGAACGAATACGGATGCGCGGGGATATGGAATTCCGCGTCCTGCGCGGCGCGCCCGGTCAGCGTGCGCAACTGCCATCCGCGCTGCAGCAGCAGGCGCGTGGCATAGCGGCCCGTATAGCTGAAAGCCCCGGTAATCACAGCCGATCGCGTTTCGTTTGGCATGCACGTCTCATACCACGCCGCCAATCCCGCAATCCAGTTTCTTGTGCTTCACTGATTTCGTAAGCCGCGCAGGCCATCGAAAAGTTCGAAGGAAATGTCGCATCTGTGCCTGTCGGAATGGCAGCCCGCGCGCTACAATCATTCTTGCCACCCGAAAATCGCCGCGCGTAAGCCTTTCCTGGCGCCCGCCGCAGGAAAGAAAATCAACGGAGGACACGATGGCAGTCTTCACGATTTTCAATCACGGCACGGCCTCCCACCGCTCGCGCACCGACGGTGAAATCATCGCCGAATTTGGCCGCAAGGCGCAGGGCGCAGAATACAAGGATTTCCTGATCACCGATGGCCCCGGCGCCGTTGACACGAAAAACGCCGCACCCAATGAGCAGGCGCCCATGGCCGGCAGCTTCGATCCCTACACCCGCGACAAAAAGCCCAAGAGCGCCGCCGAGCTGCAAAAAGCCGGCTTCAAAGTCGGCTTCGGCGTGAAGCACGGCCTGCCCGGCGCCAATCCTTCCTATATGTCCATGAACAAGCCGCTGCAAGCCACCGGCCTGATGACCGGCAAAGGCTGGGACGACAACGTCATCCACGCCATGGCCGCCATTTCCGAATTGAACCCGCTGCCCTCCACCATCAACATGATCGGCTGGAGCCGCGGCGCGGTGACCTGCGCGAAAATGGCTTACAAGCTCGCCGAGCTGTACCCGCAGATCGCCATCAACATTTTTGCTATTGACCCCGTAGCCGGCATCGGCAACAAGGCCGACGCCGATGCCTCGGCGCTGAAAGCCAACGTCCGGAATTATGTTGCCATTCTAGCCATGCACGAGCAGCGCGTGTCGTTCAAGCCGCAGGACATCAAGCGCGTGGACATCGCCAAGACCGTGAACGCCGCCTTCCTGCCGTTCCCCGGCAAGCACGATACCCCGGTGATGCAGAAGAGCATTCCGGTGGAAACCAACCAGATGGTGTGGTCGCTGGCCATGCGCTTCCTCAAACATTTCGGCTCAGGATTTACCTCATCGTTTGTGCCCGCCTACACCGTGCAGGAAACGTGCAACATGTACGGGCGCATGCGCGTGCATATGGCCGATTACCACGCGCTGCGCCAACACGGGCTGTCCTTGAAAGCCACCGCCGCGCGCGCCATGGGCCTGGGCCTGAAGGCCCGCGATTTCGCGGTCAACAAAATGGACAAGTACGTGGTGGACGCCGACTACTTCATCAACGAGCACCACCGCGAAGCCTTCCGCCGCGCCTATCCCAAGGTGCATATGTACCTGTTCGAAGGCCGCTGCATGGCCAATGGCGAGCGCGCTGTGTGGGAGGAATTCAAGTCCATGTACAACCTGCTGGGGCTGATGGAATCGCTGGCGCCTTACGGCGTGGCCAAGCCTAATCCCGGCGAGCCCTTTGTGCTGCCGCCGATGGGTTCCGGCCACCGCCGCGGCTCAGATTCGAAGCTGGCCCAGCACATCAATTTTGCGAA
>CAZCNH010000060.1:0-22582 GCA_964500065.1 uncultured Acidobacteriaceae bacterium
CTCAGAAAATGGAAAATTTCACGCGGAGGAACTTTTTCGGGTTTTGCCGGAATTCGCCGACGAGCAAGCGCAAATCGCCGGAGAGGCCGGACAAATTATCGTAGAGTTGCGGGTCGGTGAACATTTTCCCGGCGGTGCTTTTGCCTTCATTGAGTTTGGCGGTGGCCGATTCCAGGTTGCCGCCCACGTCGCGCCATTTGTCGTAGAGCGTTTCATCCTTATAGAGCTTGCCGAGGGTGCCTTTGCCGGCCTCGAAGTTACCAATCACCGTATTGCCGCGCGCCACCAGGCCTTTTGCGTTGTCATACAGGGACGGGTCGTAGATGAACCTGCCCAGCGAACCCTTCTGCGCTTGCACGTCGGCGGCAATATTCTGCAAAGTGCCGGCCGTATCGTTCACCTTGCGGTAGAGATCGTCGGTGGTCAGCAGTTTGCCGATGGTGTTGTCGCCGGCCTGCGTCTTGGCGACGATGGATTGCACGCGACCCAGGCTGTCGTTCAGCCGGTTGTAGGCCTCTTCGTCGGTCAGCAGGCGCCCCAGCGTACCGCGGCCCTTTTGCACGGCTTCCACGATGTCGCGGGCGGTGCCGGAAAGCGCGTTCAGGTTCTGCACCAGTTCCGCTCCGCGCTCGACAATTTGCTTGGCGGAAGCTTCTTCCTTGCCGGGCAGCACGGAATCGGCCTGCAGTGGCTGGCCCGTAAAGCCGCGTTCGATGGTCACGTAGCGGTTGCCCAGCAAACCTTCGGTAATCAGGCTGGCGCGCGAATCGCTGCGGATTTCTTTCTGATAGTCGGTATCAATGCGCAGCACCACTTCGATATTCTGGTTGCGGTCCTTCGGCTGGGGATTCATGCGGATGGCGTCCACGTTGCCGATTTGTACGCCATCCAGGCGCACCGGAGCGCCAATCTTCAGCCCCTCGACTTCGGGCAGGAAGGTGCGCAGGCGGTATTTGGCGGCCAGCAGATCAGCGCCGGTCACATAAAGTACGGTAATGGCCAGCACCACCATCGCGGCCAGCACGAACAGGCCCACGCGCAATTCGGTCCAGGTCAGTTGTTTGCGTTGCGACATTTGTGTATCCCCCTCTGTTCAGATGAAAACCGCACCCTGAAAATGACTTCACACCAAGAACCGTTTAACGTACGAATCCTGCGAAGTGCGGAAACTTTCCGCGTCGCCTTCAAAGTGAATCATGCCTTCGCGCAAAACCACAAAATTCGTAGTTGCAGCGCGCCGCCCATGCCCATTCTTCGCGACGGGCGCCAGCGCGCCTTTCTCCCCGTCGAAACGGTAGTGGGCCAGCGCAAACGCATCCTGCACGCGATGGGTCACCAGCAGCCCGGTGACGCCGTGAACGTCGCGCAACCGCAGAATCAGCGTGAGGATGGTCTGCGCCGTGACCGGGTCCAGCCCGGCCGTGGGCGAATCGTATAATACGATTTTCGGCCGCGTAATCAGCGCGCGCGCAATCGAAACGCGCCGCCGCATGCCGCCGGACAAATCTCCGGGCAGCTTTTCAATCGCGTCTTCCATTTCCACGAAGCGCAGCGCCTCGCGCACTTTCTCTTCGACGTCGGCGGCCTCCGCGCCTTCCTCAATCAGCCGGAAGGCTACGTTTTCCCGCACGCTCATTGAGTCGAACAGTGCGCCTTCCTGAAACACCACGCCCAATTCGCGGCGAAACTCGAGCAGGTCGCGTTCGTTCATCGCGGTCACGTCTTTTCCCAGCACCATCACCCGGCCGGCGTCCGGCCGCACCAGGCCCGCGGCCATCTTCAGCAGCAGTGTTTTCCCCGTGCCGGTTTCTCCCACCAGCACTTTGGTTTCTTCCTCTTGCACGGAAAAGGAGACTTCGCGCAGCACGTCGCCGAACTCGAAACCGATGCGGACCTTCTCGAAGGAAATTGCGGGCCCTGCGGGAGCCGGAAAACTCATAGGGAAATTATAGCGGCCAGCCACATGGATTGGGAATCAATCTTGAAGATCCGTCTCCGCTCGGGCGCGAAGGCTCAGGGGAATAGAGCAAGCATCACGCGCGTAACAAAGAAATTCGCCACCAGGCAGAGTACCGAAGCTACCACCACCGCCGCGGTGGTCGCGCGCCCCACGCCCTGCGTGCCGCCGCGCACCGAAAGGCCCTTGAAGCAGCCTACGCTGGAAATAATCACCGCGAACACGACCGGCTTGCTGAATCCCTGCACCAGGTCGCCGAAGTCCAGCGCATCTACGGCGCGGGTCCAGAATTCCACCGGGTCCAGCCGTAGCTGCACCAGCGCCACCAGGAAGCCGCCGATCAAGCCCACCAGGTCTGCCAGCGCGGTGAGCAAGGGCAGCGTCAGGATGGTGGCCACGATGCGCGGGGTGACCAGCTTGCGCGTGGGGTCGGTGCCCATGGCGCGCATCGCGTCCACTTGCTCGGTGACGACCATCGACCCCAGCTCCGAGGCGATGCCCGAGGCATTGCGCCCGGCCACCAGCAGCGCGGTGATCGTCGGTCCCAATTCGCGCACCAGCGCGATGGCTACCACGTCGCCGGTCAGCGAGGTTTGCCCGAAACGCTCGAACTGCGAAGCGGTCTGCAGCACCATCACCGCCCCGATGAAGAAACCGGTCAGCAGCACGATCGGCAGCGAACCCACGCCGATCACGTCCATTTGTTCCAGCGTGTCGTTCCAATAAATCGGCGGGGTAAAGATGTTGGTGAGCGAGCGCCAGGTGAGCAGCGCGTATTCCTGCACGGCCAGCACGCGCTGTTTCATGCCTTCGCTGATTCGGGTGAGCGCGGAACTCCGGGACTCCGGCAATGGGCTGAGGGTGGCCATACCAAAAGAATAACGATCGCAGCAAGCGTAGCCGTCGCGCCACCATGCGTCAAGCGCGTAGAGACGCAACGAAAAAGCTCCCCCGCGCAAACCCTTCGCGAAACCAGGGTCAGCCCCGCAGGGGCGCTGGAGGTTCCACCCAATACCCAGAAGCACCGCATGCGGGACGCTCGTTTGCAGACCTATCCGCAGAAACAATCGTCAGCCACGAAGGGGCGAATAGAATTCAGCCCAGGGCGCAAGCCCTGGTGCCCGCCTCAGCCACATTGCGCAAGCCCCGCAGGGGGCTCTTTCGCCCCTCCAGGGCTTACAAAATCCTGCGACGGAAAAGCCGGGGTCTTGCCCCGGCCTGAAATCTTCCGCCGCTTCGCGGCTCCCGCGCGGCCTGCCAGGGAGCGGGGCGGTTTGGAAGTTAGGAGCCCGCAGGCAAGAGCTCCGATTGCCCTCTTTTTGGCAAACTGATCCATGACTGTGGCTAATCAGAGATTCCCATTCCCTTTCGGCGTGCGCTAAACTGTGTCGCTCATGATCCGTTTCGTCACCGCGGGGGAATCACATGGCCAGGCGCTGGTCGCATGGCTTTCCGGCCTGCCCGCTGGCCTCCCTATTGACCTGGATTTCGTCAACGCCGAGTTACACCGGCGCCAATTGGGTTTTGGCCGCGGCGGTCGCCAGAAGATCGAAAAAGATAAGGTGGATGTGCTCGCCGGCGTGCGCCACGGGCAAACCATCGGCGCGCCCGTTGCCCTGCGCATCGAAAACCGCGACTGGCCCAACTGGGAACAGGCCATGGCGGTGGAAGATGCCGACGGCGCGGAAGACGCCCGGCGCCCGCTGACCGCGCCGCGGCCGGGCCACGCGGACCTTGCGGGGGCGCTGAAATTCAATCTGCACGATGCGCGCTACATTTTGGAACGCGCTTCGGCGCGTGAAACAGCGGCCCGCGTCGCCGCCGGCGCATTCGCGAAACTGTACCTGCGCGCGTTCGGCATCGAAGTGCTCAGCCATACCGTCGGCGTGGGCAGCGTGCTCCTGGAACGCATTGCCACCTGGGACGAAGTCGCGCGCGTTTGCGCGAACCTTGATTCCCCACTCCGCTGCGTGGATGCTGGAACCGAAGAACGCATGAAACACGAAGTGGAGGAATCGCTGCGGGCGGGCGATACCGTAGGCGGGGTCTTCGAAGTGATGGCCCACGGCGTGCCGCCGGGCCTGGGCAGCCATGCGCAGTGGGATGAAAAACTCGATGGGCGCATCGCGCGCGCGTTGATGTCCGTCCAGGCCGTCAAAGCCGTGGAAATCGGGGAAGGCATCGCCGCCTCGCATTCGCACGGCTCGCAGATCCAGGACGAGATTCAGTACGATGCCGGCAAGAAACGCTTTACCCGCTCGAGCAACCATGCGGGCGGCCTCGAAGGCGGTATCACCAATGGCGAAGACGTCGTGGTCCGGGGTTACCTGAAGCCGATTTCCACTCTCCGCAAACCTCTCGAAACCGCCGACCTGAATACCAAGAAGCCGGTGAAAGCCGCTTACGAGCGCTCGGACATCTGCGTGGTACCCGCTGCAGGCGTCGCCGGTGAAGCTATGCTGGCCCTGGTGCTCGCCGATGCCTTCACGGAAAAATTCGCCGGCGATTCCCTGCCCGAAACCCGCCGCAACTTCGCAGCCTACCTTGCGCAACTGGACGAGTTTTAGCGGAGGAAAGGCTTGTTGAAGCAGAGGATGGATACGGCGGGTATGTTAAATTAGAAGGGGAGAAGAAGTATCCGTGTTGAGCGGGCTTTGCCCGTGAATCCGTGCTGGAAAAATACCCGAGGACGTGATGGCAGACGTAGCGACTGTGCGGGAACCCAAATTGCTAACGATTCGCAAGTATGGCGATCCCGTGCTGGAAAAGCCCGGAGCACCGGTTACAAAGTTCGACGAGGACCTCAAGAACCTCGCCGACGACATGTTTGCCACCATGTACGCTGCGCAGGGCATCGGCCTGGCAGCGCCCCAGGTCGGTCTTTCCAAACGTTTCACCGTGGTGGACGTAAGCTCCGGCAAGACGCCCGAAGCGAAAATCGTGCTGGCCAACCCTCAGTTGGTTCACACGGAAGGCGAACAACGGGAAGAAGAAGGCTGCCTTTCGATTCCCAACATCCGTGGAGTGGTCACGCGCCCGCTGTACGTCACCGTACGCGCGCAGAATTTGCAGGGTGAATGGTTCGAGATCCGCGGCGAAGCCCTGCTGGCCCGCTGCATGTGCCACGAAATTGACCACCTCGACGGCATCCTTTTCCTGCAACACTTGAGCCTGCTCAAGCGCGACCTGGCCAAACGCCGCATCCGCAAGATGATCAAGAACGGCGAGTGGAAGTAGGCGTTCGTTTCCAGCCCGCTGGCGTTTGTCTCCCAACCAAGAAGGCTGCCCTCCTTCATACCCGCTCGTATGAAGCCGTCCCGGTGCGGCGGCTCTGCTCAATCTTCAGCGCGAGCCGCGGGGAGCCGCAAAGCGGGGAAAGATTTCAGGCCGGGGCGAAGCCCCGGTCTCCAGTCCTGAAATGGCCAAACCCCGAAGGGGCGAAAGATTTTCGTTCCCGGAACTAGGTCGAAAGACGCGCAACCGGTACATTGCGTTGAGCCATGACGGTGTCTGATAAGATGCATTCGATGCGTATCGTCTTTTGCGGAACCCCGGAATTTGCGGTGCCGTCGCTGCGGCGCCTGGCAGCGGAACCCGGCTTTACCGTGGAAACGGTGATTGCGCAACCTGACCGCCCGCGCGGGCGCGGCGGCCACGTGCAGGCTCCGCCGGTGAAGGATGCCGCGCTGGCTCTGGAGTTGCACGTATTCCAGCCGGAAAAAATCAGGTCCGATTCCGCGTTCAGTTTCTTTCAGAAGCTCAATCCCGACGTGGCGGTGATCATCGCCTATGGGCAGATCATTCCGCAGCGGCTGATTGATATCCCCCGTTTCGGCTGGATCAACCTGCACGGCTCGCTGCTGCCGAAATATCGCGGCGCGGCGCCGGTCAACTGGGCGATTGCCAGCGGCGAAGCGCGAACCGGACTAACCACCATGCAGATTGACGCGGGGATGGATACCGGGCCGACGCTGCTGCGCTGGGAAACCGAAATCGGCGCGGACGAAACCGCTCCGGAACTGGCCGCGCGCATGGCCGAGGCCGGCGCGCCGCTGATGGTGGAAACCTTGCGCGGACTGGAAGCGGGCACGCTCAAACCGCAGCCGCAGGACCACAGTCAGCATTCCCTGGCGCGCCTGCTGAAGAAAGAAGACGGGCGCGTGGATTGGCAGCAGCCCGCGCAGGTCATCTACAACCGCATGCGCGGCTTCGCGCCGTGGCCCGGGGCGTACACCACGTTTCGCGGGCAGACATGCCACATCTGGGGCAAGCCTGCCTTGTCCGCGCCTGCCACCGGTGGGACCGCTCCAGGGATGATTGTGGCGGAGGCCGGCCACTGGTTTGTTGCCTGCGGGGAAAACACGCGCCTGGCCCTGACCGAAGTGCAACTCGAAGGCCGCAAGCGGCTCCCGGCGCGCGACTTCGCCAACGGCGCGCGGCTGGCCGATTCTGACGTGTTTTCGTAAATGAAAATCAGCACCGCAAGGCGGGTGGCGTTCGAGGTGCTGCTGCGGGTAGAAACCGCCGCGGCCTATGCGGGCGATTTGCTGCACGCCAAACTTGCAGCGAAACCAGGCGCGGCTCACATCGCTTCGGAAGATGCAGCGCTGGCTACGGAACTCACCCTGGGCGCCCTGCGCTGGCAGCGCCGCCTGGATCACTTCCTGAACGTTTATACCAAAGGGCGCAAACTCGACGCTCCGGTACGCATTGCCCTGCGGCTGGGCGCGTATCAAATTCTTTTTCTCGACCGCATTCCCGCGCACGCCGCGGTGAACGAATCAGTGGAACTGGTGAAGAAGGCAGGCAAGCGTTCCGCCGCCGGCATGGTGAACGCCGTGTTGCGCAAGCTGGCCGCAAGCGGGGCTCGCAAAGATGACCTGCCGCCGCTGCCTCGCCGGGCTTCCCTGCCCGAGCAGTTGGCGATTCGCGGGTCGCATCCCACCTGGCTGGTCGAGCGGTGGCTCGCGCGGTTCGGCGAGGAGAACACCGCGACGTTACTCGCGGCCAATAATTCCCCTGCCCCGGTTTGCGTTTTGTTCGGTGGCCACGTCGAAGGCGGAGCACTTTCCGTCCTGGGAGCGCAAACCGAGCCGGGACATTGGCTGCGCAGCGCACTTCGCGTGGCCGGCGGCCGCAGTGCCTGGATGGCGATGGTGGAGGGCCAGCCATTGGGCGGGGGCTTCCAGTTGCAGGACGAAGCCTCGCAGATGGTGGCCTATCTGTTGGACGTGCGCGCCGGCCAGCGCGTGCTCGACGTGTGCAGCGCCCCAGGCGGCAAGACGCTGACCTTGGCGCGCGCGGCCGGCCCACAAGGACGCGTGGTTGCAGCGGACTTGCATTTCCACCGGGTGCGCGGCATGCAGCAGCGATTTGCGGTTGAAAAGCAGGTGGCCCCGCCCATGGACGGGGCGCGGAGCATGGTTCATCTGCTGGCGGTGGATGCAACGCAGCCGCTTCCCTTCGCCGCCGAATTCGACCGCATTCTGGTGGATGTTCCGTGCAGCGGTACCGGGACGCTGGCACGCAATCCGGAAATTCGCTGGCGGTTGACGCCGGATGATTTGCTCGCTTTGCAAGCGCGGCAACGCGCTATCCTTACGAATGCGCTCCAGATTCTGGCGCCAGGGGGGCGTCTGGTGTATTCCACCTGCTCGTTGGAGCCGGAAGAAAATGAGCAGGTGGTGGAGTCCGTGCTCACCACGCGCAGCGACTGCCGCTTGGTGGATGGCCGCATGGCCTTGCAGCCGCATCTGCTGCCGGATGCGGACGTGAACCGCCTGTTCGATTCGCCGGAGGGCGCGGGTGAAGGCGCCGCGGGTTATTTCCGCACATTTCCGTGCGCGCACCACACCGATGGTTTTTTCGCGGCTATAATAGAAAAGCGTTAGACGGGGATTACCACACGCAACTCATGACCACGGAGACGAGACCGAAACGCCTGGCGCGGCTGCTGCTGCAAGCCTTCATCCTGGTGGCCGCGGGCGGTCTTTCTGCGGTCACCACCATCCGCATCGCCATTCAAGGCCGCGAAGTGGAAGTACCCAACGTGGCCAAGATGCAGGTGGGTGACGCGCAGACCGCATTGGCCAAGCGCGGCCTGGGCATCAAGGTTGCCGACCAGGTGTTCAGCGAATTGCCGGCCCACTCGGTCGTGCGGCAGAGCCCGCAGCCGGGCAGTATTGTAAAGGCCGGGCAGCGGGCCCATGTGGTGGTCAGCCTGGGTCCGCAAAAGGTACGCGTGCCGGAACTCGAGGGAAAATCCATCCGTGCGGCGCGGGTCGAATTGTTGCGCGGAGGACTGCAACTGGGCGGGGTGACCCTGTTCCCCATGGCGGGCACGGACCCGGAAATGATCGTGCGACAAAGCCCGCCGCCGAATACCGCCAACGCCGGCAGCGCCCGCGTCAATCTGCTGGTTTCTGCGCCGGAGCCGGGCGAAACCTATGTGATGCCGGACTATGTGGGCCTGGCGCTATCCGAAGTGCCGGGGCGAATCGCCGCGGCGCGGTTGCGGCTGGCCAAGGTTCAGTTCATTGTCTCCACGCAGGAGCCGAAAAGCACGGTGGTGGCGCAAACTCCGCCGCGGGGCACCCGCATCACGACCGGAACAAATGTCGAATTACAGGTTGTCGAATAATCCGCGCACAATGGTAAAATTGCAGGGTCAAATTATGACGTCGCCCGTCGAAATCGCTCCCTCTATTCTGGCTGCCAACTTCGCCTCGCTTTCCACGGAAATCGCCGCGGTGGAAAAGGCGGGAGCCACGATGCTGCACGTGGACGTGATGGACGGGCATTTCGTGCCCAATATTTCCATCGGCGTGCCGGTGGTTTCTTCGCTGCGCAAGGCAACCAACCTCACGCTGGATGTGCATCTCATGATTGAGCGGCCCGAACGCTACGTGGATGCGTTCGCCGACGCCGGGGCGGACTGGATTTCAGTGCATCAGGAAGCCACGCCGCATCTTGATCGGGTTCTGGGGCAGATTCGCGATAACGGGTGCCGTGCGGGGGCGGTGCTCAATCCTTCCACGCCGGTGGCCGCGCTGGCCGAGGTGCTCGACAAAGTGGATTTCGTGCTGATCATGAGCGTGAATCCGGGCTTTGGCGGGCAGAAGTTCATCCCCAACGCCCTGCGCAAGATGGCAGAGCTTCGGGATCTGCGTTCGCGTCGCCAGTTGAATTTTCGAATCGAAGTGGATGGCGGCATTGGCGCGGATAATGTTGCCGATGCGGTCCGCAGCGGGGCGGAAATTCTGGTGGCCGGCACATCCGTGTTCCACGCAGCCGATGCCGGCGAACGCTTCCGGCAATTGAAGCAGTTGGCTCACGAGGCCTTGACGCAAAGGGTTTGAAACGATGAATCGAAACGCATTCCGCACGTGTCTCGCGCTGGCCCTGGCTTTGGTCCTGCTGGCCGGCTGCGGCAAGAAGAAGAAAGAAGTAAGTCTGGATGCCTCAGCTGAGCCGGACAAGGTGCTCTACGAGCGCGCGATGAAGGATCTGCAGGACGGCAAGCACATCATTGCCCGCCTGACCCTGCAAACCCTGATTAACACCTACCCCGATAGCGAGTACCTCGCCAAGGCCAAGCTGGCCGTGGCTGATTCCTTCTTCAAAGAGGGCGGCACCGCCGGGCTGACCCAGGCCGTGGCCGAATACAAGGACTACAAAGTATTTTTCCCGCAGACCGAAGAGGCCCCTTACGCGCAAATGCAGGTCGGCATGTCCCATTACCGGCGCATGGAAAAGCCGGATCGCGATCGCACCTACGCGCGCCTGGCCGAAGATGAGTTGCAACGCTTCCTGGGCGAGTACCCCGATCATCCGCTCACTCCGCAGGCCAAGCAGCGCCTGCGCGAAGTGCAGGAAGTGCTGGCCGAAGGCGATTACCGCATCGCGCGCTATTACTTCATCAAAGGTTCGATCCGCGCCGCCGGCGGACGCCTGATCGAACTGGTGGACCGCTACCCGCTCTATAGCAACGCCGATCGCGCGCTGATGATGCTGGCGCAGGCCTTTGAAAAATCGGAAAAGGGCGATGTGGCCAGCCGCTACTACGCTCGCATTGTGAGGGATTACCCGCTTTCCGAGCTCGTACCTGATGCCAAGGCGCGTCTGGAGGCGCTGGGCTTCCCGGTGCCGCAGCCGGATCCGGCTGCGCTTGAGCGCCAGCAGCAGGCGCTGAATACACCCGAGGGGCAGAAGCGCGGAATCTTCGGCAACACAGTCGGTCGCGCCTTTGGCATGGTTTCCACCCGCCCGGATGTGAGCCGCGCCGCCAAGACCGGCGATCCGCAGATGAGCCCTCCGCCGGAACCGGGAAGTGAGACGACGGTTCTGACCCCTTCCCCCGGCAACTCCGGCTTGACCGTGACCGGTGGGACAACCGGAACCTCCGGCGCCACCAGCGCTGAAGGCGTGCCTTCAACAGGCGGGCCAGCGGCTGGCAGTTCGGCGCCCGCAGCAACCAACTCTGCTTCCGCAACGCAACTTACCAAAATCGACCCCGAGAAGGCCAAGAAGGCCAAGAAAAAGGAAGAGGAAGAAAAGAAGCGCAAGGAAAAACTGGAAGAATCCTCCTCCAAGAAAAAGAAGAAGAACTAACCCGCATACTTCAGCGCAAAGCAGATTCCTCGTCGCCTGCGGCGGTTCGGAATGGCATGGCCTGGAGTTCTTCAACAGGCTGTTGGACGAATCTACGAACCGCAGGGGCAATCCTGCGATTTGCCTCTACATCCTGTGTCCACAGCACATCCTGCCCCCATTCCGGTTGACTCGCGATAGGGATGATGTTACGAATAGCGTAGCCAAGGTGTGTTCTGTCGCGCCTCAGCGGGGTAACCCGGGCGAATGGGGGATGTGAGTGGCCAAAATTCTGGTGGCAGACGACAACAGCAACATCCAGAAAATGGCGGCCAATGCCCTGAAGGATCTGGGCTGCGAAGTCGTCGGCTTCAGCAATGGCGAATCGGCAGTGAAGAAAATGGGAGAGGTTCGCCCCGACCTGATCCTGGCCGATGTGTTTATGCCGGTGCGCGACGGCTACGAACTTTGCGACTGGGTCAAGAAGAACGAGGAATTCGCGCACATCCCGGTGTTCCTGCTGGTGGGCGCTTTTGACCCGCTCGATAACCACCGCATGGAAGCCGTGAAGGCGGACGGCATCATCAAGAAACCGTTCGTCCCGCCGGACCGCCTGATCACCGTGGTGCAGTCCATGCTCGAGCGCGTGGCCCAGCAGAAGCACACCGAGTCGCTCAAGGAAGCGCACGACCATTTTTCGCAGAACGTTCCTCATGTGGAAGAGACCCAGCAGCTTTCCGACGCCGAAATAAAGGCCATGCTGGCGCAGGGAGAAGCTGCCGCGCGCACGCCCGAACCCGAGCCAATCGAGTACGCGGCGCGCACCCCGCAAATTGACCTGGGAGAATCCAGCGCCCCTGCTTTTGCCGATTTACTGGGCGAAAGCGGCCCGGAACTGCACGCCTCCCTGGAGACGGAAGCTCCCTCCTTCCAAGCCAGCGCGGTGGAAGGTGCCCGGGAAGGACTCGCCTCGCCGCACGAATTCACCGAGCCGCCTCCCAGCTTCGATATCAAGGAGACACAGCGCCAGCCAACGCCGGACATGCCGCCCATCAAAGTTGATTTCAGCGGCGAATCAGAGCCGATGGAACTGGTGCGCGATGAACCCGTGGCAGCGCCCGCGATTTCGGAGGTTGGCCGCCTGGAAGAGCTGGTCGCCAATCCCGCGGAATGGATGGAGCAGCAGGCTGCTTCCGCCGTACCGCCCCCGGTCGCTCCGGACAATCCGATTTTGGAAGCGGAACTGCCGCCCATGCCGACCATCAGCGTCGAGCCGGAACCGCCTCCCGCTCCGGAACCAGTCAAACCCGAGCCGATGGGCGTGCCCTCCGCCGATTTGCCCGGACTGGAATGGGCCGCTCCGGCTGCGCCATCCGCCCCTGTGGCAGCAGCGCCGCCACCGGCGCCTGTGCCGGAAGCCAAAGGGACGCCGGAACTGATCCCAGCCGCTCCGCAGGTCAATCCCTATGTGATTGACGAAATCGTGGACAAGGTGATGATGCAGCTCCAGCCGCAAATCATTCACCGCATCACCAGCGAAGTGGGCAAAGCCATGGAGTCCTTGCAGCCGCGCTTGATCGAGTCCATCCAGAAAGACATCATCCGTCCCATCGCCGAAGAGTTGCTGCGCAGTTCCACCAAGAAATAGCGCGGATAGATAAACCTTGAACCTTCCACCCAGCCGCCTTCACGCCAACAATCCTTGAATCCACATGGGGTTAGGCTGCATCGAACTATGAGGCGCGCGCCCGCGCGGGAGCGGTTTGTGCGCTTGGTTGTGATATCTTTGGCTTGGCGGCATCGCGCATCAGTTTCCCCCGGAGATTCAGAGTGCAACCAGCGGAATCCAAGATACGGCCTCCTTCGACCGTTGTGGCAGACGACGAAGGCCTGTTGGTGGCCGCGGCCAAGCAGGGTGATGGCTCGGCCTTCACCGAACTGGTTCGCCGGTACGAACGCAAAATCTTCCGCCTGGCCCAGAACATCACGCAAAACCGCGAAGACGCCGAAGATGCCATGCAGGAGGCCTTCTTGAAGGCCTATACCCATCTGGACAAATTCCAGGGTGACTCGCGTTTCTACACCTGGCTGGTGCGCATCACGGTGAACGAAGCGCTGATGAAGCTGCGCAAGCGCCGCCCCGGAGAATTTTCCCTGGATGAGCCGGTGGAAACCGAAAGCGAAGATCTGCGTCCGCGCGAAGTGGCCGACTGGGGCCCTTCGCCGGAGCAGCGCTTTGCCCGCTCGCAATTGAATGAAATTCTCACCGGCGCCATCGAGAAGCTGGATCCCGATTTCCGAATCGTTTTCGTCCTGCGCGACATCGAAGAACTGTCCACCGAGGAGACGGCGCGACTGCTGGGCCTTTCGGTTCCCGCGGTGAAATCCCGGCTGCTGCGGGCGCGCCTGCGTTTGCGGCAGCGGCTCAACCCCATTTTCGCAACGGAGCAAAACCAGTGAAATGTAGAGACATCATCCGCGAATTGAACGGCTACCTGGATGGGGAACTGGACCAGAAACTGGTTGCGGAAGTGCAGCGCCATATGGAACACTGTGAAGACTGCCGGGTCGTGGTGGACACCACCCGGAAGACGATTAGCCTGTTCTGCAATTCGGAGCCGGCTGAATTGCCGAGCGACGTGCATGACCGCTTGCACTTGGCACTGGAACGCCGTCTTCGCTCAATGCCGCCCTCGTAGGTCCCGGGCGGCGGGCCTCCCCGGAGCTACGCTTGTGACCCGTTTTTTCGCCACTCTCGCTGTTGCCTTGCTGTTGGGTGTTTCCCTTCCTTCTGCGCCACGGCCTCCGGCCGGTTCTGCCGGCTTGGCGCTGCAAGCCCGAGATCATTTTTACAGCATGGAACTCGAGCAGGCGGTGGAAGATTACCGCAAGCTGCTGGCCATCGAGCCGGAAAATCCCGACTACTGGACCAGCCTGGCGCACGTTTACCTTTTCCAGCAGCTCCAGAAAACGGGCAAGTTCGATAATGATGTGTACTCGGCCGCTGCTACCGTCGCGCCTGTGCCCACCGCCTACGATCCCCGGCTGGCTTCTTCCATGTGGGATGCTCTTCAGCATGCCCGCGACATCTGCGAAAAACGTCTGGCGGCCAATGCCCGCGACCTGGACGCCAACTACTTCATGGGCGTTGCCTACGCGCTGGAATCCAACTACCAGATCAGCGTCGCCCGGCGCTACATGGATGCCTTGGGCCCGGCCGCAAAAGCAAAAGACTTCCACCTGAAGGTGCTGCAGATTGATCCCAATAACCACGATGCCAACCTGGTGATCGGCACCTACGAATACGGCATCGGCAGCATTCCCTTTGCCTTTCGCTGGCTGGTGCGCATTGCCGGGCACGACGGCACCAAGGAACATGGCCTGGAATTAATCCGCGACGCGCTGGTGAACGGCAAGCGCGGCCCCGCCGCCCCGCTGATCATGCTGGCATATATCCATAACCGCGAAAAACAATACGTCTACAGCCGCCAGATGCTGGACCAGTTGACGCGTTTCTACCCGCGTAATTCGTTCTTCGAGCTGCAAGTCGCCAACAGCCTGCAAAAACTGGGGGACTTGAACGCCGCGGCCGAAGTGTATCGCCAAGTGGAAAAAAAGACCGAACAGGGTACGCCCGGCTTTGCCAACAAGGTGGACCTGCCGCGGCTGCGCTTCCAACTGGCGGCTACCTATGAGTCCCTGCGCCAGCGCGATCTGGCCCTGAATTATTACCGCTTGATTCTGCCGTGGGAAACCGGCAAGAAGACCTCTTACGACACGCCCCCCGTGCTGCAGGCCAATGCCTACCTGCGCATGGCCAACTTGCGCCGCGAACTGGGCCACCGCGATGCCGCTCGCGAGTACTACCAGAAGGCCATGGAGTTCCCTCTGCCGGAAATTCAGAAACTCGCCCGTAATGCCCTCAAGAAGCTAAGCGAGTGATCTCGCCTCTCGCATCTTCAATTTTAGTCTTGTATCTCGGGTCGCAGGTCGTGGGTTATAGATGACTTGCGATTTCAAATTTCAAGTCAGACATTGGGTTTGTCCTGAGTTCTGAGTTCTTCTCTATTCCTCTCCCCAGAACGCGACTCGCTTGCCTGCCCCTGTTTTTAGCGCCGCTTCATACACGCGCGCCGCCACGGCAACATCTTCGGTGGCAATACCGTTGGATTTGAACAAGGTGATTTGCCGTTCGCTGGTTCGTCCCGGAGCAGTGCCGATCACCACATCGGAGAGCTCTTTGACGTTGGCCCAGCGATGGAAATCGGATCCCAGCACGTGAATCAAGTCGCCTGCTTCCACTTTCGATTGTTCGCGCGAATCTGCCGCGATGATGCCGGCGCGCGTCACCGCTTCCTCATCCAGTTCGCGTTTCTGCGGGAAATTGGCGCCGATGGCGTTGACGTGCGCGCCGGGAGCCAGCCATGCCCCTTGCAGCACCGGGCGGCTGGACGAAGTTGCGGTGACGATAATATCTGCATCGCGTACCGCCGCTTCGGCCGTTTCCACCGGCTCCACGGAGATCTTCAGTTGCTCGCCCATCTCCTGAGCGAACGTGGCTCGGCGCTCCGGGTCGCGCCCGAACACGCGCACTTGCAGCAGATTGCGCACTCCGGCAATCGCGTGGAGTTGCGTCCGGGCCTGAAATCCGCTACCGAGGAGGCCCAGCGTCTTGGCGTCGCTGCGCGCCATGTAGCGCGTGGCGATCCCGCTGGCCGCGCCCGTGCGGATTTGTCCGAGGTGATTCGCCTCGATCAGCGCCAGTAATTCGCCGGTTGCCGCGCGGTACAAAGGCACCAGAAAGCGCAGCGCGCCGCCTACACTGGTGTAAATCTTCATTCCCATGTAGCCGCTGGCCGCGTCGGCTCCGGCCATGTAATGCAGGAAGCCTTTTTCCGGCAGTTCCAGTCGCTGCCGCATTTGCAGCTTGGCGCGGCCTTCGCCCATGCGCCGGAAGCACTCCTCGATTGCGTCCAGCGCCACGTTCATGGGCAGGAGTTGCCGGACTTCGCTTTCGTTAATCAACAGTGCCATAGCTCTCGCCTACTCCTCTGCGACAATCATCGTGTTTCGATGGGGACGCCGGTTTACTGGCGCACCCGGCGAACTACATTCTGCCGCGAACGGTACTCGCGCCGCTCCTCGCCCTTCAGGGTAGCGTTGGTGAAGCGGAACGACGCATCCCGCTGAATATCGGCCGACTGCTGCACATCCACCGGGAATTTCCCGCAGAGCGCGCCCTCGACGTAAGCCGTCTCGTACCGCGCGCGCTTCGGGTTCCAAGTATAAACGCGTAGCAAGTCGAAATCGCAGTGCTGCCCTTCGGGACCGTCCGTGCCAAAAGCCAGATAGGTCGGGCGCGGCCCTTCCGGAGTCTGCGTCGCGGTCAGCTCAAACCAGGCCAGGAAGCGGAGCCCCGCAGCGTAATCCCGCAGGGGGGCAGGATAATCCATCGCCAGGAACCGGCCCAGCACCCAGCCGGTGATTTCCCCGTCAGGTCCGGTACCCCGCACCAAGAACCAGTCTTCCCGGCGCTTTTCCGGGAACGCTGCAGTGACCGTGCCCGTGCCGGACTCGGCGGGCTCAGCGTCGGCAGGCGCCACCCCCTTCGCCGCGCCCGGAGGCGTCCACTCCACCACTTCCCGATCCACAACGTCAACGCGCACGTCGGAGGTAAACTGGTAGAGCTTCGCGCCTTCCCGTCCGGGCGCGACGCGGACGTTGGTAGCCACTTTGGTCGAACCATGCGCGTAGGGCTTCAGACCGGCCGCCTTGGCGCGCAGATCCTGTCCTCGCTGCCAGAGTTCCGGGGGCATCACGTATTTCTGGTCAATCCAGCCTTCGATGCCGCTCTGCGTGCGGATGCGCACGTTCTCCTTGCGGCTCTCCACGATGCCGAATTTCTCCCCGTAGGAAAGCGTCGCCAGTGGCTCGCGCACCTGCGCCACACGGTTCCACACAGAAACTTTGCGCTCGGCACAATACGCGGTCTCCAGCGGGGGCCGCGGACGCAGAAAGAACGCCGCCACGGCAACGCAGGACACGACGGCCAGAGCGATGAGTACGCGCTTCATGGAATTGGATTGCCCGGACATCAGGGCAAGAAAGATTCTACATGGAGCCGCCGCGGCATGCGCAGCTTGAAAGCGAGAGACTTGCCCGGACAATTACGCTGCCCAGCAGGCTGCGGAAAAAAGCACTTCCCCGTCATTCTGAGCCTGCCGAAGGCGGACGAAGAACCTCGATGTTCAATATCGCCAAGGACTTGGGATCGAGATTCTTCGGCCGCTTCGCGGTCTCAGAATGACGAAGTGCTTTTGCCCGCAGCCCGCTAGACCGAATCCCCAAAACTGATGCCCACGCCGCGCGCCGCGCGCACGATGTCCGAACCCGGATCAATCGTCTTATACACGCCAATGGCTTCCTGCAGCGGAACGGAAACGATCTTTCCCGATTGCAGGCAAACCATCTTTCCATAATCGCCCCGGCCGATGCAGTCCGCTGCAGCAACCCCGAAGCGCGTCGCCAGAATGCGGTCGAACGGGCTGGGTGTCCCGCCGCGCTGGATATGACCCAGCACGGTGACCCGAACTTCCTTGTTCATATCTTCGCGGATGGAATACGCGATCGTATTCCCTACGTTTCCTGACTTGGCTGGCGGGATGGGTTTCCCGATGGCGTCCTTTTCCGGCATTTTGATGCCTTCGGCCACCACCACCAGGCTGAACTTGCGGCCCATCAATTCCCGCTGACGAATTTTTTCGCAGATGTTTTCAATGGTGAACGGAATCTCCGGCACCAGAATGATGTGCGCGCCGCCCGCGATGCCCGCGTGCAAGGCGATCCATCCGGCATCGCGACCCATCACTTCCATCACCATGACCCGGTGATGACTTTCGGCAGTGGTATGCAGCCGGTCGAGCGCTTCAGTGGCCACCTGAATCGCGGTATCGAACCCGAACGTCACTTCCGTGGCCGACAGGTCGTTATCAATTGTCTTGGGCACGCCCACGACTTTCATGCCCAGCTTGTAAAAATCATTGGCGATGCTGAGCGTGCCGTCGCCGCCGATCACGCACAGGGCATCCACCTTGAGCCGGGCCATGTTCTCGATGCACAGCCTGGAAAAGTCCTTCACCACGGTCTGCCCGTGTTCTTCCACCTGGTACTTGAAGGGGTTGCCGCGGTTGGTCGTGCCCAGAATGGTGCCGCCACGCGGCAGAATCCCGCTTACGTTTTTTTCAGTGATTTCGCGGGCGCGTTCGGGCCAGATCAGCCCGTCGAAGCCGTCCACAATGCCCATCACACGCCAGCCGTAATCGCCGATCGCTGCTTTCACCAGGCCACGGATCACCGCGTTCAGGCCGGGCGCGTCTCCACCGCCGGTGCTGACGCCGATGGTGCGAATGTTGCCCATTGGGCCTCCTCGCTCGGGTGCAAGGCCGGATTCTAGCACTAGTCCTGCGCATTCGGCGGGCGGGAAACGGATCGAATTAGCCTGCGACCGCTTTGCTCTTGACTTGGCCCTGCAAACTGCTCAATGGTAGGGGCCGTCCACAAGCCCGCGTGCGCCCGTCGCGGACGAACTGGGGGGGGAACGATGAATTTCCTGAACAAACTGCAGCCGCTTGGCCTGCTCCTGCTGCGCGCCGGCCTGGGTGTGATTTTCGCTTATCACGGTTACGCAAAACTCTTCGCCAACCCCGGCCGCGCGCAACATTACTTTGTGGCCATCGGCCTGACTCCGGTGATGGCCAATGTAGCGGGAACGGTGGAACTATTTGGCGGTTTGATGCTTTTGGCGGGTATCTACACGCGGTTTGCCGCACTGGCGGTGGCCATCGAAATGGGCATTGCCATCTGGAAAGCGCACTCCCAGGAAGGTATCCTGGCCATCAACGAATATGAGTATGCGCTCGCGCTTTGCGTCGCGGCGCTGGCGCTGGCTACCACCGGCGCAGGCAAAGCTTCGCTCGATTATGCGATCTTTCGGGAGAAAATGTGACCCGCGCGGTTGTTACGAAGAATGCGTAACCGGCTGGTTGGAACTCTGCGAGGAAAAATCCGGCGGCGGCATCACCAGCCACATGATGAAGTACGCCAGGAAACCGCCCACGATGGCCCCGGGAATCACCGTAAGAAACACCCACACCAGCCGGACCAGCGTTGCGTCCACGCCCAAGTGTTCCGCGATGCCGCCGCAAACCCCTGCCCACTTGGCGTTGATCGCCGAGCGGCGCAATTGCCGCGAGCGTGGCGCTGGCGAAACGAACGGCGCGCTGGACGGAACCGCTCCTGCCGGTGCCGGGTCAATCACAATCCAGCAAATCAGGTAGGCCAGAAAGCCCACGCCGGTGGCAAACGCCACCACCGCCCACACCACGCGGAGAATCACCGGATCGATATCGAAGTACTCGCCCATGCCGCCGCACACGCCGCCAAACACTTTGTCCGTGGTCGAGCGGCGCAGCTTCCGTCCGCCCGTGTCCGGAGCGGCGGGCGCCGCTGCCGGGGATTGCTGGCAGGCGCCGCAGAAGTAACAGAAGTTGGAAGCGTCTGCGATCTCTTTCTGACAGTTTCCGCAGATCATGCTGAGCCTCCACAGGTCTCAATACTAAGTACGCGATAGGGCGGAAAAAGGTTCCGCCGTTCCCGCGCCAGTTAGAAAGCCACCAATTCGCGCACCGCGCGCACCAAATCCGTCGTTTGCGGCAGGATTTCGTCTTCCAGTTTGGGCTGGTAGCCGCAAAAGGTATCCATGGCGGCCACGCGTCGCACCGGCGCGTCCAGGTCGTGGAAGCACTGGTCGGCGATGCGCGCGGCAATTTCCGCGCCGTAGCCCCAGGAAAGCGTGTCTTCGTAGGCGATAATCACGCGATTGGTCTTGCGCACGGTGGCGGCAATCGCTTCCCAGTCGAACGGACTCAGCGAGCGCAGATCAATCACCTCGACGCTTACGCCATCGCGCTCCAATTCCGCCGCGGCTACTTCCGCGCGGCGCACCACGGCGCCATAGGTGATGATGCTCGCGTCCTTCCCTTCCTTCACCACGCGGGCCTTGCCGAACGGAATCGTGAAATCCGGACCGGGATATTTTGCCCGGTTATAGGGTTGCCGGTACAGATGCTTGTGCTCCAGTACCATCACCGGGTCGTCGCAGCGAATCGCGGTGCGCAGCAAGCCGCACAAATCCAGGGCCGTAGAAGGCATCACCACACGCAACCCCGGCGTGTGCGTGAAAATGGATTCGCCGCACTGGCTGTGATACACCGCGCCGCCGGTCAGATAGCCGCCGATGGCCACGCGCACCACGGCCGGGCTCTTGAAATTGCCGCCGCTGCGCCAGCGCATCACCGCCAGCTCGTTGCGCAACTGCATCATGGCCGGCCAGATATAGTCGAAGAATTGAATCTCCACCACCGGCTTCATCCCGCGCGTGGCCATGCCCACGGCGCGGCCCACGATGTTGGCTTCTGCCAGCGGCGAATTGAAGACGCGATCTGAACCGTACTTGCGCTGCAGGCCCGCGGTGGCTTTGAAGACGCCGCCCTTCCCTTTCACTTTTTCCAGGTTTTCGTCGCGGCTGCAATCGGCCACGTCTTCGCCGAACACCACGATGCGCTCATCGCGGCCCATTTCGTCCATCATGGTGGCGCTGACCATTTCCACCAGGGTCAGGTCGTTGCCCTGCGGCTTGGCTTCCGAAGCAAACGACGGCCCTGTCGGGTCCACTTCCGGCGAATACACCCACATGGGCGCTGATTCCGGCGGGGCCGGTTCAGCAGCCAGCGCGCGGTCCGCGGCTTCCAGGGTTTCCTTGTCTGCCGCTTCTTCCAGGGCTTCGATTTCCTTTTCATCGAGAATGCCTTCGCGCAGCAGCAACATCTCGAATTTGGTAATGGGATCGCGCCGGGCTTCGGCGTCGCGCTCGGCATCGGTGCGGTAGAGTTTCTCGTCGTCGGAAAGCGAGTGCGAATAGGGGCGAATCACGTGGGCGTGCACCAGCGACGGGCCTTTGCGCGCGCGGCAATGCTCCACCGCGCGCTTGCACGCCGCATAACTTTCCAGCGGGTCGGTGCCGTCGCATTCTTCGATGTGCAGGCCGGGATAATTAGCCACCAGCTTGGAAATGCTGCCGCCGGCGGTCTGCACTTCGATGGGCACGGAAATCGCGTAGCCGTTGTCTTCGATCATGAAAAGCACCGGCAGTTTCTTCACGCAGGCGGTATTGAGAGCTTCGAAGAATTCACCTTCGCTGGTGGTGCCGTCGCCGCCGGAAACGTACACCACTTCATCGCCTGCATGACCGGCCGCGTGACCCATCGGCGCGGCTTTGGCCTGTTCCAGCGCTTTGGGAAATTGCGAGAAATACAGCGCAGCTTCCGCGGCACCCACCGCTTGCAGGAACTGCGTCCCCGTGGGCGAAGACTGCGAAACGATGTTGAGCTTCTGGTGCCCCCAGTGCGACGGCATCTGCCGGCCGCCGGAGTTGGGATCGTCTTTTCCGCCTACCGCTTCCAGCAACATTTCATACGGTGTCATGCCCAGGCCCAGGCACAGGGCGCGGTCGCGGTAATAGGGATAAAACCAGTCGTGGCCGGGCTTCAGGGTCAACGCGGCCGCCGCCAGAATCGCTTCGTGGCCGGCGCCGCTGATCTGAAAATAGATTTTGTTCTGGCGCTTGAGCTGAATCTCGCGGTCATCGAGCCGCCGTGAAAGGTACATGGTGCGGTAAATCTCGATCAGCTTCTCACGGCTCAAACCTTGATACTTCGCCGCATCAAATTTGGGCGCTTTGGTGCGCGTCTGTACCGGCATCGGCTCCTCTGGGTAACCCTGTGCAGCCGCTCAGTATTATAGCGAAGCCGCCGCGCTCCCGGAAAAAACAAAACGAGCTGGCTTACAAAACGTTGGTGCCCCTTGGATCGTGATGGAAGGCCCCGCGCGTACGCTAATCAATCGAAAAACCAATCAACTGGAACTTGCCATCGAGGCGGGCGAAAGTCAGGTACAGAACCGGGTAAGTGAGTACCGGCACGTAATACATCTCCGTTTGCGGCGTCAGGCGCCCCACGGGCAGGGGAACCTGCGTGCGCCCGACCAGCCCCTCCCCCCCGTACCGGCGGAGAAACGGCAAGCACCGCCGCACGTGTTCCGGATCAAGGGCGCCCAGGGCCCGCAAATCGCTGCGCATTTCGCGCAGTTCCTTTTCCGCGATAGCCAGTGCCGCCTCGTAGCGGTCTTTGGGATCCGCGCTTTGTATGGCCTCGTCGTCCAAGCTCCGCGCGCGCTGCTCGAATTCCAGCCACGCCCGATGGAAGATCAAATCCAATCCGAGCGCCATCGCACGCCGCGCTTCGGCCGGCGACAGCCTGCGTCCCACCGCTTCGTCAAAAGGGATGTAGCGGCCAATGTCCGCTGCAAGAAAAGGATCAAAGCGCTCCGGCCCGCGCGTTATGTCCAGCGCGACGTCGTAGAATGTCCTGAATTCCGGCGCTATTTTTTGCCACTGGTCCATCGTAAATGGCAGCAGGGTCGTCGAATCGGGCGAAAATCGGGTGAGCACCGGCCCATCCGAAGTCATGCGCGCAAGGAATTGTTCTTCCACGCGGTGGTCACGCAAGATTGCCGCCAGGACTACGGGCACAGCGGGAATGGCCAAGGTTCGCTGGTCTTCGGTTTGCGGTGGAAGAGTTTTGGCATGCAGTTCCTCGTGTGGAGGTGGTTCCAGTATGTCGCCAAATAATGCCACCCGCAGTCCCGGCTCCTTCCAACGATGCTCAAACAGCTTGCGCTCGATGGCCGCGCGGGCAACTTCCGACGCAGCGAGCGGCCCCGCGGCGGATTGCGGCCACGCGGACGCCGCCATCACAAGTGCCGCCAGAGCGATAGAATACTTTTTCACTGAGGACAAAGGCGCCTCCAGCCTCGCGGACCAAGGCAGACGGAGCGGTCTCGTCAGGCTGGGAGCATTGGTGCATTCCAAAGCCCACTCATTCGGCAGCTGCAAGTCATGCAGAATGTGTCTGTTCGCCT
>CAZCNH010000061.1:0-8440 GCA_964500065.1 uncultured Acidobacteriaceae bacterium
TGGAGCCGAGAACCGGGATCGAACCGGTGACCTGACGATTACGAATCGTCTGCTCTACCAGCTGAGCTACCTCGGCTCCGTAACTCCAATGTAGCATTGGCGCGGAAATGCCGTCAAACCAGGTACTGGGTCAGTTTGAAATAGGGGGTTGGAGCTTTAGCTCCGACAAGGAGTCCTGCTTCTCCACTTCCAACACTCTCCGCGCGAGAAATGTGTTGAACAACACATTTCTCGTGCGGAGAACCAAAACGGTGTCCTGGAACGTTGAAGCTCCGACCCCCTGAGGCTGGTAATTCAAGCTGACCGATTACCGATTACCTCAAACCGGGGCGTAGCGAACCAGTTTGAAAGTTGGCAGCCGCGGAAATCCGCCCCTGCTTGTCATTCAAAGTGGCCCACGCGCAGTGGTTTGCTGGCTATCTTTGAAAGAAAAACATCACCCAGCCGGCCAGCATGCTGATCAGCACAAAATAGAAGAACGAGCGGAGCGTATAGCGGAAGCGTTCGCGCGCCGTGGCCTTCAGCATGAACGCAAAGGCCACAGAGACGATCAACGCGAATAGCAGCAGCGCCGGAAAATGAGTGAGGGTGAAGTTCATCCTGTAACCGGAAGCCGTTAAGTTTTGTCGCCCGTGGCGATCTGATTGGCGTCAATCACGCACAGGATATTAAGCACGCCTGCGGCGGCAAAAAAGCGTGTGCCGTAGTCTCCCGCGGCGCGGGACACGTCGGCCGCGCCATTCTGGAGCCATTGGGCCAGGTAGAAAAACAAACCGGCGCCGCAATCGGCGATGAAACCCAGCTTGTCGAAAAAATCCCCGGTGAATGGATCGAACAGCCGCCCGCGCATTTGCAGGCCGATCAGGGCCAGCGCGGCGATGCAGCCAAACAGCGCCACGCCGCGGGACCAGCGCCGCAGTATCAAGTGCCCCGAGCCCGGCACCATCCACGCCAGCAAAGTAATCAAAAGCACGCGAACCGTTTTCATAATTGGAGCATCAAGCCGGTGGAAACGATCTCCATGCAAGCTGCAAATCTTAAGACAGAACCGCCGGGCCTCACGCGAGGATGGGAATAATCTCCGTCTGGATGGCTCCGGTGACGCGCGCCAGCCGGTCGGCCACATACACGTTCACTTCGCTGCGAATGCCGAACTCCGGCAAATAGATGCCCGGCTCAATGGAAAAGCAGGTATGAGGAATGATGGGCCGGTCATCTTTGGTTTCCAGGCTATCCATGTTGGCGCCGTTGCCGTGGACCTCGGTGCCGATGCTGTGCCCGGTGCGATGGACAAAGGCCTTGCTGTATCCGGCTTTGCGGATGGCATCGCGCGCGACTTTGTCCACCTGCCAGCCGGCGATCTTCTTGCCGCTTTTTACCGAATCGTGGACGAAAGCCACGGCGTTATCGCGCCCCGTGCGAACGACTTCAAAAGCCTTGGCGTACTTGGCAGGTACGCTCTTGCCCAGGAAACCCATCCAGGTGATGTCGTAATACACGCTGTTGGTGCCCCGCGTCTTGCCCCACATATCGAGCAGCAGGATTTCGCCTTCGGCCAGCAGCGTGCTCGAAGCGGCCTTGGGCTCGTAGTGCGGGTTGCCGGCGTTTTTCCCCACGGCGACGATCGGCGGATCGGAGGACACGATCAGGTTGGCGCGGAATTGTTCCAGGATCCATTGCTGCAGGTCATATTCGGTCAGGGTCTTTCCCTGCCGCAGAAACGCAGCCGCCTGGCCAAAGGCTTGCTGCATGATGCGGTCGATGATGCGCCCCGCCTGCAGATGGGTTAGCAATTGATCGTTGGTCCAGGTGGCCTCGAACCGCTGCACCAGTTCCGCGCTGGTCACAACTTTCTTGCCGTGGCTGCGGATCAGTTCCACCGTGCCGGCATCCACCTTGGAAACATACGGGATGGCATTGTTGGGGGAATATTGCATAGCCAGCGTCTTGCCGCCGCTCAGCAATTTCTTCAAGCCTTTGGCGAGTTCATCCAACCCGGCATACAGGGTCTTGGAGCCGGGCAGCGCGTCCAGCATACCCGATTCGATGCGGTGCACCAGTTTCCGCGGCTCTCCGCGGGACGGAATCATGTAGAACCAGCGCCGCGTGGCCATGCCCGGGTTCAGGCCCAGCACGCGGTAGGCAATGGGATCGCAGTGATGAAAGTCGTAGAGCAGCCAGCCGTCCACCCGGCGGGCGCGTAACTCGTTTTGGATGGCTTTGATATCGGGCATGAAGTTAATCGCAGCATTCAGCGGCTGGCGACGAGTTTCCTCACTTGGTCGGCGGTTACCCCGTGCAATTCCACGCGCTTATTGCGGCTCCGCTCGCCGGCGAGAATTCTAACAGCCGATGGCGGTATCTTCAATTGTTCTGCGAGCAAACGGCAACAAGCTTCGTTGGCGCGGCCATCGGCGGGCGGGGCCGTCAACCGGACTTTCAATGCCCCACCGTGCTCGCCCTCGATCGCGTTGCGGCTGGCGCGTGGTTGCACGCGGACGTTCAGCAAGATCGCGCCATCCTTTTCTCGCACCTCAAGCGGCATGCTCCTAGGCTAACACTGGAAGCTGCGCCGGCCCTCGGACAAAGTGATTTCAAGTTACAGGCGAGAGAAACCCTCAAAACCGGCCCTTACGGGAGTACAATACGGCCCCTATGCCCACCTTGACCTTCCTCGGCGCGACCGGCTGCGTGACGGGTTCAAAGTATCTGGTGGAGGCCGATGGCGAACGCCTGATGATTGACTGCGGCCTTTTCCAGGGCGGCAAAGAACTGCGCCTGCGCAATTGGGACCGCCTGCCGGTGGACCCCTCCACGATTGATCACGTGGTGCTCACCCACGCGCACATTGACCATACCGGGTATCTACCGCGGCTGCTGCGCGATGGCTTCGACGGAACCGTGTACGCCAACGCCGCCACCACCGACCTTTGCAAGATCCTGCTGCCGGATTCGGCCCGGCTGCAGGAAGAAGATGCGGAACACGCGGCCTTCAAGAAATTCAGCAAACACGCCAACCCCGAGCCGCTGTATACCGAAGAGGAAGCCAACCGGGCGTTACAGAAGTTCGTCTCCATCCCGCACAAGATGGATACTTTCTTTCCCGTGGGCAAGAACTTCGGGGTGCGCATGCACTGCGCCGGACATATCCTGGGATCCTCTTCCATTGAATTGGAAGTGCGCGAGCGCGGCAAGACCACCACCATTCTTTTCTCCGGTGACATTGGACGTTACGACCAGCCCATCCTGAAAGATCCGGAGCATCCCCCGCGCGCCGACTACCTGGTGTGCGAATCCACCTATGGCAATCGCGAGCACCCGGATGGCTCGCCCTACGATTCCCTGGCCGAGGCGATCGTCAAAGTAACCAAGCGCGGCGGGCAACTGGTGATCCCTTCTTTCGCCGTGGGGCGCACGCAAACCCTGATGTATGTACTGCGGCAATTGGAGGAGTACCAGCAAATCCCCAACGTGCCCGTATACGTGGATAGTCCAATGGCCATTTCGGCCACCAACCTTTACCTCCTGCACAAGTACGAGCACGACCTGGACTACCAGCGCGAAGCTGCGGCCGCAGGGAAGAACGATCCGCTGAACTCCAAAAACGCGCACATGACGCGTTCCCGCGACGAATCCCGCCAGATCAACAATATCAAGTATCCCTGCGTGATCATTTCCGCCAGCGGCATGGCCACCGGCGGCCGCATCCTTTATCATCTGGCCAAGCGCCTGCCGGATTCGCGCAATGCAGTGATCCTCGCCGGCTTCCAGGCGGAAGGCACGCGCGGGCGCGCTTTGCTGGAAGGCGCGCAGACGCTGCGCATCCACGGCGAGGATGTTCCGGTGCACGCTGAAATCATTCACCTGTCTCAATTTTCAGCCCACGCCGGCCGCAAGGAATTGGTTCGCTGGCTCCGCGACCTGCCCGAAGCGCCCCGCCAGACTTTCCTGACCCATGGCGAACCCGACGCTGCTCGCGGCCTGCGCGACGCCATCAACGAGAAGTTCCACTGGCCGGTTACCATTCCCAAGTACAAGCAGTCTTTCGAATTGTAAGGACGGCTTAGCCGACGGCGCTCTCCAGCGGAGACGAATCAGATCCTTAGGCACCCCGGCAGCCCAGTGCTATACTCGCGTCATTCCCAGCCTTGGATTTGCGGGGGTGCATGATGAAGCTCCGGGGCGCTTCTCCTCGCGTTTTCTTGCTTGCGTTTGCCGGACTTTTGTTCTCTGCCGGCACGTGGGGCGATACAAGCATCAATCTGCCCCAGTCTTCCCGCCGCACCACGCCGGACAGCACCATCCGCACCTACAGCATCCGGGGCTCGGTTCGTTCCGCTTTGAATGACGTCGCGCTCGAGATGGTTCGCGTGGATCTGGTTCGCTTTACCGGTGAGACCATAGGCACCAGTTTCAGCCGCAACAACGGGGAGTTCGAGTTCACCGGGATTACCGGAGGCGAATACTTTCTGGATGTGAAGCTTGAGGGTTACGAGCCCCTGCGAGAGAAGGTGGAGATCTTCAATGCTTCGCGAATTGGCGTTTACCTTTTTCTGCGTCCGGTAAACACGGTCAAGGTGGCGGCCAAGGATCCTGCCATCAGTGCACGGGAGTTAGCTATTCCCAAGAAAGCGGCCGACGCCTATAACAAAGGAATGGAACAGCTCGTCCTGAAGAGCGCGCCCGAAGCCAGCCTGCGCCACTTTGATAAGGCATTGGATGCGCACCCAGCGTACTACGAAGCGCACCACATGCGCGGCGTGGCCTATTTCCAACTGGGCCGGCTGGCGGAAGCGGAGAAGGACTTCCGCGCTTCGCTGGAGAAGAGCAACGGAAAATACGCTGAACCGTATTTTGGATTAGCTGCCCTGGACACTATCGGGCAAAGGTTTCTCCATGCCGTCGAACTGGCAACTCAGGGCCTATCCGTAGATGGCGAGTCCTGGCGAGGCTATTTCGAACTGGCCCGGGCCAAAGCCGGACTCGGCCAGTATGAGGAGGCGGCCAAGGCGATTGACCAGGCCCGCCAGCGCAAACTGGACTTTCCGGACATCTACCTGATTTCCGCCAACATTAATCTGCGCCGCCAGAACGGCCCAGCCCTGCTCGCCGATTTGGATCAATTTCTGAAACTGCAACCGAACGGCCCCCAGGCCGACCAAGCCCGGAAGATGCGGGATGCCGTTCGCAACCGTATGGCCACGGCCCAGCCGCAACCGGACACACCTCCACCGGCAAAGAAACCCTGATACTTTCCAGACGCCACCGCCCATGACTTGGTTGGCCCCGCCCGAAAGATTATGCCCACTTTCTGGGCAGCCAATTTTCCTGGAAGTTTTTTCTAAAACGATGAAACTTTTTTCGCAAGATACCGTCTATACAGGCAAGACCACTCGCGGGGTAGGAGGCTACCACCACAGGGCAACCGACCGTTGCTTCCTACCCCACTAAATCCCACAAATTAGCAGGAATCCAGGCCGCAAAAGTCCGGCGAAATGCTAGGCGCTGGCCACCGCTTTGGCCGCCGTCTTGGGGAAGGCGGCAATCTCGGAAGCGGTCAGGCCAAACTCAAAATTTGGAGTGGGCGCCACCCGGCCCCAGCGGTTCAGGTCCCAGTGCGCTCGGATGAATTTCAGTTCCGGGCGGAGCGTCAAATCCAGCACCATTTTCGTTTCGCTGCGGTAGAAGCGCTGCGGCAGTTTCAGCAGCGGCATCAGGCCAAATTGCTGTCCATCGGCTGATCCCCAGATGCTCACATCCAGGGATTGCTGTTCGATCACATCGGTGACCCGCAGATTCAGCAGGAAGGTGCGCGTCGCGCTGGCGCTGATGTCAATGGCCGCACCATCGCCCTTCAGATCATGGATGCGCGTGCCCGCCGGAACCAGTTCCAGATTCATCGCCATGCGATTCCTCCCACCGCGGCAAATTCTAGCACAGTGCAGCCCGCCTCCTCCGAAGAGGAGCCTTTCTGCCCCACATCGCCAACATCACATTTCCCGCAGCAACCGCCACGGCTCCGTCCTTCTGAATCCCGGCGGTTTTTGCCGGGAGGAAGAATCTCGATCCCGAGTCCTTGGCGATATTGATCATCGAGGTTCTTCGTCCGCCTTCGGCAGACTCAGAATGACGGGGCAGTGCTTTTTCCCTCAGCCTGCTAACGCTCCTCAGAATGACGGGCCGGGGCAGCGCGGCTTATCTCTCTTCTCCTCTTTTCCTTTGTTCCCTACCCTTTTAGTTTGGCCAAACGTTCGGCGGCGGCGTTGAGCGTTGCTTCGGTCTTGCAGAAGCAGAAGCGCACCTGCTGCGCGCCATCGGCGGGGTTGTTGTAGAAGCTGGACCCGGGCACCGGGGCCACGCCAATCACTTCAATCAAGTGTTTGGAGAATGCCACGTCGCTGGGAAAACCGAACCCGGAAATATCGGTCATGATGTAGTACGCGCCTGCAGGCTTGTAGCAATGGAAGCCCGCAGAAGTCAGCATGGCCAATGTTTTGTCGCGGCGCGCGCGATAATCCGCGGCCATTTTCTGGTAGTAGGCGTCGGGCATATTCAACGCGAACGCGCCGGCCTCCTGCAACGGAGCGGCCGCGCCCACCGTCAGGAAGTCGTGCACCTTGCGCACGGCCACCGCGATGTGCGGCGGGGCGATGGCCCAGCCCACGCGCCATCCGGTCACGCTGTAGGTCTTGGACATGCCGTTGATGGTGATGGTGCGGTCGCCCATGCCCTCGAGCGAGGCCATGCTGATGTGCTCGCCCTCGTAGAGGATGTGTTCGTAAATTTCGTCGGTGATGCACAGCGCGTTCCAGCGCACGCACAGGTCGCGGATGAACTCCAGTTCCCCGCGGGTGAAGATCTTGCCGGTGGGATTATTCGGCGTGTTCAGGATGATGGCCTTGGTCCTGGCATTGAACGCCGCCGCCAGTTCCTCCCGTTCAAAAGACCAGGTGTCTTCCGCAGAAGCGGGAGGAACTGGTCCCGAGCTTGCCGAGGGGCCTGATCCCTTTTTCCCCGGAGGGCTCAGCTTCACGAACCTCGGCGTGGCCCCGCTCAGAATCGCGTCCGGGCCGTAATTTTCGTAGTACGGCTCAAACACCACCACTTCATCGCCGGGATTGATCACCGCCATCATGGCCGCCATCATTGCTTCGGTGGAGCCGCAGCACACGGTGATGTGCTTTTCCGGGTCAATTTCCACGCCCTGGGTGCGCGCAAATTTCGCGGCAATGGCGTTGCGCAGCGGTTTCGCGCCCCAGGTGATGGCGTACTGGTTGATATCCTGCGCGATGGCGTCCTGCGCCGCGCGCTTGATTTCCGCCGGCGCGGGAAAATCGGGAAAACCCTGCGCCAGGTTCACAGCCTTGTGCTGCATGGCCAAGCGCGTCATTTCGCGGATCACCGATTCGGTGAACCGCTCCGCCTTCGCGGAAATCATCTGCTTTAATGCATGGATCGCTGCATGTGTTGGCTCTGTACTCAAAGGAACTCCTCACGCTTAGCCGTTGAGACTTTAAGGTTACCACGCACTGCACCCCTCAGTCGGCGGCGTGGTGAGCCGCGGCAACGTCAGAGTGTGTGGGCGCAGGCTGCGCCTCTTCCTGTTCTGCCTCATCTTCGAGCGGCTGGGCGGCGATTTGCGCTTCGATTTCGCGCTGTTGTTGGATCATGGCGTTGAAGGCGGCGCTTTCTTCCTCCACCTGCGGCTGGGCCTTGAGCATCAGGCGCAGCAACTGGGCGCAGGCGGTGGCGGTGCGCGCGCTCATCTTGTTGTCCACCACCATCTGCAGCACCTGCTCGATCAGCGTATTGATGGAAAAGACCGAGCCGGGAGTGTAGTCGCGCGCCCGCGCCAGAAACGCGACAGCCGCAGCCGGAGCGGAATTGGCGAAGGCGGCGGCAGGCTCCTCCCCGGCCGCAGCCATGCGGCGTTCGAGTTGCTTCTGCTGTTCCTGCTCGGCGCGCTGGTGCTGCGGGCAGAGCGCTATCATGTGGCCGCGAATGCCGCGGCAGCGGCGTCCATCGGCGTAATGGTGTGCACAGCGTTCTTCATCCGGAGGCGTTCTCAAGGGAAAAATCCTTTCCGGTAGAGGGAGGCGTAACACGGGCTTGTGGCCCGTGGAATCTGGCGAGCAACAGGGGCCACGGGCTGAAAGCCCGTGCTATGTGGAATGACACACTTACGAGAATGCCGCTGAAAAAAAAACGCGCAGGCAAGTGTGAAGTGCGGTCAATAAAGGACTTAGCCAAACGGCCTTTGGCAAGTGCGGCAAGGAAACGGGTTACGCGGCGGAAGGGTGCAAGTGAGGCCAGGACAGGATTTAGGGAAGCAGGGTGGAAAGCAGGAGCGGCGATGTACGGCGCGGCCATAAAGCTAACGTACATTAGTATTCATAACACATAGTCAATTTAAGTGTCAAGCGGTTTTTGCGGCCATCTA
>CAZCNH010000061.1:8540-22225 GCA_964500065.1 uncultured Acidobacteriaceae bacterium
GGGGCACCCACAAAACCATCCGGGCGTGCCGCTGCGGGTGAATCCATGTGGCTTTGCAAAAGGGCGGGCGCGCAGGTCCGCCCTACAAGGCTATTTGCCGGGGAAGGAGACAGAAGCAGACGCGGGACGGCCGTAGAGCGAGCGGTAGATTTCGCGGTTGCGCAGGACGATTTGCACGTACTCGCGGGTTTCGGTGAAGGGGATGGACTCGACGAACTCGGCGGGTTCGCTGAAGCTGCGGCCGTTGCGCCACTGCGCGACGCGCGCTTCCCCGGCGTTATACGCCGCCAGCGCTGCTTCCACCGAATCGAATTCCCGCACCAGGCGGGCCAGGTGGGTAGTGCCCAGGCGCAGGTTGAATTCCGGCTGGAACAACTTCTTCCTGGTATAGCTCAGGCGCAATTGCCGCGCGAGTTGCTTGCCGGTGCCGGGCATCACCTGCATCAGGCCGATGGCCCCGGCGCGGGAAACGGCGCTCGCTTGAAACACCGATTCCTGGCGGATCAATCCGGCCACCAGCATGGGGTCCAGCCCGGCCATTTCCGCGGTGGCTTGGATGCCGTCGCCATAGACATACGGATAAACGGTGCGCCAGACCTCCTCGGGCAATTCCGGCAGGCGGCGCGATTCGATCTGCGGCACCAGCCGGCGGCCCAGAACGATGCCGTTGTAATAGCGGTCGGAATCGTGCGCCAGTTGCGCCGCGGCCAGCAACAATTCCGGCGCCCGCGTTTCCTGGAAGGCGGCGACCAGTTCGCGCTCGGCATAACCATCCGCGCCAATGCCGGCCAGGGCTTCGGCCCGCGCGCGGGCGTGCTCAATCCTTTTGGCCACGCCGGGGGCATGCGAGGCATCCAGGTCGGCCACGGCCGGCGGATCCGGAACCGCGGCGAGAATTTCCGGAGCGCCGGTTGCGCCCATGCCCAGTTCGCGCAAGCGTTCGGCTGCGCGCTGACCGTAGTAGGTTTGCGGGAAGCGCTGGACTGCTTTTACGTAGAAAGCGCGAGCCTGGTCGCGCTGGTTTTCCCGTTCGGACACGCGTCCCAGCCAGTAGAGCGCGTTGACCGTATGCTGCGAACCGCGAAAACGCCGCAGATGTTCCTCGAGCCGGGCGCGCGGGTTGGCGTCGCGGGCGCCAGCGACGCTATCCAGGTAGGCTTCCCAGGCCAGGCGCCAATGCGCGGCGTGGGAATCCTCCGCCGCGGGAAACGCGTCGAATAACCGCTGATAAAAAATGGCGGCGCGCGGATGGTCGAGCTTGGTCCAGAAGTAGTTGCCCGCGGCGAACAGGGCGCGCTGGGTCCATTCGCTGGACGGGGCGCGCAGGGCGACTTCTTCAATGGCGGCAATCATGCGCGATTCATCCCGCTTGCCGCGATAGGCCTGCGCGAGCAGGTAGAGCCGCTCGGCATTGGCTTCCGCGTCGGAAACGGAAAGCTTGAGGAGGGCCGTGGGATGGACCGCGCCGCGGCTCACGCAAGCGGTGATGCGCACGTGCAGAGAATCGCGCGTGGCGGCGGGCAGCGAGGGGCCAAGTTTCCGCCACTCGCGCCGCGCATCGCCGCAGCGCCGGGCGTCCACAAATTCCTGCACGCGCGTCCGCACCTCATCGAGCGGAACCGCGGGAAATTCTCCGCGCAACGACGCGCGCAGGGAAATCAGCCGCGGCGCAACGATGGTGGCTTCCGGCGCCAGCGGCAAAAGGTAGTAGATGGTGTTGTAGTCCTTCGCGGCGCGCGCCTGCTGGCCCAGTTTTTCATAGGCTTGGCCGCGCGCCAGCAGCAGATCCGGGCGGCCCGCCTTGTTGCCGGTCAACGCTTCAATCGTCTTCGCGGGTTCTCCGGCGGAGAGCGCGGCAAGCGCCAGGGCTTCTGTGGCTTCCGGCGCCAGCAGGCTGCGCGGCTGCGCGGCGCGTACGCCTTCCAGCAGAGGGATGGCTGCGGCCGGGCGCCCGGCGGCGCGCTCGGATTGCGCCAGCCAAAACTGCGCGTAATCGGCGAGCAGCGGGTCGGCCTGCGCCGTGCGCAGCCAAGTGACGGCCGAGGCCGCGCGGTTGTTCAAGTAGTCGTAGTAGCCCAGCGCCAGCGCCGCGCGCAATCCCATCGGACGCGCGGCATTTTTCTCCGCGTAGGCTTTCAGGCTGGCATACGCGCTGAGCGTCTTGCTTTGCCGCAGCACGCGGATGCGCGAGGATAGCTCGCCGGCTTCCGCCGCGCTTTCCTGCTGCGGGCAAGCCGGCACAACCGCAAACGCCAACAGCAGCCCAGCGGCGAGAATGAAAAGGCGGGAACCGCGCAGAGGAAATCGCATTGCCAACCCTGAATTCGTCACACTCGATGGTACGGGCAATCGGAAAAAAAGCGCAAGACGCAAAATGTTGCGGTGAAGGAGAAAACGCCAACAGGCACGAGCGGGCTCCGCTGAGACTCCGCCTAGCGGCGCGGCGCGGAAGTCGGATAGGGATACTCGCCCAGGGCTTTCGGATCGCCGTCCGCGATGATGTCCACCAGCCAGTCGTAGAAATAATCCACCGGATGGGTAAGGATGACTTTGAAGCGGCGGTCGTATTCCTTGCGCGCCTTATCCAGATCAACGCGCAAGCGCGAGCACAAATCCTTTTTCTCGCGGCCGACCTTAATGTCATCGGGGCGCAACATCTTGATGTCCTGCATGGATACTTTGGCGACGCGGTTGGCGCGGCGGTGCAATTCCTGCTCGTCGGCGCTCAGCTTGCCAACGTCGAAGGCCGGCGTTTCTTCCTTAACAACCGGAGGCGGCGGTGGCGGCGCCACGACAACTGGCGGCGGAGGCGGCGCTTCGGGCTCCGGCGCGGGGATCGCGGGAACTTTTACGGTTGGAATGGGCGCAGGACCGCCTTCGGAAGCCATTTCACGGCCGGCGTCATCCGCGGTGGCGACTGCGGCGGAACCGGTTGCGGGCACGCGCGGTGCGGTAGCAGCTTCCGTTGCCGGGGCGGCAACCGCGGCAACGCTGATCACCGGCGCGGCAGAGGTACCGACTACGAATCGGGTCATCACTTCCAGCGATGCGGCCAGCGAGGCCGCCGCGGTCTGCGTGCGCAGCAGCGAGGGCAGCGCATTGGTCGGACGGCTCGAAGAACACGCCGCGACCAGGTCGGCCATGGCTTGATTCAGTTCTTCTGAAACACGCTGGAGCGCAGCCAGGTTATCGCGCACCGCGCGCGACACGGTCTGCTCCATTCCGGCTTCCTGAGCCATAGAAAGAGACTCCTTCCGCGGCTCCTCGTCGGAGCCTCCCAAGGGCCAAGCCCTGAACGGCGATTATTTGTGCCACCGCGCGCGAAGTCAATCAAAAGATGGGCGATGGAGGCGAGTGAGATACGGGCAGATTGACCCTTGGCCGTGCGTCTATTTCCTTTCCAGCGTTACGCGGAAGATCAGCTTCGGCGGCGGGGGCATGCCCGGGGGAGGCGTGAAACGGATGCCGCGCATGTGCATTTCGCCGGTCAGTTTCCCGCCTTCGGATTTCATTTCGTACACAAGCATGCCGCGGGGCCGCATGCCGTTCATGTAACCCACGTGCAGGCCGCCGGGAACCAGTTTGATGTATTGCAGGGGCATCACCAGCTCAACATCGGGCGCCGGCCAGTTGACCCAGGCCCCGGTTACTGTTCCGTCTTTCGCCTCCAGGCGCAAGCGCACCGGCTGCGGAGAATCCTCTGCAACTTGCATGGTGCCGTTCCACACACCCAGGAAGGCGGTCAACTCCTGCGGCGATGGGAACGGAGCCTTCAGCAAGTCTTCCACGGTGACTTCCAACGGTGGCAGATCAGCGGCCTCCGCGATTTGCGCGCGGATATCCGCCGCGCGCGAGGTGTCTCCGTATCCTTGTTTGAGAAAATCGAAAGCTTCCCTGGCGCGGGCGGCATTACCTTCCATCAAGAAATCTTCAATGAGGCGTTCGAGCAGTGGCCGCGGGGGAATCAAGCGCAGGCCGCTGGCGGCGTTGAACGTTCGATAGTGCTCAAGCGCGGCGCTGGTGGGCGAATCCGGCACAGCCAGTGCCGAGTACCCGGCAAACACTTCGCGCAAGCCCAGGTAGGTGGCCAAGAGCGGCATGGAATTGTGGGATTCATGCTCCAGTTTCTGGCGAAAGAGCTTCCAGGAAGCCGGCGCCGCGGCCTGCAGCTCATTCCACGAATTTTCGGAGAAGCCAAAGCGTGATTCCATTGAGGCGAACCGGAGAAAACTCTCCGGGCCCTTCGTCGCCGACTCAATCAAGCGCTTCACCAGCCAACCGTCCTGCAGGTGGGCGGGCGAATCAATGGCCACGACAAACGGAAACGTGTAGGGACGCGTTGCTGCGGCGTAAGTCGCGAGTACTCCGCCCGATGAGTGGCCGATGAGGATCGCCGGAGCGCCGCCGCGAAACTGCGCTGCCACCGCGGGCAGCAATTCCCTTTCAATGAAATCCAGGAACTTGCCACCATTCTCATTGCGACTGCTGCCGCTGACCGAAAGGCCCGGCGGGGTCAAGTCACGGACGCGGTCGCGGAAGCTGTCGGAAAGGTTCTCCACGGCCACGACGACCGCTTCCGGGATTTGTCCTGCGGCGGCAAGATATTGCGCCGCGGCTACGGTGGGTGCAAAACTGTATTCGCCGTCGAAGACAATGATGACGGGATAGCGCCTCGCCGACCCGGTGCTCGCGAAGGACGCGGGAAGGGCCACGTTCAACCGGCGGGTTTGCGAAAGAATTGCAGACCGGATGGAAAAGGGCTGCCCCGGGACGCCGAGCTGGCCGGAAACAACCCGGTTATCCTTAGTCAGCGAGGGAATAGGAACCGCCGGGGCCTGGGCGCGTGCCGCGGGAAGCGATAATTGTGAAAGCACCAGAGAAATAGCGGCAAAGGAGCGCATCTCCACCTGTCCTTTCGGCCGCACCAGAGTCAAGGGATACGACCGCGGTGTTTCAATACGATTCGTACTATTATGAGCCAGACGGAAACGGGCGCTTCGGGTTTACCGGGAGGAAACGGATGAAGTTCCAAGAGCGGCGCGGGGCGAGGGCGCGACTTGCATTCGCGGCGGCGCTGGCACTGCTCATCCTGGGCTCCGCGTTGGAGGGCCTGCCAGCCGGACAACAGCCGCCGAAAAATTCCGGCAAGCTCCTTCGGGTTCTTTTCATTGGGAACAGTTTCACCTACTTTAACAACATGCCCGCTATTTTGCGGGCGCTGGCGCCTCAGGTGGAGACCCGCATGATCGCTCAGGGGGGCCTCTCGCTGGAGGATCATTGGAACAATGCGGAAACCCGAAAAGCGGTCGAGGAAGGCAAATGGGACTTCGTCGTACTGCAGGAGCAGAGCACGCTCGGGGAGACATTCGTGGTCAACGGCCTGGCGCGGCTTCAGGGAGACCGGACTTTTCGCACGTACGCGGAGAAGTGGATCCGGGCCATTCAAGCCACAAGTGCCAGGCCAGTCCTGATGATGCACTGGAAAGGAAAAGAAGCGCCTGACCGTGACCGGGAGTTTCTGGACTATACGATTTCGAAAGCGGGCAGCGAGTGGGGCGCGATGCTCGCTCCGGTTTCGCTTGCCTGGCAAGCAGCGGAGCGCCGAGGCGTGGCGCTTTATGCATCCGATGGCCGCCATCCGTCGCCCGCCGGATCCTACCTGGAAGCGTGTGTGATGTACGCGACGCTGCTTGGCAAGAATCCTGTTGGCCTGAGCGCCAACGCTCGCGGCCCTGAAATTGAACAGAATGATGGAAACGCGCTGGGTGGAAACGTGGAGTTGGTGAAACTGAGCGATGCGGATGCGCGCGTTTTGCAGGAGTCGGCCTGGAAAGGGCATCAGGAGTTGGCTTCAGGGAAGACGCAGTTCGCTGTCCCGGAGCCGCTGCAGATTCCCAAACTTGGAAAAGGGGAATCCTTCATTGCCGAGATGCTGGAAGGGACTTGGCGCGGACCTTTAGGGGTTTATCCTTTCCCGGCAACCCTGGAGTTACATTTTGCGCAGAAGGACGGCGCCTTGTCGGTGCAGGGCCTGGTTTCATTTGGCGGCAGGCCAGAGGACATTCGGTTCACGGACGAAAACGTCGAATTGGGTGCAAACGAGATTACGTTCAAAGACCCCAAGGGGCCCAATGAGGGAGTCGTCCGCTACAAAGCTGTATTGCGTGGCGGCGAACTTCGCGGCATCGCCGAAATCTTGATTACCAGGTATCCGGTCTATTTGATCGGCGAGTGGAAAGCAAAGCCCGCGAAGTAGAGCGCGGCCTTCCCGCCTGAAGCACCCAAGCGAACCCGCCTTCCCGGCGGTTAGCTATTGCTCACCAATCGAAAGCATGCGAGTCTAAGTATGGGAATCCCATAGGAACGACTCGGGGAGATTCGGGACATGGCGGACAAAGCCGAAGTCTGGCAAGGGACATTGGCGCTGATGGTGCTGAAGACGCTGGAGACCATGGGGCCGCTGCACGGCTACGGCATCGCCCGGCGCATCGAGCAGATCAGCGGCGACGCGCTTTCCCTCAATTACGGCACGCTCTACCCTGCCCTGCTCAAGCTGGAGCAGGAAGGCGCGATTGAAGCGGAATGGGGCGTTTCCGATAACAACCGCAAGGCGAAGTACTACCGGCTGACGCGCGCCGGGCGCAAGCAACTGTTGGAAGAATCGCGCGGATGGGAGCAGGCCACTTCGATTCTGGCGAAATTCCTCACTGCGGAAAAAGGGCCTGCATGAAACTAGCGCGGGCATTCCTGCTGCGCTTGCGCGGCGTGTTCGATAAACGCGGCCACGAGCGCGAAATGGCCGACGAGATGGAAAGCCATCTGGCCTTCCATATCGAAGATAACCTCCGCGCGGGCATGTCCGCGGCGGAGGCACGCCGTGTTGCGCTGGTGAAGCTGGGTGGGATGGATCAAACCAAGGAAATGATTCGAGACCGACGGAGCCTGCCGATGCTGGAAACGTTCTTGCAAGACTTGAAATATGGGATGCGGCAATTGCTGCGCACTCCGGGCTTCGCGGTGACGGCGGCGCTTACGCTGGCCCTGGGGATTGGCGCAAACACCGCGGCGTTCAGCGTGGTGAGCGCGGTGCTGCTGCGCCCGCTGCCCGTCGAAGCGCCGGAGCAGATTGTATCGTTGCGCAACGTGAACTCGAACAATGCGATGCTCAGCGGTTTCTCGTACCCCAATTACCGCGACATCCGCGATCAGAACGAAGTCTTTTCCGATTTGATCGCCTACCGGTTTGCCCCCATTGCCATGACACATGAAGGCGTGAGCCAGCGCGTGTGGTGCTATATGGTCAGTGGAAATTACTTTACCGGCCTGGGCCTGCGGCCTGCACTGGGACGGTTGTTCACCCCGGCGGACGACGTGAATCCCGGAGGGCACCCGGTGGCGGTGGTCGGTTACGAGTCGTGGCAGAAACGTTTTGGCGCGCGGCCGGACATTGTCGGCAACGAGTTGATCATCAATGGCCGCAAATACACGATTGTGGGTGTGGGACCGCAAGGATTCTCCGGGACCGAGGTGATTGCCGCGCCGGAAATCTGGTTCCCGGTGGCCATGCAGGCGGATTTGGAGCCGGGTATCAACACCCTGGTCGCGCGTGGCGCCGCCGCTTATTCCACGCTGGGCCGCATCAAGCCGGGCATCTCCCGGGCCCAGGTGGCCGCGAATGTGGATTCCATCGGCCAATCCCTGGCCGGCGATTTCCCGGAAGAAAACAAGAACATGAAGATCGTGCTGGCCGGGGCCGGATTCCTGGGGGGCGGAATGCTGCGCGGAGCGACAGTTGGATTCGCCGCGCTGTTGCTGGCCGTCGCCGGCGTGGTTCTACTGCTGGCCTGCGCAAACCTTTCCAACATGTTGTTGGCGCGGGCCACCGAACGCCGTGAGGAAACGGCGATTCGCCTGGCCCTGGGCGCCAGCCGCGGCCGGCTGGTTCGTCAACTGCTGACGGAAAGCATGCTGCTCGCGCTGATTGGCGGAGTGGTGGGCATTCTTCCGACGTTCTGGCCGATCCGCTTCAGCGTGCAGATGAAGCCGCCCGCCGATTTCCCGATGGTGCTGGATGTGAAGTGGGACTACACGGTGCTGGCGTTCGGCTTCTTTGTGACCTTGCTGACCGGCGTTCTGTTTGGGTTGCTCCCCGCGCTGCAATCCACCAGCCCGCGGGTCTCGCCTGCGCTCAATAGCGGGCGCTTGCCGGGAAAATCCCGAAACCGGCTGTGGAATGGGTTGATTGCAGCGCAAGTAGGCTTGTCGCTGGTGCTGCTGACCGGAGCGGGCCTGATGGTGCGCGCGCTGAGCCAGGTACGCAACCTGGAATTGGGATACGACCCGGAGGGCGCGGTCGAAGTCGGCTTCGACCTGCGCATGCAGGGGTACACCACTGAGCGCGGGCGCGAATTCCAGCGCCAGACACTGGAGCGCGTGCGCAGTTTGCCGGGCGTGCGCGCGGCGGGCATCGCTTCGCTCGTCCCGGTAGATTTGCATTTTGCAACCACGCCCGTGTTTATCGATGGCGCCGCGGTGGAGCGGACCGCGGATGCGCCCCGGGTGCTCAGCAACGTGGTGAGCCCGGGATATTTTGCGGCCATGGGGACGCGCTTGTTGAGCGGCCGGGATTTCTCCGACGACGATCGCCCCGATAACGAACGCGTGGCCATCGTCAACCAGTCTTTTGCCAGAAAGTTCTGGCCCAACGAAGACGCGCTCGGAAAGCGTTTCGCGCTGGGTGGCCCCGCTTCCCCGAGAATGCAGGTGATCGGCATCGTCCAAGATGGGAAATACAACAGCTTGAACGAAAGCCGGCAACCCTTCGCCTACCGCCCCTCGACGCAAGCGTATTCCGGGTCCACCGGGCTGATCGTGCGCAGCGATCTGGATATGCAGACGCTGGTTGCGGCAATTCGAAACGAGATCAAGCAGTTGGATCCCAATCTGCCCACCAGCGGTTCACCGCTGGCGGACCGGCTGGGGATTGCCCTGCTGCCCGCGCGGGTGGCGCTCACGGTGCTCGTCTCCTTCGCGCTGGTTGGATTGATTCTGGCGGGAATTGGAATCTTTGGCGTGATTTCTTACCTGGTTTCCAGCCGCACGCGGGAACTGGGCATCCGCATGGCCCTGGGAGCGCACAAGAGTGATGTCCTGAGGCTGGTGATTGCCCAGGGCATGAGGCCGGCGGTTCTGGGCGCAGTTTTGGGTTTGCCGGCGGCCTTCGCGATGACTCAACTGATGCGCAGCTTCCTGTTTGGCCTGAGCGCGGCCGACCCACTGACCTATATCATCACCGTGGCATTGCTGGGTGGCGTGGCGTTTCTGGCCTGTTACTTGCCGGCCCGGCGTGCCACCCGGGTGGACCCTCTGGTCGCGCTGCGGTACGAATAAGAACTGGCTGCACAAAGAGAAAGGAAGCTGGAGCGATGAAAAGGTTCTTTGTTCTGGCGGTCATTGCGATTGCCGTTGCAGGCCTGTTCTGGTTCGGCGGCAGCGCCCTGGTCCGGATGTTGAAAGCCATGCACGGGCAGTAAGGCGCGGAGATTTCGCGGTACGCCGGCAAGTGTTTCACGGAATTTCTCAAAACTAATTCTGATTGAGGAGGAAGGTGATGGCTTTTCGTCGCACGGGTGTGTTTACTGGAATCAGTGCCACTGTGCTTGGCCTGCTGGTTGCTTATGGGCAGCACGGTGGCCCTGGGCCGCAGGGCGGACATGGCGGGGGAGCCATGGCGGCGCCTCCGCCCGAGGAAGTCGTGGTTCCCGATAAGGGAGTGACGCTTCCGATGCTGGATTTTGACGGACGCGCCGTCGTCGAGGTGAAGATTAACGGCAAAGGGCCCTACCGCTTCATCCTCGGTACAACCGCCAATCTCACGCTCATTGATTCAGGATTGCAGAAAGAACTGGGCTTGCCTCTGGCCGAGGGGGTCATGGCTGGGCCATCCGGCGGCAACGCGCCGACGATTGTCACCGTTGGCGAGTTGCGCATGGGCGATGTTGCCGTGCGCGGATTCATGGGCGCGGTGATGCCCGTGGCCAGCGTGTGGAGCACAGGCGGACCGAATCCGCCGCGCGGGATTGTCAGCGCCAATCTTTTTTCCGGCTATCTGCTGACCTATGACTATCCCAAGAAGCGCGTCTCCATTCAAAAGGGCGAACTGCCCAAAGACGATTCGATAACCACCTTCTCGTATTCGGAAAGCCGTCCAACGGTGCCCCTGCGCATTGGCGGAAAAACCATTCGGGTGCAGATGGACACCGGCTCCGGCGCGGGGCTGATGCTGGCCAGCAAGTTCGAAAAAGAAGTGCCCCTGGCGGCCCCGCCGCAGGGCGCCGGAAAAACCCGCACCACCACGGGCGAGTTCCCCGTAACCAAGGGTACCTTGAGCGCTCCGATCGAGCTTGGCAAATACAAGCTGGGCCCGGAAGTCAGCTTCAGTGACTCGCGGGGACAGGTATCCGGCACAGTGGGTAACTCCATCCTCCGCGACTTCGTGGTCACGATCGACATCTGGAACCACCTGGTGCGGCTCGCCCAATAGGGGACAAACTGATCCCATCATTACCCTGCGGCAGGAGTTGATTCGCAATCTGCGGCGCCACTCCTGCCGCATCGCCACGACTGAATCAATGTGTGGATCGCGCCACGCCGGCAAATAGCGGGCCAGGAGGGCAATCACGGTAAGCCCCGGGCCGGCCACTATCTGCGCCTTGCTGCGCTTGCCAAGTGAAAAGAAACGTGTAAGATGAAGCCCTTTCCAAAGGAAGATCGAAAACAGGATGGCAACTGCTGCCGCTTCGAAAATTCCAGCGCGCCCCGCAACCGGCGCGCAGGACCGCCGTTTCTATACCGGCATGTCCATTCTGATGGCGGTGACCATCTTCGTCGGTTTTGCGCCGACGTTCTACCTGCGCAGTTTCTTTAGCGCGCCGGTTACCATTACGGGGAGCGCGTCGCTTTCCCCACTGGCACAACTGCACGGCGCGGTATTTTCCGGATGGATCGCCCTGTTTATCTTGCAGACGGCTCTGGTTGCGAGCCATCGCGTAGGGCTGCATCGGCGCTTGGGAATTGCGGGAGCGATCCTTGCCGCGTCCATGTTCGTGATCGGCACGATCACTGCCGTCAAGGCCGCGGCGCGCGGATCTGCGCCGCCGGGAGCGGATCCGCTGGCGTTCCTGGCCATCCCGTTCGGGGACATGGTCCTGTTCGCCCTGTTCTTCTGCACGGCCATTTGGCAGCGGAATAACAAGGAGACGCACAAGCGGCTGATGCTTCTGGCCTACATTTCCATTGCAGCGGCCGGCGTGGCGCGCTTGCCCGGAGTGCTGCCGCTGGGCCCCTTTGGTTTCTATGGTCTTACGACCATCTTCCTGCTCATGGGGATTGCCTACGACTGGGTTTCGCGGGGGCGCATCCACGCAGCGTATATCTGGGGCGGTGGTTTTTTCGTAGCCTCCGTGCCCCTGCGGCTGATGTTTTCCGGTACCGGGACGTGGCACAACTTCGCAGCGTTTCTAATCCGCACTTTTTGATTTGGTTTCCAGCCAGACAAAAGCGAGCGGATCGACGAAGCAAGATTCGTGCGCCCCAGCGAATTCTGAGGTCACTGGGTTCCTGCAAGCGTAAGGCGGAACGCCGCCATTTCGCGGTCATTGCGAATCAACACAACGTTGCCAACCAGCACGGGATGATTCCACGTCTTGCCTTCCAGAGCGGGAAATTTTGCAACCTCGGTGAACTGCGCCGGGCTGGCCTTGACCAGCACCAATTCACCTTCTTCGGAGAGCACCAACAGCAAGTCTTCATCCGCCAGCAGCACAAGCTGGCCGGTGCCGTAGCGCCCGCCCTTCCATTTGCGCGCGCCGTCGGCAAGATCAATGCACGCCAGTATGCTGCCGTCAAAACCGTAGGCGTGGCCCTTGTGTAAGACAAAGTCGTTGAAGTTTGGTTTTAGACCACGGGACGCCCAGCGCTCCTCAACGGCCCATCCATTGGAATTTTGCGTGACCGCGATGCGGCGCACGCCTTCTGCCCCTGTTCCTCCCTCGCCGCCCAGGGTCATCACGATATCGCTTTCCGGGGTCAAGGCGGGCTGTATGATCCGCCCACCCGGCAACGGCGCAGCCCACAACTGTTTGCCGTCGGCTGGGGAAAAGCTGGTGGCTCCCGAGCTGCTGAGCAGAAGGATCTGCCCCACGCCGCCGAGGGTCATCAATTGCGGCGAACTGTAGCCGCCACCGCCGGTTTCTGCTTTCCAGCGGAGCTTGCCCGTGGCCGCATCATAAGCGGCAAGCCTGCCCGATGCGGCGATGATCACTGTGTCGCCAACCACCAGCGGCGAGCCGGCGAAGCCCCATTGCGGCAGTTGCGCGCCGGTGTCCGACGCTGCGTTGCGGCTCCACACCACGGCGCCGGTGGCGGCATCGAGCGCGTTCACGATGCCTGTTGCGCCCAATGTGAACACGCGCCCATGGCTGAGTGTTGGCGTGGCACGCGGGCCTGCGCCGCCGGCCGCTTCCCAGAAACGTGTCGTGTCGCGATGCTGCCATACCGGCGCGCCGGTGCTGAGCCTGTAACAGGAAACAATCTCGTTTTCTCCGAGTTGTTCTTGCGTGTAGAACAGATCGCCGTCCACCGCAAACGACGACCAGCCTGGACCGACCGCTCGCTTCCACATCTGCACCGGTGGAGCAGCCGCCCAGTCGGTCTGGATCGATACGTTGCGAATCACCGCGTCGCGGTTGGGTCCGCGAAAGCCGGGCCACTCCGGCGCCGGTCGAACCGCGGAGGAAGCGCTGGTGGCTGCTGCCTTTTCTTCAGAACTATCGGAAGATTTTCGCAAAGGTGACTTGCTTGCCGCGACGGGCTCGGGTGATGTGTCCGGCTTGCGAATTGTGGGTGCCTGCTGCGACGCCGACTCTGACTTTGTAGCGGACGGCAGCGTCCGGCTTTGCGCGAGCAAACGTTCCTCTGCGGTTGGCGTCCAGCGCCACGCTAGTTGCATCTGAAGATAGCCGGTGACGCCGTCCACGCGCACTAAGTTTGCGGGCACGCAGGCAAGCAACATGGCAACCACCAGCCAAGCGCGTCGCGCTCCCACTGGCATACCGCGGGTGGCAGCGGCCCAGAAAACCAGTGCAAGGCAGTACAAAGGAATGGGGAGGACGTAGCCTAGTCCCTGGGCGGCCAGCGACAGGTGAACGAAGCGAACATTTGCAACAAGGGTCGCCGCCATCAGGAACAGCGCCGCCAGCCGTTCGAACCAAGGCGCCCGGCTGAAAAACAGCCACCAGAGCAAAACCAGCAACCCGCTCCCCAAGCCGCCCAGCAGGCCTACGCCGGAGTATTGGGGGAAGACAATCGGCACCACCACGAGAAGAACGAACTGCACGGTGACCAACAAGACCCCTGGCCACAACCGCAAACGTTCATGAGGCGTAAGGTCGCTGGCCACGGAGGAACCCCGAGGAATAATACGTCACTCAGGAACGATTTGTTACTCGCAGTGAGGCCACGTGTTGGGTGCTTTCTGCAGGTTCACCCGTGGCGCGGGGCGGCGTTGGGGGTTAAAATAGAAGTGTCTCTGGGGGCGACACGGTTTCGACGGAAGCTGTCGCGGCCAGAAGGCATGCCGGTTCCCACGGGTCCGTTATCCGGTGGAAAACTAGAATTGCCAACAC
>CAZCNH010000062.1:0-21667 GCA_964500065.1 uncultured Acidobacteriaceae bacterium
GAATCAGGAAGAAGAACACCATGAACACGCCGTGCATGGTGAACATCTTGTTGTACGTTTCGGCCTGCATCATATCGCCCTGGGGCGTGAGCAGTTCCAGCCGCACCAGCACGGCAAATAGTCCGCCGACAAAAAAGAAGAAGGTGACCGAGATCAGATAGAGCAGGGCGATGCGCTTGTGGTCGGTGGTCAGCAGCCACGACTTAATACCGTAATCGGCATTCAAGTAGTGCCGCTTGGGCAGTTCGCGGCTTCCCGAGTTTGTTTCGCTTTGCGTTGCCATTTTCTTTCTTTCCTACTTCTTGCTTCCCGCGCCCTGATTGGGCGCTTCTTTGCTCAGTGATTTGATGTAGGCGAGCAACTGCATCACGCCTTCTTCGCTGATCTGCCCCTGGTAGGTAGGCATCACCGGGCGGTATCCCTGCACGACTTTCGCGGCTGGGGTCAATATCGATTCGCGCACGTAAGCTTCGTCCACGGTCACGGTGGCGCCGGACTCCAGCTTCACCGGCCTGCCGAAAGCGCCTTCGAGCACCGGCCCGCGGGCATCGGCGCGCGCGTGGTGGCAGGTGCTGCAATTATTCTGCGTGAAGAGCCGCTCCCCGGCTTGCTCCATGGTTTCATTCGAAGGCGTGCCGGAAAGCCAGCGCTCGTAATCGGCTTCCTCCATCACCACCACTTTGCCGATCATGCCGGAATGTTTAGTACCGCAGTATTCCGCGCAGAACAAATGATACTCGCCGGCCTTGGTGGCTTCGAACCACAGCGACGTGTAGCGCCCGGGCAGCACGTCCATCTTCACGCGGAACGCCGGGATGTAAAAGCTGTGGATGACGTCTTCGCTGGTCATCGTCAGCTTCACGGCCTTCCCGAGCGGGACGTGCAGCTCGTTGATTTCGCGGCGGCCTTCCGGATGCTGGATCTTCCACATCCACTGCTTGCCCACCACCCACATCTGCATGGCGTTGGAAGGCGCGCGGGTGATTTCGAAATAAAGCTTGGCGCCCCAGATGAACATCACCACGCACAACAGCAGTGGAATAATGCTCCAGGTGAGCTCCAGCGCCGCACTTTCTTTCAGCCGTTCGGGAACTTCATTTTCGTGCTGGCGGCGGTAGCGAATCGCAAAGTAGAACACCAGGACGAAAATCAGAACGGAGAAAAACCCGCTCACCGCCACCAGGAAAAGATAGAGCGCATCGGTGTTCCTGGCGAACGTCGATGCCTGCTCCGGCCACAATGGAAAACCAGTCCACATATGGATAATCAACGAACCTTTCGCATTCCCGTCATTCTGAGTCCCAGCGTCTTTGCTGGGGCGAAGAATCTCGATTTCAGCAGGAGCCGCCGGCTCACTTCCATCGAGATCCTTCGCTCCGGCACAAACCGCCTTCGCTCAGGATGACGACTTGCGAGCAGCAGAGCACTGCCGGCCGCTCTCCTTCCAACGCGCCTACGCTTGCGCACCTGCAGCGTGATGCCGCGGGCGGCGCGAAAGCATCACCACCAGGCCGATGATCAGCATCACCGTGATAATCCCGGCCAGCCGCACCATGGCCATGATCCGCGCGCTGTATTTCCCCGCCGCGGGATCGTAGTGGTAGCAGAACAGCAGCACCTGGTCCACAAGGTTACCGATCTTGTTCTGCGAAGCTTCCACCAGGCCCAGGCGCAGGTCCCGCGCCGAATATTCCAGCCCATATAGATACCGGGAGATTTTTCCCTCCGGCGTGAGCACGACCAGGCCGCTGGCGTGCGCGAACTGCTTGGTTTCCGTGTCGTACGTATATTGAAAGCCCACCGAATCCGTCAGGCGGCGAATGTCCTTCTCTTCGCCGGTCAGGAAGCGCCAGCCTTCCGCTGAAATGGGGCGGCCGTACTGCTTCACGTACAGTTGCTGTTTTTCGCGGGCCAGGTTCGCGCCTTCCCGCGGATCGAAGCTGACGGTCAGGACCGTGTATTCTTCGCCGGCATTGAATTTCAGAGCGCGCATGCTTTTCAGCATGCCGTTCAGCGTGAGCGTGCACAGCATGGGGCAATCGTAATAGACCAGCGCCAGCACCACCGGCTTGCCCTGAAAATAGGAACTGAGCGGCGCCATGTTGCCCTGCTCATCGCGGAACCGGGCATCCAGCGGCACCTGCTCGTTCAGCCGCTGATCGAAGCGCACCGACTGGACCACCTGCTGGGGCGTTTGCTGCGCCGCTGCGGGCGCGGCGAAGCACAGCGCCAGCAGGAAACAGGCTGCGCCAATTATCTGTTCGGACTTCATGGTTTCTTTGCAGGGGCTGAAGCTGCTTTCCCCTTTCCGCCTTCTTCTTTCTCCAGCACTTCCCGCGCGGGCAAGCCGCGTTCGAGAGTCAATTCCATGGCGCGTTCGATGGGGATATGCACCACTCCGGCGGCCGGCTCAACCCAGCCATAACTGTGCAACGCATCGCTTTCCGTGGCGCGGAACGTGTTCAAATCCTGCGCGGGCGCGTCCTGCAACCGCGGCGCCGGGGGCCGCGACGGCAGAGCGGCTTCCAGGCGCGAAGGTTGCCGGTTCGCATCTTCCGCGACCCACAGCTTGGAGTACGCCGCATAGACCAGAAACGTGGCGAACAAGCCCGCAAACATCAAGCCCAACAGGACCCAGGCCGAAGACCACACGAACTTCGTATTGAAGTCGCGAGTTTCGTATTTTGCGCCGTTCGTAGGTTTAGTGTCCGTGCTCATGTGCATGCGCGTGTTTCAAATGCTCAATATACCGTTCGTCGCCCGTGGGCATCAGCGGGCGGTTTCTTAGCTGCCCCAGGAAATACCAGAACCAGATGCCCCCGATGGCCAGCGGCGCAGCCAGATACAGCCACAGCCACGCGAACGTGAAATGACCTTGGCCCTCGTGCTGAAAGGCCGGGGCAATCAGCCAGTACAAGTCCGCCAGCCGCATGACGAGCAGGCCGGCGGCAACCATGGCCAGCGTGCGCGCTTGTCGCTTGGTCTTGCGCGAAAGCAGCAGCACAAAGGGAATGGCCCAGTGGAATACCAGAAGGAACCCGGCCCAGTATTGCCAGCCTTGTCCCATGCGGTGCAGGTACCACACGTTCTCTTCGGGCAGATTGCCGGACCAGATAATCAGAAATTGGGAAAACGCCGTGTAGCCCCAAAGCATCACGAAGGCCAGCATCAGGTTACCGTAATCGTGAAAATGCTGAGCGCGCAACAGGCCGGAATAAGGCTCGTGCGGAGAAAACAGGCGCAGCACGATGACCAGGAAAGAAAGCGCGGTCACGCCCTGGCCCACGATGAACAACAAGCCATACATAGTGGAAAACCAGTGCGGCTCGAGCGACATGACCCAGTCCACCGCCGCAAAGGTCGCGGTAAGCCCGTAGAGCAGCAGCCCGGCGCCGCTGACGTACTGCATCCGGCGAATCAGCTGATTATCCTGCGTGCGGTCGAGCTTGGCGGAAAGGCGGCTCAGCAGGTACGCGAGCAGCATCCACATCGCAAAATAGAACACCACGCGGCCATAGAAGAACGGCTCGTTCAAATAAGCCGTCTTCTGCTTAAGGATGGCATCGGCCGCAACGGTTTCCGCATGCGACCATTCGTACAAACTGTGCAAGCCCAGCCCCAACGGGATGAAGAGCGCGGCCAGCAGTGGAAAGGTTCGCGAGCCCGATTCCAGCAGGCGTTGCACCATGAAGCCCCAGCCGCCGCCTACCATATGGTGCAGCATAAGCAGCGCCAGGCAGCCCAGAGCCACTCCAAGCACGAAGACATAGCCCATTAAGTAGGCGCGGAAGAAATGGTCACGCGCCATGGCAAAGCCCGCCAGACACACTGCCGCGCCCACCGCGCCGGCAATCAAAGCGCGCTGGCGCCAGCGGTCCACGTGCGGTGCGAGTTGTTCCATGCCGTTCATGGTTTCTTGTTGCGTTCCTGTTCCAGTCGCGAGCGTTCGGCGGCCGGCGCATCGTTCAATGTCGCGTTCTGGCTCAGCTGCAGCGCGCGGATATAGGCCACGATGGCCCAGCGGTCGTGCACGTTGATCTGCGCTGAGTAATCCTGCATGGCGCCCAAGCCGTTGGTCATCACGTCGAAAAAGTGGCCTGGCGGTATTTCGCGCAAGCGATCAATATGAAACGAAGGCGGCGCCTTCAGTCCGCGGCTCACAATCATTCCCAGTCCATCGCCCAACGCGCCGTGGCACGGCGTGCAATAAATGGTAAAACGCTCGCGCCCGCGCTCCATCACCTCGCGCGTCACAGGAAACGGGAAGGTTGCGGCGAGTTGCCCATTCACTTTTCCGGTGTAGAGATGGTCATTTTCCCGAAGTTGCCCGCGCGCCACGGTGCCCGGCACCGGCGGACGCGCGGAACGCCCGTCTTTGAAAAACGGCGTGGCTTCCAGCGGCTCGTGCCGGGGCTGGTTGGCCATGTCCTGCTGGCAGGCGGCCAGGCCCAACGCCAGCGCCGCCAGCGCCAATACCATTCCGCGATTTGTGACCTTGCGCTTCATCCGAAAACCAATCCCAAATTCAAGATTCAAATGGCAAGAAGACTGTTCTGCCCCTGCCCTCTATTCCCGACTCCTAGTGCTCGATCTCGTACACTTCGTGCTGGCTCAGATCTTCCAGAAACTTTTTCGTTGCCTCGCGGTGGAATTGCGGATCATCGGCTTCGATCGCAAAGAAAAAGCGGTTGCGCGAGGCCAGCGCGAACCGCGGCACGTTGAAGACCGGGTGATACGGCTGCGGCAGCCCGTTGAGCGCCAGCATGCCCAGCACCGCGGAAAACACCGCCACCAGAACGGTCATTTCAAAGGTCACTGGAATCCACGACGGCCAGCTATTGAACGGGCGCCCTCCGATGTTCATTTTGTACGAGACGGCGGCGGCGTAGTACTGCATGCCGAAGCCGGTCAGGCAGCCGATCAACCCGCCGCCCAGCACGATCCACGGCAGCTTGCGTTCGTGGAAGCCGATCGCGTCGGACATGCCCTCAATGGGAAACGGCGAGTACGCATTCATGCGCCGGTAGCCCGCGGCGTAAGTTTTCTTTGCCGCGTCTAGCATGGCTTCCGGCGATTCGAATTCCGCCATCAGTCCGTAAATTTCAGGCCGTGTTTTCTTGCCCAATGCCATATTCTCTTCTCATGTCATCCTGAGGCGCGCTTTGCGGGACTCAGAATGACGACAACAAAAAACTAGTGCCCCTTCCCTTCCTTCGCTTTCGTTTCCGAAACCAGGGCGCGCATTTCAAAAATCGAAATCACGGGCAGGAAGCGGATAAACAGGAACAGCAGCGTCAGGAACAAGCCAATCGTCCCCAGGAACATGCTCCAGTCGAACTTGGTGGGGTAATACATATCCCAGGAGGACGGCAGAAAATCCCGGTGCAGGCTGGTGACGATAATCACAAAGCGTTCGAGCCACATGCCGGTATTGATCACCAGCGAAATAATAAAGAGCAGCAGGATATTTTCCCGGATGCGCCGCACCCACATGATTTGCGGGATCAGGATGTTGCACAGAATCAGCATCCAGTAGGACCAGCCATAGGGGCCGTTCATGCGGTTCCACAACATGAACTGCTCATACTGGTTGCCGCTATACCAGGCCATGAATGCTTCCATCATGTAGCCGTAGCCGACGATCAAGCCGGTGGCCAGCATCACCTTGGCCATATTGTCCAGGTGGCGCTGGGTGATGAAATCTTCCAGGCCGTACCACTTGCGCAGCGGAATCGCCAGGGTCATCACCATGGCAAAGCCGGAATAGATCGCGCCGGCCACAAAATACGGCGGGAAGACGGTAGTGTGCCATCCGGGAATAATGCCCACGGCGAAATCGAAACTGACCACGGTATGCACGCTGACCACCAGCGGCGTGGCCAGGCCCGCGAGCAGCAGGTATGCCGTTTCGTAGCGGTGCCAGTGCCGCGCCGAGCCGCGCCAGCCCATCGCCAGCATGCCGTAGATGAAGCGCGGGACGCTGCGCGTGGCACGGTCGCGCAAGGTAGCAAAATCGGGGATCAGCCCGACAAACCAGAACAGCAGCGAAGTGAGCGCGTAGGTGGTGATGGCAAACACGTCCCACACCAGCGGGCTGCGGAAGTTGGGCCACAGGCCCTGCGTGTTGGGATAGGGCGCCAGCCAGTAATCGAACCACGGCCGCCCGGTGTGAAACAGCGGATACAAGCCGGCGCTGGCCACGGCAAACAGCGTCATCGCTTCCGCGAAGCGGTTAATCGAAGTGCGCCACTGCTGCCGCAGCAAAAGCAAAATCGCCGAAATCAGCGTGCCGGCGTGGCCGATGCCGATCCACCAGACAAAGTTCAGGATGTCGAAGCCCCAGCCCACCGGGATGTTCACGCCCCACAGCCCAACGCCCACCACCAGCAGCATAGTGATGGTGTAAAGCAACCCCATTGTCAGCGCGAAGGCGATCAGGAAGCCGATCCACCATGTCTTCGGCATTTTGCCGGTCAGGGTGATGGCGCTGATCTGGTCGGTGACCGAAGCAAACGTATGCCCCGGCTCGATGACCACCGGCCGCCGTGGCTGCCCCGCTAGAGGTTGTGCGTGATCCGCCATATCTTGCTCTGTGCCCTGTTCCTAACTTCGATTCGTGATTCTGAATACGCGCCTTGCAACGCGGCCGCAGGCAGCGTTGCGGTGCCCGCGGAACCTCGATTCACAATCGCGTCCCATATTCACGATCGAGATCCTTCGCTCCGGCAAAAACGGCCGCCGCGCAGGATGACGGCAAAACTTAACCCCTCTCCAACTCCGGATTGGGGTTCTTCAATTTCGCCACATAGCCGGTGCGCGGCTTGGTATTCAGTTCCGCCAGAATCGCGTAACTGAGTTGCTCGTTGCGCAGCTTCGCCACCCGGCTCGACTTATCGTTCAAGTTTCCGAATACGATGGCCTGAGTCGGACATACCTGCTGGCACGCCGTGACGACTTCGCCATCGCGGATACTGCGCTCCTCGCGTTCAGCGTCGATGCGCGCGGTGTTGATGCGCTGCACGCAATACGTGCACTTCTCCATCACCCCGCGGCTGCGCACGGTCACGTCGGGATTGCGCCCCAGCGCCAGGCTGGGCGAGGTGTAATCGGAATACTGGAAGAAATTAAAGCGCCGCACTTTGTACGGGCAGTTGTTCGAGCAGTAGCGCGTGCCCACGCAGCGGTTGTAAACCATGTCGTTCAGGCCTTCGTCGCTGTGCGTCGTGGCCGCCACCGGGCAGACTACCTCGCACGGCGCGTTTTCACAGTGCTGGCACATTACCGGCTGGTGCACGGTCTCCGGATCGTCCAATCCGCCTTTGTAGTAGCGGTCGATGCGGATCCAATGCATCTCGCGGCCCTTGTCCACCTGGTCCTTGCCAACCACCGGGATATTGTTTTCCGCCTGGCAGGCCACCACGCACGCATTGCAACCGGTGCAGGAGCCCAGGTCCACCATCATTCCCCAAGCGTAACCGGTGTACTGGTGCCCCGGATATAGAGTCAGCTTGGGGTCGGGATCCTCGCCGATTTCCTTGACGAACCCGGGATTCTTTTTGAACTCTTCGACCTTGCCTTCGCGCACCAGTTCATCAATGCGGTGAGCGACCGACGAGGTATCAATGCTGTGATGATGCTGCGTCACCGCCAGCGGATATTTCTGGCCGGTGCGCGTGACCAGCAAATTGCCGCAAAACCACGGAGCGCTCGAAACGCGCAGCGCATAGGCGTTCACGCCGGCCCCGGCGGCTACCCGGCCGCTGCGCGTGCGGCCAAATCCCAGGTGCAAAGTGACCGAGTCTTCGGCATGCCCCGGCATCACCCACACGGCCACGCGCAACGTGCGGCCTTCGTATTTCAATTCGACTACGTCGTACATCTGCACGCCGAACTTCTGCGCCGTACGCGGGCTCATCAGCGCCGCGTTATCCCACACCAGCTTGGTAAGCGGCTTAGGCAGTTCCTGCAACCAGCCGTTGTTGGCGAATTGCCCGTCGTAAATGCCGGGGTCCGGCCGGAAAACAATTTCCGTGCCGAGCGAGTCGGGGTTCTTTTCTTCCTGCGCGGGCAGCGGCCGGAGGGCAACTTTCTTCGCAGGGGCTTCTGTGCCCGGCACAACTCCATCGTGCAGCGCGCGGCGCCATTTTTTCTCGAAGTCCGCGCCGGGCGTGCCAGCCAGGCCGCGGGCGCGCCACAGGTCGCGTACGATGTCGTGCCCGGACTTCACCGGGTCTTTCAAGAACGCCTGCAAAATCTCGATATGCGATTTGCCGTTATAGAGCGGCAGGATCAGCGGCTGTTGAATCGTGGCCGTGCCGTCGCAGGCGCGAACATCGCCCCAGGCCTCCAGGTAGTGCGCTTCTGGCAGGTGCCAGTGGCATTCCACGGAAGTTTCGTCTTCGTAGACGCCCGAATGCACGCGGAACGGCACTTTTTCTATCTGCGCCTTGAAATCCAAATCTACCGGCGCGTTGTACACCGGATTGCCGCCCAGGATCAGCAGCATTTGCACGCGGCCGGCGGCAATATCCGAGGCCAGTTCTTTGAGCGATTCAACCTGGTCCACCGGACTCGCTTCGATGCTCTCGGTGTAGGTGACCGTAGCGCCCACATTGCCCAGCGCCGCATTCATCGCGTGGGCTACCGCATGAACCGCGGGCGACTGGTGTTCCCCGGCCACCACCACGCAGTGGCCTCGGTGGGCCGCCAAATCTTTGGCAACCGCTTCGACCCATTTGGCGTGGGCCGTGAGGGAAGCGCAGGCGGAAGCCTGTGTCGCGACGCCGATTTTCGCCGCAATGGCGCGGGCGAAGCTCTCCACTTCGCGCGCCTTGATCGCCAAGCGATGATCGGCCAGGGTGCCGGTATTGGTAGGGGTGCTTTCCAGCATGTACAAGCGGTTCATTTCCGTTTGCCCGCTGTGCATGCGTCGCCGCGCGGCAAATTCGCGCGCACTGCGCAAATGCCCCGGTCCTTCGCAGAGAAAATCCGCGTCGAGACTTAAGACAATGTCGGCCTTTTCAAAGTGGTAGTGCGTATCCACCGCTTCGCCGAAGGCCAGCCTGGCTCCCGCGCGCGCCGTGTGCCGTCCAGCGGGTTCGTACAGGTGCCATTTGGCCTGCGGAAACTCCGCGAGTACGGCGCGGATTTGAGCGGCAAGCGTGGGCGACGTGACCGTTTGGGTGAGGATGCGCAGCCCGGCGCCCTTGGTGGCGCGTTGCTTGGCGATTTCCGTATTCAGGGCGTTGAAGAAGCCGCTCCAGGTGGCGATGCGGCCGGCGTTGCTCAGTACCTGCGAGCGATCCGGATCGTACAGCGTCAGAATGGAGGCCTGCGCAAACACGTCGGTAGCGCCCAGGCTCGATGGATGCTCAGGGTTCCCTTCTACCTTCGTCGGCCGGCCCATGTGGCTTTCCACAAGTACGCCGCTGCCGACGCCGGAAAGCGGCATGGCCGTCGCATAATAGAGCGGGCGTCCGGGGATGATTTCTTCCGGTTGGCGGACATAAGGAACGATTTTTTCCGCGGGAAGCTTGGTGCAACCGGAAAGCCCGGCCAGCGCCAGCGAAGCGCCCATCAATTTGAGAAAATTGCGGCGCCCAGCCGCGTCGTTCCATTCGGAAGCGTTCTCCGGGAATTCACGATGCAGGTAGCTCACGAATTCCGGCGTCTGCGCCAATTCTTCCAGACTGCGCCAGTACGCCTGCCCGTGCGTGGTGGCCAGTTTCGCGCGGATCGCTTCCAGATCCAGCACACCCGTGCCGCGCTGCCCGACACCTGCAATCCCGTAAAGTTTTTCTGCGCTGCTCATTTCTCTTTAGCGCTAGCCCCTAGTCCCTGGCCCCTGCCTTTATCTGTGGCACGTCGAACAGCTTTCCAGCTTTCGAATCTTGTATTTCTCCACCAGCGACTTGCCCAATTCCAATTGGTTCGCCGGCGCCTGGTAATTCATATTGAACACCTCGGCCTTCGGGCGGACATATTGTTCCGGCTGGCGGTGGCAATCCAGGCACCATTCCATGTGCAATGTCTTTTCGCGCCATGCGAGCGGCATCTGATCCACCTGGCCGTGGCAGGTCTGGCAGCCCACGCCCTTCGCGACATGAATGCTGTGGTTGAAGTAAACGAAATCGGCCAGATCGTTCACGCGCACCCACTCGATGGATTGGTCGGCGCGGAAGCTGGCGCGCACCGGCTCGAGGGTCGGGCTATCGCTCCAAATCTGCGAATGGCAATTCATGCAAGTCTTCGTGGGCGGAATCCCGGCGAACGAACTTTCTTCCACCGAGGTGTGGCAATAGCGGCAGTCCAGACCAAGCCCGGCTACGTGGTGCTTGTGGCTGAAGGGCACAGGTTGCTCGCGGGCCACGCCGACTTCCGTGAAATACGAGGAACGCTCCAGTTCGAAGATCAGCCATCCGATCGCCGCGATCACAAAAACCGCGCCGAAGATGCTGACCTTGGCAAACGTATTCGTACTGCGGTGGAAAATCTGAGCCATGTTAAGGAAGCAATATCCTAACGTCAGGGCGCAGAATCACGCAAGTCGGCTTAGAACGTCCGAAGAATTCAAACGCGCTGAAACCGGCGAAAGACTGCCTACAGAATGTTTACAAACCACCTGACCGCGGGCGCGGGCCTAAGGAGAATACCCGGCTGCGGGGTTTCTCGTCAAATCAGGACAGGGGTCGGAAATGGCTCCCTGGCAGAACGCTGAGAAAGCCGCTTCCCAATATTCCCGGAAACTTTTGGCGCTGCGACGGGTTCGCTAAGGGTGCGCGGAAGCATCCTGCTTCCCCAGCAGGGGCATCTGAGCAGATAATAGCGGGGTGGAGTAATGAACATGCGACGCTTGATTCTGCCTCATTTTGCAATCCTGTGTTTGTTGACGACTCCGGTGACGGCGGTTTTTGCGCAAAGCGAGCCACCGCAGAATCCTCCGGCTCCGCCAAACGCTTCGGTGACGGCGCCGGCAAAATCGGAAGTTCCGCCCGCGAAGAAGCTCGTGGTTCCCGCGGGGACCCGGCTGCCGCTGGTGGTGCATAACTCGATTTCCACGCGCTTTACCAAACCCGGCGATCCTATCTATCTGGAAACCACTTTCCCGATCATTCAGGATGGGCGCATCGTGATACCCGCTGGCTCGTACGTAAGCGGTGAAGTGATCAGCGCCAAGCGTCCCGGCAAAGTGAAGGGCCGCGGCGAACTGCAAGTCCGCCTGACCAGCGTGATCCTGCCTAATGGCTACACGGCCCGGCTCGATGCATTTCCAACGGGCGCGGAAACCGGCGCCAACGATACGGTAGAAGAAGAAGGAAAAATCAAGGGCGACACCAACAAGACCTCCGACGTGGGAACCGTGCTCACTACCACCGGCGCGGGCGCGGGCACCGGCAGTTTGATCGGCCTGGCGGCCGGCAATGCCGGAAGGGGCGCGGGCATCGGCGCTGCGGCCGGCGCCGCCGCAGGATTGATAACGGTGCTCCTCACGCGCGGCCCGGACCTGGAAGTGCCGCGCGGTTCCGTCCTGGATATTCAACTCGACCGGCCGCTATATCTCGACGACGACAAGATCAACTTCACCGATCCCGGACGCGCTTCCTCGCTTGCGGGCCCGTCGAATCGGCGTCCTGTACGGCAGAACGGCATTGGCGGCGGCCGCATCCCGTTCTAGCTGCCGGCCGGGAATTCGCCGCTGCCTTGTAGCCCGCGTCTTCAGACGCGGGGCGTTCGCGACAAAACGTCAGGAAAGTCCCGCCTCTGAAGAGGAGGGCTACATCGGGACTCATCTTCAGCAAAAGCGCAGCGGACTGTACTTCTCCTTATGCGCCAGTGTTGTGTTTCCCGTTAGAATGTACTCGCATAACGTTCTGGCCGTGATGGGCGCGAGCAGCACGCCATTGCGGTAATGCCCAGCGGCGACGAGCAATCCCGCGATATCCGTTGGCCCGATACAAGGCAGATGGTCCGGCGTATCCGGACGCAAGCCTGACCAGCTTTCCACCAGCGCCGCGGTGCGCAGCGCCGGAACCAGTTCGCACGCCGCCGCAAGAATCCTGGCGATTCCTTCCGGCGTAACGCGTTTTTCATATCCCACGCGCTCGGCAGTGCTGCCGCAAATCAGGCGCCCGTCTTTGCGCGGAACGATATATCCGTGGTGCGAACGCATCACGTGTCGCACCGCGGCCTGAGCCGGCCGCAACGCCACCATCTGTCCGCGCACCGGCTCTGTGGGCGCATAGCGTTTGACATCAGCGATCTGCGAGGTGAAGCTGCCGGCGCAAATCACCACGTTCGCAGCGCGAGTTTCGCCCTGGACGGTGCGCACGCCTTCGCAGCGTCCTTTGCTCAGCAGCAAACCGGTTACCGGCATGCCGGCGCGGATTTCAGCGCCCCTCGCTTGCACGGCGGCAAACACGGCATCGAGCAGCAACCGGCTATCCAGCCGCGCCTCGCGTTCGAGCCGCGCCGCCGCTCGCGTCTGCGGAGAAATCTCCGGCTCCAGCGCGCGTGCTTCTTCCAGGCTGATCGCTTCGGCGGGCAATCCAAGGCCGCGTTGCACCGTGATGAATTCGGCGCGCTCACGTTCTGCGGTATCTCCAAAGAAGACTTGCAGGCCCGGACATTGCTGAAATTGCGCGTCTCTGCCGCAAGCCGCTTCGACCGCTTGTACGAATTCGGGGTACAAATCGAGGCTGGCTTTTCCGAGCGGAGCAACGGCGATCGAATCCTGCGTTTCCGCGCCCGGCGCCAGCATTCCTGCCGCTGCCCAGGAGGCTTCCATGCCGGGCTGCTGGCGATCCAGCAGCAGCACCTGCTGGCCGGCGCGGGCCAGCTCAAAGGCGATGGCTCCGCCGATGATTCCTGCGCCGACAATCACGGTATCCGGACATTTCACGCCGCCATCTTATCAGGAGTAACCGGCCGGAGAGGCGCTTGTGCGCGAAGGGAAAATGAAAGGGATTTGCCGTGCATCGCGGATCGGACTTTTCCGCCGGGCTTTTCTCGCGCTGCTGCGCTGCCGTGCCTGTTTATTCTGAGCGCGTCCCGCGCGGCGCGTAGTAGCCTTTCTTGGAAAGCACCGTGTAGGCGGAGCCTTTTCTGCCAAACGCGTCAGCGAGTTCCACGTTCAGCGCGTGATACCTGCCGTCGGCAACTGCGTTCGGCGGATAGTAGCCCAGCGTGTAGCGCGTCTTCAGCCGTTCGATTACGTTCTTGAAACTCAGGTAGAGCGAGCCGTCCCGCTGTACCTCAAAAACTTCGCCTCCGGTGTCTTCGGTCAGTTTCTTCACATTCACCAGGCCGCGGCTCATTTTGGAGCTGAGGCCCGCGCCCAGCGGATTGCGCCCCGGCACGCGAATGCTGTAGATGGCGGCATCGGCTTCCAGCGCGGCCTTGGAAACTTCGCCGGGCGGTGTGCGGCCTTCCACCGAAGGCACGTTATCGCTCACCAGGATAATTACGCGCCGGGCGGCTGGGGCTTCGCGCTTCAGGTAGTGCGCGGCCTCGTACACAGCATCGTTGATATTGGTGCCGCCGCCCGCCTGGATATCTTCAAAGACATCGCTGACACTGCGCTTGTCGTGGGTCAATTCCACGCGTTGCTCCACGTCTCCGGTAAACGTGAACAGCGCCACCTGGTCCTCCGGCTTGAGGACCTTCAACGCGCTCAGCGTGGCGTAGCGCAACGGGCGAAGAAACGGCTGAATCGAGCCGGAAAGATCCACCACCAGAGCCACGGCCAGGGGAATCTGGTCGCGGCTGAAGTGGGTGATCTCCTGAGAGAGGCCGTCTTCGAAAACGCGGAAATCTTCTTTCTTCAATTCGCCCATCACCCGCCCGGCTTTGTCTTTCACGGTGGCTTCCACCAGGGTCAATTCCACGTTGACGCGGATCGCGCCGCCAGTTTGCGGCGGTTGCTGCTGCGGGAAGCCGGGCGTCCCGCCAGCAAGCGGGAAGATGAGCGCGGCCAGCGCGGCACAGCGTCTATTGCCGGAAAGCTTCCTCATGTTCGCGCTAAGTTGGAACATGGAAACACGCCTTCTGGTTGCTTTCCCTTGCGGAATGCGAAATGGCCGCTCACTTGCAACCACGGTCATTTCCTGTACCCTGTATGCGGAAAAGAGAGGACTTTCATGAGACGGATTCTTCCCGGCCTGGTCATATTTCTTGTCGCAGCGGTAGCGCAGGCGCAGCAGCCCACTTCTCCGGCCAAGACCCCGGCGAAAGCCCCAGCAAAAAGCACCTCGGCGGCGCCGGCCAAAACAGCGGGGAAAGCTCCGGCCAAGGCTGCTGCCAAAGCACCCGCCGCAGGCGCTCCCGCGCTGGTCACTCCGAAGGACAAGTTCAGCTACGCTCTGGGCATGAATATCAGCCAAGGGATGAAGGCGCAGGAACTGGACATTAATATTGACTTGCTGCTGCGCGGCTTGCGCGATATGCACACCGGCGCGCCTACCGCAATCACCCCGCAGGAAATGGGAGACATCCTGATCCGCGCCCGCCAGGAAATTGACAACAAGCGCCTGGCCGACCAGCGCGCTGCGGGCGAGAAAAACAAAGTCGCGGGAGAAGCCTTCCTGGCAAAGAACAAGCAGCGGCCCGGCGTCGTGACCCTGCCCAGCGGCTTGCAATACGAAGTGATCACCCCTGGAACCGGCGCCTCGCCCAAAGCGACGGACACCGTGACCGTGCACTACCGCGGCACGCTGATTGATGGCACCGAATTCGACAGCTCCTACAAGCGCAACGAACCGGCGACTTTCTCGCTGGCCGGAGGGTTGATTAAGGGCTGGATCGAAGCCGTTCAACTGATGAAGGTGGGCGCGAAATGGAAGCTCTACGTTCCCGCCAGTCTGGCCTATAACGAGCAGCAGCGCGGCCAACTCATCACCCCCTATTCCACGCTGGTCTTCGAAATCGAATTGCTGGGGATCAAGGAACCCCAGAAGTAAGCCGCGCATGCTAGTCCTGCGCGGCCATCGCTGCGAGAGCCGCGCGCAGCCACTCGCGTTCTTCGGGGGAAGGATCGCTGCCGAGGCGGGCCACATAGCGGTCAGACCGCACCACCACTTCCATGCGCGACGGCGCAACCGATGGCGGCAACCGCAAGCCCCTCGCGCCCACACGGAAGGAAGAGCCGCCGGACTGATGCCTGGCCGCTTTGATTGAGACATCCTCCACCTCCCGCTTCTCCACTCGTCGCGCCAGCCGCTCCTTGCCCAGGAAATACTGAGAAAAAATCAGCCCGCCGGATTCTTCGCGCACCATGTCTTTCGCGGATGCGCCGAAAAATCCGAGCAGCGCGATCCCCAGCCCGAACAGGGCAAACACCGTTGTCACCAGCCAACCCGCCGCCGCGCTGCTTTCCTGGATGGGCACGGGTCCCGCCAGCTTCGCCCAGGCAAAAAGCGCGGCAAAGCCCAAGAACGCCAGGCCGAAGAGGATGAAGAATGCGACGCCGAAACCAAAACCGATGTGGGGCAGCCGAATCGTCTGGCCCTGCGCTAATTGGAAAAATTCGATGCGGCTGCCCGCGGGAAGGGACGGAATCCCGGATCTGCCGGGCGCAGCGATGCGTTCATCCATCTGCTCCCAGGATCGGATCTTTTCTTCTGGCCCGGTGCGGTCAATGGCCGTCACACGGAGTTTCTTGGCGAGGGACTCGAAAATCCTGAACCCTGCTTCTTCGCTGTTTTCTTCCCCGACGCGAATGGGGCGGGCCTCCTGCCGCAATTTCAATCCCACTTGCCAGGTAGCGCTTGCGCCGGAGTCTCTTTCGCCGGCGCGGCGGTACTCGACTTCCAGAACCACATGCTCGATATCGGAGAAGTTTCCTTGTTCGATAGCGGGAGAAGGCCAGAAGCCTTTGCGGCGCGTGTACGAACGGCTCAACAAATCCAGCCGAAGTTCGTAGCGCCACAGGGCTGCGCCGCTGCCGATCAGCGCGAAAAGCCCTCCCGCACAGGCGCCGATCCATCGCGCGGTGTTGTCGGCGCCCTTTTCCAAAGCGATCTAGGCAATCAAGGCGCCGAACAAGGCGACTAGCGCTCCGCTCAGCGGGCGGTGCGCAAAGAGAACTTCCTGTTCGTTTTCTCGAATCCGCTGCATTTCCGGCATATCGTCACCCAACCGTGCTCAGGAAAGGTTCGGGCGTTTCTTGTGCCAGTCGCTTGCGGATTGATAGGCCATGCCCAGTTCCAGGCAGATATCTTCGCGCATCGAATCCGCGACGAATTGAATGCCGATGGGCAGGTTCAGGTCTTTCGTGTAGCCGCAGGGGACAGAGATGGCCGGCTGCCCGGTCAGATTTGTCGCCGCGATCAGCGCCTGCCGGTTCCCGGTTCCCGGTGGCGGCGTTGCCGGACGCTCGGGCCGCTCTGCCGCGGGACGTTCGGCGCGCGCGTTTTCACCGGAACGCGGAGGCGGCGCACCACCCAGCGGATCGGCCAGCTTGTTCGCCGGGCCGTTGCGGCTGGGCGCCACCAGGGCGTCGAACTGGTCGAACATCTGTCCGACTTTTTCCAGGATGTCCGCGCGGATGCGCATCGCATCCAGATAGTCGGTGGCTTTGGTTTCCAACGCAGCGATCATGCCCACTTTTTGCTGCTCGTCCACCAGTTGCTGAATTTTCCCGCTTTCCACCAGCGGCCGGAAAATCGTGGCGCCTTCTGCGGCGATAATCACGCCGGACACCGCGTTGTAAGGCAGGTCCGGCAGCTCGGTATCGATCAATTGCGCACCGAGGCTTTTCAGGACTTCGAGCGCCGCTTCGTAGGCCGCTTTCACTTCGGCGTTCCCGCCGCGCGAGAAATCCGGCCGGAAGACGCCGAGCTTGCGGCCCGCCAGTGGATTTTTCTTGTCGCGGGTGAAGAGTTTCCCGGGGGCGCGCAATGTGCGTCCCACGGCGCCGGGACGCACGCGGAATTCGGCGTCGGCCCGTGACGACGCATCGTTCGGGTCGTGCCCGGCAATGGCTTCCAGCACCAGCGCGCAATCCGCGGCGCTGCGGCACATCGGTCCCAGCTTGTCCATGGTCCAGGAAAGCGCCATCGCGCCGTAGCGGCTCACGCGCCCGTAGGTCGGCCGCAAGCCGCTCACTCCGGAAAACGCGGAAGGCGTCAGGATCGAGCCTTGTGTTTCCGAACCGATCGAAAATCCGACCAGCGCGCTGGGCGTGGCCGCGCCGGGCCCGCTGGAGCTGCCGCCCGCCCAATAGTCGGTGTTGTAGGGGCAGCGCGATCCGCCTTGCAGCGATGCGTTTCCGTTGGAATAGCCGCCGCCGCCGGCCAGCTCGATCATCGCCAGCTTGGCGAGCAGCACCGCGCCGGCTTCGCGCAATTTGCGGATCACCGTCGCATCAAATGAAAACACCTGGTCCTTGAACGGCGGCGCGCCCCACGTGGTGGGAATGCCGCTGGTCGCCAGCAGGTCTTTCACCCCGCAGGGAATGCCGTGCAGCGGCCCGCGATACTTCCCTGCCGTGATTTCCTTTTCCGCGGCGCGCGCTTGTTCCATGGCCAGTTCGCGCGTCAGCGTGGCCACCGCTCCCAGCTTCGGTCCGAATTTTTCCAGCCGCGCCAGATACGATTCTGCCAGTTCCACCGGAGAAATTTTCCTGGCCTTGATTTGCGGCCCCAGCTCTTCCACGGTCATGTAAAGAACATCGTCGCTCAGCATCGTGTTCTCTCCTCGGTGAACGGCTTCACTGCGGCAGCCACCCAATCAGATTCATGCAGGGCAGGCGCAGCGACTTGGTCGGAAACTCCAGGACGGCCGACGCCTCCCCGGTTTCCGTGTTGAAGACCCACACCTTTTCGTTGTCGTTAGCGGGCGCCAACTCGGTCGCGGCCAGCAGCTTCCCGGACGGGGAAAGCAAAAACCAGAATGTTGCGGCTACGCCATCCACCACCAGATCACGGCGGGAGCGCCCCGCTGCGTCACTTGAAAAAAGGAACGCGTGCGTGCGGTCCCCTTGCTTCTGAATCCATTGCACCTCGGCAAAAAGGTATTTGCCGTCCGGCAAACGTCCGATCATGGATGGCGGGAAATCCGGGATGATGGTGAATCCCGGGCGGGGCTTTGCTGCCCAGGCAGCCCGCGGCAGCCGCTGAAGTTCCGTGCCATCGTTGCGCATCGTGTAGTTCCCCGCGCGGCCGTAGGATGCCTCCGAGGTTACGTGCTCGTCTCCGGTTTCCAGCGTGAAGCGCAACCGCGTTCCATCGGGCAGCCAGCCGATCCGCCGGATGAAGCAATCCAAGGCAATCTTGTCCATTTCAATGCGGTGCAGCAGTTTCCCGGAGGCCGAATCGTGGATGAAGACGTACTGGTGGCCGCCCACGATGTTGACGTGGCCGATCTTGTCGCCTTGCGGGCTCACAAACAGGTTGCGGAAATTCGAGGAAGCCTGCCCCGGTTCCAAGTCAAACACTTTGCGCGCTTTCCCGCCGGACTTGGTCGGAACTTCAAAGACGGCTCGAGCGGCTGTGCCCAACCCCAGTGGGAAATTCTTGCGGTCCATGCCCAGCGCAAAAATCCGCCCGCCCCCGGCGCCCATCACTTCGCCGGGAATGCCCCCCGCGCGCAGCGGCGGCAACAGCACAACTTCCGTTCCCGCATCAGCAAAAAGCAGTCGTGTCTGCTTGCTCGCGGGATCCAGCATGAAGATTTCCGTTTGCGTGACGCGCGGGAAGCGAACCATTTCACCTGTGCTGACGGCATACACAAGCTGCTCCGCCGCTTGCGCTTGCGAAAGCATGAAGACGCCGAACAGCATCGCGCACGCCAGGCGCGGAATCATCCCGCGAGCGGTCTTGGCCCGCCAGGCGACGCCCCGCTTTGGAGTACCTCCGGTCATTTCTTCCCCTTTTGCCTCGCGGTGAAAACGAAGGACGGTTCCGCGCTGTAGGCCAGCGGATACGAGCGCAACGGACCGCGGCCGCGCTCGCTGCGCTCCACCGATTGCTTCACGCGGTCTTCTTGTTCCTTGGTCATGCCGTATTTCGGCTTGGCGTCGGCGGCAGGCGCCTGCGGCTCCTGCGCCAAAGCCGGCACGGCAAGGGCCGTGACCCCGGCCAGCTTGGTGAAACTACGCCGCGTTATTTTGTTGCGCATGGTTTCCCCCTCGGAATGGGCGTTGCGGGAACATCTATCTCACTTTTCGCGCACGGATTCAACGAAAGGCTTCCCATCGGGGTAAGGCCGGGGCCCCCCTCCCCCTCCCCTGTTTTGGGGCAACGTTTAGACGGCAAACGAGTTAAGCAGAATGCTGGATGCATCGTATTGACTACGCACAGTTTGAAAGCGAGAGCCAGCAACACGTTCCACGAAGGAGCCATTCTTCGCCCAGCCGGCACAGGCATCCCACGGAAAAAATCACCGTGCCAGGGTGAACTGTTGCTGCTGAAGGACTTCGCCCGGCGCGGCCGGCAAGTGCGGCAGGCACGGGGTTTAGCTCTGTTTGGGGGTGTAGGTGGGGCCGGGCAAGGGTTTAGGGTGCGCCGGCAAAACGGCTCGAATGCGATGAAAATTGCCACGCCATACTATAGCTAATAGATAACACCGTGTCAAGCAGAATCTTCGGGCCAAGCCGCGGCGCCCGCGCCCCCCGGCTTCGCTCGAACCGCCGGGCAAAATTCCACCCGCCCGACCGCCTCCCGAACGGCCGCGCAGCAGCCCGCCCAACGCCCGACAGGCAAGGGCCCGATCTTTTCAAAATGACGCCGCTGCCGTGCAGCCGGTTGTGGGCTACTTTGAAGCCGGTAGTGGGTCAGTTTGAAGCGTAGGGGCGCATGCATGCTGCGCCCTTTTCTGGGACTCGCCGGAAACAAAGGGGCGCGGCAAGCATGCGCCCCTACACGGCTTCAAACTGACCCGCCGCCGTGCAGCCGCAAAAATTGACAGCCTCGCGCCGCCTCGACTACACTGAATTGCCGGAGCACAACGGTTTTCTTCGCTGTAAACGCCTGCTCCCCGATAGCTCAACGGTAGAGCATTCGGCTGTTAACCGAAGGGTTGCTGGTTCGAATCCAGCTCGGGGAGCCACTTCTTCCTTACAAGTCAATCACTTGCAGGCGGCTCTTTCCGCGTTCTTCCCCGCAGATTCCCGAACGTCATAAAAACGTAATACTCTTTTGCGACTCCAGTACGCTTCGCTCGCCTTTTCAGAGGCTTGGCGCACATCTTCGATGGAGCCGAGTTGATAGTGAAGTTTGGTTTCCGGACTGCTGTGCCGCATGGCCTGCTGCACGGTGGCATCGCTGGCCACCCGGCTGACATTGGTGCAGTAGACATGCCGCAGCCTGTAGATTGGAAAGTGGTCGACGCCGGCGCGCTCCAGTGCATTCGCCCAGGCGGTTTTCACCGAGCGAATGGGCTTGCCGGGATCGTCCGGGCTGGGAAAAACGTACGGGCTGCCGCTGCTGGATTGTTTCTTCCACTCGCGCAACTCTTCGCACGCACGTGAGGTAAGTGGTATCGGCTTCGAGGATGCCCGCGTCTTGACGTTGTTCCCTTGGCGGAGTATCCCCTGTTCGAGATCGATCTGATCCCAGCGGAGCGAGAAACACTCGCTGTAGGTGCGGCCTCCGGTTTCGATGAGCAGAATAATTCCCACTCTTAAGTGCGGAGCCGCCGCGTTGAGGATTTTCTCTATGGTCTCAGCCGAGACCATCTGTTTCTCCGGCCGCTCGTGAATCTCCTGGAAATGCTTGACCCCGACCGCCGGATTCTCGGGAATGTACCTGCGGCGGACGGCCAGATCGAGAATGCACTTCAAGCATTCCAATTCGCGATTCACGGTTGCGCCCTTGACCAGTTGCGTCTTCCTTCTTTTCGAAGGCTGTTGTTTGCGAGCGTCACGATAGCTCTCAACATCCTGCGTGCTGATGGAAGTCAGTGCGCGGAAGCTGAAAACCGACTTAAGCTGCTTGATGTAGGTTTGGTGGCCCTTCACGGTGTTTTCCTTCAAGCCCGCAAAGTGAGCCTTTTCGAATTCATCGCACAGTTTGTCGAAAGTGATCCGTTCGCCCGGCCAGCCGACCTTGAACAAACCGAGGGCGATTTCGGCCTCGCGCTGGCAAAGAATCTGCCGCGCGACGCTTTTGCTCCTCGTCCTGGTCGAAACGAATTGCTGCTTGCCGTCGACGACCACTGTCATCCACCAGTACTTTGAATCCCTGCGGCGATACAATCCCATCTGCGCTCCTCTCACTTGCCGGAGCTGAGCGCCAGCGGAATTATACGACCGCGCGTGCGAGTGATGCGCGCCGATTTTTGGTGGGCTTCGACGTAGCGATCGAGTTCGGACCGCCGGTAGCGGTTTTTTCCCGTCGACTTGTCATAGGAGATCTCTTCCGCGCTGGCTTTCTTGTACAGCGTGGATGGAGAAATCTTGAGATACTCGGCGGCTTGCTCGTGCGAGAACCAGGTATCTTCACAAGCTGCGGGCTTTTCGCCGGGCGCTTCCGGCACCGGGTGAGCGGCGGGGCCCGAGCGAAAAACCCGAGCGACCTCTTCGAGTTTTGCAGCGACGGCTTCGCTTGAGTCGCCGGGCTGGATGTAGATATGGAGCGTCAGACTGAACGTTGGCTGAACACAGAGGGACTGACCGGGCGCAACAGGGGCATTCATAGTCTACTGAACCTCGTTTCGGTGGGACCGGAGACGC
>CAZCNH010000063.1:0-21181 GCA_964500065.1 uncultured Acidobacteriaceae bacterium
GCCCACGCTGTTTCTCCAGACGGCCGGACCCTGGCCATCGGCCATTGGCAAAGCCTGCGCTTGCTGCAGGTGGGCGGAGGCGACGCCAAAGAACTTTGGAACTTTGCCCCTCCGAACCAGATTCAAACCGTCGCCTGGATGCCGGATGGGAAAAATATCCTTGTCGGACGAAGCACTACGGTCCCCCATATTTCAAATACAGAACTCTGGGTCGTTCCCCTCGATGGCAGTCCTCCTCGCCCGCACGGGCTCACGGTTAATGGAAGGATGCGAAATCTTTCCGTCTCACGTGATGGAAAGAAAATTGCCTACACCGATGAACTCATCAGCTATGAGATTTGGGCGCTTGAAAACTTTGTGCCTCGCCGGAGCCTGCTCCAGCGGATTTGGGAGCGGTGAGCTTGTTCAAGCATCGAGCACTTCGCGGAGCTTGCCCGCGCATCTCAGCCTTTCACGGAAATACGCGCCGGCCGGCGACGTACGTTTCCTTAATGCGAATCGTGTGCAATTCCGGCGCGGGAATCTTGAAAGGATCTTTGCTCAACACGACGATATCCGCGGTCATGCCGGGCGCGAGGGCGCCTTTGGTTTTCTCCTCAAAGGAGGAAAACGCCCCGGCCAGCGTATACGCTTTCAGCGTGCTTTCCAGCGAGACGCGTTGTTCGGGCAGCCAGCCGCCCACGGGCTTGCCGTCGGCGGTCAAGCGGTTGACCGCGCAGTGCACGCCGCGAATGGGATCCACGCTGATGGCCGATGGCCAATCGCTTGAAAAAACCAGGTGCGCTCCCGCTTTTTCCAGAGAGTTCCACGCGAACGAACGCGGCAGGCGCGTTTTGCCGACCGCGGTGGCCCACACGTCGATCGTTTCCGGATCGGCGTGAATGGGCATCATGGAAGCCATCACGCCCAATTGCTTGAAGCGCGGGATTTCCGCCGCATCCACGGTTTCGATGTGTTCCACGCGGTGGCGCGCGTCGCGCGTGCCGTTTATCTTGCGCGCGTTTTCGTAGGCATCGAGCGACATGCGCACGCCCTTATCGCCAATCGCGTGGATGTAAATCTGCAAGCCCGCCTTGTCGGCCATCAGCACCGCGTTTTCGAGTTGCTCTTTGGTCCACGCCGGCGTGCCGGTGGTCGCGGCGTCCGAATAGGGCGCGAGCATCGCCGCCGTATGCGTTTCAATAACGCCATCCACCACGATTTTCACCGAGCCTACGCGTAGCATGGGCCCGTTGTATTTCTTGGCCAGCGCGGCGATCGCATCGATCTGCGCCTGGGTGATGCCCGGGCGGATGGTTTGCGCCACCGATACATGCATCGTCAATTCGCCGCTCTTGAGCAGTTCATCGTACAGCGCCACATCTTCCGGAGAGCCGTGCGCGTTCTGGATGCTGGTGATGCCCAGCGACGCCGCCATCTTCAGCGCGCGGCGCAGCGCTTCGAGGCGCCGCTCGCGCGTGCTGGCGGGAATGGCCCGCGTCACCAGTCCCTGCGCGCCTTCCTTCAATACGCCGGTGGGATTTCCCTGCGCGTCACGCACCACTTCGCCGAAGCCGTCGAACTTCGTATCCTTCTTTACCCCTGCCAGCTCCAGCGCTTTCGTATTGGCCCAGCCGGTGTGTCCATCGTAAGCGGATAGATACACCGGGCGGTCCGAGACCACCGCGTCCAGATCCTGGCGGGTGGGCAGGCGCTTCCCCGGAAGAAACGAATACTGCCAGCCAAAGCCGCGCACCCACTGGTCCGCCGGTCCCTTGGCCGGATTCTCTTTGGCGAATTTCGCCACGCGTTGCTGCATTTCTTCCAGCGAGCGGGCGCTGTTCAAATCCACCTGAAAGAGCCGTTCCGCGCCGCCGTGAAAATGGATATGCGAATCATTGAAGCCGGGCATGGCAAACGCGCCTTGCAAATCGGTGCGCTGCGCTTTGGCATCCGCGAATTTTTCGATTTGCGCGTTGCTGCCCGCCGCCAGAATTTTGCCGCCGGAAATGGCGACGGCTTCCACCCACGGCTGCCTGGCATCGCCGGTCCAGATGCGGCCGTGGGTCAGAACCACAGACGCGCTTTCCGGCGCGGCCCACGCCTGCCAGCCGAGCACCGCCGCGGTAACCAGCAACATCACGATCGCGAAGCGTTTCATTGGCAACCTCCCGGGGTTCAGAGTGCGCCCATTTAAGCAAAGTATTCCCTGCCAGGCAATGAAAGTCCCCGGGCTACACTTTCAATCCGACGGCGCGCATCAGCTCCAACGCGTTGCTTCGCTGCACCACTCCGGCGCGCAGTTTGTAGTCAAAGGAAATTTTTCCCTCTTCCAGGTGGTCTTCGAAATGGCAGTTCGCGGCGCGCGCGCCCAGGGCCTCGGCAATTTGCGTGAGTGCCAGGTCGTGCGTGGTGATCCAGCCCATTGCGCCGCGGTCGAGCAATCCGCTCACCACGCCCGTTGCGCCGATTTTCCGGTCGTGCGAGTTGGTGCCGCTCAGCAGTTCATCCAGCAGAAACAGCACCGGGCGCGTGCCTGCGGTCAGGTCCATGATCTGGCTCAGCCGCAGAATCTCCGCGTAGAAGCGCGAGCGGCCCTCCTGCAAGGAATCCACCGTCCGCAGCGATGCGCCCAGCGCTACCGGCGAGACGCGCAGCGCTTGCGCGGTGACCGGCGCGCCCGCCCAGGCCAGCACGCAATTCAGGCCGATTGCCCGAAGCAATGTGCTTTTGCCGGACATGTTCGAGCCGCTCACAATCAGCAGCCGCAATTCCCCGCCGATGCGCACGTCGTTCGCCACGCTGTTCTTTTTCGCCAGCAGGGGATGGCGCAAATCCTGCGCCGCAAACTGCGACGCGTCTGCCGCCGGCAAGAGTTCCGGAAAGACGGCGGCGGGGCGCTCGAAGGAAAACGCGGCCAGCGAATTCAACGCCTCTATTTCGCCCATCACCGCGATCCATTGCCGGATGCGCGGGCCATTGGCCGCGCGCCAGCGCTCCACCGCCATCGCCAGTTGCGGCTTCAACAGCAGGAAAGGCGCGAGCGCGGCCACCACGATGTGGTTGCAGGAATCAATCCAGACCACCAGTCGCGCAAGCGCGGCGATCCGCGCGGAAACCGGAGCGCCCTGAGCCTGCAGTTGCTCATGCAAAGCCGCAAGCCTGGGAGACTGGAAGCGTTCGCATTCGAGCCGCGCAAACAACAGCGCCAGGATTTCCAGGTCGTGGGCCGAGGAACGCACGCGTTGCAGGGCCTGCCGCGTGGGCACGCGCACCCCGAACGCGAAAATCAACGCGGGCACAAGGGCCAGCAGGACCGGCAGCCCTTCCCACGCGCCGGCAAGGTAGCCCGTCAGCGCCGCCGCATTGACCAGCGCCAAGCCGAATGCAACGGCCGCCGAGCCCGCGGGAAAGCGCACGTGCTCTTCCGCGCCCCACTCCGCCAGCGCTTCGGAATGCACTCCGGCGCGCACATCTTCGCCGAGCAGCGCCAGTTCTTCCCGCAAATCCACCCGCGGGGCAAGTTCGCGCAGGGCATGCTGTCGCGCCAGTGCTTCTTCGCGTTCGGCTGCGCCCAGCAGCCAGCCTGCCAGCGTTTGCTCGCCGCTGGTGGTGCGCGCCGTACACAGCAATTGAAAAAGCGATCCGCGCCCGAATAGATCAATGTCGTCTGCGTAAACGTGATGCGGATCGCGAAAGGCCTCCCCGGTGGCGCCCATTCCCATCCAGCGGTCTTCCATGCGCGCTTGCGCGTGATCGAAGTGCGCGAGCGCGCGCCGGGCCGTTTCGCGCGCCCGCTCCGCCGTGGAAAGCATTCGCGCCAGAAGCAGAAACAGAATCGCTGGCGCCGCCAGCCAGCCCGCGTGCAATTCCTGCCGGCCAAAGGCCAGCCACGCCATCACCACGCCCGCGGCCAGCACCGCCAGACGAACATTGCCGATGGTGATGAACCGGCGCTCGCTTTGCGTGGCTATTTTTTGCCAGTGTTCAACGCGAGCGCGATAAGTTGCCTGCGGATCCATACGCGCTAACTATATCGCATCGGGGATTGGGGGATGCGTTCACCGCCGCGTCATTCTGAGCCCCGACTTTTGGGCCGAAGAATGACGGGGCTTGGGGGGCACCCGTCGCTTAGGTCAACTTGACGCACGCGCGACAGACCTGCGCTGGGCTGCGGGCGGCGGCAGAGCTGCCGCGCTCCGGTGAGTCCCCGCTATTTTTCTCCCCAGATATGCTCGAGGAAGAACGCCCAGTTGTGCTCCATCACGGCGAGCTGCTGCTTGGGTTTGGTGATGCCGTGGCCGAAGCCTTTGTACACCACCAGCTTCACCGGCACACCCTGGTCCTGCAAGCCTTGGTACAGCTCGTAGGCGTTGGGGATGGGCACGCGGCGGTCGAATTCGCCGTGCTGGATCAATGTGGGCGTCTTCGCCTTCTTGATGTAGGTCATCGGTGAGGTCTTGGCGTAAATCTCCGGATCGTCCCACGGCGTGGCTTTCAGATACTGCCGCGTGAAGGGATGAATGTCGGTGTTCACGTAGTAAGTCATCCAGTTGGAAATGCCCGCGCCCACGCTGACGGCTTTGAAGCGGTCGCTGAAGGTGGTGATGAACGCGGAAATATACCCGCCCTGGCTCCAGCCCATGCTGCCCACGCGCGACGCGTCCACCCAGCCTTTGCCGATCAGGTAGTCCACGCCGGAGATCACGTCCGCGTAATCGCCCACGCCCAGGTTGCGCACATTCAGCGCGCGGAATTTTTCGCCGTAACCAGCGGAGCCGCGGTAATTCGGCCGCAGCACCAGCGCGCCTTTTTCCACGAACTTCTCGATCGGATAATACGAATCGCCGGCGACGTTGGGCCGGTCAATGCCCGTAGGCCCGCCGTGAATCACTACCAGCAGCGGATATTTTTTCGCGGGATCGAAGTCTTTCGGCTTGTAGAGAACGCCCTCGATGCTTGTGCCGTCGGCGGATTTCCACTCGATCACTTCGCGCCGCGCCAGGCTCCACTTGTAAACCTGCGCGGTCATGTCGGTCACGTCGTAAATCTGGAATGGGCTGACGATGATGGCCCTGATTTCGGGAAACTCGTTCGGCGCGGCCGCCACGCAGGCGGCAAAACCCAGGCTCGGGTGAAAAGTAAACTGAGAAAGGATCAGGTCGTCCGGCTTGCTCAATTGCGTGACTTTGCCGGTAGCCGGATCGAAATGGAACAAATGCGAACTGGTGCGCCTCAGCCCCGAAAACAAAATGCCCTTTGCGCCCCACACCAGCAGGCCCGGCTGCTCGTCGAATGCCCCGGTGAAAACTTTCGGCGCGCCGCCCTCGGCGTTCACGATCGCGATGTTCCGGTTGGTGTAGTAAAAGCTGGGGTCGCCATTCGCTGTGGTAAACGCTATCTGCTTGCCGTCGGGCGACCATATGGGGTTTCCATCCGGACCCTTCAGGTCCACCGCTTTCTTGATGGTCTTGTCTGCCACAGCCAGCACATAGATGTCCGCCGTGTCACTCGAACCCAGGTCCGGATCGCGCTGCGCCACGAAGGCGATGCGCGAAGAATCCGGCGACCATTCGAGACTCTGCACCGTGTACGCCTTCCCTTCGGTGAGCCGCTTTGGCTCGGGGAACGCGTCATCCTCGGGGTTCACAGCAAGCAGCCAGAGATGCGAGAAGGTGTATTCCTGCTGGGTGATTTCGAAATCGCCGTATTTTTCCTTGCGGTCCTTCGAAGCCTTGTCTTCCGGCTCGGAAGCGATGAACGCGATGCTTTTTCCATCCGGCGACCAGTCGAATTGCTGCACGCCCGTTTCCACCCTGGTGAGCATTCGAGCTTCGCCGCCATTGGGACGGATCAGATAAATCTGGTTGCGACCGTCGCCTTTTCCCGCGGCGGGCGCGGGCCGATCGCTCAAAAAGGCCAGCCATTTGCCGTCGGGCGACCACGCCGGGCTGCTGCTCGATTTCTTCGCCCGCGTCAGTTGATAGGTTTCCGTCGAACCGGGGTTGGCCAGCCAGATTTGCGTCTCGAATGCGTTTTCCTGCCAGTTCGCTTCGCGCACCACGTAGGCAATCGTGCCATCCACCGCCATGCGCGGCGAGGAAACCGTCTTTACGCTTAAGGATTGCTCGATGGTGGGGACTTTCGGCCCCTGTGCCTGCACGGCAGTGATGGCCAGGAAAAAAATTGGAATCGTGCGTTTGAACATTTTGCCCCTCCCAAGGTCAATCAGTAAAACACAGACGGACTTCGCGCGGCTAGTTCCCGCACGTTGCCTTTGCCGTCAAATGCGGCGCTTACCTGCAGCACAAGCGGTTTTTCCTGCGCGTCCTGCGGAACAACCAAGAAGGAGAGCGGGAAGGAGTGGCAGCTTATTCAGAACCCTCCTCCCGGAGTGGTTGCGCTACTTACGGTCGTTGCGGTACACCACGCCTTCCTTCATCACGAACAGGACTTTTTGCGTGACGCTGATATCAGCCAGCGGGTCGCCGGGGACTGCGATCACATCCGCCAGTTTTCCCGCTTCGAGCGAACCGATCTTGTCCGCCATGCCGAACAGTTCCGCGTCGTTCATGGTGGCGGCGCGCAATGCATCCACCGGTTTCATGCCCACGCGCACCAATTCGGCGAGTTCGCCGGCGTTGCGCCCGTGCGGGTACACGGCGGAATCGGTGCCCAGAGCGATCTTCACCCCCTTGGCGATGGCTTTGCGCACCGTGCTATCCAGCGTGGCCGCGGCATTCCGCGCTTTTTCCAGAATGGCTGGGGGATAGGCGCCCGGAACATTAATCATCTGGCGCAAGCCGACGGCCGCCATCATGGTGGGAACGTAATACGTGCCGCGCGTCTTCATCATGTCCAGCGCTTCGTCGTCGAGGAAGGTGCCGTGCTCGATGGAATCAATCCCGGCGCGAATGGCGCGCTTGGCGCCTTCTGCGCCATGGGCGTGCGCGCCGGCCTTCAAGCGCAGAGCGTGCGCTTCATCCACCAGCGCATCGAGCTCTGCTTGCGTAAGCTGTGGCGTATCCACGGCATCGGTGGGCGAAAGCACGCCACCGGTGGCGCAGGTCTTGATGGTGTCGGCGCCGAATTTGTGGTTGATGCGCACCGCGCGCCGCGCGGCATCGGCGCCGTCAATCACGCCGATTTCCGGGGAGGCGTCCTTCGCCAATGTGCCTGGAGCAAAGCCAGCCGTATCGTCGCAGTGTCCGCCGGTGGAGCCGATGGCATTGCCGGACACCAGCATGCGCGGGCCAACAGCGTGTCCGCTGCGAATCGCGTTGCGCAGGCCGACGTCAATGTAATCTGCTGCTCCCAGGTTGCGCACGGTGGTAAACCCTGCCAGCAGCGTCAGGCGCGCATTCACGGCCGCGCGCAGCGCCAACTCGGCCTGGGTCATTTGCAACGAGTTGAGCAGCCAGGCATTGACGCCAGTGCTCAGGTCGAACGTCAGGTGCGTGTGCGCATCCATAAGGCCGGGCAGCAAGGTGGCGTCGCCCAGGTCAATCACTTCCGCATCGCCGGGAATCTGTGCTGCGGCGCCCACGCCCACAATCTTCCCCTCTTTCACCACCACCACGCCGGGCGATACCGCGCGGTCGGCCTTGCCATCCCACATCCGCGCGGCTTTCAACACGTAGGTCTTTCCAGCGGGCGCCGGTTGCGCGGGAACCGCCGCGCACATGAGGAGAAACGCTAGCGCGCACAAGACGTGCTTCTTCATGGAAAATGCCTCCTTGGGCAGAGCAGGGAGGATAAACCACGCTGGGCAAAAGAAAAAGCGCGCAGAGGCAGTTTGGCTTGGGCACAGCCGCCGCTAGCCTCGATGATGAAGCGCTCTCCGTTCCGCCGGCCGCTTCCGCTTGTTTTTTTCTGCCGGTGGGGCTACGCTGAAATCAGGGGGGACGCGCCCACTCAAGCCGCAGCACGCAGTCTGCAGCGGCGGGAGGGAGGTTCCCATGTTCGAGGTTCCGCTGCTTCTGGTGATCTTCCTGCTTCTGGTGGTCTGGGCCGTAGCGGTGACTTTCCTTTACAACGTGGGACCGGGCACGGTGCACCGGTTGGTGCAATGCCCGGAAAAGCACGAGCGGGCCAACTTGGTCGTCCTTTACAAGGAGCCGGTTTGGGGGCGGCTGGAAGCAGCCGATGTGATGCGCTGCTCTCTGCTGAGTCCCGGACCGGTCAATTGCGGGAAAGAGTGCCTGGCGCGCTTGTAGAATGCAGCGTTTCGTAGCATGATTTTTACGCCACAGGCTGCCTCCGGTGGTATAACGATGAGGCGGGTGGCGTTGCACACTCGCCTCCGCCCGAGCCGCGTCCCTTCAGGAGCGGACTCATGCAAAAAGCTGTAGTATTGGAAGTTCCCGCCGCGGCGGACAAGAAAGATGTGAGCCGCGGGGATCGCACCGCAAGCCAACTCGAGGGTACCGCGATGGGCCAGGACACGCTCACCATCATTGACAACCGCACCGGAAAAAAATACGACTTGCCAATCAAGGACGGCGCGATCCGCGCCATTGATCTTCGCCAGATCAAGGTAGAAGCCGACGATTTCGGCATGATGACCTACGACCCGGCGTTCACCAATACGGCTAGTTGCATCAGCCGCATCACCTTCATTGATGGCGACAAGGGCATTCTGCGCTACCGCGGGTATCCCATCGAAGAACTCGCGGAAAAAAGCTCCTACGTCGAAACCGCCTACCTGATCCTGCACGGCGAATTGCCCACCAAAGCGCAGCTCGACGACTGGGTCTGGCACATCACCCACCACACCTTCATCCATGAAAGCATCAAGAAATTCCTGGATGGCTTCCACTACGACGCCCACCCGATGGGCATGCTGATTTCCACCGTCGCTGCGCTGTCCACGTTCTATCCGGACGCCAAGGAAATCTTCGACGAAGCCAAACGGCGCAAGCAGGTGTTCCGCCTGATCGGCAAGATGCCCACGCTCGCTGCGTTCGCCTACCGCCACAGCCTGGGCATGCCGTATGTGTATCCGGATAACGACCTGAGCTACACCGGGAACTTCCTGAACATGCTGCTGAAGACTTCCGAGACCCGCTACAAGCCGAACCCGGTGCTGGAACGCGCGCTCGACGTGCTGTTCATCCTGCACGCCGACCACGAACAGAATTGCTCGGCCAACGCCATGCGCAGCGTGGGCAGTTCGCATGTCGATCCGTATTCGGCGACGGCCGGCGCCACCGCCGCGCTCTACGGCCCCCTGCACGGCGGCGCCAACGAGGAAGTGCTGCGCATGCTGATGGATATCGGCTCGGTGAACGCCGTTCCCGAATACATCAAGCGAATCAAGGCCGGCGAGAAAAAGTTGATGGGTTTCGGCCACCGCGTGTACAAGAATTACGACCCGCGCGCCAAGATCATCAAGAAGATTGCCTACGAAGTCTTCGAGGTGATGGGCCGCAACCCGCTGCTCGATATCGCCCTGGAATGCGAACGCATCGCGCTTGAAGACGATTACTTCGTGAAGCGCAAGCTCTACCCCAACGTGGACTTCTACTCCGGGCTCATTTATCAGTCCATGGGCTTCCCGGTGACGATGTTCCCGGTGCTGTTCGCCATCCCGCGCACCTCCGGCTGGATCGCCCAGTGGCAGGAAATGCTGCTCGATGGGGAACAGAAGATCGCGCGGCCGCGCCAGGTGTATCTCGGCGCGGATAATCGCAGCTACATTCCCATGGAGCACCGCTCCTAGGGCGCGTCGCGCCTGCGCGGCGCATTGCCGGCATTCTGTGCACGCAAAATCGCTTCACCAGGGCCCGGCTTTCACCGCCGGGCCCTTTCCCTTCTCCACCCTGAGGCGCAAAACCGAACGCCGAGGGGCTACGTCTAAGATGGGGAGCCCTGTAACAGGAAGGATGACCCGCGGTATTCAACGGGGCGAGTGATCCTTTCGCGTGGGAACAAGTTCCGGACGGTTCCGCAATTCCAATGAGCAGCCTTCGCCCATCCCAGGCAAATGAAAAGCACAGTGTGGGCCTATGGGCCATTGTGGGCCGCAACTGGAAGGCCACCGTCGCGGTGGCCGCTGTCCTGGTCTTGTCGGTTGGCCTGTGGGCCGGCCGCCGCGCCCCCGCGCAAGCTTCCAGCGAAAGCACTCTCAAGACTGTCAAAATCGAGCGGCGCGATTTTGTGCGCAGCCTGCGCTTGCACGGCACCACCGCGGCGGTGGAAAGTTTCCCTATCACCGTGCCCCGCATGGCCGGCCAGCCGGGCGGGCAATTGATCATCACCAGGCTGGCTCCTTCCGGATCGCGCGTGCAACCGGGCGACCTGCTGGTGGAATTCGACCGGCAGAACCAGATCCGCAACGCGCTCGACCGCCGCGCCGAGTATCTCGATCTGGAAGAACAAATCAAAAAGAAAATCGCCGAGCAAGCCGCGGGCAAAGCCCGTGACGACACCGAAATGGAACAGGGCCGTAACCAGGTGGAAAAATCGCGCCTCGAAATGAAGCGCAACGAAGTGATTTCCCGCATTGACGCGGAAAAAAACAAGCAGGCGCTCGACGAAGCCGAAGCCAAGCTCAAGCAACTCGAAGCCACTTACCAGTTGAAGCGCGCCGCGGAAAAAGCCGACTTGCGCATCCTGGAAATCCGTCGCGACCGCGCCGCCAACGCCATGCGCTACGCCGAAGGCAACTCCGAAAAAATGGCCATGAAGTCGCCCATCGCGGGGCTGGTGGTGATCAATTCGGTGTGGAAAGGCGGCTCGATGGGCGAGGTGCTGGAAGGCGACGAAGTGCGCCCCGGCTTGCCCATCATGCAGGTGGTGAACCCGAACGCGATGGAAGTGCGCGCGCGCGTGAATCAGGCCGATGTGCCCTTCCTGAAGGTCGGCCAGGCCGCCGAGTTTCGCCTGGATGCCTTTCCGGATTTCGTCTTCCACGGAAAACTGGAGCGCATCGCCGCCATGGGCTCGGGCAGCGGCATGAATGAATTCGTCCGCAACTTCAGCGCGGTATTCTCCGTGCAAGGAGCGGATCCGCGGCTGCTTCCCGACCTGGCCGCGGCCATCGATGCAGAAATGGAACGCACGCCCGACATGCTGCTGGTGCCGCGCGACGCCCTGCAGTTCGAGGGGGGCAAAGCCTTCGTGCAGGTGCAACGAGGGAGCTCCTGGGAAAAGCGGCAGGTCAGAGTGATCGGCGAGAATAATGTGGAAGCCGCGATTGAATCGGGTGTGCAGGCCGGAGAGATCGTGATGCGCAAGCCGGGCGCGTCCCCTGGTGGAGGATCTTCATGAGCTGGGTCATCCGGATGTGGCGTACCCGGCGCGTGCTGTTGATCGGGCTTGTCCTCCTGGTGGCGGCAGGAGGCACCCTGCTGGCCGCTCGCTTCGCCCGTTCCGCCCCTGCGGTTCCCCTGTATGAAGTGAGTGCCAGCGACTTTGTGGACCACCTGCCCTTGCGCGGCAGCTTGAAAGCGTTGAAGTCGGTGGTGCTCACCGCGCCTTCCAGCGCCGGCGAGCTGCAAATCATTCAGTTGGTCAAGAACGGCACGGCGGTGAAGAAGGGCGACCAGGTCGCGCAGTTCGATACCAATAATCTTTCGATGCGGCTGCTGCAGCAGCGCACAGAATTGCGCCAGGCGGAATCGGAGATCGAGCGCACCCGGGCCCAGGGCCGCATGACCCAGGAACAAGCGGAAACCGAATTGATGCAGGCCAAGTACAACGTCGAACGCGCGCGCCTGGAAGCCAGCAAGCAGGAAATTCTCTCGCAGATTGACGGCGCAAAGAACAAGCTGGATCTGGCCAACGCCGAACAGAAGCTGAAAGAGATCGAGCAGAAGCTGGCATCGGAGAAGATCAAGGGCGCGGCCGATGTCGCCTCGCAAACGCAAAAACGCGAGAAATCCAACAACGATGTCAAGGAAGCCGAGGACCGCATGGCCGCTCTCACGCTGCGCGCCCCGGTGGACGGCATGATCAATCTGATGCCCAACTACCGCGCGCGCAGCGGCATGTTCGGCGGCTCCGCGCCGGAATTCAAGGAAGGCGACCGCGCCTGGCCGGGCGCGGCCATTGCCGAGCTTCCCGATATGTCGGAAATCCGCGCCGCCGCGCGCATTGAAGAAGTGGACCGCGGGCGCGTGCAGGTCGGCCAGTCCGCGATTGTCCGCGTGGACGCCATTCCCGACCGCGAATTCAACGCCCGGCTGCAAGTGATCAGCCCGCTTACCAAGCCGGACCATTCCAGTTGGCCGCCGACGCGCAATTTCGACATCGAAGTGCAACTCACCGATACCGACGCGCGGCTGCGGCCGGGCATGAGCGCTTCGGTCCGCGTGGCCGTGGACCGCGTGCCCAACGCCATCGTGGTTCCCGGGGAGTGCGTTTTTCAAAAGGCCGGCCGTACCGTGGTGTATGTGCTGCAAGGTTCGCGCTTTGAAGAGCGGCCCATCGTCATTGCGCGGCGCAGCGGCACGCAAGTGGTGGTCGGCCGGGGCTTGAAGGCCGGCGAGCGCATCGCGCGCAAAGATCCGACCCTCGAAGAAAAAGCCGGCGAGCAGGGCAAATGAGAGCGAACCCGAACGAAGTTTTTCCCAGGGCCGGACGCGTGCTGGTGGTCTTGTTTGTCGTTGTCACCCTGGCCGGCGCGGTAGCCGCGTTACAACTGCTTGGCGGCAAGGCGGAGGAGCGCACCTTGCCCACCGCCCGGGTGCAGCGGGGCAATCTGGACTTGACCGTATACACCCGCGGCGAATTGCGCCCGTTGCGCACCGGCTTGCTGATTGCGCCTCCGGTGCGCGGGCAACTGCAAATCACCTATCTGGCAAAAACCGGCGAGCGCGTGAAGAAGGATGACGTGGTGATCGAGTTCGACCCGAGCGAGCAGGAATACAACATCGAGCAGGCCCGCTCCGAACTGATGCAAGCCGAACAGGAAATCGCCAAAGCCAATGCCGACGCCACCGTGCAGGCTTCCCAGGACGAAGTGGCCCTGCTGGGAGCGAAATATGCCTTGCGCCGCGCCGAACTCGATGTGAGCCGCAATGAACTGGTCAGCGCGATTGACGGCAAAAAAAATGACTTGGCGCTCGAAGAGGCCAAGCGCAAGCTCGCGCAACTCGAAGAAGACATCAAGGCGCGGCAGGTGACGTCCAAAGCCGGGGTCGCCGTGTTGCAGCAGAAACGCAACCGCCAGCGCATCCAACTGGAGCGCGCCGAAGGTGATCTGAAAAACCTGAAGGTCCTGGCGCCCTTCGACGGATTGGTGTCTCTCAAGGAAAATCAAGACGCCGCCGGAGGGGTCTTCTTCAGCGGCATGGTGCTGCCCGAATACCGGCAGGGCGACTTGGTCTTTCCCGGCCGCAGCATTGCCGAGGTGCTGGATGTTTCCCAGATGGAAGTCGCTGCGAAAGTCAGCGAAGTGGATCGCTCGCGCATCCAACCCGGACAGCCGGTGACCGTGCAGGTGGACGCGCGGCCCGCGCAGAAGTTTTCCGGCAAGGTGAAAGCGGTGGGCGGGCAGGCGTCCGGCGGCAGCTTTTGGGAATCCACCGGCTCGGAGCGCAAGTTCGATATCAGTTTCGTCCTCGATGTGGCGCAGATTCCGATGCGTCCCGGCGTGACGTGCAGCGTCGAAATCATGGGCCAGCAGGTTAAGGATGCGCTGCTGCTGCCGCGCCAGGCCGTGTTCGAAAAAGACGGCAAGCCCGTGGTGTATGTACGCAAGGGCAAGGAATTCGAAGCGCAGAACATCAAGGTGCTGCACCGCTCGGAAAGCCGCGTGGCCATCGAAGGCGTGGCCGAAGGCGTCGAAGTGGCCATGGCCGACCCCAATAAGGCCGGCGCAAAGAAGCCCGGCAAAACCAATGGCCCGGCGATCACCGGGGGTTCCAAATGAGCGCTGCGCCGCGCAAGTTGCGCCACGATACGTGGTCGCAATATCTGCCGGACATGAAACTGGGCTTGCAGAACCTGCTTCTGCACAAGCTGCGCACGCTGCTCACCATGATGGGCATGATTTTCGGCGTGGCCGCGGTCGTTTCAATGCTGAGCATCGGCGCCGGGGCGCAGCAGCAGGTGATGGCGTTTATCGAACAACTGGGCGTGCGCAACTTGATCGTCGAAGCTCGGGAAGCCACCAGTTGGGAAGAGCGCGGCCAGCGCCGCAAGACTTCGCCCGGGCTGACCCTGGCCGATTTGCGCGTGATCCGCGCCAACGTGGATGGCATCGTTGAATCCACCCCGCGCAAGAAATTTCTCCCGGCGCGCGTGCTGCCCAAACCCCAGCGCGACGTGCCCACCATTTTCGGCGTTGACCCGAATTACCAGAAAATTTCAGGCTTACGCATCGCCAGCGGCAGGTTCTTCAGCGCCGAAGAGGCGGAAAAGGCTGCACCGGTGGCGGTGCTGGGCGAAGGCGCGCGTGTCAATTTGTTCGGCGTGGAAGACCCTGTCGGCAAGTACATCAAGTTCAATGAGCAGTGGTTTCACGTGATCGGCGCCGTCGGCGCGCAATTGACGGTGCAGGGCGGCGTGGAAGGCGTGGGCGTCACCGACATGAACAACCTGGTGTACGTCCCGGTGGCCGCCGCCATGCTGCGCCTGGAAGACAACAAGAGCGGCTACAAGGACGAAATTGACGGCATCTACATGCAACTGGCTTCCACCGAGCAGAGCCTGCCCACCTCCGACATCGTTCGCAGCATTCTGAACACCACGCACCGTGGCGAGAATGATTTCTCTGTGGTCGTGCCCGCCGAACTGCTCGCCGAGCAGCAGCGCACGCAGCGCATTTTCGATACCGTGATGGTAGCCATCGCTTCCATTTCCCTGCTGGTCGGCGGCATCGGCATCATGAACATCATGCTGGCCAGTATTCTGGAGCGCACGCGCGAAATCGGCGTTCGCCGCGCCCTGGGCGCCCGGCAGAAAGACATCATTCGCCAGTTCCTGATCGAAGCCGTGCTGATTTCCTTCGTGGGCGGCGTGATGGGCATCGCCTTCGGCTTCGGAATTTCCAATGTCATTTCCTGGCTCGCCGGCTGGAATACGGTAATTACGCCCGCGTCGGTCATCGTCGCGTTTGCCGTTTCAGTGTCAGTCGGCCTGGTCTTCGGCATTTATCCGGCCCGCAAAGCCGCGCGCCTCGATCCGGTCGAAGCCATCCGCTATGAATGACAATCCACAATTCCAGATTCCCAGTTTCGAAGGTGCTTGCGGATGAAGGCAACATTCAATACGCAAAATGCAAGAATGCGAGGAGCGCTTAGGAAGACTCATTGAGGAGCGGAAAAACATTGGGATCCTCAGGGCATGCCATCGCTGCATATTCGGCCACCGGCTCTTTTGTATTTTGAACTTACGCTTTGGAGAAAACGCCATGTTCCGTAAATCCATCTTGCTTGCGCTCAGCTTGTTCGCCGCAGCTACCGCGCATGGTCAAACCTTCCCTTTGCCGGATTATTTTCGCGGCATTTTTTCGCGACCGGACAGGGCTGCGCAGCCGCCCGGTCCCGAATCGTTGCGCGATTTTGTCGCCGATGGAAAATTGCGGCTTTCCCTGGCGGACGCCATTCGCCTGACGCTCGCCAATAACACCGAAGTGCGCATCAACCAGTTGCAGTACGAAGGTTCACGCTACGCCATTGACCGCGCCTACCAGGGCTTCGATCCGGTGTTCACTTCCAGTTTCAACTCGCGCCGCGCGACCACGCCCACCACCGATCAACTGGCCGGCGCCGCCACTCTTTCCACGCTCAGCCAGACCACCAGCCTGGGCTTCCAGCAGCGCTTCTTCACCGGCACGCAGTACAACATCAACTTCAGCGGCACGCGCAACACCACCAACAGCGTGTTCAGCAATTTTAACCCTTCGCTGGGCGCCAGCTTGGATTTCAACGTCAGCCAGCCGCTGCTGCGCAACCGCGGCCTGTTGCCGCAGAAGGCGCCGCTGGTGATCGCGCGCCGCAATCGCGAGCAGTCCCGCCAGACATTTCTGGGCCAGGTGCAGGACTCCATCTCGCAGGCGGTGAACCGCTACTGGGACGTGATCGAAGCGCGCGACAATTTGAAAGTGCTGCGCAAATCGCTCGAGCTCGCCGAAGAAACCTACAAGCTCGATAAGCGCAAGCTGGAACTGGGCGCCCTTCCCCCGCTGGATATTTACCGCAGCGAATCGCAGGTGGCCAATCGCCGCGTGCAGGTGATCCAAGCGGAATACCGCTTGAAGCAACTCGAAGATGAATTGCGCCGCGTGATCGGCGCAGACCTGGACCCGTTCGTGCGCGCGCTCGATGTCGAGTTAGTCGAAGGGGCCGAACCCGCCGGAGAACTGATGACCATGGAGATGCAGGCGGCGGTGGACACCGCGCTCAAGCAACGGCCGGAACTGGAAGCTCTTCGCCTGCAATTGGCCAACGACGCCACCGGCATCAACGTAGCGCACAACGCGCTGCAGCCGGACTTGAACCTGACCGCGTTCTACAGCTCCAGCGGCCGCGGCGGAAACCGCATTGATACCAGCGTCACGCCGCCGCTGATCACCAGCCGCGGCGGCCTGGGTGATGCGTTCGATCAACTGGGAAGCTGGGATTTTCCGAGCTACGGCTTCACGCTTTCCCTGCGCTTGCCCGTGAAAAACCGCGTCGCGGAAGCCGACCTGGGCAATGCCCTGGTGGCGCAGAAGCGCAGCCTGTATACGCAGCGCCAGCGCGAGCAGGCCATCACGCTGGAAGCGCGCAACGCGGTGCATCAACTCGAACAAGCCAAGCTGTCCATGGCTGCATCGAAAATCGCCCTCGACGTCGCGCGCAAGAATCTGGAAGCTGAGCAGCGCAAATACGAACTGGGCGCGCAGACCATCTTCTTCGTACTCGACGCGCAGACGCAGCTTTCGCAGGCGGAGCAGGAACTGCTGCGCGCGCAAATCGGCTATCAGCGCGCCGTCACCGCGGTGGACCGCGCCACCGGCTCGCTGCTCGACCGCCACAAAGTGCAAATCAAGGAGTCAAAATAAGGTCCGGACGGCAGGTGTCCGGTTCCGGTGCATCCGCCGTGGGAAAGCGGTTTCTAGTTCTGAATTCCGAGTTCTGAGTTAGAAACTCACCTTCACGTCGGCGCGTTCGCCTTCCGCGGCCTGGAACAAATCGCGCTTGCTGTAGCCCAGCAGGCGGGCGATGAAGGTATCGGGGATGACTTGGATGCGGATGTTGTAGGTGTTGGTTTCGTTGTTGAAGGCATCGCGCCGGGCGGCGATGTCCGTTTCGATCTGGCTGATACGTCCCTGGATCTGCTGGAAATTGGTATTCGCCTTCAGTTCGGGATAATTTTCCGCCACGGCAAACAGCGATTTCAGCGCGCCCGAGAGCATGTTGTCGGCCACCGCTTTTTCGGCCACGCCGGTGGCAGTCATCACCCGCGTGCGCAGCTCGGCGATTTTTTCGAACACGCCGGATTCATGCTTCATGTAGCCCTTGCAGGTATCAATCAGTTTGGGCAGTTCGTCGTGGCGCTGCTTGAGCAGCACGTCGATATTCGACCACGCCTTGTCAATGTTGTTTCGCAGCATCACCAGCCCGTTGTAGATGCCGATGAACCACACCAATACGCCAACAATGACCGCCAGGAAAATCACAAACGCAACTAAAGTGATCATGCTGCCTCCGTTCGCCGGCCGGGCCGGCGGTGCGCTACCAAAGATCCAGCTTCGCCAGAAGAAACCCCAGGCACACCAGCGCCAGCGCTGCGCCTCCAAAAATGTGCAACAGTGTGGATTTACCCATTTGGGAGAGCAGCTCTTTTTCACTGGCCTCGGCAATCACGTACCACGGGTGGTGCTTGCCTTTCCGGAAGATCACGCGGTCGTGCTCGTCCTCGACGCCCTTCACTTCCTCAGCCGAGCCCAGAACATACACCGTGTCTCCCGGGCTCAGGTTGCGTTCAAAGAAGCGCATCCGTCCGTGGAAGCCGACGCCGCGGGCGCTGCAAAAACTCATGAACTTGCCGGGGATCATTCCGGTGGAAAGGCTGGCTTTGCCCATGCGCTCGAGCGTCATGCCGAGCAGCGCGCCGGTGCCGGAATCGGTCGAGTATTCGAATTCGCACTTGATGTTGAGTTCCGCGCCGGCGGGATCCACGCGCACGCTCCCGGTATCGTCCTGAACGTGGAAGGGAATGGTCAGATCTTCCTCGTGGACTTTTTCCCAGCCGCTGTTTTTATCGCGCTTCACATAACGTTCCACGCGCACCTGGGAACAGAAGCACGGCATGTTGGTGATCAGGCTGGGAACAGTAAGCGTGCCTTGCGCAGTGCCGGTGACTTCCGCCAGCCCCAGCGCCACCGAACGGCATTTGCTGGTGGGCGTATTTTCAATCAAGCGCTTGTCGCGCAGCAGCTTGAATCCGCGAAAAAAAGAAAATGCGCCGAATCCCGCGCCCACAAACAACCAGAGAAAGCCTTCGTCATCGCTGCTCAGTAAAAGCAGCGCGCCCAGCCACGACGGATTGAATAAGGAAAGGAACAATCGCCGAAAGAATAAAGGAAGCGTTCAGGCAAGTCCATATGCGTGGCAACATCCGTCAACGTAAAGGACTCCCGCAGCTTAGTTGGCGCCGGAAATGGAAATTTCGTAGCGGTAATCGGGCCGCGCATGCCCATCCCAGCTCAGCACCCGCACGTAGAACGTTGTGGTCGTTCCCGGCGCGCCCGGCACTTGGAAGTAGATTTTGGAGTCGGTCGTGGTGCCAAAGAAATCGTCGTCGTTTACGCAAGCTTGAATCATCGCATTTTGCGGAAACACATTGCAGGCATTCAGACGGATACCCGAAGCGTCGACAATCTCAATAACCGTATCCAATGGACTGACAGGAGTGAGCCTGTCCGCGAATGTCTCAATTGTGACTAGACTCCCCGCAGATCCAAAGACTCGGTAGAAGTCAGAGTCAGATACAAAAGTCGAACCTAAATCAGGCGGGCTTATCGAGGCTCGGTACCGTCCGTTCGAGAGAGAGGTGGCAGTCGCGATTGAATCATTCCTTCCGGGGTTCGAGGTCACCGTCATGCTCAATAGTCTTTGCGCCGTTTGAGGAAAGGTTGTACTCGAATCGCTGACTTCTAAGGTGAATGTCGCCACTCCAGAACCCGCGGGGGCTCCTGATATTTCCCCGATACTCGTATTGGTCATGCTAAGACCCGCGGGCAAGCCCCCATTGGCAACCCGCCACGTGTAAGGTCCGACGCCTCCCGTCACTTCCGGCACGAAAGCAAAAGATTGTCCAGGTTTGATTGGCGGCAGAGCCGTGGTGCGAATGACTAATCGATCCAACACGCGGATGTACATTGTTCGAAACTCACTCTGGACCCCAGAATCTTTCACGGTAACGTAAACATTTCCCGCATCGTAAGGTTGGGTTGGGGTGCCAGTCAGATTCCCATTTGAATCAAGGGTGAACGGTAGTCCAGGCGAGGTCAAATTAAGCGTCCAAACGTATGGTGGAAGTCCACCGGACGCAACAAATGCATAACTGTATGGAGTACCGACAAGTGCTTCCGGTAAGTTTGGTGGCGTGTTGAAAAAGAGGCGCGGGTCTACCCGGATGTCGAACGGACTAGAAATAGTATCCGGCGGAATGCTCGAGTCCGTGACTTCCAGGACAAAGGGGAAAGGTCCACTCGTTGTGGGCGTTCCTGACAAGAGGACTCCGCTGGAACCGGGGGACGAAAAGGTCTGAAAGCTCAACCCAGGCGGAAGCGATCCGGTGGTAACCCGCGCGGTGAGCGGAGGAGTTCCTCCGGTAGTCTCGAGGGGGGATATATACGGAATCCCCACAGCAGCTGCCCGCGCTGTAGTTGCTATGAATCTTATCTGGGGCAGTACCTGTAGGTTCAGCTTCGCGCTTGTTTGACGCGGAGTTTGAGATGAGTCAACCACTTGGACGTCGAATTGGAATGAGCCCGTCTGGGTCGGTACACCCGTAATCAACCCGCTTGGGCTTAGGCTAAGGCCTGCAGGTAGAGCCGTTGTCGCTGTCCAAACGAAAGGCGGTAGCCCTGCAGCGGCCTGCAGGGCTTCTTGATATTGCTTCGTCACGGTCCCATTTGTCAGAGTGGTCTTTGTAATCGTGAAAGCGCTGAGGATGCTCAATGGTTCCATCGCAAACACTACTTGCGCAGGTGATGAAGAATCCCGAAGACTCACGGAAAGCTGGTAGAAGCCGCTTGCTGTAGGTGTGCCTTGCAAGATGCCCGCAGGATCCATAGTCAATCCATTGGGCCATATCGTTGTGGAGGTCGCTGCCCAAACATAAGGAGGAACGCCGCCAGATGCTGAGAAGGCCTGCGTGTAGGGGACGCCGATCCCGCCAATAGGCAGAGTGATGTCCGTAATCGCAAGGGGGTTCGCGACCCGAAGCGTAAGGTTTGCACTCGCTGTTCGGCCAGTCACATCGCTAACCTGCACGGTAAAGGTGCTTGAACCCACTGTTGACGGTGTGCCTCCGATATTGCCTGCGGAGTTGAGCGTGATACCCGGAGGAAGTGGTGATGAAGTTGGGCTTAGGCTCCAGACATAATTCCCAATCGATAGCCCCGCAGCTCCACCTTGCGCATTGAGGCCCGCACCGTACGAGCGACCTGTGACCGCGTCTGGAATCGCAGACGTGGTGATCGAGAGGGGGCCAACCACCACAATTGACATTTGCTTCGTCCCTGTTCGACCGCCCGCGTCCGTAACTTGAAAAGTCGGCGCAAAGGCACCAACTTCAATTGGCGTACCGGCAATCACTCCAGCGCCGCTAATACTCAAACCGGACGGAAGCCGAAGCAAAGTTCCGGGAGAACCAGAAATGGCTGCCCACGAGTAGGGCGGGGTGCCGCCGGATGCCTGGAGTGTGGAGTTATAGGTTTCCCCAGTAAACCCATAACTCAACAAATTTGTGGTGATTGAAGGATTGCTAACGGTGGGTGGCGGCGGTGGAGAAACAATGGACGATCCCCCACCGCCGCCGCAGGAAAGAGTTGCCAGCGAAGTAAAGGCAACCAGTAGCAGGGCAGCCAAGGCAGAAATGCTGCGTGAAGGGCTGCGATGTTGGGCGGCGCTGATCATGCGGAGCGGACCTCCCCAAAACGCTTGCGCAAATCGAACCACACGTCCGGCGTCGTGATGCCGCCAGTCGAGCCACCGTGATTGGCGCTTTCGAAGGCATCGAAGCGCGGCGGGGTGCCGTT
>CAZCNH010000064.1:0-20951 GCA_964500065.1 uncultured Acidobacteriaceae bacterium
GGAGTAGCTGTCAAGAACTTTTACACGCGAGTGGGGGAATTCCATGATGGTTCGATAAAAGGATGGAGGCGCTCTGCGTTCCAGCCAGCCCGCGGAGCACCACGGGTAGCGCGAAGCGACGCGCACCAAGCCGTGGTGAACCGGGTTGTGATGCACATAGCTCAAACGAGCGAAGTACGATTTGTCGTTCTTGATTTGCGAATCCCAATACTCAAACCAAATCTTGCGTCCGGGCGACTGATCCTTCTGATTCAGGTTGATAGCCGTTGCCGAATGCAACTGGCGGATGAGTGCCCGCAAGCTCTGCGGTTCGTCGGGAGAGAGGGCAACAAAATGATAGTGATTTGGGAAAACGGCCCACGCTTGCAAGTCCCAACGGTATTTGGCCGCAACTTGAAACAAACATTGGCAGAGAAAATCCAGCCGGTCATGCGAGACAAAGAATGGTTCCTTGCGATAGGTTCCGGAGGTGACCATGTAAGCGCCTGCATCGCTGAGCCGATGCACGGGGCTGTGGGGCCAATCCATGAGTCCGAATCTTATCCATCCCCGTGTTCCGGTTCAAACGCATCGGGCGTGGAGTGCGGGAGCGGTTAGCTCCCGCCCGGTTTCGAAGGCAAGGATTGCTTGCATAGGAAAGACGTTGAATTCACCCGGGCCATGAGCACATCTCCCGTTTACACGACCCTCGCGAAAAGGGTAAATGGGGCTCGGAGTATCACGGGAAATCATCGCCTGGCTGCTTTTGCCGCCACCCTTCATGATTGCCCCGGCAAAGCGGGCGGGAGCGATTGCTCCCGCACTCCACGCCCGGCAAACGTTACAACGGAAACGACCGGTCAGCCCGGTGCGAGGCAATGGTGGACACAAAAGGTCCTGTCACAGACTTTTCGGTTGCCCCAGCCTCAGGCCGATAGCTGTTCCGGCGGTGTCTAATAACTGCGAACTACGGGGAGGCCTTCAGGCTGCCCGGGCTGGCCCCCGGTTGATGGAGCGGTAAGGTGGCAAAGGCATTGCGAGGCCGGGGTTCTCTTGGTCGGTAGCGCGGGTTGTGCTATAAACAAGCCTCGGCTTTGATGCGTATGGACATACCGGATGCGCCTGCGGGTCGGCAGGGCGCCGGGCCTGCTCCACAAGCGAGGGAGGCGGCCCCGGATGCTTCCGCGTACTGCCCGGTGTGCTCGCAGCGGCTGGAATCGCGCAAGTGCAAATTGATTTGCACCGGCTGCGGGTACTACATGTCCTGCTCAGACTATTACTGAACCAGCGAGATCTGAAGCCAACAGGGAGGAACGAAAGTGGCACTGAAAATTACGGATCGCGAAATGGATGGGATCACCGTGGTCACGGTGGATGGCCGCATCGTGCTGGGTGAGGAAAGCAACATGTTGCGCGAGAAGATCAAGACCCTGCTTGCGGATAACAAGAAAAAGATGATCCTGAACATGGCCAACGTCACCTACATTGACAGCGCGGGCCTGGGCACCCTGGTGGCCACTTTCCACAGCGCGCGGCAGCAGGGCGCGACCATGAAGCTGGCGCACCTGGGCGCGAAGTTCAAGGAAGTGCTGCAGGTCACCAAGCTGCTCACGGTTTTTGAAGTGCATGATTCCGAGGCGGCGGCCGTACAGAGCTTCAAGTAGGCGGGTTGCACCAAGCGTAGGCCGGCCTGCCCTATGACTCCAGCGCGCGGGCGAATCCTCCGGGATTCGTCTCGCGCGTTTCTTTTTTTGCGTGGCGGCTACTTTTTGCCGATAGCGAAAAGACCCTTGTCGGTGCGCAGGAAGATCTGTCCTTCGGCGATGGCCGGCGAACTGAGCGTGTAGGACTCCAGCGAGTTTTCCGCCAGCACTTCAAATTCCGGGCCGGCCTTCACCACGGTGGTGACGCCGTCTTCGCTGGTGGTATAAATTTTTCCGTCGGCCAGCACCGGCGACGCCGAGTAAATCCCCGGCTTGATCCGTTTGTCGCCCCACACCACTTCCCCGGTTTTGGCGTTCAGGCAGAACATCACCCCGTTGTCTTTCACGACGTAGAAATACTTGCCGTCGGTGACCGGGGTGGGCACGTCGGGCCCATTCAGCGTGGTCCACACTTTGTGCGACTCGGTGATGTCTCCGCCTTCGCCGGTTTTGGGCACGCGGAAGGCGATCAACGGGCGCACGCGCGTGGGCGAATAGATCAGGCCATCGAACACAATCGGGGAGGCCACGATGCGGTAGAAGGGATTCTTCTCGGGGTTCAGGCCGTTGAGGCGCCACAGTTCCTTGCCGGTGGCGGCGTCGTGGCCGGTGACGCAATCGCCGCCGGTAATCACGATAGTCGCGTTCTTGCCGTCGCGGACCACGGCTGGCGTGCTGTAGGAATCCGGCGACTCGCGCAGCGCGTCGGTGGGCCGCTCCACGCGCCATACCGTCTTCCCGTCTTTCTTGCTGATGCGCAGCACATACGAGGGATCGTCGGTGCGGAAGCCGTGCAGCACTTGCACGTACAGGGCGTCTTCAAACAGCAGCGGAGAAGAAGCGTAGCCCCAGTTCAGGCCGAAGGCCCCATAGTCCTTGGGAATATCGCGGCTCCACAATTCCTTGCCGGCCAAATCGAAGGATTTCAGGATCCCCGTTCCGGTCATGACGTAAACGCTCTTGCCGTCGGTGACCGGCGAAGGCGAGGACATGTTCTGCTTCCGGTACAGCGCTTTTCCGCCCATTCCCAGCGGCTGCTTCCACTGGATCGCGCCCTTCTTGCGGTCCACGGCCCACAATTCGATGGCATCACCATCCACCGTGGTCAGGAAGATCTGATCCTTCCAGATGATGGGCGTGGAGCCGCTGCGTCCGGGCATGTCGAGTTTCCACGATACGTTTTCTTCCACCCCCCACTTGAGCGGCAGGTTGGTTTCCGCGCTCAGCCCATTCATGTCCGGGCCGCGCCACTGCGGCCACCACGCGCCTTTTTCCGCGGATTGAGTGGCCGTGGAAAGCGACAAAAGCAGAAACGCACACAGGACAAAAACAAGGAAACGGGCGCGCATCATCGAACCCTCCAGAAAGATCCCAGCAGACCCGGGAAAGCTGCAAAACCTCTGACGCGGGGCCGCGAGTCATGGTTTCGGCCGCGTGCTACTCGGAGCGCAGAGCGGCCAGCAGCGGCGAACGCTTCACGGCAATCACCGCCAGCAGGGAAGCGGCCAAGCCGCAGCCCAGCACGCCCAGCAACAGAACCAGCAACGAGCCGGCAATGGGCAACCCGCCACGCGCCGCCAGCGCCGGAGCAATCGCCAGCAGGGCCGAAACCACCCCGGAAGCCAACCCACAAAGCAGCAGCAGGACATTTTCCGCCAGTACGATGCGGTTCAAATGCCCGGTCTCGAAGCCCACCGCGCGCAGCAGCGCCAGTTCTCGCCGCCGCTCGAGCACATTGCGCAGCAGCACCGCGGCCAGGCCGAAGGTGCCTAGCAGCAAGCCCAGTCCGCCTAGAGTCTGGAAGGTCGAGATGTAGGTATTCTCGACGCGGTGAAATACGGCCAGGCGGTCGCCGGTGGATTGCACGTCGAAGCCGAAGTCTTTCAGGTTCTCCTCCAGCTCACCGGTCACTTGGGCGGTTTTTTCGGCGGGGCCATCCATCAGGAAGAAACGGAAGCCCGGCTCGTACGGGAACGCGCGCAGGAAGTTTTTTTCGGCAATCACAAATTCGCTTTGGAAAATGCTGTCGGCCAGCGCGCCGACGATGCGCAGCTTCACCGGCTGCCCGGTCTGCGGATGGATGGCTTTTTCCATCACGAACTCATCGCCCAGTTTTTTCTTCAAGATGTAGGTGAGGGAGTTGGCGTCCACCAGCGCCGGAATACTGCCATCGCCGGCGTCTTTTTCCAGCAGCAGCCAGGGATTTTCTTTCTCTTCGGCGCTCTGCGCGAGTGACGAAGCAAACGAGAACCGCTTTGCGGCTAGCAGGGTTGCGGGAGCGGCCACAACTTTCGGATCCTGCGGCTGGTACAGGTTCAGGCAACTCGCATCGTCGCCCGGCCGGACGCGGAAGCTCAGGAACTTCACGCCTTCCAGCGCCTTCATCGCGCTATCGGAAAGAGAAAGATTCAGCTGGCCTTCGCGCGTATTGGGGTCGTAAGGAACCGGCAGCAGCGTATCCGCCAGCAGCGCATAGCCGCCGGTGCCGGAATGCGGATCAAGCGACTCGCTGCCGCCTTTGCGCCGAAACGCATCCACCGCCACAAGAATGAACGTCGCGGAAGCAATCAGCACGATGCACAGCAGGCTGCGTCCGGGGCGCCACGTCGCATTGCGCAAGCCCATTTGCGAAAATGCACGTCCGCCCTGCCCGGCAATCACCCCTGTCCGGGGGCTATGCAGCCAGGACCATTGGTAGAAAATCAGCGCGAGGAGAATGGCCGCACCGGAGCCGAAGAAGCCCGGCACCTGGCCGATCCAGCCCGCCGCGCCGGCAACCAGCAGCAGCCCGCCCAGCGCGGCCAGCCCATAAGCCGAAAGCCGCATGCGTCCTACGCTTGCCGCCTTCTTTTCCGAGTGCTCTTCCAGCAGCACGCCCGCCAGCAGGTTGCGCGGCGACGTGAGATGCAAGCCCCGCAACGCGAACCACACCGCCAGCAGCGCCGCTGCGATTCCGCCGATGGCCCCCAGGGCGAGCGAAAGCGGCTCGACGTGCAATTGCAAAAACGTGGTGCCCACCGCGCCCACCCACCAGGTGCGCAGCCCGTACATCATCAACGCTCCATAGGCCACCGCGCCCGCCAGGCCCAGCACGCTGCCGATGCCGCTCAGCAGCAATCCTTCGGCCAGGAAGATTTTGCGGATGCGCGCCGGGGCAAAGCCCACCGCGCGCAACAGGCCCACTTCGCGCACGCGCTGCTCCACACCCAGCTTGAAAAACAGCCCGGTGAGCAACATGCCGGAAACCACCAGGAAGAAACTGAAGTAAACGAAGTATTCGCTGAAGTTCACCGCGCCGCGCGAAGCTTCGCTGCCTTCGCTGCGCGCCGCGCGCAGCACGAACCCGGCACGCGCTGGATCCAGTTGTTCGCGCAGCGCCGCGGAAAATTCATCGGCGAGTTGTTGCGGCGGCTTGGGCTTGGGCGCGGCCTGAGACGCGGCCTTTGCCGCCCCGGCCACGGCATCGGCCGCCCGCGGTTCCGGCTTCGGCGGAGGCGGAAAACCGAAGCGCAGCGCAGTGAGCGCGCCGAACCGCGAGCCCCATAACTTTTGCCCATCGGCCAGCAGCATGAAGGCCTTCGGCGTGGTGCGATAAGTCTTCCAGTAGTCTTCATCGCGCGGCCGCACGCGCTTCAGATCCACCGGGAAGGGCGGATCCCAGTCGCTCAAGCTGGGCGAATCCGCGATTCCTGGAAACACCGGGGCAAGGGCGCGGTCGGCATTGAGGGGAGCGATGGGCACCCCGCCGCGCAATTCAAATTGCGCGGATTCGTTGGCCAGATGCCCGCCGTCTTTCCATCGGTAATATTCCAGGGTGACGCTTTGCCCAGGCTGCGCGCCCAGGTCGCGCATGGCCCAATCGTTGAGCCATACTGGTGGCGCCGCGGACCGGCCTTTGCCCGCGCCGGAAAGCAACGGCCAGGAAACATCTACGGCGGTGGCCAGCGAGTAAGGAATCTGCCTATCGCCGATGCGAATGCTGTTCGCGAGATAGGTGAGCAGGCCCGTCGCGGGCATCTTTTGCTGTTCGGCTACGGCGCGCGCCACGCCGGCCACGTAATCATCCAGCAGGATACGGTCGGTATCCAGGTGCAGGGTCTTTTGCGCTTCCAGCGCGCGCACGCGCAAGCCCAAATCTTCCAGCGCGTAGCTTTGCTTGATCAGCGCCGCGGGCTCGGCCGCTCCCTCACCGGCATCGGAAAAAAGCAGCGCGTTCACTTTGCCATCCTGCGCCAGATCCTGCTGCAGCCGTTCCAGGGGCAGGAAGAGGGCGCGCACTTCGCCCTGGTTGGGCCGGATGGAGAATTCACCCAACTCGCCCGCCGCCAGCACCGCTTTCAGGTTGAGCCGCAGGGTGCGTCCCAGATCATCCTTGCGGCCATGCAGCGAATCCACCGGGATTGCCGAATGTTTTTGCACTCGCACCAGGATGGCGTCGCCCGGCGCCGCGCCAAATTCGGCGGCCAGCGCGGCGCTCATTAAGACTTCGCGGCGCGCGGGAGCGGCGTTCGGCCTTCCGTGAAATTTCCAGAAGCGTTCATCCACGCCGTACACCTGCACATTGGAGGCGCGGCGCTGGCTTTTTTCGTGCGTGGCGATGCCGTCCAGCGCGACCAGCGGCGCGACTTGCCGCTTGCCTGCCGCAGCTTTTTCCGCGCGATCCGCGAGAGCTGCGGGGAAGAAGTTCTCGGAAGTGAGGACGTGGGCCGCATTGCCCAGCCGCAGCAGGGTCAGATCACGCAAGCTGGCGCGCACCGAATCGCCCACCAGCAGAGCTCCGGCCAGCACGCCCACGGTAGTGGCCACTCCAGCGAGCACGGCCAGGTTGGTGCGCCAGAAGTGCAGCAGGTTGCGCCAGACAAAGTGTTGGGTCCGCATGGCTCTGAGCTTTACCGGTTAGACGCGAAAGCGCAAGAAGAAGTTCGCACAGTGAATCGAGCCCCCAGCCCATCTTCGCGAAGATAGCGCCGGGAACAGGAACGGTTTCGCCGCGACGGGACGCGTTGTGTCCCGCACGTCTCATTGCTGCCACAAAAACCTAGCGAAAGCAGTAGACGCGCCCGTCCTGGGTGCCAATCACCAGCGAGCCACCCGCGACGGCGGGGGAAGCAGAAAGCGGCGCGCCCGCCTCGAACTCCCACACCTTCGCGCCGGTGTTCAGGTCCAGCACATAAAATTTCCCATCGTTGCCACCGACGTAGACGCGCCCGCCGCTGATCACCGGCGAAGATTCCACTCGCGAACGGGTGGTGAAGGTCCATAGTCCCTTGCCGGTGCGCGCGTCAATGCCATGCACCATTTTGTCGCGCCCACCCACCACAACTTTGCCATCGGCGACCGCCGCGGTGGAAGCATAAGGAAACTGCCGCACCGGATGGGTATAGCGCCACATCACTTTCTTCGCCGCCAGGTCCACTGCCAGAACTTCATTATTGAAAGTGCCGTAGTAGGCGACCGTGCCCACCAGCGCCGGGGACGCCCCGGTGTACGCACCGCTGGGCACCACGAACAATTCTTTCCCGTCGGAAATGCGGATGGCGCGGAAATTCTCGTCGCAGCCGGTGATATAGGCAATACCGTCGGCCACCGCCGCCGTCGCGTGTACCGGCCCCTGCGTCTCGATTTTCCAATGGATGGCGCCGCTGCGGGCGTTCACTGCATAGAAATTCTGGTCGTAGGAACCGAACAGCACCCATTCCCCGGCCACCACGGGCGAAGATTTGATTTCCGAGCCGGTCTTGAACGTCCACAGGGCTTTGCCATCGCGCGCATCCACCGCGTGAAACATTCCGCCCAGGTCGCCCACGTACACGATGCCGTTGGCGACTGCGGGAGAAGATTCGCCGATGCCGTTCTTCGTCTTGTATTTCCACTTCAGCTGACCGGTGCCCAGATCGAGCGCGAGCAATTCGCTGGCCTGCGTGCCCACGTACGCCACGCCGTCGGCAATCGCCGCAGAGGACTCAATGGCGTCTCCGGCCTCGTACGTCCACGCCACCTTCAGCGTGCTGGGCAGCGGCGGGCCGGGAACCACGCCGGTCAAGCGGGGGTTACCGCGAAACTGCGGCCAAGTGTCTGCCGCAGAGGACTGTGCGGCGGGTGCTGCAGCCCGCTCCGCAAGGGAAACTCCTGACGGACTGAGCAGGAAGGCTGCGAGCAGCGCTCCTGCGGCTAACAGTTTCACCACGCGCATTCGTAGATCTCCTGAGCGGACGCCGCGTCAAACGGACGCGGATTGAACTTCCCCGTCCATTGATTGGATGCATCGGCGGCCAGTTCCGGCAGATCGGATTTTTTTACGCCGGTTTCGGAAAGCTGGGTGGCCAGGCGGGCCTGGCGCGCCAGGGTTTCCAGTTGGCGGGCCAGAAACTCACTGGCGGATTGCCCGGCGGGCGCGTTCCAATGCGCGATATGCAGCAACTCTGCGTAATCGCCATTCACGGTAGCGCCGTTCCAGCGCACCACGTGGGACAGCAGCAGGGCAATGGCGTTGCCGTGCAGGATGCCGTAGCGCGCGGTCAGCGGATTGGCGCAGGCATGGGTGGCGCCCAGCATGGAGTTTTCAATCGCTGCGCCGGCGAAAAACGCCCCCAGTTGCATGGCGCCGAGGGCCTTGGCGTCCGTGGGCCGGTCCAACGCCCGGGAGAAATTGGCTGCCAGCAGCCGCCACGCCTCGCGCGAAAAACACAGCGAGATGGAATTGCGCCGCGTGCTGACGCAGGTTTCCAGCGCATGGGACACCGCATCGTAGCCGGCCGCGGCCAGCACCGCGCGCGGCTGCGAAAGCACCAGGTGCGGGTCGAGGATGGCCACGCGAAAGGCGGCCTTGGCATCGCCGCAGGCCATCTTCACGTGCGTTTCCGAATCAGAAATCAGCGCGAACGACTGTGCCTCGCTGCCGGTGCCGGTCGTGGTGGGGATGCCAATCATGGGCAGCATCGGCTGCAGGGCCTTGCCGTAGCCCCAGTAATCCTGCATGCGCCCGCCGTTGGAGAGCACGAAGTTGATGCCCTTGGCGCAATCCATCGAACTGCCGCCGCCCAGCCCGACGATGGAATCCACATTTTCCGCTGCGGCCAGCGCGCGCCCGCGTTCCACGCATTGCGTATCCGGATTGGGAAGGAAATCGTGAAACTCGGAAACCGTGAGGCCGGCTTTGCGCAAGTGGCCCACAGCGGCGCCCACATGCCCGGCGTTCACCAGGCCGCGGTCGGCGACCAGCAGCGTGCGGCGAAAACCCAGCTCCTGCGCGAGCACGCCCAGTTGCGCCAGCGTGCCTTCGCCGCTGACCACGCGCACGCGCGGGCTAAATTCGAAAGTTTGCATAGCTGAAAACCATTCACCCGGTTCGTGCAGAGGCCGGCTTCATCTGGCCCAGAGCGCGTCCATTGCAGAAAATCCAGAAGGATTCATAGCAGGCAGGGGCCAGCCGAAGTTGGCCCCCGCTTGAACCCTGAAAACCTCTTCCTATTTGCCGCCGGGTTTCTTTTCTTCCGCGGCAGGCTTGCCGGCGGCGGGCGGAGCCTTGAACGTGGCTCCTTCCGCGATGGCGAACAGCTGATTGCGGCTGGCGATATAGAGCACGCCGTTGGCCGGCACCGGCGTGGAGTACACCGAGCTGCCCATGTTCATTTCGCCGAGTTTCTTTTCTGTGCGGCCGGCTTCCAGCACTACCACGTCGCCGTCTTCATCGCCCAGGTACACTTTTCCGTCAATGACCATCGGCGAGCCCCAGATGGCCGCCAGCAGGTCGTGCTTCCACAGTTTCTTGCCGGTCTTGGCGTCCAGGCAATGCAGGAAACCGCTGAAGTCGGAGTAGAACAGCAGCCCGTTGTAGAACGCGCCGGTGGAAACCGAGCGGCGAATTTCTTCGTAGTGCCAGATGCGGCCGGATTGGGTGATATCGCCGCGCTGGGTGCCGTCAATCGCATACAGGTGGCCCACCCCTTCGCCGTGCTCGGGGTCTTGTCCATTGGCGATATAGACGATGCCGTCCACGATGATGGGCGTGGAGATGACTTCGTTGCGGGTCTTCGGCCACACCGATTCCTTGGGGTTCATGTCGAATTCCCAGAGCTTTTTGCCGCTGGCGGCTTCATAACCGCGCACCCAGCCATCGCCCTGGCCGACCACCACCTGAACCGCATCGCCGATTTTTCCTACCGCCGGAGAAGACCACTGGCCGTGCAGGATGCGGTCTTCCACCGAGTTGTCTTCCCAGACCAGTTTGCCGGTCTTTTTGTTGATGGCGATGATCGCCGGGGCGCGCGGGGAAGGAATGTTGGCGTGGCTTTCATCCTGGCCGTTCGACGTGGTGACGAAGATCAGATCGCCGTAGCTGACCGGCGAGGAATTGGCCATGTTGTGCTGGAGCACGCCCAGCTCTTCCATCATGTCGTAGCGCCACAGGATGTCGGCATCCTTCTCGGACTTGTATTTTTCGTCTTTGTAGGGGCCGTCGTTGCCGTTGGCCATGCCTTCGGTATCGAGCGCGACGACTTCGCCGCGGCTGGTCACGTAGTACAGCACCTTGCCTTCCACCAGCGGCGAGGAACAAATGCCCTGGAAGGGCCAGTCGTTCACGCGGCCGGCGGGCAGTTTGTCGCTCACCGCCTGCCACAGGAATTCGCCGTCCGATTCACGGAAGGCCAGCAGGATGCCCTTGTCCCCGGTTACCTTGGGATCTTTCAAGTTTTCGTTGTTGGTGCCAATGAAGACTTTTCCATCGGCCACCACCATGTTGCCGTAGGTTTGCGACCCCAAGTCGGCAATCCATTTGATGTTCTTCTTGGACTTGACGTCCCAGGCGCTGGGGAGGCCTTTCATGTTCGAGACCATGTTGCGATCCGGCGTCCCGCCCCACATGGGCCAATCGCCGCCTCCGGGGTCGGAGGCCAGCGCCGGCGCCAGCGGAACAGCAATGCTTGCCACAAGAACCAGCGCCGCCGCGCGACGCAGCCCTTCACGTTTATTCATGGGTCCTCTTCTTCCGAGAAAGTTCCTTATTTGGATGCTGAATTCGCGTACACCTTCACATTGTCAAAGAGCATTTCGAACGGGGCGCTGCCAAACAGCCCCGGACTGCCGTGACGGGGTCCGATCGGATCTACCTTTTCGATCATCCAATTGGCCGGCTCGGGCCCGTCGCTGGGCCAGGCCTTGCCCTGCGCGCGCACCTTGCCATCCGGCAGATTCTCCACGCGCAGTTTCAGGTGATACCAGGTATCCGGCCTCCACTCGAACGGTGTGGATACGATGCGTTCCACTTCCGGTTGCCAGGATTGAATGTCCAGCTTCTGGTGGCTGCCGAACAGCACCAGCGTGAAACCCTGGGCGACCACGCCGATATCCCCCTGCTGGCGGCGGCGAATCGGCGACCGCACGTCGGCTTCAATGGTGTAATCGGACAGATCCGAAGGCCCCATGAACGTGCGCGCCCGCAGATAGAACGTGTGCTGAATCTGCGCGATCTTGGTGAGGTACTTCTTTCCGTCCGTTTCTTTCACCGCGTACTTGGTGGCGGCATTGATCCAGCCCACCGGCGGCGCGTTCAGCGGCATGGAGGCGGCGTCGAACGACCAGGGCAGCGGCGGAAACACGCGCGCGCGCGCGATTCCTGAAAGGGAGCCGATCGTGGCCTTGATTTCTCCTGCTTCAGCCTGCCCGCTGGCCGGAACGGTCCAGGTCCCGCCGGTATCCAAGGTTCCGCCCAGGCCGGTCATGGACCAGGTCGCCGATTTTTCCTCGCGGATGAACTGGCCCTTGTCATCAAACAACCGGACATGGAATTGCACTTTCTCTCCCGGCTTGGCGATGAAATCGGTGGGCGACACCAGCAAATAGGCGGGCGTGCCGGACGGATTTGCGGGCAGCGCTGCAATCGTTCCGTTCTTGTACGCGCCGGTGTACTTCTTTCCAATGGCGTAGGTGGCGGCCATGGTGGTGAGGAAGACGCGTCCGCGCGAGATGGCTACGCCTGCCAGAACCTGCTCCGGGTCGTTTTCCGGGCCTAGTTGCACTTCGCTCAACACATCCACGCCGCCGGTCTTGGGCCGCAGGATGAAGAACTTCCCGGTTTCCGTCCCCACATAGAGCTTCCCATCGCCCATGACCAGGTTGGCTTTCTGAATGGTTCCCAGCTTGAAGTCCCACAGCTTCTGTCCGGTCTGGGCATCGAAAGCCATCAAGATGGCTCCGTTATCCACTTGATAGACCACTTTGCCGTCGGTTACCGGCGAGGAATAGCCGGTCTGCACGCCCATGGTGCGCCACTTGACCTGGGTCAGCGGAACGGTACCGTGCGAAGCGGCGTCCACCGCGGCGATAAATCCCATTTCGTTGGAATCGAAATTCTCTTCGCTGTGCGAAACAAAGGCGTGCTTGCCCAGCATCACGATCCCGGTATTGATGCCGCGCTTGCTCATCATGTAATTCCACACCGGTTCCCCGGTGGCGACTTTCAAGGCATGCACCGCGCCATCGCTGGCGCCGGTGATCAGCATCCGCGTGCCGTCCACATCGGTGGCCAGCAGCGGCGAATACGTGGTATCCGAGGGACGGCCCGCAGGCGCGCTCACCCAGATCAAATCGCCGGTGCGCTTATCGAACGCAAAAAACTTGGTGGAGCCGGGCCCGTGCGCGCCCCAGCCGAACGTCGGCCCGGTCATCAGCACCATGTGGCCTTCCACGATCGGAGAAGTGGTGCGGCCGCCATGCGTGGTGATCAGGCCGAATTCCTCGGTCAACTGCCGTTGCCAGAGCTGCTTGCCATCTTTGGAAAGCGCGGTGAACAATCCGCCTCCGCCCATCACATAAATGTTCCCGGTTTCCGGATCCACCGCAGGGGAGGCCCAGGCCACGCGGTGCGGAGGTACGTCGCTGTTGTACATGGGGAATTTGACTTCCCACAAAGTACGCCCGGTGCTGGCCTCCAGGCAGGCCAGGCGCTCTTCTTCAGCGGCGCCCTTGCTGAAGGTGTTCTGCAAATAGAGCCGGTCGCCAAAAACCGCCGGGGTCGAGCGCCCGCCCAGCGGTACGCGCCACAGCAAGTTCTCGCCTTGCGGCGACCATTTTTCCGGCAAGCCTTTTTCCGCCGAAGTGCCGTCATTCGCGGGACCGCGCAACTCCGTCCAATCGAACTCTTCCGCACTGCTGACCGCAGCAGGCGCGGCTTTCGCGCCCTTGGCCTTTCGCTGGGCGTGCGCAGGCCACGCGCACAGCGCCAGCAAGGTAAGCAAGCAAACCCAACAAAAGAAAGTTGTTCCCGTTAGTTTTCGCATATCGTTTGTTAGACGCAGGTGTTCTTCAAATTGGTGCGCCACGGCCGGGCCAAGTCTTGCCGGGCGGCGGTGCGCTTGACCCCATCCCCAGCAAACTATATTCTGTCAATTCCTTTGCCAATACAACGGTGAAACAAAAGTTTTCGTGCGAACGTACTGTGATGCTGGCGTCTAATAGTTAACGAAAGAATCCGGTACGTCGTCATTCTGGAGCCCTGATTCATCGGGCAAGGATCCCGACGTTGCCGCTACTGGCAGCACTCAGATTTTGGGATTCTTGACTCGCGCCGCAAAATCGAAAGACAGAGGAAACTCTCAAACGGGGATCGAACCTCCGCCGGGGGATCAATGACCAAACATCATCCTCATTGGATTGCTATAGCGATTGCGACCCTGATTCTTTCTTCGGGCTTCTCCTGGGCGCAACAGCCCGCGCAGGGCCCGCCGCCTTCGGTGGCCAGCGAGCCACCTCCGGAACCGGGCGCCGACGAGTTGAACGCCGCCGCGCGCAAAGGCGATGTAGCGGCGGTGAAGGCTTTGCTGGATAAGGGCATCAGCCCGGACGCGAAGTGGCGCTATGGCATGACCGCGCTGTTTCCGGCCTGCGACCGCGGCCACGTCGAGGTGGTGAGGCTGCTGCTGGAGCGCGGCGCCAATCCTAATTCCGCAGATCGCTTCTATAACGCCACGCCCATCGCCTGGGCGTTGAACAAAGGGCACGCGGATATCGCCTTCCTGTTGCTGCAAAAGGGCGCGCCGAATTCCCAGCAGGTGCTGGATGCCGGGGTGGGCAAGGGACACGCGGAACTGGTACGCGCTTCTCTCGCCAAGGGCGGTTTGCAACCATTTGCCTTGACCGCGGCCCTGTTGCGCGCCACGCGCGACAACAAGAAGGAAATCGTTGGCCTTCTGGAAGCCGGTGGGGCCAAGCTTCCGCCCACCGTTGCTCCTGAAGTGCTCGCTCAATATGTGGGCAATTACACCTCTCCCCAGGATCCGGACGGGATTGCCATCACCCTGAAGGACGGAGAACTGATGGGATCTTCCGGCCCGCAGGTGTTCCATCTGTTTGCCGAGGACGAGGTTTCCTTCCGGCCGCTGGAGTTTCCCGGGATGGTTGCCAAGTTTGTGAAGGAAGGCGGCGCCGTAGTGCGCATAGACCTGGTACAGGGCCCGCGAACGACTCCTTACAAGAAGGCCGAGGTGAAACCATGAAGCGCCTGCTGATCACATTTGCCGCCAGCGCACTGGCCACGGGAATCGCGCACGCGCAGAATTGGCCCTCGTTCCGCGGCGAGCGCGCCAGCGGCGTTTCAGACGGCAAGCAGGCGCCGCTGAAGTGGGATGTGCCCAAGGGTGAAAACGTCTTGTGGAAGACGCCCATCCCGGGTCTTTCCGTCGCCAGCCCGATTGTGTGGGGAGACCGCGTGTTCGTGGTCACCGCGGTCAGCAGCGACAGCAAAGCCGAAACCTTCCGTCATGGTTTGTATGGCGATGTCGAGCCGGCCGCGGACATGGCTCCGCACACCTGGAAAGTCTATGCCCTCGACAAGAGAACCGGCAAAGTCATCTGGGAAAAAGTCTCCTATCAAGGCCTGCCCAAGACCAAGCGCCACACCAAATCCAGCCAGGCTTCTTCCACCCCGGCCACCGACGGAAAATATGTCGTGGCATTTTTCGGCAGCCAGGGCCTTTACACCTACGATTGGAACGGCAAGCTGCTGTGGAGCAAAGAATTCGGCAATCTGAACGCGGGATGGTTCTACGATCCGGATTACGAGTGGGGCACCGCCAGCTCACCCATCATCTACAAGAACATGGTCATTCTCCAGGTGGACATCCAGAAGGACTCCTTCCTCGCCGCCTACGACGTGAAATCCGGCAAAGAAATCTGGAAGGTCATGCGGGACGAGATTCCCTCCTGGGGCACCCCCACCGTGTATGAGCACAAAGACGGACGCGCCGAGATCATCACCCACGCCACCAAGTTCATCCGCGGGTACGACGCGAAAACAGGCAAAGAACTGTGGCGGCTTGGACCTAATTCGGAAGTCACCGCGCCCACGCCCTTCGTCGCCAATGATCTGATTTACGTCACCAACGGCTATCGCTTTATCCAGCCGATTTACGCCATCAAGCCCGGCGGCTCCGGCGACCTGACTCTGCCGAAAGATCAAACCAAGAGCGACTTCGTCGCCTGGAGTTTGCAGCGCGGCGGGCCATACATGCCCACGCCCGTCGTGTACGGCGATTTGTTCTACACTACAAACAACCAGGGCATCCTCACCGCGTACAAGGCCGCTACCGGCGAGCGCGTGTACCAGAACCGCCTCGGCGAAGGCGGCGCCTACAGCGCTTCGGTCATCGCCGGCGACGGCAAAGTCTATTTCTTCAGCGAAGATGGCGACGTGTATGTCGTCAAAGCCGGCGAAAAGTACGAATTGCTGGCCAAGAATCCCGTCGGCGAAGTGCTGATGGCCACCCCCGCGCTTTCCGATGGCATCCTCTTCATTCGCGGGCTGAAAAGCCTCATCGCTATCAGCCAGCCCGCCACCACGGCCGCCGCGCCGGCAAAATAATCCCGCGGGGAACCGGATCGCGTCGGGCGTAACCTGGGGTTGCCCGCGCCCGAAGGCCTCGCACTCTTGTCATTCGGAGGCGCGGTTCTGGCCGGAAAATCTCGATATTCACCCCCTCCGCGAGAAATACAAGCCGTCCGAACTTTCCAGTTGCGCGCGGCGGCTCGGCGATAGTACGATTCGTAATGTAAATGCGGCTCGGGCTGAGAATTCTGGCAGGGACAGCAGTTTCGCTTTTCTACGGGTTCACCCCACAAGCGCAGGAGCACGCATCCCACGGCGGGGGGTTTCATACCCCTCTTTCACCCCCGCCGCTCCTGCACAACATCGGTTCCAGCGAAATCAAGATCACCACCCGCTCGGCGGCGGCTCAGAGATATTTCAATCAGGGCCTGCGCCTGCTGCACTGCTTCTGGGATTTCGAAGCCTACCGCGCTTTCCGGGAAGCCGCGCGGCTGGACGAATCTGCGGCCATGGCCCACTGGGGCATATACATGGCGCTGGGCCAGAACGCCGGAGAAATGTCTGCTGCGCGCAAAGAAGCGCTGGCCAGGGCCATGACTCTGGCGCCCGCTGCTTCGGAAGTCGAACAAATGTACATTCGCGCCGCGGCCGCCAGCGACAAGGACGGCCGCGCCGCATACATCCGCGAAATAGAACTGCTCATTGACCGCTATCCGCAGGAAGTGGATGCGCAGCTTTTCCTTGCGCGCACGCTTTCTGCCGCGCCCGGTAGCTACGACCCCGAAGGCCGCCCTCGCGACGGAAAAGTGTACGGGCAGATGATTCTGCAAGGCCTGCTGGCGAAATATCCGCATAATGCCGCGGTCCATCATTACTGGATTCACGCCGTAGAAAACGGGCCGGATCCGGGACGCGCCCTGGAAAGCGCCGCGAAGCTTCCCCGGCTTGCGCCGAATTCCGGTCACATGGTGCACATGGCCGGTCATATCTATTACCGCTTGGGTGATTTCGTCAAAGCCCGGGCCGCGTTCGAGCACGCCGAGCGCGTGGACGCCGCCTATATGAGCGAGCAGAACATCTCTGCGGTGGACAACTGGAACTATGTTCATAACCTCGATTACCTGATCGGGAATTGCGCTGAGGACGGCCGTTATCAGGACGGGCTGCGCCGCGCCCGGCAACTGGCGGCGGTTTCTGTGGAAGCATCCCGGCGCATGGCCAACGGCCTGGGCTACATTCAATACGGCGGCTACACCGCGGAAGCGCGGTTGCACTTCCGCTACGGAAGGTGGAAGGAGGCGGCGCAGTCGCTCGATGCGCTCCTGCAACGCAACGCCGGCGAAAGCGCCCTGGTTCGCGGCTATTTCCGTGCTTTGCTGAGTTATGCCCTGGGCCGGGCGGCCGTTCAAGCCGGCAATCCCCCGCAAGCCGAAGCGCATCTGGCGGAGCTCGGGAGCGTCATCGCGACGCTGGCGCGGGAAAAGGCGCAACTTTCTTCCGACTGGTATTTCGGGCACGCGCGGCGGATTATCGAAGTTGCGGAATTGGATTTGCGCGGCGCGCTGCTCGGCGCGCAAGGCCGGCCTGCGGAAGCGATCGCCGTCTTGCAGGATGGCGTCCGCAAAGACCGCGAGCTGGGCTACTGGGAGCCGCCGCACTACGCGCGTCCCGTGCTGGAGACTTTGGCGGACGTCTATCTCGCGGCAGGCGACACGCAGTCGGCCATCGCCACCTACGAAAAAGTCTTGCGGCTGCGCCCCAACAGCGGTCACGCCCTGCTGGGAATTGCCCGCGCCCACGCCCGCGCCGGGCGCCTTCCGGAAGCCCGCGCCGCCTACGCTGGATTTCTCGAGGCCTGGAAAAACGCAGACCCCACTCTCGACGCCCTGCGCGAAGCCCGCGACCAAACCCGCGCCAACCGGCCCGCTGCTGAAAAACGAAACTCGTCCTTTTGAATTCGGATGTTCCCGGGCGCCTACCCCGCCGCGCGCTCCCCCAATGACAGTAGCTCTCCCGTTGCCGCCGGGTGGCCTTGCAGCGCTGAAATTCCCCTTGACTCTCCCCTTGGGGGAGGGTGGAAGCTATCTGCTGGCATCGCGCAACGAAAGGCTGAACTATGATTCGCATCAGCGATTTTGCCCGCATTAGCAAAGTCACGATCAAGACGCTCCGCCACTACCACGCTCTGGGTTTGTTCTCCCCGGCGCACACCGACCCGCGCACCGGCTACCGCTACTATGCCGCGTCGCAACTTCCGGAGTTGCATCGCATTCTCACCTACCGCGCGCTCGAGTTCCCGCTGAAACAAATCCGCGCCCTGCTCGGCAAGGGCCAGAGCTTCGGCGAAGTGCAGGCGCTGGTGCAGGCGCGCCGCGAGGATCTCGCGCGAACCATCAGCAGCCAGCGCCTGCATCTGGCTCAACTGGACTTCCTGTTGCAGCAGATGCGGCGCGAAGGCTCGTTGCCGAAGCACACCATATTCCTGCAGCGCGTGGAGCCGCGCTTGGTGGCCAGCCGGCGCGCGCGCCTGGCCAGCTACTCCCAGATGGATGCGCTTTTTTCCGACTTGCGCGCGCGGTTGCGTAATTCGGCGGAGATCGAAGGCGAAGGCGCCGTGTGGCACCGTTGCGCGCATGCCGATGGCTGGATTGATTGCGAAGCGCTGGTCTTTGTGAAATCCGCAGACCGGCACCCCGGCTGCAAGGTGTATACCACGCCCGCGGCCACGGTCGCTTCAGTCATGCACAAAGATGACGAAAATGATCTGCCGTCCCACGCCGCGGTTCTGGAGACGCTGCAGTCCCTCGGCCAGCGCCCGCTCTGGCCGATGCGTGAAATCTACCATCCGCCGGCGCCCGGTTTCCCCGCCGGCCTGGTCGAAATGCAACTCCCGCTGGCGCCCCAACGCGAGCGGACGGTGCCGCGCCGGAAAGCCAGTTAGCCTGAGCAACAGAGGAGAAACGAAATGCGCAAGCACTTGCATCGTTGGTACGTCCTGGCTCCGCTGATTTGCGCGGTTGGATTCTTGGGCGCGTGGGTTCATGCGCCGCAAGGTGTGCAGAAAAAACAAAGGAGCAGCGCCATGCCGCAAGCCGAGAATTTTCGCATTTTCAATCCAGACACCATGTTCGTCCCCACCGTCGGTTATTCGCAAGTTGCCGAGGTGAAGGGCGGCAAACTGGTGTACATCGCGGGACAGGTCGCCTACGACAAGGCCGGCAACCTGGCAGGCAAAGACGATTTTGCCGCGCAGGCCGAGCAGGTGTTCAAGAACCTGAAGGCGGCCGTGGAAGCCGCCGGCGGCTCGATGCACGACGTGATCAAACTGAATTACTACTGCCCGGATTCGGTGGACCCCGCGCAAATCCCGGCCATCCGCGAAATCCGCGATCGTTACATCAACACGCAGAATCCGCCCACCAGCACATTTGTGATTGTGCGCCGCCTGGTGCGGCCGGAATGGCTGATCGAAATCGAGGCGGTCGCTGTGGTGAATCCTTAAGCGGCCCGCGCCTCGCGCCTGCCCCCTTCATTCTCCATTTGCGATTCGTCTGAGGCTGCAACAGGATCCTTCACGGTAACAAACAGGAGCAATCAAAAATGAAGCTCGGATTCATCGGCTTGGGGGCGATGGGGCTACCGATGGCGCGCAGCCTGCTCGCCGCGGGGCACGAAGTGACGGTGTTCAACCGCACGCGCAGTCGCGCGGAAGACCTGCGTGCCGCGGGCGCCACTGTGGCGGAATCGGTGGAGGACGCTTGCCGGGCGGGCATCGTGTTCACCATGCTGGCGGACGACCGCGCAGCGGAAGATGTTGTTTTCGGAAGCGGAAGATTCTTTGACGCCTTGGGGTCCGGCGGCATCCACGTTTCGATGAGCACCATCAGCGTCGCGCTTGCGCAACGACTCAGTGAAGCGCACGCAAAAGCCGGAAGCGTGTTTTTCTCCGCGCCAGTTTTTGGACGCCCGGACTCGGCCGCCGCGCGCACGCTTTCTATCATCGCCGCCGGCCCAGCCGATGCCCGGGAAAAATTGCGGCCGGCTTTCGAGGCCATGTCCGCAAAAATCCTCGACGCCGGCGCGGTTCCTTCCCATGCGAACCTTATCAAGGTGTGCGGCAACTTCATTCTGCTTTCGGGAATTGCTTCGCTGGCGGAATGCATTGCCGTGGTTCGCGCGCAGGGACTGGACCCCGCGCGCTATCTTGAAGTGATGGGGCAAACGCTTTTCACCGCGCCGTTCTACCAAGGCTATGGCGCGCGCATGCTCTCGGGAAAGTTCGAGCCCGCAGGCTTTAAGTTACGGTTGGGCTTGAAGGACGTGTCGTTGTTCACGTCCCTCGGCCGGCAGTCTGAGAAAAATCTGCCTTGCGCCGGCACCGTGCAGTCATTTTTCTCCCGCGCTACAAAAGATGGCTTAGGCGAAGCCGACGTTTCCGCGCTGGTCCAGGCCGTTTCCGCGCAGCGCTAGGCCCTAACAGGGTTCTGAAAAACTCCCAGAGGTGTCACCCCGTGCTCCGCTGCAGCGGAAGAAGGATCTGCCTCCGCAAGCGGGTTTCTTTCAACTCACCTCCCCGAAACGTTGTTTGCATCCCCTGCACAGCAATGCGAAGATTTGTCCAGCGGGGCCCGTAGCTCAACGGTTAGAGCAGCGGGGCATAGAGTGGCTGCCTTAGCGGCAATTTCCATGGCGAGGCAAACGGCCGCAGGAAAGTGCATCCTAGAAGGGGTGCACCTGACAGGAGCGAAGGTTCACCCCTCCTTACCGGATCCCCTGTGGGGAGGGGACTCGCGAACCTTGCTCAAGGGTTCGTGATGTCGATTCGATAGGTGTTGTAGTACCAGCCGATGAATTCCAGGCTGCCGTTCCTTGCGTACCTATAGAGAGCCGCGACCATGGGGACATTGCCATTTCCGGAGACCGCATTGGGAACTATCGTCCAATTGTCACAGACTCCGCTGCTCCCCGCGTTGCAGGTAACGCTGGCCCACCCGGTTCCAGAAACATTTGGTCCCATTACGAGTTTGTATTTGGTCCGGCTGAAGGCAAAGTCTACGCCCAGTGTGCAGCGCGTATTGGCCATTCCCGGAGGAATCACCAGCAACCCGGTTTCTTGATTGTTGCTATCCCAGCAGCGGCTATATACCTCCACTGAGTTGGAGTAATAGCCGTCCGGTACCGGTGCCGGGCCGGAGTTGTTCGCGGGTTGGGATAGCGTCAGCCAAATCTGACGGACCGATTGGTTGCCAAGATAGAGTTGCCACGAGCCGTTAGTGGAAAAGAGGCGGCTGGTTACACCGCCCGTGCTGTCGTACGTGGCCTGCCCATTCCCGTTGTAATGATCGCTACGCATCAACAAGTCGTTGGGAGCACCATTTCCATCGTGAATGGTTGTGGTGGCACTAATCACAGTCTCCTTCAGTTTTTGGCCCGCTGCGACGGAACCA
>CAZCNH010000065.1:0-632 GCA_964500065.1 uncultured Acidobacteriaceae bacterium
AATTGATGGCGCGCGTGGCGGCTTCCACCGCGCGGTTGGCGCCGCTGGCCACCGCCGTACCCATCACGGCGTAGCCCATGCCCTGCATGATGGTTTTCACGTCGGCAAAGTCGCGGTTGATGATGCCGGGGATGGTGATGATGTCGGAAATGCCCTGCACGGCCTGGCGCAGGATATCGTCGGCTATGCGGAACGCTTCAAAGAAGCTGGTGCCGCGCTCGACCGTATCGAGCAGCCGCTCGTTGGGAATCACGATCACCGTATCCACCGAGCCGACCATTTCGCTCAGCGCCTGCTCGGCTTGAATCGCGCGCCGCCGTCCTTCGAACGCGAACGGCTTGGTGACCACAGCCACGGTCAGCGCGCCCAGTTCGCTGGCCAGGCTGGCCACCACCGGGCCCGCGCCGCTGCCGGTGCCTCCGCCCAGACCGGTGGTGACGAAAATCATGTCCGCGCCTTCCAGCGCTTCGATGATTTTTTCCGTGTCTTCCAGCGCGGCCTTGCGGCCCACCTCAGGGTTGGCGCCCGCGCCCAATCCCTTGGTGAGTTTAGCGCCGAGTTGCAGCTTGATGGGCGCCTGGGAAAGTTTCAGCGCCTGAAGGTCGGTGTTGGCGGCGATGAATTCGACGCCT
>CAZCNH010000065.1:642-20678 GCA_964500065.1 uncultured Acidobacteriaceae bacterium
CCTTCCACCTTGGCGCGGATCATGCGGTTAACGGCGTTGCAGCCGCCGCCCCCCACGCCGATCACTTTGATCTTCGCGCCCTGCGCCACGTCTTCACTGAAGCTGAAGCGCACGCCCTCTTTGCCCGTCGTCATGTGTCGTTCTCCCCCTGCCAAAGTCCGGGCCGCAGCCCGGGACCGGAACTCTTTCGGTTACTGCCACTCTCCACTCCCTGGTCATTCTGAGGTACACGGCTTGTGCGGGCCAAAGAATCTCGATTCATCCATCCCCGAGATTCCACTCGCCCGCGCCGCCGCTCATTTCAAAGAATCTCTCTGTCGCGCAACATCGAGATCCTTCGTCGCGGAATATTCTGCTACGCAGAACATTCCAAGCACTCCTCAGGATGACGTACAAAAACTTATCCACCCGCAAACAGAGACTTCAACTTGGCCCCGATCGAAGTGCTGCGCTGCGTGAGAGCCTGGCGGGCCCGCGCGCCATACATCGCCAGTCCCACCACGGTCGCAAACTCCGGCTTCAGAACTTCCTCGGTCAAACCATCCAGGCCGCGCGGCACCGCCACCCGCACCGGCAGCGAATACATCCGCTCGGCAAGCTCCTGTATTCCCCGCAGGTGGGAGCCGCCTCCGGCCATCACCACGCCTGCGGGAATCGCGCTATCCAGGCCGGCCCGCGCCAGTTCACCGTGCACCAGCGCCAAAAACTCCTTGGCGCGAGGCTCGATGATGTCGCAAAGCATGCTGGCAAAGACAGTGCGCGGCGGGCGGTCGCCGACGCTGGCAATTTCAATCGGGGCATCCTCGCGCAATTGGTCGCGCGAAGCGCAGCCCCAGCCGCGTTTGATGTGCTCGGCCTCCGGAATCGGCGTGCGCAGGCCCACCGCCAAATCGTTGGTGAAGTGATCCCCTCCCACGGGGATCGCTCCCGTGTGGCGCACCACGCCGCCGGCGAACACAATTATTTCCGACGTGCCGCCGCCGATATCCAGCAGGCAGCAACCCAGTTCGCGCTCGTCGGCGGAAAGGCAGGAATCGGCCGCCGCCAGCGGTTCGAGAATGGTATCGGTAACGCGGACGCCGGCGCGGTTCACCGCAGTCACCAGATTCTGCGTGGCCACCGCCGAGCCGGTCACCAAGTGCACATTGGCTTCGAGCTTCTGCCCGAGCATGCCCACCGGATCGCGGATGCTATCGTGCCCATCCAGGAAGAATTCCTGCGGGAGCACGTGCAGAATCTCGCGGTCTTCCGGCAGGGTGATATTGCGCGCGGCTTCGATGGCGCGGCGCACATCTTCGGTGAGCACGTCGCGCCCGCGCCCGCCCAGCGAAACCCCGCCTCGGCTGTTCACGCCGCGCACATGGCTGCCGGCTACGCCCAGCACCGCAGTTTCCACTGGGACACCCGCGCCGGATTCGGCCTCTTCTACCGCGTGACGCACTGCGGCGGAGGCGCCGTCAATATTGACGATCTGCCCCTTGCGCAGGCCTTTCGATTCGGCTACGCCCAGCGAAACGAATTTCACCGCGGATTCTTCGGCTTCCGCAATCAGCGCGCACGTCTTCGTGCTGCCGATATCGACCGCCGCGATGTACCGTTCTTTCTTTCCCAACCGCCGCTCCCGCTAGACCGGGTCCTGATATCCGGTGACTGGCTACAGCCGCCGCTTGGTTGCAGCCGGAGGTGGAGCCGGTTCCGGTTTCTGCGCCACTTCGGGCGATTCCGGATTCACAACCACCTGCCGGGCGAAACGCAAATCCACGGAAACCACGCGCCCCACGCTGGCGCGCCATTCGGCCACGTTCTCCGCAAACACTTTGTATTTCGTAGCGAAGTCACCCTCGCCGAAATGAATCAGCACCGATTCCTGAGCGCTGCCGCCGCCCGCAGCCAGTTCGGGAATGCCCGCCACGACGGCGCGCAAATCGGCAGGATCGGACAGGTCCACCTCGCTGATTTGCGCCGCGCCCCCGGGACGCGCGCTCTCCGCGTCTTTCAGGAACTGAACAAAATTCTGCATGCGCTTGCGGCGCTCGGCCAGCGGCGTCAGTTCGGAAATGCCGGTGACCACCGGGAAGGTAAAGTCGCCTTCCAGCGGCCGCTCCAGCAGAACCCCTTGCCCATCCACCAGGCCCAGTTCGGTGCCCGTGCGCAGGAAGGCTACCGGGGTGCGCTCGACGATCTCCACGCGAATGCCGCCGGGCAGGATACGCTGCACGCTGGCGCGCTCGACCCAGGCGATTTGCTCGATGGAGCCTCGCCGGTCATCGAGCGGGATACGCAGCACGCTCAAGCCTTGATCGGCAGCAAACTTCTCGAGAATCGCCGAGCGCGGCACGAACTGATTGCCGCGCACTTCAATTTGCGCAAGGTCGGCCAGCAGGACCTTCGGCGAATACAGCGCGAAGCGAACCGCCAGAACTGCGCCCGCGATTCCCGCGATAGCCGCGCACACCCAGCCCGTGACGCGCGCGTAGTGCCGCCAGTCGCGGCGCTGCTTCCGCTTGCGGATTTCCGCAGGCTTCTGCCGCCGCAGATAACGCGGCTCTTCGTCCTCGCCGGCCAGATCGGGTTGTCGCAGTTCTGCTTCCGCCGCCATGCTGGATTGCCCCTGCCGCAAATTCGTCGTCCTGAGACCCGGCGCCCTTTGCCGGAGCGAAGGTTCTCAGTTTCCAATTCCGCCCAATCTCCGCATCGAGATTCTTCGTCCCGGCCAAACCCGCCGGGACTCAGAATGACGAGGCGCAAAATCACGTCCAGAAAATCACTTCGTTTTCGAGCACCACTCCATGCGCGGCACGCACTCGTTCGCGCACGTCGTTCACCAGCGCCAGCATATCGGCGCAACTTGCCTGTCCGACATTCACAAAAAAATTGGCGTGGCGGTCGCTAACCATGGCATCGCCCACACGATGGCCCTTCAGGCCCAGTTCATCAATCATCCGCCCGGCAGAAAGCCCCGGCGGATTCTTGAAAATGCATCCGGCGCTCTTTTGATTCAACGGCTGGCTGGAACGGCGCTTTTCATTGCAGACTCGAATACCCTGAAGAATTTCACGATACGGTTTAGAGGGTAGCTCTAGCCTCACTGCCAGCATAATATCATTGGGCGCGAAAGAAGTGTGACGATAATCAAAGCGAATCTGCTCCCCTCGCAGGGTCTCGATTTCTCCTCGTTCAGCCCGGTACACCTCGACCTCCCGCACCCAGGCGCCAATCTGGGTGCCGTAGGCCCCGGCGTTCATTCGCAGGGCCCCCCCTACCGAGCCGGGCACGCCGATCAAACCCTCCATGCCGCCCAGGTCATTCTTGGCGCAATAGGTGACCATGCCGCCCAAGTCGGCCGCGGCATCCACCCAGGCGTTGTTCCCTTCCAGGCCCACCTCCTGCGCGGCAGGCGCCAGTTGCAGGCACACCCAGGGCAGGTCTCCATCGCGCACCAGCAAGTTGGTGCCGCCCCCCAGGAAGCGGTGCGGTACGCCCCCGCCCTCAAGCAGGTGAATCAACTGCGGCAAGCTACGGCGGTTATGCACCACCAGTACGTCGGTTGTGCCGCCGATGCCCAACGAGGTCATCGTGGAAAGGGTTACGCCAGGGCGCAGTTCGACGCCCAGTTCAGGGAGCGCCTCGGCGATTTGTGGATTCTCGATGCGCATGTTCGTTCACAGGGGTCAATCTTCAGATCGGCCTGCCGGAAATTTGGGGTTTGGCTGGCGGGCCGGTCCAAGAACGGCTCCAACGGTGCTTCCTTACCCCCTTACTTCCTTGCTTCCACGTTCGGCTCCCAGCAGGCTGGCCAATTCGTCCGAAACCTTACTGACGCTGCCTGCGCCAATAGTGAAAACCGCATCACCCGGACGCGCTTCCTGCAGCAGGTACTCGATGGATTCCTGCATCGAGCGGTGGAACACAACGTTCTTATGACCGGCGGCGCGAATGGCTTCGGCTAGCGCTTCCCCGGTCACACCGGGGATGGGTGCTTCGCTGGCAGCGTAGATATCGGTCAGCACCAGGACGTCGGCATGATTGAACGCCTGGCAGAACTCCTTCCACAGATGCTGGGTGCGGGTATAGCGATGCGGCTGGAAAAGGGCCAGGATGCGGCTGTAGTTGCAGCCGCGCGCCGCGGTGAGCGTGGCTTTGATTTCCGCCGGGTGGTGGCCGTAGTCGTCCACCAGGGTAACGCCCTGGAACTCGCCCTTGATTTCAAACCGCCGGCCCACGCCCTTGAATTTCTCCAGTCCTTCGCGGATCAAATCCGCAGGTACGTTCAGGTACAGGCCCACCGCGGCAGAGGCCGCGGCATTGCGCACGTTGTGCATCCCCGGCGGGGAGGGCAGGTGGAACATACCCAGGTCGTCGCCGCGATAGGTCAGCCGGAAATCGCTGGACAGGCCGCTGAGCGCCACATCGCTGATCACCAGGTCCGCCTGCGGGGACGTGCCATAGGTAATGATGGGCCGCTTCACCTGCGGGATGATGGCTTGCACGTTGGGTTCATCCAGGCAGAGCACCGCCGCGCCGTAGAACGGCACGCCGTTCACGAATTGCAGGAATGCGCCCTGAATATCTTCCAGCGAGTTGTATTGATCCAGATGCTCGCGGTCAATGGTGGTAACGACGGCCACCACCGGCGCGAACAGCAGGAAGGTGCGGTCGCTTTCGTCGGCTTCCACCACGAAATATTCGCCACGGCCGAGCCGCGCGGTCGTACCCGCGGCATTCACCCGCCCGCCGACCACAAACGTCGGATCCAGTCCCGCCGCGGTCAGCACCGATGCGGTCATCGAAGTGGTCGTGGTCTTGCCGTGCGCCCCGGCAATGGCGATGCCATATTTCAAGCGCATCAATTCCGCCAGCATTTCCGCGCGGGGAATCACCGGGATTTTCAGCCGGTGCGCTTCCACTAGTTCCGGGTTATCGGGTTTGACTGCGCTGGACACCACCACCACGTGCGCGCCTTCCACGTGTTGCGCGGCGTGCCCTTCGTGAATCACCGCGCCCATGTTCTTCAGTCGGTCGGTGATTCCGGAGGCTTTGCTATCCGACCCGGAAACCGAATAGCCCAGCGTGAGCAGCACCTCGGCGATGCCGCTCATGCCGATGCCGCCGATGCCCACCATGTGAATCCGCTGAAAATTTCGAAACACGACCATCATGTCAGTTCTTCTTCCTCCGCCGCGGTCTCTTTCAACACGCCGAACCTGTCAATTCGGGTGTGGCCCTGCGACTAATTCCTACGCACCGCCTCGATCAAATCCACGATGTCCCGCACGGCGCGCGGCCGCGCCAGTTTGCGCGCGTTCTGCTCGAGCCGCGTCAATTCTTCCGGGCGATCGAGCAGCGAAAAAATCTCGCCGGTCAATCGCTCTGGATGTAACTCGGACTGGGGGATGAGCCGAGCGGCATGCTGCTGGACCAGGGCCTGCGCGTTGCGCAACTGATGGCTATCGGTTGCGCCGGCGAAGGGGATGAAGATGGCGGCGCGCCCGGCAGCCGTAATTTCCGCCGTGGTGATCGCGCCCGACCGGCAGATAATCAAGTCGGCCCGGGCAAACTGCTCCGCCATGTTCGAAATGAATGGCACAACCTCCGCAAGAATTTCCCGCCGCGCGTAGGCGACCCGCACATCATTATAGTCGCGTTCACCGGTTTGATGCACGATGGCCAGTTCTCCCTTTCGTTTGGCCAGCAAGTCCATGGCCTCCACAAACGCCCGGTTGATGGGCTGCGCGCCCTGGCTGCCGCCGGTGATCAGCAGGCGCAGCGGCCGCGTTCCGCGCGGCTCCCGCGCGGGCAGGTTGAAGAATTCGCCGCGCACCGGAATCCCGGTGATTGTGGCCTTCTTGCCCATGCGTTCTGCAGTCGGCGCGAAAGCCACCGCGACGCGCGTGGCAATCCGCGCCAGCACTTTGTTAGTGAACCCCGGCTCGGCATTCGGCTCGAAGACCACCGTGGGCACGCCCGCCAGCCACGCCCCCAGCATCATCGGCCCCGAGGCGTAGCCGCCCACGCCAAATGCCGCGACAAACCGGTTGCGGCGCAGAATCGAAGCTGCATCCAGCAACGAAGGCGCCAGCATGGCCAAATTACGCGCGAGCTTCATTCCTCCGATTCCCTTCAGCCCGGCGGAGCGAATCGTCTCCAGCGGCAGACCCGCCGCCGGCACCAGCTTCATTTCCAACCCGCGTTTGGTTCCCACCAGCAGCACTTCGCGTTCGCTTCCCCGCCGCAGCCATTCCTGCGCCACGGCAATCGCCGGGAAGACGTGGCCGCCGGTGCCTCCGCCTGCAATCAACAGTTTCATCCTCGGTGCCCGCCCATCATTCTTCAGCATGCTGGCTGATATTCAACAGCACGCCGGTGGCCAGCAGCATCACCATCAGGCTCGATCCACCGTAGCTCAGGAACGGCAGTGGAATGCCCTTGGTCGGCATCAGGCCGAGCACCACGCTCAGGTTAATCAGCGCCTGGCTGAGCACCATCGCCGTAATGCCCAGCGCGGCGAAGCGGCCGAAATCGTCAGGAGCGCCCACCGCGGCGCGGATCCCGCGCCAGCCGTACATCACAAACAGAGCCAGCACGATTGCGCCTCCGACGAAACCCAGTTCCTCGCACAACACCGCGTAAATGAAATCGGTATGCGCTTCGGGCAGATAGAAAAGCTTCTGGCGGCTTTCCATCAATCCCACGCCGGAAAAACCGCCCGAGCCCACCGCGATCAATGATTGCAACAGTTGGAAGCTGGTTCCCTGCGGATCGACTTCCGGGTTCATGAAGGCGATGATGCGGTTGTAGCGGTAGGGCACGCGCATAATCAGCAAGTAAATCGCGGGCGTCGCCGCCAGCCCGGCATACATCACATACCGCATGTTCAGGCCCGCCACAAACAGCATCGCCAGCGCGATCACGAAGATCTCAAAGGCCGTGCCCAGATCCGGCTGCATCACCACCAGCCCGGCCATCAGCAGAGGCGGCCCCAGGGCGGGGAGCAATGCGCTCATCAAATCATTCACGCCCGGCGCGGTTTCATATTTGCGCGGGGCGCAGCGCATTTCCAGAAACCACGCGAGATAGAGAATCACCGACAGCTTGGCCAGTTCAGAAGGCTGAATCCCAATCGGCCCGAGCCGGATCCAGCGGTGCGTGGCATGCGACTTATCCAGAAAAAACACCGCAACCAGCAACACCAGCACTCCACACAGGGCGGTAAAGACCACGCCCGGCTCCCGCAATTTCCGGTAGTCATAATTCATCAGCCGCCACATGCCAAGCCCGCCCGCGATCAGGAATAGAAACTGCTTGCCGAAAAAGGCGTAGGCGCTGCCGAATTGCTCGCGCGCGGTCACCGCCGATGCGCTGAACACCATCACCAGCCCCACAAAGCACAGCGCCACGGTGGCGCCAAACAGCCAGCGGTCGGGTTGAATCTTCCTAGGCATGGTTGACGGCTTCTCTCTCCAGGTCGCGCACCAGTTGCTTGAACACCCGGCCGCGATGCTCGTAATTCTGAAATTGGTCGAAGCTGGCGCACGCCGGCGCCAGCAGCACGGTGTCGCCCGGCCGCGCCTGCTCGAAGGCCAGCCGGATAGCGCGCTCGATGGTTTCCGCGCGCACCATATCCACCGCGCCATGCAGTTGCGACTCGATTTTTTCCGAAGCGGCGCCGATCAGCATCGCCAGGCTGTTCCGTCTCGCCAGCGGCTGGGCCAGCAACGTGAAATCGCCGCCTTTATCTTTGCCTCCCAGCAGAATCAGCAGCCGGCCCGGAAAGGCGTCGATCGCTTTGAGCGTGGCATCCACATTGGTGGCTTTGGAATCGTTGAAAAATTTCACGCCCTGGATTTCCGCGACAAACTCCAGCCGGTGTTCCACCCCGGCAAAAGTGCGCACGCCTTCGGCGATGGCTGGCGGCTTTACCCCGGCCAAGTGAGCCATGCTGGCGGCGGCCAGCACGTTTTCCACGTTGTGGTCGCCGCGCAAACCAATGTCGCTGCGTTGCAGCAGAACCAGTTCCTTTCCGCTGCGCCGAAAGACGATTTCTTCCCCGCGCAGGTACGCGCCCTGCTCCACGGGGTGCTGGCGGCTGAACCAGTAGACCTGTGCAAGCCGCGGGACATACGGCGCGAGCGCCGCATCGTCGGCATTCAGCACCGCCGCGTCTGCAGCGGTCTGATTCTCGAACAGGCGCGCTTTGGCCCGGCCGTATTCATCGATCGATGCATGGCGGTCCAGGTGATCGGGCGTGAGGTTCAAAATCGCGCCGATCTCCGGCCGGAACTCAGAAATATTCTCTAGCTGAAAGCTGCTCAGTTCGGCCACGCTCACCGTGGCTTCGCTCGAGGTGTCCGCGCGCGAAATCAGCGGCGTCCCGATGTTGCCGGCGATTATGGTGGGCGTCCCGGCGGTTTCCAGCAGATGTCCGGTCAGCGCCGTGGTCGTGGTCTTGCCATTCGACCCGGTAATGCCGACCAGCTTGCCGCGCAGGAAACGCCAGGCCAGTTCAACTTCGCTCCACACCGGAATCCCGCTGGCACGCGCTAAGGCCAGCAGGGGCATGCTGAACGGCACGCCGGGGCTGGGCACAATCAAATCCTGCCGGAGAAAAGTGGGCTGCGTGTGTCCGCCCAGTTCCAGGGTCACTCCCGCGGCGCGCAATTTTGCCGCGGCTTCGGCCACCTTGCTCTCCGGGCTTTCTTCTGTGGCGGTGACCCGCGCGCCCCGTTCGGCGCAGAACAGGGCCGTAGCCATGCCCGTGCGCGCCAGCCCCACCACCAGCACACGCATGCCTTCGAGTTGGATCGCAGGTTTCATGTAGAGGCCATCTTTAGATCGGACTGCTTTGGTTACCGTCTTTCGCGGGCCGGTTTCCTGACCGGCCTTTGCATCAGCGCAATTTCAGCGTGCTCAGCGAAAACAGCGCAAAAACCAGGGCCGCAATCCAGAACCGCACAATGATTTTCGATTCGCTCCATCCGATCAGTTCGAAGTGATGGTGAATCGGGGCCATGCGGAAAATGCGCTTGCCCGTCAGCCGAAACGAAGCGACTTGCAGGATCACGCTGAGGGCTTCGATCACGAACACGCCGCCCACAAACAGCAGGAGAATTTCCTGCTTGATGACCACCGCCACCACGCCGATCGCGCCGCCCAGCGCCAGCGAGCCCACGTCGCCCATGAACAACTCCGCGGGATGCGCGTTGTACCAGAGAAACCCCAGCGATGCCCCGACCATCGCGCCGCAGAAGATCGTCAGTTCGCCGGCCAGCGGATTGTGCTGAATGTCCAGGTAGTTCGCCAGGATGGCGTGCGAGGTGACATACGTGAGCACGGTCAGCGCGCCGGCCGCCACCACCGTGCAGCCAATGGCCAGCCCGTCCAGCCCGTCCGTCAAGTTCACCGCGTTCGATGCGCCCACCACCACAAAGACCAGGAAGAACAGAAAGGGGACAAAGGCCACCAGCCACAGCGGACCCTGCGCAGTCAGGAACGAGCGGATCAGCAAGTCCGGACGCACGTTCTTGAAGAATGGCACGATAAGTTCCGTGCTGTATTTCTCGTCCGCGGTCAGAATCAACAGCCCGATGCCTACGGCAAAGCTGGTCAGAATCTGCAGCATGAATTTGTTGCGGGCGGTCAAGCCCAGGTTCTGCTTCTTGATCACTTTGCTGTAGTCGTCGAGGAAGCCGATGCCGGCGAACGCGATCGTAGCCAGCAGGGCCAGCAGCACGTAGGGATTGGTCAAATCCGCCCACAGTAAAGTGGGGACGGCGATACCGAGAACAATCAGAATCCCACCCATGGTGGGCGTACCGGCCTTGGCCTTGTGCCGCTGCGGGCCTTCGTCGCGAATGAACTGGCCAATCTGCATTTCGCGCAGCTTGCGAATCAGCCACGGGCCCAGCACCAGGCAGAGGAATAGCGCGGTGAGGCTGGCAAACGCCGTCCGCACCGTGATGTACCGGAACACATTGAGCGGGCTCCAGTACTTGCGCAGCACGAAATAGAAGATGTAGTAAAGCATTTTCGTAGGACAGACCTCCCGGTCTGCCCGCCCTTTGGTTCAGCTTTTTTCCGCCAAAACAAACTTCGCTTTCAACGCGTCCACAATTTTTTCCATCTTCACGCCGCGCGAGCCTTTCACCAGCAGCGTATCGCCCGGGGCAACGAACTCGCTCAACACGCCGGCCGCTTCCTGCGAATTCGCAAAAAAGCCAGCGTGCGATTTTGCCAGGCCGGCTTCAATGGCTCCGGCGGAAATCGCCGCGCCATGCCCCTGCACGCCAAACACCCAGTCAATCGCGCTGCGCGCCGCGTTCCGCCCGCAGGCCCGGTGCAGGTCTTCGGCGTTCACTCCCAATTCCAGCATTTCCCCCGCTACGAGGATGCGCCGCCGGCCGGGCGTGGCCGCCAGCAGCGCCACCATCGAATCCAGCGCCACCGGATTCGAGTTGTAGCAATCGTTGATCAGCGTCACTTCACCGGGGAGCCGCAGCACTTCGCCGCGCATGGCCGCCGGGCGCAATTTGCGGAGCGCGGCCTGCGCTTCTTCCGCGGTAATCCCCCAGACGCTCGCCGCGGCCAGGGCCGCCAGCGCATTCAAAATGTTGTGCCGGCCGGCCAGGCACAATTCCAGCCGCGCCCGTCCGCCGGGGAATACAAAATCGAATGCCGAGCCGGCCGCGCCCTGCCCGGCAATCCTCTCCGCGCGAAATTCGGCTTCGCGCTGCAGGCCGTAGCGCAGCACCCGCCCGGCAAAGCCATCCGCGAAACGGGCCACGCGCGCATCGTCCGCATTCAGCACCGCCACGCGATCGTTTCCTGCCAGGCCTTCGATTAATTCGCGCTTGGCGAGCGCGATTTCGTCGACCGACGAGAAAAATTCCAAATGCACCGGGGCGACGTTGGTCACCACGCCGATTTCCGGCTCGGCAATTTGCGCCAGCCGCGTAATTTCTCCGCGCGCGCTCATGCCCAGTTCCACCACCGCTGCCTGGTGCGATTCCTCGAGCTTCAGCAGCGTCAGCGGCAGCCCGTACTCGTTGTTCAAGTTCCCTTCAGACCGGTGCACGCGGCAACGCTCGGCAATGAGTGCCGCAAGAATCTCCTTGGTTGTAGTTTTCCCCGCGGAGCCGGTAACCGCCGCGATCTTCCGCCCGGCAGATACCACAGCCCACGCGCGGCGCACTGCTCGCGCAAGCGTTTGCAGCGCAACCACGGTCCCGCGAACGACAACGAGTTTTCCACGGACACCCTCCGGGAATTCTCCTGCACGTTTTTCCTCCACCACGGCCGCCACAGCTCCGGCCTGCAAAGCCGCAGCGACAAAATCGTGTCCATCGTGACGCGGTCCGTGTATGGCGATAAACAGTTCGCCCACGCGGACCGTTCGGGAATCAATCGAGACGCCGGCCACCCCGGCCAGAGGGTCAACCCCCGCGGGCACCGCCGCGCCCAGTGCATCAGCAGCTTTTTCCACCGACCACTGCATGGCGTCCTCGCAGGACTGTTGCCCAAGAGCTTGCGCAGGGTGTATTTCCTCCTTGCGTCTCTCCAGCTTCGTTCAGTCCACTTCCCGTAAGAGCAAGCCAATGCCCAGCGGCGACTCAGGTCTTGCCATACCCAAGGCGGCGCAGGGTCGCGCGCGCGATGGCGCGGTCGTCAAAGTCAATGGTCCTTCCCTTCAGGATCTGGTAGGTCTCATGGCCTTTTCCGGCCAGCAGCACGATGTCTCCCGCCTTGGCTTCGCGCAGGGCGATTTCGATGGCCCGCTCGCGGTCCGCTTCCACCACGTAATCGGCGTTCGCTTTTTGCAGCCCCACGGAAATGTCGTTCAGGATGCGCAGCGGATCTTCGGTGCGCGGGTTATCGCAGGTGAGCACCACGCGATCGCTGAGCGCGCCGGCGGCTTCGCCCATCAGCGGGCGCTTGGCGCGGTCGCGATCGCCGCCGCAGCCGAACACCGTGATGATGCGCCCGGCCTTGTTCAGTTCGCGCGCGGTCTGAATCAGGTTGCGCAGCGCGTCGTCGGTGTGCGCGTAATCCACAATCACCAGGAAGGGCTGGCCCTCATCGATGCGCTGGAAGCGCCCGGGAACCGCATCGAGCGCGGCAATTCCCCGCGCGATGGCGTCGTTCGAAAGGCCCAGGGCTATGCCACCGCCGATGGCGCCCAGAATGTTGTAGACGTTGATGCGGCCCACCAGCGGCGACCGTACCTCGATATCGCCCGCGGGCGTCTTAGCGGTGAATTCCAGTCCCGAAAACGTCAGGGCAAACTTCCGGGTGGTGACGTCCGCGTCGCTCTGAATGCCGTAGGAGAGCGTGCGCCGCTCGTCTCCTGTCAGTTGCTTGCCGTACGGGTCGTCTGTATTGATGACGGCGACTTCCGGCGCGCCCTTGCCCGTGCCTTCGAACAGCTTCCGCTTCGCCGCAAAATACGCTTCAAACGTTTTGTGAAAATCCAGATGATCGCGGGTCAGGTTGGTGAAGATGGCCGCGGCAAAATGGCAGCCCCAGGCGCGGTCCATCGCCAGCGCATGCGAGCTGACTTCGAACGCGGCGTGCGTCCCGCCGGCATCGCGCACCTCGGCAAAGAAACGCTGCAAGTCGAGCGATTCCGGGGTGGTGTTGGCCGCTACTTTCGCGCGCAGCGGCGTGCGGTACTCGATCGTTCCGTACAGGCCGGTCTTGTGTCCCGCGGCGCGAATCATCGAATCCAGCAGGAAGACTGTAGTGGTTTTGCCGTTGGTGCCGGTCACGCCGGCGAGCGTCAGCGCGTCGGCCGGCTGCGCCAGCGAATTCGCCGCTATCGTGGCCAGAGCTTTGCGCGCTTCGCGCACCTGCACCCAGACGACGCCCTGCCCGACTTGCGCGGGTGGTGGAAGCTCGCTGGCAATGCACCCCGCGCCTTTTTCGATCGCGCTTTCTACAAACTTGTTGCCGTCAGTCTTTTCACCTCGAATGGCCACGAACAGCCCGCCTCGCTCGACGCTGCGGCTATCGTAGGCAACCCCAGACACCGCTGCATCCGCGCTGCCGCTCAAGGCCAGCACCTCCACGCCAACGATGAGTTCTGCCAGCTTCATTTCCCTGCTTCCCTGTGTCCGCGGATGCGGTTGCACGGTTACCGTGGCCATTGCAATCCTTTGTGCGCCTATCCAGGCTAGGCCGTAATCAAAATGGCGAAGCCAGTTGGTCAGGCCGCGGGACGCCCGCCGGGCGCAAAGCGCACGGTCACGCGTCCGCCGCGACGAACTGTCTGCCCGGCCTCCGGGTTCTGTTCCACCGCAACTCCGGTGCCAATCAGCACGGGGTTTAGTCCCAGCCGCAGACACTCCTGCGTAACCGCGCGCACGCTCAAACCAGTCAAATTGGGAACCGCCACACCTTCGCCTTCCGCGAGCGCCACGGTTTGTGCTTCGTTGCGCTTCGGGTCGGGCAGCGGTTCCGCGGGAAAAACGGGCAACTGGCTGGCTGCGTTGTTTTCGGCCTGAGCGGGAGAAAAATCGCTGACGTCCACCAGGCGCGCACGTTCCATTTTGTCGCGCGGATTGTGCGGGCGCATTTCCACCGGCACGTCGTGCGGCACATCCATGTAGGCCAGCACTTGCTCAGCCACGCGTTTGAAGACCGGCGCGGCCACGTCGCCCCCGTGGTAGAGACCCACCGGCGAATCCAGCGTGACCAGGACGGTGACGGCCGGCGTGTTGATCGGCGCGAACCCCACGAAAGACGCGATATGGCTGGAAAGCGAGTAGCGGCCGGTGCTGGGATCGATCTTCTGCGCGGTGCCAGTCTTGCCGCCGGCCGTGTAGCCTTCCAGTTGCGCGAAGTTTCCCGTGCCGTTCAAGATCACGCCTTCGAGAATGCGGCGCATGGTCGCCGCGGTCACCGGGCTCACCACGCGCGCCGGCATGACCGCCTCGGAAGGCGTTACTTGATCTCCGACGCGAAAGCCGCGCACGATGCGCGGCGGGTAAAGCAACCCGCCATTGGCCACCGCAGAGAAGGCGCTGACCAGTTGCACGCTGGTGACGCCAATCTCTTGTCCCATGGAAATCGAGCCGACCGAGACCGGCGTCCATTTCTCCACGCTGCGCAGCAGCCCGCGGCTTTCACCCGGCAACTCAACGTCGGTGGGTCGGCCAAAACCGAAAGCGCGGATGTATTCATGAAATTTCGGGGCACCCAGCCGCAGGCCCAGCTTGATGGCCCCCACGTCGCTGGATCTTTCCATCACCTGCGCCACGTTCAGCACGCCAAAAGGCTTGTGGTCGCGGATGCGATGCCCGGCGATGTAGATGGCGCCCATCTGGCAGTCGATCCATTCGTCGGGCTGGGTTATTTTTTCTTCCAGCGCCGCCGCCAGCGTGACCAGTTTGAAGGTTGAGCCCGGCTCATACAGCGCGGCCACGGCCCGGTTCATGCGGGTCTCCGCGGTTCTCTCGCCCGGGGCGTTGGGATTGAAGGTGGGAAAGTTGGCGACCGCCAGCAGTTCACCGGTGTTCGGGTCTTGCACGATGATGGTGCCGGCCCGGGCGCCGGATGTGGCCACTGCGCGGCCCAGTTCCTTTTCCGCGATGTACTGGATCTTTTCGTCGATCGAGAGCACCACGCTGCCGCCCGCCAGCGGCGATTGTTCGTTGCGGTCGTACCAGCGGTGGCGCGCGTCGGTGAGGATCATCAGCTTCCCGGGCTTGCTGCGAATGCGCGAATCCAGTTCGTACTCGATCCCGCCCAGGCCTTTTTCATCCACGTCCACATAACCCAGCACGTGTGCCGCGAGCTGGCCTTTGGGGTAAAACCGGCGGCTTTCTTTCTGGAAATACAGCCCGCGCAGATTCAATGCCTGCACCCGCTCGGCGATTTCCGGCGCGAGTTTGCGCGCGATCCATGCGAAAGAGCGCGAGTTCTTCAAGCGGGTCTGGATTTCTTCTTCCGATTCGCCCAGCACCGGGGCCAGCAGGCGCGCCACCATCTCCGGGTCGGTAATTTCGCTGGGCACGGCAAAAAGCGAATCCACGCGGATGCTCATGGCTAGTTCGCGCAGATTGCGGTCGTAAATCGAGCCGCGTTTGGGCGAAGTCTCCACGATGCGCTGCTGCTGCCGCCGCGCCCGCGCGTTGTATTCGCTGTAGCTGAATAACTGCAGGTAGGAGAGCCGCGCCAGTACCGCCCCCATCCACAGTACGGCGATGATTGCAATCCATGCGTACCGGACGCGGGGGAAACGCTGCTCCATTGCGCCTTTCAGAACAGGGAAGTGGGATGCGGGAAATAAGGAGGTAAGGAAGGCCGGAACAGGAAGCTGCCCAAAGACCAGGAAGAAGGGAATTCGCGCGACCTGATTCCTTGCTTCCCTACCTCCTTACCCCTTTACTTCCTGTCTTCAAATCTTCATCGCGGCTGGCTGGCGTCATAGCGCGCGCGCGCCACCACCGCTCCCGCCGGGGCTTGCACCGGCGCCACTTGACCTGGGGCTGGCGCGGTCAATCCAAGTTGCCGCGCGATCGCATCAATCCGCATGGGTGAACTGAGCGAGGCCGATTCCAGCCGCAATTGCTGGTTCAGTTCCAGGGCCTGGGCTTTTTCCGCTTTCAATTCTTCCAGTTGATAGCCCAATTGCAGGCACTGAAAATGCTGCCAGGCGTAGAGCAGGCCGCCGGAGGCCAGAATGCCCCCGAGCGCCGCCACGCGGGCGTAATCCTGAAAGCGATTGGGCGCCACTTGCCGGCGCAGTCGCGAATTATCAATCTTCTTTACGGTGTAGAACTCTCTGGTCGCCATGGTCAGGCCGCCTCCGGCGGCTGCGGTTCCAGTTGCGACGTCCGTTCCGCCACGCGCAATTTCGCGCTGCGCGCCCGCGGGTTCGCTTCGGTTTCTTCTTCGCTGGGGATCACCACTTTCTTGGTCAAAATGTGCAGCGTGCCTTGCTTCTGAAGCCGCTGAAATTCGTGCTTCACCATGCGATCTTCCAGCGAGTGATAGCTCATCACCGCCCAGCGCGCTCCCGGAGATAGCGTGGCAGGGGTCCGTGATAGAAACTGCCCGAGTTCCTCCAACTCTCGATTCACCGCAATCCGCAGCGCCAGAAACGTTTTTGTCGCGGGATGCAGTTTCTGCCTTCCCCTTGCCTTTACGGACCCTGCCACAACCGTTGCCAGGTGTTCGGTATCGCGAATGGGCCGCGACCGCACGATCCCCCTGGCGATTCTGCGTGAATCCCGCTCTTCGCCGTAGCGGTAGATCAGGTCTGCCAGTTCTTTTTCCGGCAGATGATTCACAATGTCGGAAGCTGTTTCCATTTCCTGCGGATCCATCCGCATGTCCAGCGGACCTTCATACCGGAAGGAAAAGCCGCGCTCCGGCGTATCCAGTTGCAGCGTGGAAATGCCCAGGTCGGCCACCACGCCATTGATCGGGACCACCTTCAAGCTCTGCGTCACTTCGCCGATTTCTGAGAATTTTGCGTTCACTAGAATCACCCGCTCGCCAAACTCTGCCAGCCGCTGGCCGGCAATCTCCAGGGCTTTCGGGTCGCGGTCCAGGCCAATCAACTTCCCTGTCGTCAGCCGCCGGGCAATTTCCACGCTGTGCCCGCCCGTGCCCACCGTCGCATCCACGTACGTGCCGTCCGGCCGAATCGCCAGCCACTCCAGCACTTCCTGCAACATCACCGGTACGTGAACAATTTCCACCAGGCCCTAGTCCCTAGCTCCTAGTCCCTAGCCCCTGCCTCAAATCCCCAATTCGTTCAATTCATCCGTGGTCAGCGGCGCGCCAGTCATGCTTTCCACCAACCGGTCGTGATTCCAGACTTCCAGGTGCGTCTGCGCGCCCATCACATCCACGTCGCCCTTAATCAGCGCCGCTTCGCGCAACACCTGCGGGATCAGCAACCGCCCCTGCGCATCCAACTCCACCACCTGCCCGTAATAACTGGTGCGGGTCAGGAACTTGATCTTGGTCGGGTTCTGCGTCGGCAGCCGGCCAAGTTTTTCTTCAATGTCGTTCCAGGCCTTCATCGGGTAGATGTGCGCCCGGTCGCCCAGAATGCTGGTCACATAGAACGCGTTGCCGGATTCTTTCAGGCCGGAAAGAAAAGTGGCGGGGACTTTGACACGCCCCTTCTCGTCCACCCTCGCCTGTGAGTTTCCGCGAAACATTCCGCCTCACCAGCCCCTCGCAGCACCGCCTTTTCGCCTCGGTGCCCTATGTTTCCTGCCCTTTTTCAGCCTAGAACAAGGAAAGCGCGGTTGGCATCCCAGCAAGCCCCATTCAGCGCCACTTCACCCGCCCTATCCTCTACTTACATCCACTTTCTACCACTTTGCGCCACATCATAGGCTGTATTTAGTTCTTGTCAAGCAGAAAATTACTGGGCTGGGTGTATTCGCTTGTGGATAACCTGAGGAAATTGTGGTCGCTGGCCGACACCACTATATCTTGTGGCAGCCCCTTGCCCCTGTCCATCCCTAGAACGTGCGTTGCAAACGATTTGTCGCCAATCCGTAACGCAAAGAAAAATCGAAGGTGGAGGTACACGTCGGGACTGGAGTCTCTTCATTAGGGTTCCAGAATGTTCGAGAAGAACATCAGGGCTTCAAGGTTGATCCGGCCGCCACGACCCCATAGCCGATTGCGATGGTCGCCGTTGTATTCCTCAAAATAATGACGCACGCCGAGGTTGGTGAGCGCCATGGAAAGGGCGCGTGTTGTGGGAGCGATATGGGTGAATTCATCTAGGTAGCCGACATCGAAACGGATGCCGCGCAACTTGAGCAGATTCTGCCGATACTGCTTCACCAGGTTCAGCGGCAAGTTTTCTTCCCACTTGGTGAAGGCAGGCTCGGCCGGCGAGACGACCCCGCGCACCACTTCAAAAGGCAAATCCACAAAAAACGGAGGCTGCTTTGGATTCGGCGAAAAAGCCTGCGCCAGGCAGACAACCGCCGCTGCATAGAATCCGTACTTGGTCAGATCCTCCGGTGAGGAAATGTTCTGGAGGTTGGCGAACGCGGGGTTGCTGCTGTGAAGGTCGCCGCCCCATCCCAGCACGGCCGGACTCATCGCATACACCGCGCCATACACGTCCGGATATTTCATCCCGAGTTTGATCGCGCCGTAGCCGCCCATCGAATGGCCCATCAATCCGCGGCTGGATGGCCGCGCTAACGTGCGGAATTTGCCGTCCACATAGGCCACCAGTTCGCGCACCGTGAAGTCTTCCCAATTCCCGGTTGCGGCGGAATTGGTGTAGAAGCTGCCGCCCATGCGGGTTTTCTGGTTAGGGATCACCACGATCATTTCGCGAAACCGGCTGCCGGCCACGCCCTTATCCATCAAATCCTGAATGGTTCCCCACTCATCCCCCTCGCGCCATGGCTTGATCCACTGCTCTTCCGAATCCTGAATCCCATGGAGAACATAGAGAACGGGGTACCGCTTCTCCGGAGAAGTTTCGTAACTGGGGGGAAGGTAGATTGCCACGGGCCTGTCCGCGGATTCTCCCGCGGGATTTTTTTCCAGCGAAACACCGTGCACAGTTTCGCGGAGCAGCTTGCCTTTTTGGGCCTGCGCGGCCGGGGCAACCACGAGAAACATGGCCGACAGCGCGAAGAAGATGGCCTTACGGCGAGGATTCGGCATGGCATAGATCTCCCAAGTCTCAAAGTAGCAGGAAGCCGTGAAGGCAAGGTATGACCGGGTGCGACAAAACATTGACCAAGCGCGCCGTGTCCGTGAGCCTAGCCGCGAAATTCGCCGGGCGCCATGCCCGTCCAGCGTTTGAAGGCGCGATGAAAGGAGCTCGGTTCGGAAAACCCCAGCTGATAGGCGACTTCGCCGAGCGGGGTCGCCTCGGCGAGAAGACTCATGCTGCGTTCGCGCCGGACCTCGTCGGCAAGTTGAAGGAACGTGAGTCCATTTTCGGCTAGGCGCCGCTGGATGGTGCGCGGACTCATGGCCAGGTGCGAGGCCACTTCCGTCAGCGTGGCGCTGCACAGGCCGGGCCGAGGCGCAATCGCCGCGCGCACGGCGGCGATGAAATCCGTACCCGGTGATTCACGCCGCATCAAGCCTTTGGCATGGTGCCAGAGCACCTCGCAAAGCGCTGGATCGGCATGCAACGAGGGCTGCGCGAGCAGCCGGGAATCGAAGATGATTTCGTTTCGCGCCTGGCCGAACCGCAACGGCGCGCCGAACCACGCCTGCAGGCCTTCGATGGAACGGCCCGCAGGCGCTGCAATTCGGAATTCGCGCATGGCCGGGCGGAATCCCAGCATGTGCTCGAGACGAACCAGAATAGCGGAAAAAATATACAGCACGTACAGCCGCGGCAAATGCACCCCGCCGTCAATCCGGCTCAGGGCAATACTGGAATGTTTGCAGCCTTGGACAAGGGAAAACTGGAACGCTTCGTTGAGCAGCGGATAGCTTTCGATAACGTGGCGCAGGCCTTGCTCGCCGTTAGCGCTGGAAAGGAGCAAGTAGTCAAATACGCGGTAGCTGCCAATGGGCAAGTGCCGCGCGGCATCGACTGCGATCGAGTCTTCCCCCGCGGCCTGACGAGCCTTTTGCCAGAGCACCGCCACCTGCTCAGCGGGAATGCGCGCGGCGGGATTAATCAGGGTCGAAGGGGCGATTCGGGCGCCGCGTAGGATCTGGCGCGTGGAAATTCCGCGCTGTGCGCATGCATGCAGCAGCGCCTGGGGCGTAACGCTGGTGATCGAAGCGCAAGGTTCAGTTCGGATCATCGCTGGCTCCCGTCCTGCGTTTCCTACCGAGAACGTTACGCAAGCAGCGAGGCCAAGGTTCCGCTCCCCTTTCGTCGCCCGCCTCCGAAGCCGCCAGCTACTTCACTCCCGGCTGCTTGATGGTGAAATTCTCTTTCGCTTTCGCATCGGCGACCATCTTGCGCACGTCGGCCAGCAGTTTCCGGGCGTCAAAAATAATCCCGTCTTTGATGGTGTACTTGACACCGCCTACGCGCACCGGTTCATTCTGGTCGTTCAGTTTGATCACCCCGGTGCCAT
>CAZCNH010000066.1:0-20650 GCA_964500065.1 uncultured Acidobacteriaceae bacterium
GTTTCGTAGCTCGGCCCGTTCAGGATGCAGTACGTGCCTTCATGAACTTCAATTCCTTGCTTGCGCGCTTCGGCCACGGCCACGGCGCGGTATTGTTTGTCGTACGCCGTGGTCATATCGAAAAAGCGCGGGCCAAAATGTTCGTCATTGGGGCCGGTGCAGGGATTCGTCGCGTGCAAATTGATGTGATCCTTGATCACCACCAGCGCGCCCTGGGAAAACCCGGTGTTGATGCCGCCCGCCGCATTGGTCAGGATCACCGCGCGGACGCCCATGCGCGCCAGCACCCGGATGGGAAAGGCCACGTCTTTCGTCGAATAGCCTTCGTAGAAATGGACGCGGCCCTGCATGGCGGCCACGGGCACCTCGCCCACTTTGCCGATCACCAGTTTTCCGGCGTGGCCGATAGCCGTGGAAACGGGAAAGTGCGGGATCTTCTTGTATTCAATGCGCGTGGCACCAGCGAAATCGTCCGCGAATGCGCCGAGGCCAGAGCCCAGCACCAAACCCACGAGCGGGCGCAGCTTCGTTTTCGCCAGCACGTACTTCGCGGCGCGTTCTGCGCGCTGAAATTCCACGCTGGGCTTGCTCTTCTTCGCCTTCGCCATGTTTCTCCGATGCAAAGATCAAATTCTGCCACAGAGGCACAGAGAACACAGAGGAAACCAACTGTGTTTCTCTGTGCCCTCTGTGCCTCTATGGCGGATCCTGTTTTTTTCAAACTTACAGCAAGATTCCTGCAATCGACGCGGAAATCAGGTTGGCCATGGTTCCCGCCAGCATGGCGCGCAACCCCAGTCGCGAGAGTTCTTCTCTCTTATTGGGCGCGAGCGCGCCGATGCCGCCAATCTGAATGCCAATGGAGCTGAAATTCGCAAAGCCGCACAGGGCGAAAGTGGCGATGGTGAACGAGCGCGGGTCAAGCGCATCCTTCATCGGACCAAGCTGCGAAAACGCCACAAACTCGTTGACCACCATTTTCACGCCTAGCAGATTCCCCACGGTCAGGCAGTCTTTCCACGGCACGCCGATTACGAAGGCAATCGGGGCGTAGAGCACGCCGAGAATTTTCTCGAGGCCGCTGGGGAACCAGGTGATGCCCATGCGCGCTTCGAGCCAGCCGCTCATGCCGCCCAGGATTCCATTCAACAAGCCCACCAGCGCGATAAACGCGATGAGCATGGCACCCACGTTGATGGCCAGTTGCAATCCGTCGGAAGTGCCGTGGGCAATCGAGCTGAGCAAGTTGCGCTTTTCCGTGTCGGCCATTTCCACGCGGCCCGCGGTGAGCGGTTGCTCGGTTTCCGGCACCAGCATTTTCGCCAGCAGCAGCGTGCCGGGCGCGGTCATGATCACGGCGGTCAGCAGGTGTTTGGCTTCCACGCCGAACAGGATGTAGGCGGCCATGGCGCCGCCGGAAACGTGGGCCATCCCGCTGGTCATCACCGTCATCACTTCGGAGCGCGTAAGTTTTTCGAGAAACGGCCGGATGGTGAGCGGGGCTTCGGTCTGGCCCATGAAGATGCTGGCGGCCACGTTGAGCGATTCGGCGCCGCTGGCGCCCATCACGCGGGTCATCACAATCGCCGCCAGCTTGATAATGGCCTGCATGATGCCGAAGTAATAGAGCACGCTCATCAGCGCGGCCACGAAGATAATGGTGGGCAGCACCTGGAACGCGAAGAAGAAGCCGCCGCCACCCGAGGTCATTACCGTGGATTGCTTCAGCCCCAGCGGCCCGAATACAAACTCGGAACCCTTGAAGGAATAATCCAGCACCCATTTCACCGCGCGGCCGGCAATTTCAAAGGCGTTGCGCCCGGCATCCACCTTCAGCACGAAGAAGGCAAACACCAGTTGCAAGCCCAATCCCCAGGCCACGGTTTTGGCCTGAATGGCTTTGCGGTTGGTGGAGAAGGCATAGGCCAGTCCCACCATGGTGATGATTCCCAACAGTCCAGTGAATCTTCCCATTACGCTCCCCCGAAACAAAGGCTGAGCCGCGCCGCGCCGCAGAGCGCACGCTTGCCGCGCCCTATGACAATTCTCCTGTCTATCAGAATGGGGCGCAGCAGGCATGCGCCCCTGGGTCCGGGCTACTGCAAAATCGTGTGCACCAGCGGCGGCAGTTTGTCCGGCGGAGTATCGCCGATGACGTAGCTTTCCGCAACGAGCTTCTGCGCTTCGGCCAGGCGCGCGGCGGAATTGTAGTGGAGGGTGCACAGCGCTTCGCCCCTTTGCACTCTGTCACCCAGACGCTTGTGCACGATCATGCCCACCGCCGGGTCCACCGAATCTTCCTTCTTCTCGCGGCCGCCGCCCAGGATCACGCTGGCCACGCCGATCTCGCGACAGGCAATTTCGCGCACAAAACCATCCCGCGGGCTTTCCACGGGAACCGTGTTTTTCGCTCGCGGCAGCAAGCCGGGATCGTCCATCACCCGGGGATTGCCGCCTTGCAAACGGATAATCTCGCGAAACTTTTCAAACCCCTTGCCGTTGGCAATCATTTCCTGCGCGAGCTTATTTCCGTCCTCGACGCTCGCGCTCTTGCCGCCCAGGAACAGCATCCATGCCGCGAGGATCAACGACACTTCGCGCAAATCTTCCGGCCCTTCCCCCCGCAGGACTTCAATGCACTCCTCGATCTCCAGCGCATTGCCTACCTTGCGGCCGAGCGGCTGGTTCATGTCGGTGATCAGCGCCACTACCTTCTTGCCCATTCCCCGGCCGGTTTCGACCATCAGGCGCGCCAGGTGCTCGGCATCCTGGCGTTCGCGCATAAACGCGCCGCTGCCGGTCTTTACGTCCAGCACCAAGGCGTCAATCCCCTCGGCCAGCTTCTTGCTCATGATGGAAGCGCAAATCAGGTTGGGACTTTCGACGGTGCCGGTCACGTCGCGCAGGGCGTAGATCTTCTTGTCGGCGGGCGCGATTTCGGGGGTCTGTCCGATCAGGCCGCATCCGCAGGTTTCCAGCACCCGGCGGAAATCGGCCAGCGAGAGATTCACGTTGAAGCCGGGGATGGATTCCAGCTTGTCCAGCGTGCCTCCGCTGTGGCCCAGGCCGCGTCCGCTGATCATCGGCACGTAGAGGCCGGCTGCGGCAACGATGGGAGCCAGGATCAGCGAGGTCTTGTCGCCCACTCCGCCGGTGGAATGCTTATCCACCTTCGCAGCAGACAAACTGGAAAAGTCGAGCAGCGAACCCGATCGCAACATGGCGTCGGTGAGCGCGGCCAGCTCCGCGCGGCTCATTCCGCGCAGGCAGACGGCCATCAGCCAGGCCGCCATCTGATAATCCGGCACAGCGCCATCGGTATAGGAGCGGATGAGCCAGCGGATTTCATCACCGGTTAATTCGCGGCCGTCGCGCTTGCGAAGGATCAGGTCTACGGTGCGCATCAGGTTGTGGAGTGGCTCCGTGCCTGAGATGGGCCTGGTGGAAAAAGATGAAACACGGGAATTTCCGCTGAGCAGCGGTAGCGCACCGGCAGCACCACGGTGCCGATGCCCCGGCTTACGTAGATCTGCGTTCCGTCCACGGCGTCTAGCCCGGATTTGAAGCGCGCCCGTTCCGCAGGCTTGCCGTAAATCGAGCCGACCACGGGCAGCCGGAACTGCCCGCCGTGCGTATGGCCGGAAAGCACCAGGCTCACGCCAGCCCGCGCCGCCTTGCGAATAATCCCCGGATGATGGGAGAGCAGCAGCACCGGAGCGCCTTCGGGAATGCCGCGCATGGCGCGGGTCAAATCGGGCCGGTACCCCAAATCCTCAATTCCGGTAACGTAAAGCGTGCTGGAGCCACGGTGCAGAGCGGCGTTGTGGTTGCGCAATACGTCCACGCCAGAGCGGCGCAAGGCGCGCGTGACCGGGTCGGCACCCACGCGGAAGTCATGGTTTCCCAGCGTGGCAAAAACCCCGTGCCGCGCCCTCAGCCGCCCCAGCACTTCCGCCACCGGCTCGATATACGAGCGCGAGTAGGTGATGAAGTCGCCCGTAAGTGCGACAACGTCCGGTTCGAGGCGGTTGGAAAGTTCCACTGCGTCCAGCACCGCCTGCAAGGGCAGATATAACCCGTGATGAATGTCGGTGATGTGCACCACGCGCAGGCCGGCAAAGGCCTCCGGCAAGCGGGGAATGGCAATCGAATGCTCGCTCACTTCGATGCCGCCCCTGAAACCCCAGGTCCGCAGCAAACGCTGGTGCTCGCGGCGGTGGCGCGGGCGGCCTGCTGAAAGGCCGTAGTCTTCCACCCCGCCCTGCTTCCAGCGGTCCACCATGGTGCGCAGGCGCGAGGCCATCCGCGTGCCGCTTCCGTAAGGAAATGTGTACGTATGGCGCGTCATCGTCCCAAGACTGCTGGAGCCGCTCCCTAGCATCGCGCAATTCACGCCTGAAAGCCAGCAGTACCACGGTGAGGCGCCTGCTTGCTGCGCCCGCCTCCACCTCCACAACCATCGTAAGGGCCCCGTTGGATGTCGCGGGCCGCAGCAAGCATGCGCCCCTACGGCAAACGAGATAGAATCCTGGGCGCCCAGTGGTTCATCCAAAAGCCCGGAGGCTTCCTTTGCTCAAAACATCCGCAGGATTTTCACGCCGCGATTTGCTGACCACTTCCCTTCGCCTGAGCGCCGCTGCTGCTTTGGCGCGCATGGCCGGGCCGTTGCCGGCGCTGGCTGATTCCATCGTGCAGGATTCGCGCGTGGCGGCCACGCCGCTGGTGGATAAGGGTTTTGCGCTGGTGCGCAAGATCGGCAACGCCGCTTACGCCACCATTTCGGATTCCAGCAAGGGGATGCAAACGCTCTCGAACGGCGGGTTCATCGTGGGCAAAGACGCTGCCCTGCTGCTGGAAGGCCACATGCAGGTTGCCGGCGCGGCGTTCGAGCTGGAGTCGTTACGCCTGGTGTCGCAGGCGCCGGTGCGCGCCGCGCTCAATACCCACTACCATTTCGATCACACCTACGGTAACGCGTTTTATGGCGCGCAGGGCATCCCCATCTGGGCCCATCCAAAGGCGTCTGCCCTGATGGCGGAGAGATATTCCTCGATGCAGGGTAAGAGCAAGGAAGCCGTAGTTGGGCCGCTGGAAAAGCAATTGGCCGCGACAAAGGAAGAAAGATTGCGCGCGCGCCTGCAGGGCGATATTGGCGCGTTCACCATGGTTTACTCCGCAACGCAATCCACCGTGCTGGCGTTTCCGAACGACCCCATTGATCCGGCAAAGGGCCGCACCGTGGATTTGGGCGGCGTGAAGGTGGCCATCGAGGCCCACCCCGGCCACACTCTCACCGACCTGATCGTGCGCATCCCGGAAATCAACCTGACCTATGCCGGTGATTTGCTGTTCAACGGTTTGTATCCGGTCACGTTGGATGCGGATATGACGGCTTGGCGCAAGGTTCTGACGATGTTTGCCGGTTACGGCAAGGACGCGCTGTTTGTTCCCGGCCACGGACAGGTATGCGGGCAGGAGGCCATTGCCGCGCAAATCGAGGTGATGGACCAGATGCGCGCCTACGCGGAAAAAATGTTTGCGGCGGGGGTCTCCGCGGCGGAAGCTGCGAATCGCTACGAAGTGCCGGAACGTTTTAAGAGCCTCGCGGTGTTTGCCTGGGCCTTCACCATCAACCGGGCCATCGAGTTGTATTACACGGAGTTTCGCAAAGCAAAGCCTTCCGCGAAAAAGGCCGCGGGCGTTTGATGCCGCCCCCCCGGGTTCGATTACCGGGGAGCGGGTTTCCTGAGGAAGAGCGACGCGAAAGTAAATTTCTTTTTGGGATGACGTTTATCCAGGGCAAAACGTTCGCCGCTATCGGCAAAGTCTTCCCCCGACAAAGATTCGAGGCCGCTTGCCGCGGCCAGCGCCTGCACCTCGGCCTGACTGCGCACTGCATCGGGCACCGGCGCAGCCGTCCCATAGTCGAACGAAAACAGGAAAAGCCCAGTGGGCTTGAGCAGGTCGCTCAAACGCTGGAAAATCAGCTTTTGTGATGCCTTGGGGATGTGCTCGAGCACGCTGCAAGAGATCACCGCGTCGAATTTTCCCCAGTCCGGCGGCGCGGGATCCCGGGTTAGATCGTGCGTCAGCGCGCGCAGCCGCCACGATTTTTTCCACGCAACTTTGTTCGTCCATTGAGCCAGCGTGGGATCCACATCCAGGCACCAGACTTCGCATTCCTGCTGCGCCAGGTAAAAAATCGGCAGGGTGCCGCCACCGCCAAAATCAAGCACGCGAAACTTACGCCGCTCCTTGGCCTCTCCGATAACCGCGGGCGGCGCTTCAGCCATAGGGCCGCCGCGGCGCGCTTCCTTTTTCGCCAGCACGCAGGCTACCGCGCGGACGTACTCCCACATTTTGTGGCGGCGTACGAAGAACCGGCGTTTCAGAATGCCGTTCACCGCAAATGGAATGTTTTTCGCTCCGAGTTGAAGGGCGAATCGGCGCAAGTTCTTATCCACGCGGGCCAGCGGGGGATCGCGAAGATCGGCAAGAGCCAGGGTTTTGCTCGGAAACAGCGTCGTATCCATTTTCTTTTTGCTGCGGCAGCGTTTCCACCGGCGCGTGCCGTTGGCAAATCATCCGGAAGCTGCAGGTCGATATGCTAGAGTACCACTGAAATGGCGCCCCTTTCCCACATCGGGCGGTATGAAATCGAAACCGAACTGGGTCGCGGAGCCATGGGCGCGGTGTTTCGCGCGCGCGATCCCCTGATGGACCGCGTCGTCGCGGTGAAGACCATTCTCTCCACCGCACTTTCCGGTCCGCTGGCCGAAGAGTACCGCGAGCGCTTCCTGCGCGAGGCGCGCGCCGCCGGACGGCTTTCTCATCCGGGCATCGTGACTGTATTCGATGTCGGCGAATTCGAATCCACTCCCTACCTGGTGATGGAGTATGTGGCCGGGCGGACCCTGGCTTCGGCGCTGGAAAGCGGTGAGCGTTTCAGCTTCGAGCAGATTTATGTGCTGGGCCAGCAAATCGCCGAAGCCCTGGGGTTTGCGCACGCCAGTGGCGTGATTCACCGCGACATCAAGCCGGCCAATATCCTGCTCACAAAAGCGCCCGGGCAATCCGCCGAGCGCGCCAAGATCGCCGACTTCGGCGTGGCCAAACTCAGCGCCACGCAGATGACTGCCACCGGGCAATTGCTGGGCACTCCTTCCTTCATGCCCCCGGAGCAGTTCACCGGCGCGCCCATTGACGGCCGCTCTGATATTTTTTCCCTCGGCGTAATCTTGTATTCGCTGGCCACCGGCGACAAGCCGTTTCCCGGCGACACGCTGACCGCGGTTTCCTACAAGGTGGTGCATACCCACCCGCTGGCGCCTCGCCTGATTAATCCGGCGGTGCCTCCGGATTTGGATCGCGTCATCCTGAAATGCCTGGAAAAGGATCCGGCCAACCGCTATTCCCGCGGGGAGGAATTGGCCCTGGATCTTTCCAACCTGCGCGCAGGGCTGGCTCCAGTGCATGCTGCGCGCAGGGCCGAGAAACCTGCCGATACGGAAGCCACGGCCGACATCCGCTTGCCCGACGACGTGAGGGCCGGCCTGCAAAAACCGCTGCCGGATTCGCCCGGCCTCGCCACCACCGCCGCGGCCCCAGCCGCAAAGCCGCCGACGCCCTTCAGCCACAAATTGTTGTACGTCGTGGGCGGGCTCATCGCCCTGTCGGTGATCACTTCAACGATGTTGCAGCTCGGCCAGCGGGGCCCGGGGCAAGGTTCCAGCGGCAGAGCGGATCCGGTCGCGAGCGACACCGCAGCTCCCGGGCCAGAAAAAATCAAACCGGAAACCGCAAGAAAAACCCCGGCCGCGGGAACCGCGGCGAACAAATCCGCGGGCGGAACAAAAGGACCGGGGGCCGGTGCTTCTCCGCCGGTTGCGCCGATCCCCCCGACGGAGTTGGTACAACTGAACCAGAAGATCCTGGCCCAAATCGAGGAAGCGCGAAACTTGGCGGAGGCTTCCGGACGCCTGGGGTCGCTGGGCACGGCCGCGGAGCGCCGGATGTTCATCAACCGGATCGGCGATTCCACGCCGCGGCCGGTCCCGCCGGGCATGTCCAGGCTGCGCGTGGATGCTTCGCAGATTCCGATGAACATCGGCTTCACGATTGCCGCCGATGGGCAGCGCGTGTTTCGCGCACGCGGAGGTCAGGGACTGATGCATCCCGTGTACGAAAATCTGTTTCTGCCGCCGGGCGATCACCGGTTGGAAATCGCTTTTTCGGCAATGGGAACGGAATTTACGCAATCGGGAAAGCTACCCGTCGCGCTGGAGGCGGGGCAAAGCTACACCATGACGCTGGCGCTGCAGGGACGCTCCATCGAAGCCCACGTAACGTCGGCCGGCCCTGTCGCGCCGCCCAGCACCCTGAAGCAGGCAGGCGCCTTGCTTGCAGGCCCGAGAACCACGGTGGCTCTGGACCTATCGGAGATTCCCGACGGAGTGCCCTACGAAATCACCCTGGACGGCAACATCGTTTATCAGGGGACAAAGCTTCCCGAAGGATCGACGCCCGTAACCCTGGAGGTTCCTGTGGGCGCGCATGAAATGGTCGCCTATCTTGGGCACTCGCCTGGCCGCGCCCGTAGTTCACAGCCGCTGCAAGCGGACTTTCGCGCCCGGGAAAATCGCAAATTGAGAATTGGATTTGAAAGACAGTTGGTTCAGGCGGGCCCGGGAAAAGAGCCGCGAAAGATCATGACCGGCAGGCTCGCGCTCTCGCTGGAATAACTTACTTCTTCGGCGCTATCACCCATTCGCCGCTGGGCTGCAGCAGTTCTACCCCAATCACGAAGTTTTCCCCGCGCGCGCTTTCGCAGTAGGCCACTCGTCCGGGCGAGCGGAAACCGCCCGGCGAAGACACCATCAGCATATCGTGCTGCCGCCAGCGGCGCGTGGTCAGCACGCGCGCTCCGCGCGAACTGACGTTCTGCGTAAAGGTCATTTCCATGCCGGGCATTTCCGAGTGGCCGGATATCTGGATCGGCACTTCCATCGGGATGCGGGGTTCAATCCGCGGTGCTGAAAAGTTCTTCGCCATGGTTCCCTCAGGTCGCAGATCTCACACCGGGGCCAGATCCGCGTTTTTCCTCTTCTTTCCTTTTTTCGCGCCTTTCATCTGGTACAAGCCGTGGTCGGCCGCGCTCAGCAGCGTTTCCACGGAGAGGCCGTCCTGCGGGTAGACCGCAATTCCAATGCTGGCGGAAAGCGGAGGCTTCTCTGTATCGGCTGCCAGGCGCGCGGCAATGCGGTCAGCGACTTGCCGCGCCGGCTCCGCGCCGGTTTCCGGAAGCACCAGCGCAAATTCATCGCCGCCGTAGCGCGCCGCAGTGTCCATCGAGCGGCAATGCAGGCTGAGCACCTCGGCGACGCGGCAGATCGCGCGCGTGCCCACCAGGTGACCGTGCGTGTCGTTAATCTTCTTTAGCCCGTCCATATCCAGCAGCACCAGGGAAAACGCGCGTCCGGTCCGGCCGGCGCGCCGGATTTCTCCCTCAATGACTTCGATAAAGCGCCGGTAATTCGCTAGACCGGTCAGCGGATCGCTCACCGAGAGGCTGCGTACTTGATCGAACAAGCGCGCGTTATCCAGCAGAGCCCCGCCCAGCACCATCACGTAGCTGCTCACCTTCATGGCTTGCGCCGCGGCAAAGGGGCCGCTCAACAGCGACCCCGCCTGGCTGGCCAGCAACTGGCAAGCCACGTTTGTGGCAGCGGCGTAGAAGATTGCCCGGTCGCACATGGATTCGGAAGTCCGCGAGCGCTTCCAACTGCCGATCGCCGCCGCCAGGAAAAACGCGCCGGGGACCAGTTGCCACGGGCGCGGAATCAACGCATCCAGGCGAACCACACCATGCCCGCCGGTATTCAAGTAGGAGGCCATGGCCACATACGCGACGGCCGCCGTGGCCAGGAAAGTTCCCGCGATCATTTGTCCGGGGTGGCGCGAAGCCGGAGCGCGCTGTTGCACCAGCACCGCCGCCAGCAACAGCAGACCCAGCACCAGCCGGCTGATCATCCACGGAAGCGGGATCGTCAGCAGCGCTTCGGGTCCGGCGCCCAGCAAATTGCGGAATGCAAACGCCGAGCCTGCTTCCATCACGCCGGTCATCGCGAAGGCGAACGCCAGCAACAGGGAAACCTGATCTTGCGTTCCGCGGTAACGCACCAGCAGGTTCGCCGCATAGGTGAACGCCACCAGGCTGCCCACAATTTCAAGGAAGCTGTACAGCAGAGGTTCGGCAACATCGGAAAATTGCCGGAGCCACCACGACGCCGCGGAGAAAGCAGCCAGCGCAATCAGCCAGGCAATTTGCCGGCGAAAGCGAATCAAGAAATTGAGAATGTGCCCCAGCAATTCAGCCCCTGACAATTCCGATTGATGGAGGAGGCGGGTTCGTCCACCTCATACAGAATAAAGGAGATAACCCCGGCCTGTGTGAACGCGATGTGAATGAAAGGTGAAAATGCGGCCTATCGGTAACCTGCCTGAAATCGGGGAAATTCAGTAGTTACTGATGTCGTTTCGGTAAGAAGCGGCTATTTCCAGCGCAGCGTCAGTTTTCGGCTCACAACTTTCAGTCCCGACCCTTTGCCAAACTCGATGAGCAGCGTGCGCGCGGTGTTTTCGGCAAACAAGCCGCCGATTTCGTCCGTCTCGTCGTAGTTGCTGCGGCTGGACCTCACGCGCACATGAAAAAGATTCTCCCCGGCAGGCACCGCCATTTGCGTACTGAAGGACCCATTATAAATTTTCACCAGGCCCAGATCCTGGGCATCACCAACCAGATTCGAGCGCAGCACGGTCCGGCCCGCGGAAGTAATTTCCAGAACCCCGTCGCGAAAGTTGTGCAGGCATTCGATGCGCAATGTCGCGCTGGGACCCGTGGGCTCAACCGGGGCAGGTGACGCAGAACGGCTTCGGCGACCCTTGCCCTTGGCCCACGGCGGCGGTCCGCCTTTATTGGATTCAAGCTCTTCTTGCGGTTGCGCGGCGGGCTGAGCCTTTGGTTCCGGCGGCGGCGCAGGCACACTTTCGGGTTGTGCCTCCGGCGGTTTGGCTTCCGTGGCCTTCTCGGTCTTGGGAGGCTCGACCTCTTTTGCCTCTGACTTTGCGGTGACAGGCTGCGGCTGAGCGACGGCCGGCTCGCTGGGCTGCGGCTGCCAGAACACATATGCGGAAACCACTACCGCCACCACCAGAAGAAGCGCCGCAACCCACCCTAAGCGCCTTGATGGCTGGGTTACTTTTTCCGAGGCGGGTCTCGTGCCAGGCGCTACAGGCGAAGGCGTGGCCACCGTGCGCTCCGCCTTCTGTTCCACCGCCTGCACGACGGTGCGTTCCACGGCCTGCACCGGCTGCGGCGCTGCCATTTCCGCGACCGGCGGCGCCAGCGCCGTCTGCTCGAATGGACTCAGCGGCGTGGCCCGTACCGGCTTTCCCGCCAGCAGCGCAGCCAAATCCTCGGCCAGCTCTTTGCAACTGGCGTAGCGCGCCTCCGGTTTTTTTGCCAGCGCCCGCGCGACCACCGGGTCGGCATTCGCCGGCAGCGCAGGGTTGGCCTGCGTAGCCGGGGGCGGATCGGCAAACACCACTTTATACGTAACCATGCTGAGCGTTTCTGCGTGGAATGGTTTTTCTCCGGTCAGCATCCAGTACAGGATCGCTCCCAGCGAGAACAGATCAGCGCGCGCGTCGATCGCGCCGCCGCTGAATTGCTCCGGCGCCATGAAGGCTGGCGTGCCCAGCATGTGCCCGGTCTGCGTGAGTTGCACGCCTTCCATCTTGGCAATGCCGAAATCCGCGATCTTGGCCGCGCCGTCTTCCGTGAGCAGGATATTGGCGGGCTTCACGTCGCGATGCACCACGCCCCGCCGGTGCGCGTAGTCCAGCGCCTCCGCCACTTGCTGCGTGATTTGCAGCGCGCGCTCGAGCGGCATCCGTTTCCCGCTCGCGGAAAATTCCGCCATCACGTGGTCGAGCGTGCGCCCTTCCACAAATTCCATCACCAGGTAGGGCTGTCCGCTGGCGTCTTCAGTGATGTCGTAAATCGTAACGATGCCGCCGTGGGACATCTTTCCCGCGGCGCGCGCCTCGCGGTAGAAGCGCTGCTTGTAGTTTTCCAGGTCTTTGGGGGAAAGATTCGCGGTGAGGATCACTTTGATCGCGACGGTGCGGTCAATCTGCGGGTCCAGCGCCTTGTACACCGCTCCCATGGCGCCCCGCCCAAGTTCGCTCAGAATGTGGTAGCGGCCGATGCGGTCCATTGCGGACATTACCCTTTAGGAGTGATGGTCACCCGGATCACCGAAGAACCCACGCGGAACTCGGATTCGTGCTGCAACTCCGCCCCGCGCACTTTTTCGTCGTCGTAATAAATACCGTTGGTCGAATCCAGGTCGCGCAGCCGGATCACTTTGTCCTTCACTTCCAGCGAGCAGTGCCAGCGGGAGACTTCCGGATCGTTCAATTCCAGTTCCGTGCCGGAACGGCCAATCACGATGCGCGGCCGGGTCAGGGTCAGGGACGCTCCTTGCGAAGGGCCTGAAGTCACCGTAAGGGTTATCGTCTTGTCCGCCGGAAGCTTGAGCGAGGGATCGGCGGGACCCAGGTCACCGTGATACGACTTGGCCCCGCGCGCAAAACCCGGCATCGGCGAAATCGCCTGCGTTTCCACCACCGTGATTTTGGCTTTGGGCTCCGGCCGCGGCGTCAGATCCACAACCGTAAGCTCCCCGCATTTGGTGCATTTGAACTGCACCTTGGCGTGCCCCGCGGTTTGCTTTTCCGCCAGCTTGTACTTCGCGCCGCATTTGCCGCACGACACTTGCATCCCTGTATGCTACAGAGCCCGTCGCGCGGAAGCTAGACCCTGCGAGTTATTCTCTGGTTACAGGCACGGGGCGCCCCTGGCCCATTACCTTCGTCATTCTGAGGAGCGCTGCGATTCGGCGCAAGGCGACGAACCGCGCGACGAAGAATTTCGACGCGTACGGCGCCAAGGACTTGTGATCAAGATTTTCGCCCGGAAACCGGCCTCAGAATGACGAGGTTCCTGGGGAGTAAGATCACCTGCCGCGGCGGGAAGTGGCGCAAAGCTTCAGCTACTACTTCTTCCACTTCAAGGTGAGGTCGCGGCCCAGGCCGAAGCCGGCGCGGCGGCCGAAGGTGATTTCCAGCGTTTGTGTCTGGTTCTGCGCGAATTCGCCTTTGATTTTTTCCTGCTGGATGTATTTGTCTTCTTCGGAAACGACGCGAACCACAAACTCGTATGTGCCGGGCCGCAGCGAAAAAGTCTGGCTCAGACGTCCGCCGCGCACGCCGGGCGTTTTTCCCTCGAGCCTTCCGTCCAGGATCGTTACGTCGCCGGATTGGATTCTGATTTCGGCATTCTTGAAATTGTGGCGGCAATCAATCGCCAGAGTCGAGCCGGTCCCCAGGGATGCTTTCTTCGCGGCCCCCCTGGCCGCGGAGGGGGCCGGCAGCGCCGCCGCTTCGCCTCCCGTAGCTTTACCGCTAGCGGGATTCTTTGCAGGTTCCGGCGGGGCCGCGTCTTTTGCCGGCGCGCCGCCTGCAACTGCAGCTTGTCCGGCCCCGTCATTCTTCGCCGCCTCAGGCGCGGCGCCCGCAACCGGGCCGGTCGCAGGCGGAACCGCGCCGCCGGGATTTGCAGCGGATTGCGCGGGAGCGTTCGCTGCTGCCGTAGCCGCTTGCGTTGTCTGTTGCGCGCTTGCTGGATTTGCGCCAGCGGGCGCGTCAGAAACCTTGGATTGCTGCCAGAACCACAGCCCGATGGCCAGCGCGGCGGCGCCGCCCAGCGTGGCCACCTGCGTCCAACTCAGTCTGGCGGGAGCTTTTGCCGGCTGCTTGCCCGCCGCGGATTCTTCCGCCGCCGCCAGTGGCTTGCCCACCGGCGTCACGCTTTGAATCGTGTCCACTGTGTCTTCCACGGTGAGTTCCGGCGGGGCGGTGGTGGCGGTAATCAGTTTCCCTTCCAGGATGGCGCGCAAATCGTAAGCCACTTCGCCGGCGGTTTGATAGCGGTTCTCCGGACGCTTGGCCAGGCAACGTGAAAGCACAATGGCCACCGATTCCGGCAGATCTTCGACAAGGTGGCGTGGCGGCGCAGGTTCGCGGTACACCACGTTGAAGGAAACCTGCGTGACGTTGTCGCCGGGGAACGCTTTTTCCCCGGTGGCCATCCAGTACAGCATCGAGCCCAGAGAAAAAATATCGCTGCGACTATCAATCGTCCCCCCGCGGAACTGTTCGGGCGACATGTACGCCGGCGTGCCGGTGATGCTGGCGGTGTGCGTGGCTTCGGTTCCGGAAAGCCGGGCGATGCCGAAGTCGGCGATTTTGGCGCGCTCGTCCGGGGTGACCATGATGTTGGAGGGCTTGATGTCGCGATGCACCACGCTGCGCAGGTGCGCGTAGTGCAGCGCCTCGGCCACCTGCGCGCACAGTTCGAGCGTTTTTTCCAGCGGCAGCCGCTGCACGATTTTTCCATGCGGGTCCGGGCGCAATAGCCGGTGCAGGGTCTGCCCTTCCACATATTCCATCACCAGGTAGGGCTGGCCGCTTTCATCCTCGGCAATATCGTGGATGGTGACGATGCCCGGATGCGACATCTGCCCGGCCGCCTGCGCTTCCCGGTAGAAGCGGCTGCGGTACAAGTCGTTCTCTTCTTTGGGAAGATTCGCCGTCAGGATGATCTTGATGGCGACGATTCTGCCGATTTGCGGGTCTTTGGCCTTGAAGACCGCGCCCATCGAGCCGCGGCCGAGTTCTTCCAGTATTTCGTACCGGCCGATTTTCTGCATGGCTCACTTTGGGGCAATGCTGAGTCGAAACACGGTGCTGCCGATGCGGAATTCCGAATCGTTCTGCAGCCCGAACGTCTTGATTTTCTGATCGCCCACAAACACGCCATTGCGCGAATCCAGGTCGCGCAGGTTGATCCGGTCGCCGCTCACTTCCAGGGCGCAATGCCAGCGTGAAACTTCCGAGTCTTCCACGGCGAAATCCGCCCCCAGCCGGCCCACGATCACCCGCGGGCGGTCCAGGACAAAGCTGTGGCCTTTGGATTTTCCCGCCAGCACGTGCAGGGAAATTTTTTTCTCCTTAGGCAAGCCGAGACCGCGCTGATTGTCGATCACTGTGGGTTCGACAAAGGGTACGGCATCGGCCCGAACCGCGGAAACCGCCGTGCGGTTGGCATCCTGCGACAAATCCACTTCGGTGGTCTGCCCGCAGTTGGCGCACTTGAACTTGACGCGGGCGAATCCGCCAATCTGCTTATCATCCAGAACGTGCTTGGTATCGCAATGCTGGCACTGGGCTTGCATGGCGCAGTACTGTACTAAAAGCAGCAGGGAAGAATCCAGAGGGAAGCGCAAAAAGAACGAGGCGCTACCTTTGCGGCGGTTTGGGCCGGCGCTTCAGTTGCGGTTTGCTGGGGTCGCTGGCGGACTCCAGCATTTCTTCTTCGGTCTTGGCGCGGTGGCTGTTGGCCTGTTCGTATTTCTGTTGCGCGGCATACACCTCGGCGCCGGGCAATTCCACGACTTCATCCACCACCACGGAAAACGGCGTGCCCGGCTCAAGATAGAGATCCGGGCCTTTGCGCGACATGGCAATAAGAATCGCCGCCGCGGCGCCCGCGCCGGCCCCAATCAAGGCCCCTTTGCCCCCGCTCTGCGCGCCAATCAGGGTGCCGCTCAGGGTCCATGTGGCCAGCGTGTACAAATCCGCGGTTCGCGTGCTATCCGACGCGATTTTTCCGGCGTTGGCGTCCACCCCTTCCAGCCGGCCTGTCAGTGGCGCGGTTTGCCCTTCCAGCTCGATTTTCTCGATCTTGATTTTCATCGCCCCGGGGCGCCCGAAAATGCCCGGCTTCTTGGCTTCCACCACGGTGGCCAGGATGCGCGTATCCGGCGGCAACTCGATGCCCTCCGCCAGACGGATGGATTGCGAGGTGAGGAAAACCACCTCCATTCCCTTCTTCGTGATGCGCGTGCTCAGCGGAGTATCCAGTACCACGGCGATGCTGGTCGCGCCCGGCAGGAAGAGTTTCTCCGGCGGGATAATTTCGGGCGCTTTGGGAATCTCCGCAGGAGGCGGTGGCGGCAACTGCAAATTCAGTTGTTCTTTGGGAGGCTCTTTCGGCGGCTCCTGCTGCGCGGCCGCAGGTTGAGCAACCATCCACATCGTCACGATGGCGCAGAGAATTCCGCTTCGCATCGCTGCCCTTTCCCGGTTCCCAATACGTCCTGCCATATTAGGTGAGCAACCCTGCCGGTTGGTTGCTTTTATAGTTGCAGCCTGTTGCGGCCTGTATTCCGCTCTTACCTTATAATGAGGATATGCGCGTGCGTGTACTGTTTTTCGGCCGGCTGAAGGAACTGGCCGGCTGCACCGAAGACTGGGCCGACCTGCCCGAAGGCGCTTCCGTCGAATCGCTTTTCGAGCACTACGCGCAGCGCGCGCCGCAACTTCGGCAATTCCGCGCCGCGCTGGCCGCTGCGGTCAACGAAGACGTGGTCCACTGGCAGCATGCCCTGCGCGAAGGGGACGAGGTCGCCTACCTGCCGCCGGTCAGCGGCGGCGCCACCGAAGCGAAAGCCGCTGACGATGTGGTCGAGCTGGTGCAACAGCCCATCCACGCCGCGGAATACGCCGCGCTGGCCAAATCGCCGCACGATGGCGCCGTCGTGCTCTTCGACGGCATCGTCCGCGACAACTCCAATGGGCGCCGCACCCTGTTTCTCGAATACGAAGCCTATCCCGCCATGGCCGTGCGCAAGATGCGCGAAATCTGCGCTGAAATGCGCCGCCGCTTCGCGCTCGATCGCATCGTGCTGGTCCACCGGCTTGGGCGCCTGGAAATTGGCGAAACCAGCGTGCTGATTGTCGTCAGTTCAGCGCACCGCGCCGCTGCGTTCGACGCCTGCCGCCTGGCCATCGAGACCCTGAAGCGCACCGTGCCCATCTGGAAAAAAGAGCATTTTGCTGATGGCGAGGTTTGGGTCGAGGGCGCCGTGGCCGAACCGGTTCCATCCTCCGAAAAACCTTTTACCCCCTCCGGGGAATCTATTCTCTAGGACCAATGGCCGTCACGCCGCAACACTCGGGAAAGACTCGCGGATTCTTCTCTGTCCGCGCGCCGGGCGCCGTCGCCGCTTTTCTGCTGCTGGCTGGCGCGGCGCCGGGGCAGCCGCCCAAGCGCAGCACGGATGCGCCGCAGGGACGCATCCGCGTCGAAGTCAATCTCACCAGCGTGCTTGCCAGCGTGCTGGACGCCAACAATCGTCCCGTGCCGGATCTGCCCAAAGAAGCTTTCCAGTTGCTGGAAGAAGGGGTCCCGCAGAAAATCGAAATCTTCGAGCGCGAGACCAATCAGCCGCTGGACCTGGCGCTGATGATTGATTCCAGCCTGAGCACGCTGAAGGAGTTGCAGTTCGAGCTGGAGGCCGGCGCGCGGTTTGTGCGCCAGGTGGTGCGGCCCGGGGATAAGCTGGCCGTGTTTCAGATTTCCGAAACGGTCACGCAGCTTTCCAGCTTCACGGAAAATGTCGCGCAACTTCAGGATGCCATTCGCGGCGTGGATCAAGGCGCGGCCACGGCGCTGTACGACGCGGTGTACCTTGGCAGCCATGCCCTGGCGCGCCAGCCAGGCGGGCGCCGCCGCGTGGTAGTGCTGGTCACCGACGCCGGCGAAACCGCCAGCGACGCCACCTTCGAAAAAGCCCGCGAAGAAGCCATCAAATCCGAAGCCCTGCTGTATACCATTTTGATCCGCGCGGTAAAGAACGAAGGCGGGCGCAACACGCGCGGCGAGCATGCCCTGGTCAATATCACCGACCAGACCGGCGGCGCGATGTACACCGCCGATACCCCGGCGGATCTCGGGCCGATTTTCGACCGCATTGACCGCGAGTTGCGCACGCAGTACCGGCTCGCGTATTACCCAACGCCCCGGCCCGGCCCGCGGCTGTACCGTAAAATCGAGTTGCGACTGGCCGGCGATACGGGCAAATACACCATTCGCAGCCGACGCGCCTACTACACGGGCGACGAGTAGAGAATAGAAATTTTGTAGCGGCGCGCAAGGAACAGAATGAATCAAAAAAAATGGATGGTCATTGCAGGCGTCGTCGTGGTAGCCGTCGCTGTGTTTTTGCCGGGCTTTCTGGCCCGGCGCGCGCAACTGGAAAAACTCTTTACCGCGATGGAAGCTCTGGAAAGCTCCGGCGCGGGCGCGCTGCGGGAACAAAAGCTGCTCGAAGCCTCGCAGGAGCTGGACCACATGGAACAGCTTTCCCCGGGATTCAAGCAGTCGCCCGTGGGCAGTGCGCTGGTAAACGCGCTGGAAATGCAGCAGCCCCGGCTGGAAGCGAAGGAATTTATCTCCGACAAGGAAAACTATCTGCGCTTCAGCGAAGTGGAGTTCGATCACCCCACCGAGGATGACTGGAACCGCTTCCAGGAATTGCAGAAGCAGGGAAAGCAAGACGAAAGCGAATTTCTGTACCTGCTGCAGCCGCGAACACCGGCGGAGACGATTCGCGCGGCCTGCCAGGCCCGCGCGAAGGGCCTGCTGCGCAACGCCCGGATCCTCGCCGGCCGCGAAAAAGGCGAGCTCTACGTGCTCCCCGAGCCCCGCAAGGAACACATGTGGCTCGACTCCCTGCCGGTAGTTCATCCCGCCCGGAACCGATAAGCCGTTGTAGCGCCGGGACGGGTTTCGTCCCGGCAGCTTTTTCTTTGTAAATCGCCACCGAAAGCCCTGCCGGGACAAAATCCGTCCCCGCTCTACAACGTGCTATTCTTTTGCCGGAACAAAAATCATGTCCATCAATTCTTATCTTTCGATTGCCATCGAAGCCGCGCGCGAAGCCGGCAGCATCCTGATGGCGGAATACGCCAAGCCCGCGGAAATCAGCTACAAAAGCGACGTGGACATCGTCACGCAGGCCGATAAGCGCAGCGAAACAGCCATCGTCGCCAAGTTGCGCAGCCATTTTCCAAAACACAAAATCGTCGCCGAAGAAGGCACCGGACACGAAAATCTCGCCGCCGCCGGAGCGCCCGGCGAATTCCGCTGGTATGTGGACCCGCTCGACGGCACTACCAACTTCGCGCACAAGTATCCGTGCTTTGCCGTCAGCATCGGCCTCGCGCAATCCGCACTGGATGGTTCCGGCGCGGAGGACTTGCTGGCCGGCGTGGTGTTGAATCCCGTGAGCGGCGAAATGTTTTCCGCGGAAAAAGGCGGCGGCGCGTTCCTGAACCAGAAACCGATTCGCGTGTCGCGCGTCGAGAAACTCGCGCACAGCCTGGTGGCCACCGGCTTTCCGCCCTCCAACCGCAAAGAAGGACGCAACATTCATTACTACGGGCAGTTCACGTTGTGCTCGCACGGCGTGCGGCGCGACGGTTCCGCCGCGCTCGATTTGTGTTTTGTGGCCTGCGGGCGCTTCGAAGGCTTCTGGGAATTTGGTTTGAAAACGTGGGACACCGCCGCCGGCGCGCTCATCTTGCAGGAAGCCGGCGGCCTGGTCACCGATCTCGAAGGCAAGCCCTATCGCCTCGGCGGGCCTTCCCTGCTCGGAACCAATGCAAAGGTGCACCTCGAAATGCAGCGCATCGCCGCCGACGTCGCCGAACGCTTCGGAAAAAGCTAGACTAACCCGCATTTCCTCGCAAGAGTTCAAGCAACAATGTGGGATGTAACGCGAGAAATGCTGGCCCTTTGATGTGTTGCTTCGCTCACAAAACTCGTCATTCTGAGGCCCGGTTTTGGCCGAAGAATCTCGATTGCGCAGAATCGCGAGGAGTTGGAAATCGAGATTCTTCGACAACGGAGAGGAGCCTGCGCGCTGCGCGCAGGTGCCATGGCGCGCGCCCGGCGCACGCAACCGCGGCCGCAGCCGTGTAAAGTAAAGAATATCGGAGGGTACCTCATGACCAAGGCCGGCGCGTTTCTTCCCCCCTTGCTCGCGGTATTCGTGCTATTCAGTCAATCGCCCGCGCAACCGGCAAACGAGGATTCTCCTATGGAGCAGGACGAGAAACAATTTGGAAAGGCGAGCCCCACCGCGCCGCCGGAGCTTTCCCAATTCGCCTTTCTGATCGGCAAGTGGCAATGCCAGGTGAAACTGAAGGGGGAAGGCGGCGCCTGGCAGAATCTCAGCGCGACATGGGAAGGGCGCTACGTTCTGGACGGGTACGCGATCGCCGACGAGTACCGCATGATGACCCCGGCCGGCGAGCTTCTGGTGCTGGGTCTGAACCTGCGTGCCTACGACGCGAAGAAACAGTCATGGAACATGAAGTGGCTCAATGCACTCGCCGGAACTTGGACGGACCTGGGACCGGAAGAGCTGGGCGGTGTCACCGTGGAAGGAAAAACCATTTCATACATGATGAAGGAGCCGGTGGCTCAGCACGCCTTCACCCGCGTGGCCTACACCAGCGTTTCCCCGGATCATTTCACCTGGCGAGGCGAGCGGTCGAACGACCGGAAACAGTGGGAAGAATTCCTGGTCATCGAGGCTTATCGCCGCAAGCCGTGAGCCTCAACCCGCAGGCTTCGGCGCGGGCGGCGGCAGGTCGCGTGCTTCGCAGGCGTGCTGGA
>CAZCNH010000067.1:0-2699 GCA_964500065.1 uncultured Acidobacteriaceae bacterium
GCAGATTCGCAGCCCAGCCATTGGTGGCAATCACCACGCGCTCGGCGCGCAACGTTCCGCGCGGCGTTTTCAGAATGCACGGTCGTGTGCGGGGAAGGTGAATCACGGGCGTGCCTTCGTAGATGCGCACGCCGCGTTCGAGCGCCACGCGGCGCAAGCCGCGCGCCAGTGCGGCAGGTTGCACCGTCGCTCCGCAGGTCTCCAGAATGCCGGAGCTATGCGTTACGGAGCCCGAGCGGCGGCCAACTTCAGCGTCGCTCAAGCGCTGAAACGCGCGCACGCCCAGTTCTTCGCACATGCGAGCCGGTTTTTCCCAGGCGCCGCGCTGGGCATCAGTGGTCGCGGTCCACAGCCAGCCTGCTTGCCGGAAATGAGCGTCGATGTGGTTCGCCGCGCAGAACCGAGAAATCTCCGTGATGGCTTCTTCGCCGGCGCGGCCCAGCGCCAGCGCGTCGGCTTGGCCGAAGAGCTTCGTCATCGTGGCAATCTTGGCCCACCAGGAAAGCACGAAGCCCCCGTTGCGGCCCGAAGCGCCGCCACCGCAAATGTCCTGTTCCAGGATAACGACGTCGCACCCAGGGTCGTGCTCCTTGATGCGCAGCGCAGTCCACAGGCCCACATAGCCGCCCCCGATAATGGCGATATCCGCGCGCTCGTCGCCCTCAAGAGCCGGCAGGGGCCGAGCCGTCACATCCGGCACATCCTGCAGCCACATCGCCCGGTGTTTGGCCCCAAGATTCATTCGCGCGTGATTTTACACTCCCGAGTACAATAGACGCAGTGAAGAACGCTCCTGAATTCACCGAACAGGACGTGCTTGCCGTCATCGCCAAAGCCCGCGGTCCCATCAGCGTACGCCACATGGCCGAAGAACTGCGCGCCAAGCACCATGGCCGCCGTACCTTGAAAAAACTGGTGGAAAAACTCAAGCGCCGCAAGGCCATCGCGGAAATCCACGGCGGGAGGTTTGTTCTGGCGGATGGCGGCGGAACATTCCACGCAAAATCAAAATTAGCCTCAGAGCCACAGAGGGCGCAGAGGGGTACGGAGGCTGCCCCGCCAGAGCGATCAACCGCTCAAACTTCATCAGTCACGAGTCACCCGTCACCAATCACTGGCCGTTTAGTCGCGCATCGTGATGGCTACGGTTTTGTGGTGCTGGATAAGCCCATGCCGAACGTGGCGGGTGATCTGTTCATCAACCCGGAAAATATCGGTGATGCCATGCACGGCGACACGGTGGCGGTGCGCGTTCTGCGCCATCGGCCCGATGGGCGCGCGGAAGCCACGATCACCCGGGTGGTGAAGCGCTCGCACCCCACGGTGGTGGGCATCTTCCGTTATGGTTTGCGCGGTAATACGGTGCTGCCCTACGAAACGCGTATCCAGCAGGAGATCGTGATTCCGCCGGGCGAGGAGTTGCCGGCCGTTTTGCGCGCCCGCATGAGCGCGGAAGAGCTGGCGATTTATGCGAAGCAGCGCGCGCCGCGCATTCCCGAACTCGAGGGCGCCGTGGTGGACGTGGAGCTGACGCGCTTCCCCAAAGGCGGAGTGAACGGCGCGGGCCGCGTGGTGGAAATTCTTGGCCGTCCCGGCGATATCGGCGCCGATGTGGAAATCATCATCCGCAAGCATCATCTGCCGCATCGCTTCCCCGCGGAGGTGAGCGAAGAAGCAGAACAAGCCCCCCAGCAAGTGCAAGCCTCCGATCTCGAGGGCCGCGAGGATTTCCGCGCGTTGCCTATCGTCACCATTGATGGCGAAACCGCCCGCGACTTCGACGACGCGGTCTACGTGGAACCGCTGCCCGGCGGCGGCTATCAGTTGCAGGTGCATATCGCCGATGTGGCGCATTACGTGCGCCGCGGCTCGCCGCTTGACCGCGAGGCGCGCCTCCGCGGAACCAGCGTGTACTTCCCCAACCGCGCTGTGCCCATGCTGCCCGAAGCTCTTTCCAACGGTATCTGCTCGCTGAATCCGAAAGTGGACCGCCTGGTGATGAGCGCGGTGATGGAATTTGACGCGCGTGGCGCGATGCTGGCTTCCCGCTTCGCGCCGGGGGTGATCCGTTCGGCCGAGCGGATGACGTACACCAACGTCCACAAGGTGCTGGAAGGCGATCCGGAACTGTGCGAGCGCTACGCGCCGCTGACCGCGCACTTCCGCAACATGCGCGAACTGGCGCTGATCCTGAATGCGCGGCGTAACGGGCGCGGCTCGATTGATTTTGATTTGCCCGAGCCGGTGATTGACTTCGATGAACAGGGCCGTATGACCAACATCAGCCGCAGCGTGCGCAATATCGCGCACCGATTGATCGAGGAATTCATGCTGGCCGCCAATCAGGCCGTCGCGCAATTCCTGGAAGCGCGCGCCATTGCCAGCCTGAGCCGGGTCCACGAAACGCCCGATCCGAAAAAAGTTCTGGAGTTCGAAACGCTGGCGCAGGCCTTCGGTTATTCGCTGGGCGTGCCGAATCTGGCGGCCAAACAGATTGTGGTGAAGCACGGCGGCACGCAGCAGCATCGCCGCGGGCACGACCGTCGCCATGGAAGCGAGCGCAGCAACCGCGGCGAACGCATGACCGTGCAATTGCCCGCGAATCTCGAACTGGACATCCGCCCGCAGCACTACCAGCACCTCGCGCAGAAAATCGCCGGCAAGCCGGAAGAGCGCATCCTGAGCTACCTGATGCTGCG
>CAZCNH010000067.1:2799-20078 GCA_964500065.1 uncultured Acidobacteriaceae bacterium
GAAATTGCCAGCGAGTCTTCCGAATCCGAGCGGCGAGCCGATGGCGCCGAACGCGAGCTGATGGATTGGAAGACCGCGCAATTCATGGAACAGCACCTGGGCGATGAATACGAAGCGCTGGTAATTTCCGTGGTGAAGTTCGGTTTCTTCGTCGAGCTGTTCGATATTTTCGTAGAAGGGCTGGTGCCGGTTTCCGCCCTGGAGGAATTCACCGGGCTGCGCTGCCAGTTCCGGGAGCGCGACCGCTCGATCGTGGCGGATGGCCCGCGCGGCCGGGGAATGGCGTTCCATCTGGGTGACCGCGTGCGGGTGCGCGCGGAGCGGATTGATCACACCACGAAACGCGTCGAATTTGCGCTGCTTTCCATTGAGTCGCAGGGAAAAATCGAGAGAAGGAGCTAGCAGACTCTGCGGAAAAGGTCGCCTCGAGATTCTGAGGCGGCGAAGCGGCCGAAGAATCTCGATCCCAAATTCTTGGTGAGATTGAACATCGAGGTTCTTCGTCCGCCTTTGGCGGACTCAGAATGACGAGGAAGTGCCTTTTTCCGCACCCTCCCAGGAACTGACTCGCTGCAAAGTAATCGTTTCGTAGCTCGCTTTTCCTGCGCCCTTGAAGGTGAAAATCAACGTGATGTGGTCCTTGTCGCGAAACCGCATTTCAAAACCGTCCACATGGGGAGCATCGGGACTCGCCATGTTGGTGGCGTCCACAAAGGAGAAGCGAATGATGTTTTTCTTTTCGTCGAACTCCGACGCTTTCAAGCGGGGCTGGTTGCCTACTCCGCAGAAGTGGGTCATGCGGAGATGCGCGCCGTCGCGGTGATAGACCGTGGTCATACTTGGATCCTTCTCGTCGCCCAGGTTTTCCACAACGGAATTGCCGTGCGAGGTGACAAAGTAACTGGCCTGCATTTCTCCCGAGTCTGTGCGCGCCCCAGTCCATTGGACGACGCCTTGCCATTGGCCGGCCAGCGCTTTGATTTTCTGGAAAAAGTGGTCTCCGGGATTCGCCGGCGCCACCGGCGATGCCGCCGATAGAAAGAGAATGGCAAGCAGGAGAATAGGCACGCGTTTCATGGCACGTTCCTTTCGCAGATTCGGCAAAAGAGATGCTCCGTCTTAGGACGAAGACGGGGGTGTTTTGCTTGCAACCTTGGCCGGGGGGCCCTGTGGTACTCTGTGGCATCCACTGACGAGGTGAACGATGGCAATTCGCAAATGTCCGCAGTGCCTGACGGTCGTGGCGCCGGGCGTAGCCGCGGCGTACTCCGATTCCATCGAATGCCCCGGGTGCAAGACGCCTCTGGAAGTTGCCGTCGTGACGCGCATGCTCGCGATCTGGGCGGGACTGGCGGCGGGGTTCACGTTGTGGATCTTGCTGCAAGGGAAAGAGGGAATCCTCCACTGGGCGGCGATTGTGTTGTTGCCATTCCTGGCGTTTGCCGCTGTATCCGCCCTGGTCACCATGGCCACAGCCGATTTGCGCAAGCGGGAGGTGGTCGTTGCTCCTGAGTCGGCAGTAGGCCACGGCGGGGGCCACGGAGCACACCACTAGGCGACTCAAGATATTGATAATACATATGGTTACCACTTCCTAGGGCCATCGTACTATTGAAACGGGCCGCACTGGCTGACACTCTGCACGGCATGGCGGCCTACTCCAATTATCTCGGCAAGCGCATTGAGCTTCACTTCCAGGCAGGAGACAAAGAGCTGCCCGCCGCGGGCATCTTGGTGGCAGACTCCGGCCGCTCGGTCTTTCTGGAAGAGCAGTTCTTGTGCTCGGGACGGATGCGCCAGTTCCGCTGGGAGATTCCCTACGAGTGTGTGGTTCGCGTGGCCGAGCCGGCGCCCCAGGCGTAACGGGAACTGTTTTCCATCTCGCCGCGATTTTCCTACATAATATTCGCTTTGGGAGGAACGCACATGTCACGGCGGCCCCTGGGCGAGGAAGAGATACGCGCGGCACTGGCCAAGGCATCCGGCTGGGAAGTGAAATCAGGCAAGCTGCACCGCGAGTTTCGGTTTGCGGATTTTTCCCAGGCTTTTGCCTTCATGACGCGCGTGGCCTTGGCGGCCGAACAGATGAACCACCATCCGGAATGGTGCAACGTCTGGAACAAAGTTGTGGTGGACTTGAGCACGCATGATGCCGGTGGCATTACGCAACGCGATTTCGAACTGGCCGCGCGGATGGACCAAATCAAGGGGGAGTGAGTTGGCGGATCCCAAAGCTGCGGCCAGGCAGATTTCATCCAACCTGGAGCAGAATCTACAGGCTTCTAATGGCCGGGAGCGAGCGCCTTGGCCGGCACTTTTCGCGTTGATGGCCGTGGCCGCAGTGCTTCGCGCTATCGAACTGAATCAGCAACTCTGGTATGACGAAATCCTTACGCTGGTACGCTCGGTGCGGCAGCCGCTGGGCACGATCGTCACAACCTACGCGCAAAATCAGCATGGCCTGTACTCCGTTCTTGCGCGGATTTCCATTCTGGTGTTCGGCGATACAGCCTGGGCCCTGCGCCTGCCGGCAGTGATGTTCGGCGTGGTGAGCATCCCGGCGCTCTATTTCTGCACACGGCTGATGACCTCCCGGCGCGAAGCCCTGCTCTCCTGCGTCCTGCTGACGGTGTCCTATCATCACGTGTGGTTTTCGCAGAACGCGCGCGGGTATACCGGACTGGCGTTCTTTACCCTGCTTGCCACCTTTTATTTTCTTCGCGCCATGAACTTGGCTGGGGGTAGCAGCGGGTCTGATTCGAACTTGCGGTGGTGGATCGCCTACGCGGTGTCTATCGCCCTGGGCGGTTATGTTCATTTGACCATGCTCTTCGTTCTGGCTGGCCATGGTCTGGTGTTCTTGTGGGTTGCGCTGGAAAACTGGAGGCTCGGCCGTCTTCCCGCGGATTGGAAGCAAGCGGTCCTGGGATTCGGGCTGTCCGGTATGTTGACCCTGGCGCTTTACGCGCCAGCGTGGCGTCAAATGATGGACCGGACCGTCGGGCAATCGGGCACCATGGTTCGCTCCGAGTGGACAAACCCCTTGTGGGTCCTGCTGGAAACCGTCCGCGGCCTGGGAGTGGGAGCGGGAATCGGCGTTGTCGCCGTGGTGGTGGCTGGCGCGATCTTTCTGGCGGGCCTGGCAAGCTACTGGCGCGAAAACAAGTATGCCGTAGCCGCCGTTGTTCTTCCCATTGTGATTACCGGCATCGTTTTGCAATTGATCCTGAACGTATTTCCGCGGTTTTTCTTTTTCGCCATAGGGTTTGGCTTGATGTGGCTGGTGCGCGGGGCTTTCCGGACCAGCGCCTGGATATGCGGCAAGCTTCGGCAAAATGAGCGGCTGGGGCAACAACTGGGGATGGCAACCGTCGGATTGATGATACTGGCATCGTGTTACCAACTGCGGGTAGCATACTATCCGAAGCAGGATTTTGCCGGACCGATGGCCTACGTGGACGCGAACCGCAAAGCCGGGGATAGCGTGGTGCTCGCCGGCTTGACGGTTCTTCCGTACACCGAGTACTACGGACGCGATTGGGCTGTGGTGGAGACGCGCGAGCAATTGGACGCAATCCGGAAACAAAGCAATGTGACCTGGCTGGTTTACACGTTGCCGATTCACTTTCGATCCAGATATCCGGAACTGTGGCTGGAAATCAAGGAAAGTTTCACGATCGTGAAAGAGTTTCGCGGAACTATGGGAGGTGGCGAGGTCGTGCTTTGCAGGTCGAAGCGCGCCGAGGAACCGCAATGAGGCCATTCCCCGTCCGGGCGGAAGGTCGGCGGGGTGGAAGTGCGGAGGAGGACCGCAACGATGGCGCAAAGCGTCAGTGTAATCATTCCAGCTTTCAATGAAGGGGACGGGGTAGGCAATGTTGTCGGGCAGGTGCTCGGCACCCTCCGCAGCGCAGGCATTGAGTGCGAAGTCATTGTCGTGGACGACGGCTCCACCGATGGCACCGCCGATGCCGCAGGGCGGGCCGGTGCCGAGGTGCTTCGCCACGGAAGCAACCGGGGATACGGCGCGGCGCTTAAGACCGGGATCCTGGCTGCGAAACATGACCTCATTGCCATCACCGACGCCGATGGAACGTATCCCATTGCGCGCTTGCCCGAATTGGTGCAGATTGCGGCCACCGCAGATATGGTGGTCGGCTCGCGCACGGGAGAAAACGTTCACATCCCGATGATTCGCAAGCCCGCAAAATGGGCCCTCAATCAGTTGGCGAACTATGTGACCAAGTCGAAAATTCCCGACCTGAACAGCGGGATGCGGGTCTTTTGGCGCACCGCCGCGCTCCAGTATTTCAATCTACTGCCCAACCAGTTCAGCTTCACGACCACCATTACCATCTCCATGCTGTGCGACCGCTACGCGGTAAAGTTCGTCCCCATTGACTACCACAAAAGGACCGGCCGTTCGAAAATCGTACCCTGGGACGCCGGTACGTTTCTGGTGCTGATCATGCGGATTGCCGTGCTTTTCAAGCCCCTGCGGGTCTTCCTTCCTGCGGCGTTCTTCTTTCTGGCCTTCGGGGTGATCAAAGGCGCGGTGGATCTGCTCCGCGACCACTTTATTTCCGGCTCGGCCATTTTTGCGATGCTGAGCTTTGTGCAGATCTTCCTGGTCGGCCTGGTTGCGGATGCCGTGGCCACTCGATTGAACCGAATCGGCAGCGAATTCTACACGGGCATTCATCCGGGACATCCCGGCGCGCGGGCCACCCTGGCGGGCGGACCCTCGCGGGATCGCGTTGCGGTTCCACCAGAATAAGCAAAGCTGCCGGGCAGTTTCCCAGCGGACAAGCCAAACCACTTGCGGCGGATAGGACACCGGGATGTGCGGCATTTGTGGAATCTTACGAATCGACTCAACCCAACCTGCTCCTGAGGCGGGCCTGCTGGCGCGCATGACCGAGGCCCTGAAGCACCGCGGGCCCAACGATCATGGCACCTGGCAGGACCAGGATATCGGGCTCGGGCACCGGCGGCTTTCGGTGATCGACCTCTCCACCGCCGGGCGCGAGCCCATGAGCAACGAAGATGGTTCCATCCAGGTTGTCTTCAACGGGGAAATTTACAATTTCCGCGAGTTGAAAGAAAAATACCGCCTGGCCGAGCGTCACCAGTTTCGTTCCGCGACCGATATCGAGGTGGTCATTCACCTGTTCGAAGAAAAGGGCCTGGATTGCGTGCCTGAATTGAACGGAATGTACGCGCTGGCCATCTGGGAAGCGCGCAAGAAAACGCTGCACTTGATTCGCGACCGCTACGGGATCAAGCCCCTGTTCTACCAGCAGGATGGCCGCTATTTCCGGTTTGGGTCGGAAATTAAAAGCATCCTTACCGACGATCGCGTTCCCAGAAAACCGTGCCTGCAGGCCATGCATGATTTTCTTACGTTCTGTTATATTCCCGGCGCCCGAACCGCCTTTGAAGGAATCTCCGAATTGCCTCCGGGGCATTGCCTGAGCATCAACACCGCGGGCGAAACCACGCTAAGCCGGCACTGGCGGCCGAAGTTCGAAACGAACCCGGGAATCACCACGGAGATGGCAGTTTCCCGAAGCCGTGAGCTGCTGCACGAGGCGGTTCGCCGGCAGTTGGTCGCGGACGTCCCGGTGGGCGTCCTGCTCTCCGGTGGAATGGACTCCAGCGCGTTGGTTGCCATCATGGCCCGGCACCGCCGCGAGCCCATCCACACCTATTCGGTGGGATTTGAAGACCCTACTTTCAACGAACTGGAGTACGCGCGCCTGGTTTCCGGGCAACTCAAGACCATCGCGCGTGAGGTGGTCATCACTCCGCAAATGGTGCGGAGCATGCTCCCGCAATACTTGAAATGGTTTGACGAGCCGTATGGCGACGGATCGGCCATCCCAACCTACTATCTCTGCCAGCTTGCCAAGGATGATGTGGTCGTCCTGCTTTCCGGAGAAGGAGGAGACGAAGCGTTTGCCGGATATGACACGCACGCGGCCTTCAAGGCCTCGGTTTGGTTTCGTCGCCTGCCCCGCTGGGTGCGAAACGGATTGATTGCCCCGGTGGTGAACTCTCTTCCTGTTTCCTACAAGAAACTGAGCTTCGAGTTTCGCGCCAAGCGCTTCCTGGGCGGGCAGGATCTGGAACCGTGGCAAGCTCATCTCTGGTGGCGGGTGGTTCTAACCGAACAGCAAAAGCGCGCTCTGTATGCTCCGCGCGTGCTCGAACAATTGCAGCCGGAGCCTTCAGAGGCGCATTTCCGAAGTGTCTATCAGCGATCCTCGGCGAAAGAAATGCTCAATCGCATCCTTCAGATTGATGCCGAAGTGTTCTTGCCGGATGACTTGATGGTGAAAAATGACCGCATGAGCATGGCTCATTCTCTGGAGGCTCGCGTCCCCTTCACGGATAACGACCTGACCGAGTACCTGGAAACCGTGCCGTCAGATGTAAAGCTGCCGGGGCTCAGGAAAAAGCACATCCTTCGATCTGCAATGGAGGGATTCCTGCCTGATGCCGTGGTCCGCAAGAAGAAGGTCGGCCTCGAAATGCCCTATTCGCGCTGGTTCACCCATGAACTTCGCGATGTCCTGCTGCGTTATTGCGGTCCTCAGCGGATGGAGGAAATGGGGATGTTTCGCCCGGAAGCCGTGAAGCAAATCATTGACCAGCATTTGGAAGGAAAGCGGGATCATGGCCGCACCCTTTGGGCGCTTTTGAATTATTCGATGTGGATGGAACTTTACATTCCCTAGTTGTGGCGTTTCGGCCGTCGAGCAAGGAAGGCCGTGCACTTGGAGCATTCAAGACAACGCGTGAGTTGGCGGCCGTATTTCCTGAGAATCGGCGGGAGCATGGCCATGCTCGCGCTGATTTTCTGGTACCTGCCGCTGCATGACCTCATGACTGCCGCACAGAAAGTGCCTGTGCGCCGATTCGCTCTGGTTTTAGCCATCTACCTTGCGGCGCATACCCTCGCCGCAGGGAAGTGGCGCATGATGGTAAATATGGCTGGGGCAGGGCTGAATCTTCCGCAAGCGTTGCAATGCTATTTTAGCGGTCTGTTTGGCAACGTGTTTCTTCCTTCGATTGTGGGCGGCGACGTCATTCGCGCTGGGCTGGCCTTGCGCTGGGGAAAAAACCGGCCGGGGACTTTGTTCGGGAGCCTGCTTGACCGCACGCTGGACGTCGCCAGCCTGGGCCTGATCGCGGGAATCGGAGCGTTTTCGCTTCCCGGCGTGCTCGATGCGCAATCGCGCCGAATATTTTGGGTGTTATCATTTGCTTTTGCGTTGTGCGGGAGTTGCGGCGTGGCCTTGCTTTTGCTTACCCCGGTGCGCAAGTTCTCGTTCAAGGTTCGCCGCAGGCTTGCGAAGCTGCGCCATGCTATCCGTTCGATGACCCAGCGGCCCTTGCGCGTGGCGATGGTTCTGGCCCTGGCCATGTCAATTCAGGCAACGTTTGCTACCCTCACGGCGCTTTTGGCAATGTCGTGCGGGCTGAATTTGCCTCTGCGCGTTTGGCTCTTCGTCTGGCCGCTGGCAAAAGTAGCCGCGTTGTTGCCCTTTACGCAGGGCGGCATCGGCGTGCGTGAAGCCGCTCTGGCGGCGCTATTGCTGCCGTTTGGCGCGCCCGCAGTGTTGACAGTGGCGGTGGGGCTGGTGTGGGAAGTGGTGTTAGTTGCGGGCGGCCTGATTGGCGGCGGCTTCGCCCTGATCCTTTCGCGCGTCAACGGCAAGGGAAAGAATGCGGCGCGGAACGGCGGTCAAACCCCGGCGGTGAACTTCCCATGAGCAGCGCGGGCAAACCCCATGTGGTGATTCTGGGCGCAGGCCCGGCAGGCGCCGGCGCGGCGTGGCGGCTGGCGTTGAAGGGAAGCGCCCAGGTCACCGTGCTCGAGGCTTCCGGCCGCGTGGGCGGGAACGCCGGAAGCTTTCCCCTCGAAGGCTTGCAAGTGGATTATGGCAGCCACCGGCTGCATCCGGCGTGCGAACCTCATATCCTGAATGATTTGCGCGGTCTGCTCGGCGAAGATTTGCTGGACCGGCCCCGCCACGGACGCATCCGCCTGGGCGGCCGCTGGATTCATTTCCCGCTGAAGCCAATTGATCTGCTGCTGCGCCTGCCGAAGCCATTCGCATTGGGCGTGGCCGCCGACATGCTCCGCAAGGTTCTTCCCGCCGCGCGTCCTTCCGAGGAAACATTTGCCACGGTGCTGGAACGCGGCTTGGGCCGCACGATTTGCCGCGAATTCTATTTCCCTTATGCGCGCAAATTGTGGGGACTCGAGCCGGAAGCGCTGGCGGTGACGCAGGCGCAGCGGCGCGTTTCCGGGAGCTCTCTCGGGAAATTGGTGAAGAAAGTTACCTCGCAGATTCCGGGCTTGAAACCGCCTGGTGGAGGGCGCTTCTTCTATCCGCGACGGGGTTACGGGCAAATCTGCGAACGCATCGCCGAGGCCGCGCAGCAGGCCGGGGCCGAAATCCGTTTCCAGGCGCGCGTGACGGGCATCGCGCGCGAGGACAACCGGGTGCGCGGCGTTCACCTGCAGCAGAACGGCGCCGAAGAATTCCTGGCCGCGGATGTGGTGTGGTCCACGCTGCCCATTCCGCTGATTGCCTGCGGCATGCGCCCGGGGCCGCCCCCGGACGTGCTGGCCGCTGCCCAAGGGCTCGATTATCGTGGCATGATCCTGATTTACCTGGTCCTGGAACAGGAACAATTCAGCGAATATGACGCGCACTATTTCCCGGAAACGCAGATTCCGATTTCCCGCATGTCGGAGCCGAAAAATTATTGCGTCAGCTCAGAACCGCGCGGGAAAACCATTCTTTGCGCGGAATTGCCATGCGACCCCGGCTCGCGCGAATGGCAGATGAGCGACGCGGAACTGGGTCAACTGTTTCTGCGTTCTCTGGAGTTGTGCGGAATTCCCGCCAAAGCTCCGGTGCTGCGCGTGGAATCGCGCAGGTTGCGCCAGGCCTATCCGATGTATCGCCGCGGATATGAAGAGAAGTTTGCGAAAATGGATGCGTGGCTCGAAAAGCTGGAGGGTCTGCTGACATTTGGCCGCCAGGGACTTTTCGCGCATGATAATACGCACCACGCCCTGTTCATGGCCTACTCCGCGGTGGATTGCTTTGATGCAACCGGCCGGTTCGATCGCAACAAATGGAGCGAGTACCGTAAGATTTTTGCTACCCACGTGGTAGAAGACTAAGCCGCCCCGAGGGAGAGCATCAATGAACGTCACCAAGCTGGTCTTCAAATCCCACAAGTGGCTCGCCGTGGCGACGAGCATCTTGACCGTCTTGTGGTTTTTCAGCGGCATCTTCATGACCATGCCCGCCTTCTTGCAACGCGCGCTGGCGGATAGCGCCGCGCCAACGGCCAGCCCTACATCCGAAATCTACCGGAGCATTCGCGTGCCGATTGCGGACGCCATCGCCCTGGTCGATCAAGCGGCCGGTTCACCTGTACTGGTGAACAACATCGTTCTGCGCATGATCGCCGGCAAGCTCTACTACCGCGTGGTCACCAACCAGGGCAGCAACCTGGTCGATGCCGTGGATGGCTCGTTTCTGAAGATTGATGAGGGCGTCGCGCGCCAGTTGGCGGTTCACGCCGGCGCGCGCGCGGAAGAACTGGGATCCGCAACACTCATCAACCGGTTGGATGGGCTGTACACGTGGGGACCCCTGCCCGTCTGGAAAATTCAGGCCAATGACAAAGGCGCAACGGTCTTTTACGTGGATCCCGGTGGGGGAGAAGTCAACGTCTATGGCCGTTCGAAGCGAATCATGATGCACCTGATTGGTATGCATTCTTTGGAGTTTTTGAATCCCTGGCTCAGCAAAGGCAAGATCCGCTTCATCATGTGGACGTTTACGATTATCGGCAATGTCATGGTGTTCTTTGGCCTGTGGATCCTTTGGATTCAGTACGTGAACTGGCGACAGCGGAGAGCGCATTGATCGAACCCGGCCGGCAGTCCGAAGGAGAGTCAGGAATTTCGCGCAGCTTGCAGTGGAAAATCTTCTTCGCCTGCTGGCTCGTGTATCTCGTGCATTTTTCTCCTTTCGTTACGCGCGAGATTTATCTGACGATGGCCATCGCCGAGCGCGGCACGTTTCAGGTCCCGGAATACATGGGTTTGCACTCGGACTTGTTTGCCTTTCCAGGCCGCGGTGATTTTGTGGGGACCAACCCCGGGATGTCGTTTTTGGCTGTACCGGTCTATTGGGCGGCGTTGCCGGTGGTGAACGTCGTGGCTCCGGTGCGCCCGCGGCCCGCGGAACCCAAGAGTGAAATTCAATATAAAGACCAGCGCCGCAATAACTGGTTGTTCTACCAGAGGGCGCGCGCGCGGGGTATCGAAGTCCGTCTGGGCGTTGCCGCGCTGCTCACCAGCGGATTCTTCATGGCCCCGCTTACGGCATTGGGCGCGGTATTGATGTTCCGCTTATTTCGGCGCATTGCCCTGAGCGAGTCCAGTGCTGTCTGTATGACGATGGTCTTTGCGCTGGGCACGCCTATTTTTTTGCGCGCGGGCACGCTCAGCTTGAATCTTACCGTAGCCCTGTTGAGTTTCCTGGCGTTTGCGCTGATCGGGTGGTCCAGCGAAGCGAAGCCGGATAATGAACGCTGGCGCTACTTTTCCGCCGGAGCGCTGGGCGGTTACGCGGTGGCCACGGATTTCACCGGAGTCGTCGCTCTGTTTGCGATTGGATTCTTTGCCCTGATCCAGCAACTCCGGAATAAGTCGTTCGGTGCGGCCGTCCAGGGCACCTTATGGACGGTGGCCGGTTCCATCGGCCCGGGGCTTTTCTTGCTCTGGTACCAGTGGCATTGCTATGGCAACGCCCTGTTGCCGGTACAATTTCACATGCCGAAGACTGTGTTTGCCGGCTACCCCAGCGAGCACGGCTTCGGTTGGCCACTCCCTGCGGCCCTATGGGGATTGCTCTTTGACCCACAATACGGGCTGCTGGTTTTTTCTCCTCTCTTTGCCCTGGCGCTCTATCACCCGGTGCTTCTCTGGAAAAAGCAAGGCCGCGTTCCCGCGCGGTTTGCCGTGGCCGCGTGGGTGCATTTCGCCGCCTTGTGGGTGTTCTGCTCCTGCGTTCACTACACCATTCGGCATCAGTGGCAGGATGGTGTTCGCTATATGGTTCCCGCGCTCCCTCCCTTGTTTCTACTCGTGGGCGATGTCCTCGCGCGACTGCCGCGCTGGGTCACCTTTCCGCTTCTAGGCTTTTCCTTTTTCTCCTCGTGGTGCGTGGCGATGGTGCGCAGCAGCCCCCTTGATTCCATGGCACGCGTCTTGGCCCAAGGCGTGCAGTTCCCCTGGTTAACCACGTTGAGCAACGCGGCTATGCAGTACTTCCCGCCCTTGGCGGATCCGGCCTCGGCATGGTCCCAGGTATTGCCATGGGCGGTGCTGGCGGCCACGGTGGCAGGGCTGACCGTGATCTGGCAGTGGCCGGTGCGGAAAAGCACGAGCAGTCCCGCTGGAGTGTGAAAAGTTCTGCATATTCAGCTCACGCGATCATTGCCCACCGCATCATGGTGTGGAGAAACAAAATCTTACTAGTTTATTGTAATCAAAAGACTTATTGAAATTGTTGCGGTTTGGAAACACGCTTGCCCTGTGCATTGCGTTGCAGTACGTGTGCCCTATAGACTGCTATGCGGAGCACTTGTGAACCCTGCCCTCAAGGTTGATGTAATGATCCCGGTCCTGAACGAAGCCCACGTTCTGGACAAGAGCGTTCGCACCGTTCGCGCCTTTCTTGGGGAAAACCTGCCTTGCGCATGGCGGGTGGTGGTTGTGGACAATGGTTCCACCGACGGCACCGACAAAGTCGCCCGCCAATTGGCCGGGGAATTTTCCAATGTGGGTTTTGTGCAATTGGATCTTCGCGGGCGCGGGCGAGCCCTGCGGCAGTCATGGATGCAAAGCACGGCGGACGTGGTGGGATACATGGACGTGGACCTTTCCACCGAGCTCGCCGCGGTGCCGCGCGCTGTGCGCGCCATCACTGAAGAAGGTTACGATATCGCGATCGGCTCGCGCCTGCTGCCCGCCTCTCAGACACGCCGGAAGATCAAGCGCGAATTCATTTCGCAGGCCTACAACCTGCTGGTGAAAGCCGTTCTGTGGACGCATTTCAGCGATGCTCAGTGCGGCTTCAAATTTGTGACCCGCGAAGTGGTCGAGAAGATCGTCCCGCAAGTTCAGGATCAGTCATGGTTTTTTGACACCGAAATGCTGGTGCTGGGTGAAAAGCAGGGCTACCGCATCAAGGATTTGCCGGTGATCTGGATCGAAGACGATGACAGCCGGGTGAAGATCGTGCAGACCGCCTGGGACGATATCAAGGGCGTTTTGCGGCTGCGCCGCCTGCTGTGGAGCAGGCCCTTGGCCCCGCGCGCGGCTCCGGATGGCAAGCACGTTCGCAGCTCATAGAGGCATTGTGCCCAATCCAACGCCTCCCGCCGCATCCGCATGACGAAGATATTCCTCACAGGAGCCACTGGGTTTGTGGGCCGCTGCCTGTTGCCCAGGCTGGCCGAGTTTGATCGCGTGATTTGCCTTTCCCGCAAGCCGCCTCAACTCGGCGAATTCAAGCAGAAAAATATTGAATGGCTTCCCGGCGACCTTGCCGATTCCGCGAGCCTTCCCCGGGCGATGCAGGGCGCGGAGACCGTGGTGCACTTGGCCGCCCTCACCGGCAAAGCAAGACCGGAGCAATATGAACGCATAAACGTCATAGGCACGCGCGCTCTGCTGGAAGCGGCGCAAGCCGCCGGAGTGCAGCGGTTCCTGCATGTGAGCAGCGTGGCGGTGAAATTCCCCGACAAAGCCGGCTATCCTTATGGACAATCGAAAGAAGCCGGGGAAGCTGTTGTGCGCGGCTGCGCGATTCGGCACGTGATTGTGCGGCCGGCGATCATTCTGGGGCACGGATCGCCGACATGGAAGGGGATGGCGCCGATGCTCAAGCTGCCGATCTTGCCGGTATTCGGCGACGGCCGCACGCCGATTCAGCCTATCCATGTGGAAGATGTTGTCTATTTTCTGTGCGAAATCTTGCGGCGCGACTTGTTCGACGGCGGCACGCTGGAATTGGGCGGACCCGAAGTGTTGGCCTTCGAGGAGTTGCTGCAACGCGCCCGCGAAAAACGGACGCGCAAGCGGGCTCCGGTGGCGCATATCCCTGTGGGACCCGCAGTGGCTCTCTTGTCTGCCTTGGAACCTCTTTTTTTCTCGGTATTGCCCATCACAGCGGGTCAGTTATCCTCATTTCGGTACAGCGGGGTGATGGATGCAAACCCCCTGTGGGAGGAGCGCCGGTCGCAGCTCCGTCCCGTGCGAGAAATGCTGGAGTAACGCGTCCCGCGCAGGCGGGTGCTCCCATGAATCTCCCGGATCCAACCCGCTCCGCTGCAACGCTCAAGCGCGAATGCGACGTCTTCTGCCGTTATCTTACCGGCCGGGCGGCTTCGGCGTTTCTGCTGGAAAAATTCGCCGAAGCGCACGCGCGCGATACCCGCTACCACGCCGCGTGCGCGTTTGACCGGGTGCTGCTGGCCTTGGCGCGAAAATCGCCATTCTTGGCGCAATGCGCGGATTCTTACGCCTGTGTGGCCGCGCGCGCATCTTTGCTGCGCAAGAAACTGGTGTTGCTGATGGCCATTCTGGAAAGCTCGTCTCCCGAACATGGTTTTGACGAGCACATCGCGGACACGCCGCCAGCTTCCGTGATCCGACGCGTGGCCGGGCGGGGCGGTTTGTTTGCCCTTCGGCTGGCAGTTGTGGCCGTGATTCTCGCGCCGGTTCATTTTGTTTTGTCGTTGAGCCGCGGCTGGGGAGAGCGCGAATGAGCGGACGGCGGATCACCATCGTCGGCTCCGGCCCCAGCGCAGTTCATTTTGCCTTGACCGTCTTGCGCAATGGTCATTCCGTTGACATGCTCGACGTCGGATATGAAAAGCCTGTGCTGGCAAATCCCGGCGACAGCTTGCCGCGGCTGAAGACCTCCCTGCCCGATCCCACCGAATTCTTTCTGGGCGGGGATTTTCACGGAGTGCTATTGCCGGGTACCAAGGGGGAATACTACGGAATTCCTCCGGGCAAGGACTATGTGTTTCGTTCGCCACAGGGATTCCATTTCACGAGCCGCGGTTTCGATGCTCTTTTCTCTTTCGCGGCCGGCGGCCTGGCGGAAACATGGACCGCAGGATGCTATCCATTCAACGCGGCGGAAATTTCCGACTTTCCTTTTTCATTCTCCGAACTGGCCGCGGGCTATGACGAAGTTGCCCTTCGCATCGGCGTCACCGGCGAAGCTGACGATTTGGCGCGCTTCTATCCCATTCACGCGCACCTGATGGAGCCGCTGCGGCTGGACCGCCACTCCGCAGCATTGCTGGAACAGTACGCGCGGCAGCGCGCGGCATTGCATTCCGATTTGAAATGCTACGTGGGCCGCACGCGCGTGGCCACGCTCAGCCGGGATTACGCAGGCCGCAAGGCATGTTCTTATTCGGGCCGCTGCCTGTGGGGCTGCCCCACGCTTTCCCTCTACACGCCGTCGGTCACGCTCGCGGAGTGCGCGCAGTTTCCCGGCTTCCGTTATTTGTCCGGCCAGCGCGTCACTCATTTCCGGTTTGATTCAGCCGCCCGCGTCACTTCGGTGGTGGCCAGGCCGCGGGAGGGCGGCGCCGCGCAAGAGTTTCCGGTGGAAACGCTGGTGCTGGCGGCGGGGGCGCTTTGTTCGACAAAGATTTTTCTCGATTCCATTCTCCTGGATTCGGGCGAAAGACCGGTCTTGCGCGGCTTGATGGATAACCGGCAGATCCTGGTGCCCTTCCTGAACCTGCGGTTGATTGGCGCGCGCTGGGAACCGGAAAGCTATCAATATCACCTGCTGGGCATGGGAATTGAAATGGATGACCCGCGCCACTATGTGCACGGCCAGATTACGACGCTCAAGACCGCGATGACCCATCCCATCATGCAGAGCCTGCCGGTGGATCTGAAGACCGCGGCATTTCTGGTGAAATACCTGCATGCCGCGCTGGGCATCGTCAACGTGAACCATCACGATGCGCCGCGTCCGGAGAGTTTTGTAACCATCGAGCCCGGCGCCGCAGGAGAAGAACCGAAGCTTGTCGTGCAGTATGCGCCGCCGGTGGGAGAAGCGGGGTTCCTGCGACAATCGGTGGGCACGGTAAAAAAAGCGTTGCGTAGGCTGGGCTGCGTGGTTCCGCCGGGGATGGCTCATGTGCGGCCGATGGGCGCCAGCGCTCACTATGCGGGGACATTGCCCATGAGCCGCGAGAAGAACCGCTTCACCACTTCCCCCGCCGGGCAGAGCTACGATTTTGAAAATCTGTACCTCGCCGACGGAAGCACTTTCCCTTTTCTTCCGGCAAAAAATATCACCTTCAGCCTTATGGCCAACGCGGTGCGCATCGCGAAGGCAGCATTTTCCTGATGACCAGACTTCTTGCGGGGCCGGCGCGCGTCCGTCGGGGATCACCAGTTCATCGCGGTTCGTCGGAGGGAGGCACGGTCCCGGGCGCCAATGGCCCCGCCACAACAGTTGCCGCGCCCCTGTTGCGTTCCGGACCATTCACAATCCACACACGGCGGTTTGCATAATAGGCCACAAGAATAGCGTTCTTTTCCGGCCCAACGTCCATCACAAAGATGGGGCCTGGGGCATCGCGGTCAAAGCGTGGCGGATTGAACTGCGCCGCGGAAACGTAGTCAGGCATGGCACTCCCGCGGATAAAGATCAAGTCCTGGTCCCAGTGATTTGCGGCTATCATGGCCCGGATTTCCGGACGCGGGCCGCGGTAGAACTTGTACTTATCCATGCTGCGCCACGGGAGCATCACCACTGTGGCCAGGATTGAAGCCAGGGCAACGAACATCCAGACGCGGGCCTCGGTTACGGCTTCGCTGCCCGCAGAAACGAGTTTTTCGATCAGCGACTCCGCGCCGCGCCAGGTGAGCACCCCGCAGGCGGGCAGGATCATGTACCAGTAGCGCGCGGCATAATCCGGGCCGCCGCTGAACCAGTAAAGACTGAGCCCTGCCATTACCGCAAGGATCGTGAACCACCACAAAGCGTCGCGGCCGCGGCCTCTCCACCCCAGCAGCAGGAAAACCAGCAGCAGAGAACCGAAGGGCCAGCCAAACAACTCGAAATTCGTCATGTACAGGTTCTGGTTGGCGTTCACCAGCACGTCAATCGGCCCGTGCCCGTCGAGTGGGTCGAGTCCGTACCAGCGAAAATTCCCGACATCCTTGCCGAAGCCCAGGCGGTTCGCCCCTTTGTAGGCTTTGGCGTCCGCAAACTTGCCGATGGGCACTTGAAAGGGGTCCCCGGTCAGTTCCTTGTTGTAGGCCAGAAACAACGCAGTCATCAACAATCCGCAAAGAGCTGTGACCAGAACGTGCTTCCAGCGCAGTTGGCGAAGCCCTGCAGCGAGCCACCAGCCGCCGGCGATAGCCGCGGCGATCACCGCATCGAGCGGTCGAATATGGATAAGGCCGCCCACGGCCAGGCCCAGCAGGGCTGCCCACCCTGCCGAACCACCCTGGCGAATGTGCCAAACCGCATACAACGCCAGTAAGAACAGGAGCAACGTAAGCGGGTGGGTCATGAACGATGCGTTCATGAAAAGAAACCAGGGAGAAAGTGCCAGCAGGGCCGTCACTCCGCCAGCCAGCCCTGCGCCGGACAGGCGCAGAAGCAGGCGGTGATTGAGCAGCAGGCCCGCCGCGCCAAGCAACGGATTGATCAGCCACGGCGCGCCGATCCAGAAGCCCAGCGCCAGCACCAGCGGCCAGCCCACCGGAGGCGTCAGGAACCAGCGCGTTTCATCGTAGGAAAAAAAAGGCACGGGAAACGCTTCCGGCACCGGCGCCTGGAGAGTCAGCCGGCCATGCGCCAGATACTTGGCGTTGAAAAGGTAGGCTGCTTCGTCCGGCACATGAGGGATGCCATCCAGCACAAACCAGGCCAGCGTGCTGGAGACCAGCACCACCCACGCGGCAGCCAGCCATGGAAATTTGCGGGAGGCAAGAAAGGCGCGCCCGCGCGCTATGCACGCGCCCAGAGCCGTTTCCGGCAGAGAGCGCAAGGCGAGCCACAGGTTCATCAGAAAGACGCAGGCGGCAAGCATGCAGAATCCGGCCTTGGTGGCGTGTGAAATCGAATGCCGGAGCAGGTTGCCTTTTTGGATCGCCTGCACATGGTCTGGAGTGAAAACTGCCG
>CAZCNH010000068.1:0-19042 GCA_964500065.1 uncultured Acidobacteriaceae bacterium
AATTTCCACCCAGGTCCCGAATCGCATCTCGCGTGTCGCCTCCCGTACCTGTTGTTCGCAGCCCAGCAGAGCCCGCGCCGCGCGCTCCGCTTCTTCGTGGCTCATGCCGCGCCGCAGGTTCTCCTCGGTTTGCGCAGCAAGATGGAAGCGCAACTCTTCATCCAGTTCACGATCAGCCTGCGACCGGAACAGCGAGGCCCATTTGGCGCGCAACTGATGCAGCAAACTCACGTCATCTCCAGGATGCGGTCCACGGCCGCAGTAATCTTGGCCCAACTCTTCTGTTCTTCTTCAAGCTGCTTGCGCCCGGTGCGCGTGAGCGAGTAGAACTTGGCGCGGCGGTTGTTATCGGATTCGCCCCATTCCGAGGTGATCCAGCCGCGCTGCTCGAGCCGGTGCAGCGCGGGATACAACGAGCCCTGGTTGATCTGGAAAACTTCCTTGGATACCTGCTGGATGCGCTGGGAAACCCCGAAGCCGTGCTGCGGCCCCAGGGCCAGCGTTTTCAGGATCAGCAGGTCGAGCGTGCCCTGCAACAAGTCGGATTTGGAATCGCCCATATCTTCTCCTAGACGGTCTACAGGGGGAAAAGGTTAGGTCGTGCCCTGTAGATTGTCAACAGGAGAAACAGGACAGACGCAGACGCCTCTCCTACACCAGCATGCGCGCGGCAATTTCCTTGAGGATCTTTGCCGCGGCCATGGCGGTGATGCCCAGCGACTCCGGGGCAGGCACGATTCGTCCGGCAATCTCTTGCGCGGTATGCGTGTCGCGCGTGGGATTGAACTCGACAATATCCGCGCCGGCGATTTGCGGCGCTTCCACAGATTGAATCAGCGAAAGCGCCTGCCGCGTGCTGAGCCCGCCGGGTTCGTGGTGGGAAACGCCCGGGGCAAACGCCGGATCGAGCGCATCCATATCGAACGAAATGTAGAGCGGGGAATCGAAGCACAACTTCAGCCCATCCTGCAACGCGCGCATCTCGATCACTTCCACGCCGAAGCGCTCTGCCTGCTCCCGCTGATGCCGATTCATCGTGCGAATGCCCACCTGCACCAGCCGTGCAGCCAGCTTTTCTTCCATGATGCGCGCGAAGGGACACGCGTGGGAAAAGCGGTTGCCCTCGAATTCGTCGTACAAATCAGGATGCGCGTCGAAATGCAGAATGTTCAGATTGCTGAAGTGCTGCGCGAAGCCGCGCACGATGGGGTACGTCAGGGAATGGTCTCCGCCCAGCGCAATCGGTCGCAATCCCTGCTCCAGCATCGCGGAAATAGCGCTGGTCACTTGCCAAAGCGAAGTATCTTCCGGTGCAGGGACGATTTCCAAATCACCCGTGTCCGTGATCACGTCCGGGACTCCCAAATCTATTCCGTCTTCTGTCCACAGATTCGAGGAGTCACAATACAACGCGCGGCGGATTACGCGCGGAGCCATGGCGGGTCCGCGCAGGTACGAGGAGTTGGCGTCGAAAGGCAGGCCGAGCAGGGCGACCGATGGTGAGTGGGTTTGGCGCATCCGGGAATGCTACTCCAAGCCGCATAGAATTGAGTAACCGCGGGGAACTGTTTGCCAGGCTGGAGCGTTCTCCTAGGCAGGTTAGGAGAAGATGGTTATACTCCTAAACAATTTAGGAGCAGCTATGACGGAACGTGCCGCTGTCTTGCCTGGAACTGTGGATTTGTTGATTTTGCGCGCCGTTTCACTGGGCACCGAGCACGGTTACGGTATCCTCCTGCGCATTGAGCAGCTTTCCGGCGGCGCCATCACCCTGGAGCAAGGGGCGCTTTACCCTGCACTGTGGCGGCTGGAGCGCCAGAAACTGCTGGACTCCACATGGGGGGCGTCGGAAAACAACCGTCGCGCGAAGTTCTATTCCATCACCCGAAAAGGCCGGCAGCGACTCGAAAAGGATCTGGAGTGGTGGGAACGGCTGGTGCAGGCCATGGAACTGGCGCTGCGCAGCAAGGCTCATTCATGATGGGGACATTCTTTTGCTGGCTCGCAAGAATTGCTGGCCGCCACCGTTTCGAGGACGGGATGCGCGATGAGATGGAATTTCACATCTACGCGCCGGTCCGGATTGGGCATCGCCATCGGCCTTCCCGTAAGCCTTGCTCTATCCGCGCTACTGGCTTCGCAAGTGCCCATACTCTCGTGGTTCGACGCGCCTTCGTACTGGGCGATTCCACTGCTCCTCTTGGGTTGTACGCTGATAGCCAGTTGGATCCCCGCGTTGCGTGCGGCCTGCATTGACCCCGTCAGCGTGATTCGTGAGGAGTAAGCAGTGCAACCTATTCGTGGCGGAGCGCATTGAGCGGGTCCACGCGCGTGGCGCGCCATGCGGGCACAAATGTAGCCGCCAGGGCGGCCAGCAGCAGCACGGCCGAAACTGCGCCGAAAACTAGCGGATCGGTCGGACTCACGCCATTCAACAGGCCGCGTACCGCGCGGGTGAGGGCCAGCGAGAGCAGCAGACCCAGCGCCAGCCCGAAGCCTGAAAGCCGCAACCCTTGCAGAAGCATCAGGCGCAACAAATCACGCCGCTCGGCGCCCAGCGCCATGCGCACGCCGATTTCATGCGTCTGCTGCGATACGGCGTAGGAAAGCACCCCGTACAAACCCACGCTGGCCATCACCAAAGCCACCGTGGCAAAAATAGAAAGCAGGTACACCGAGAAGTTGTGGATCATCATGACTTGCGCGCGCCAGCCTTCCATGGTGCGGATGTTGTACACCGGCTGATCCTTATCGAGCGCCAGCACCACGCCGCGCACCGGCGCCGCCAGCGACATGGCTTCCACGCGCGTGCGGGCAATGATGGTCATCGAACGCCAGATTTCCTGCGTATAGGGGAAATACACTTCCGGCTCGGCGGGGGAGTCCATGCGGTTGCGGAAATTGCGCACCACGCCGACGATTTCGTGCCACGGCTCCTTCGCGTCCGATTTGGCGATGCGCTTGCCCACAGCGCTTCGTCCCGCAAAATGCCTTGCCGCGAAGGCTTCGTTCACCAGCACCACGCGCGGCGCATCCAGCGTGTCGCGCTCGTTGAACTCACGCCCAGCGGTTACCGGAATGCGCAGCACCGAAAAGTACGCGGGGCCAACCGTGCGCAGATTGTAGACCGGCATTTTCCCCGGCGCCGGTTCCGGTTCGCCCTCGATGCGCAATCCCTGCATGGTGTTGGAATCATCCATCGGCGCGATATTCACCAGCGACGCGCTTTCCACCCCCGGCAGTTGCGCCACGCGCTCGATCACCTGCCGGTGGAAATCCACGATCACTCCATCCGGGCCGTACTTCGCTGCGGGCAGGCGGTAGCGCATCATCAGGATATTCTTCATTTCGAAGCCCATATCCACATTGCTAAACCGCGCGAAGGATTTGATCATCAGCCCCGCGCCCACCAGCAGGACCAGCGAAAACGCCACTTCGAACACCACCAGGCTGCTGCGCATCCAGCCCTTTCGCGGGCCCCCCGTTTTGCTTGAGCCTTCTTTGAGTGCGCTGTTCAAATCCGGGTGCGCGGACTGCAACGCCGGAGCCACGCCAAACAGAACGCCGGTGGCCAGCGAAAGCAGCATGACGAAAAGCAGAACGATGGGATTTACCTGAATGCCGTCAAAATTGGTAATGAAGCGCGCAAAATATCCAGGAAAGCTGGCTCTCATCCCGCCGACGCCCCAATACGCCAGCAGCAGTCCAGCCGCGCCTCCGAGCGCGCTCAGCAAAACGCTTTCCGTCAGCAGTTGCCGGGCGATGCGCCAGCGCCCCGCCCCCATCGCCGCCCGGACGGCGATTTCGCGTTCGCGGCTGGCGGCTCGGGCAAGCAGAAGATTGGCCACGTTAGCGCATGCAATCAGCAGCACAAAACCAACCGCGCCCATAAGAACCAGCAATGCCGGGCGGAACAATCGCACCGTTTCTTCCAGCAGCGGCGACACAAAAACCGTGCGGCCCGTATTGCTCTGCGGATATTCTCTTTCGAGGCGCTGCGCGATAGTGGCCAATTCCAATCGCGCGTGGTCCAGGGTTACACCAGGTTTCATCCGTCCCACCACTTGCAGAAAATACGCCCCACGCTCGCGCGATTGCTCGGCATTGAGCGCCAGCGGCGCCCAGACTTCCGTGGCCGGCGGGAAATTGAATTTCTCGGGCATGATACCGACCACGGTGCCGCCGATGCCGTTCACCGTCACCGCTTTGCCCACCACATCGGTCTTGCCGCCAAACAATCGCTGCCACACGCCGTAGCTCAACACGACCACGTTTTCTTTGCCGGGCGCTGCTTCTTCGGGAAGAAAGCCGCGGCCATAGGCAGGCCGGATCCCCATCACGTCGAAGAATTCGGGAGTCACTTGCGTGCCGGAAAGGCGTTCGGGAATTTCGCCGGAAAGATTGGCGCTAAAGCCGCGGCTGGCGGTCATGGCGGAAAACGACTGGGCTTGCGACTTCCAATCAAAGAAATTCGCGGGAGCCACGCTGCCGCGCTCGACGTTGCGGGAAGGTTCCTGCTCGTGCAGTTGCACCACGCGGTCCACCTGCGGAAAGGGCAGCGGACTGATGATCAGCGCGTTCACCACAGTGAAAATGGCCGTGTTGGCGCCGATGCCCAACGCCAGGGTGAGCGCCGCCACAAGAGCAAATCCCGGGTTCTTCTGCAGTGTGCGAACGGCAAAGCGAATGTCCTGCCCCCAATTCCCCATGATTCCTCCAGGATGCGATGATTCTTGAACGTGTCCATCACGCGGTGGCGCTGCGCCGAATACGGCGTTGCGGGCCTGCCGCCAGTACCAGCTTCGAGCAGCGCGCGCGTCCTGCTCGCGCAATACGCGTTCGAAAAAATCCTCTTCCAGATCACCCATGAAATATTCACGCTCGGCGCGCGGCAAGGCCCAGCGCAGCATCCATCGCGCCGCAATGGGTGGCTTCACGCGCCCCAACTTTCTTACGTCCGCCATTTGAATTGATGGTCTTGTTTGGCTAGCCCCCAACGCCTAGCCCCTCATACGGGTGTCATTCGTGGCGCAGCGCGATCAGCGGATCCACGCGCGTGGCGCGGCGCGCGGGTATCCAGCACGCGAGCAAAGCCGTAAGCAGCAGAAGCGCGGTAACTACGGAATAGGTCGCCGGGTCGTTACTGCTCACGCCGTAAAGCATCGAGCGCAGCACGCGCGCCAGCGCCAGCGATGCAACAAGTCCCGCAGCGGTGCCCGCCAATACCACTCCCATGCCTTGCCGCAACACCATCGCGCGCACATCGCTCGGCGCCGCCCCGAGCGCCATGCGCACCCCAATCTCATGCGTGCGCTGCGCCACCGAGTAGGAAATCACTCCGTACGCGCCGATGGCCGCCAACGCAAGCGCCACGGCCGCGAAAACACCCAACAGCCACGCCGTCAGCCGCGGTTGCGCCACCACGCTCGAAAACTCCTGCTCGAGCGTCACCACGCGTCCCATAGGCTGTTCCCTATCAATTTGCGCCACGGCTTGCCGCACCGCGCTCAGCACGCTCGATGGCGGCACGCTGGTGCGCACCACCAAAGTCATATTGCCGAACGGACGCTGCGCATGCGGGAAATACACGCTGGGCTTCATCTCATCGGTCAGGCTGTTGCGCCGCACCGCCTTGACTACCCCCACGATTTCCGTCCAGGGCTCTTGCGGATCGTCGCTAAAAGCCTGCCGGATCCTAGTCCCGATCGGGTTCTTCCCTGCCAACCAGCGATTGACGAAGATTTCGTCAACGATGGCAACCGCCGGCTTTCCCGGCTGATCGGTTTCGGCAAATTCACGTCCAGCGACCAGCGGGATACCCATCGTGCGGAAATATTCGGGCGTTGCCAGCGCTGCTTCGACCACAGCCCCCTCCGCCACGCTGCGCACTTCCCGTCCTTCGAGAGCCATTACCGGCTGCCAGCCCGACCCGGTCAGCGGCAGCGATCGAACCGCCGCGGCTTGGGTGACACCCGGAATGGCCCGCGTGCGCTCGATGAGCTCGTGGAAAAACACCCGCCGCTGCTCTGGCTCCGAGTACTTCGCACCGGGAAGCTGGAACTCCGCGGTCAGGACATTGCGTGTGTTGAAACCAACGTCCACCTTTTGCAGTTCGGTGAAGCTGCGCAACAGCAGCCCCGCGCCGGTCAGCAGGACAATGGCCACGGCAACCTCGCAGGCAATCAACGCCTGGCGGAAGAGCTGAAGCGAGCGTCCCGCTGCGCCCCCGCGCCCGCCTTCCTTCAAGGCGCCCTGCACGTCGGCGCGCGAAGCTTGCAGGGCCGGCACAATTCCGTACATCAGCGCCGCCAGAAAACAGAGCGCCAGCGTAAATCCCGTCACGCCTGCATCCACCTGAGTGGATTCCAAACGGGGAATCTGACTGAGCCCGGCAAGCGGAATCAGCCGCACCAGAGCGACGCATAGCAGCATGCCGGCCGTTGCCCCAGCCAGCGCCAGCGCCATTCCTTCGGTCAAAAAGGCGCGCACCAGGCGGCCGCGGGAGGCCCCCAGCGCGATGCGCACCGCCGTCTCCCGCTCGCGCGAGGCGCTTTTGGCCAGCAGCAGATTCGCGAGGTTCGCGCAGGCGATCAGCAGTACAAATCCCACCGCGCCCATCAGCACCAGCAGAGCAGGCCGGATTTTTTCCACCATCTGGCCATGCAGGGGCAGAACTTCGAGCCCCAGACCGCCATGCACTTCCGGGTTTTCGCGGATAATCCCCTGCTGCACGGCTTGCAATTCGCTCATTGCCTGTTGCAGGCTTGCGCCCGGGACGAGCCGCGCCATCATTTTGTAGTTGTGGTTGCTACGGTCAATTTGCTCTTGCGCGGAGAGCCACAGGGGGACAAAAAGATCGCTGGCCGGTTCCGCTGCGCCTTCAACCAGGAGCAGCGGCGGGAATGAAAATCCCTCGGGCATCACACCTACCACGGTTCGGTTGAGCCCACTAAGTCGGATACTGCGCCCAATTGCGGCCGGATCTGCTCCCAGCGACCGCCGCCAGAAACCGTAACTCACAATCACGGCTTCGGGCGTTTCCCGCGCGTCCCCTGCCGTAAAGGCACGGCCCAGGAACGGTTGCACGCCTACCACTTGAAAGAAAGTAGAAGAGACAAATGTTGCGTAAAGGCGCACCGGGGATTCGCCGTCGGCATAGTTGTATTTGCCTTGCACCCACGACGCACCGGACGCGAAGGACTTTGCCGCTGAGTAGTCGCGCACATCGTGCGGCGAAAGCGAAACACGGGGCAGGTTGTATTTGTGCGCGGTCTCCCACACCATCACCAGCTTTTCCGGCTCCGGGTACGGCAGGGGCCGCAGCAGCACCGCGTTTACAACGCTGAAAATCGCTGCGTTCGCGCCGATGCCCAGCGCCAGAGTGAGAACCGCCACCAGGGTGAAGGCGGGGGTCTTGGCCATGAGCCGCGTGCCGTGCCGCAAGTCCTGCCAGAAAGTTTCCATGAATCCTGCTCCTTTGCGTTTCTCCCAGGGATGCTTCGGGGCTTCCCCGGCCACCGTCGCCCAAGCCTGCTTCCAATACCAGCGGCGCGCCGCAGAACGGCCAGCGCGGCGGAGGATTTCGTTGTGAAATTGCTCTTCCAAATCCCCCAGCAAGAATTCGCATTCCGGCTGTGGCAAGGCAATCCGCAGCATCCATCGCGCCAGCCGAGGCGTCTTCACGCGTCCAAGTTTGCGAACATCCGTCACTACGTTCCTTCGGACAACCCCTTGGCGTGCGGCGGACCTGCCGCCGCACCATCGGGGATTACCTATTCCGCGTTACAGCGCCTCGATTTCCTTGCCCAGGCCGCGGGTCATCTTCTTCAGCGCGGTGAAGGAGTGGTTCAGCGCCTTTACGCCCAGCGTTTCCACCGCATAGAACTTCTTGCGGCGCCCCCCGCGTTCCGCCGTGGGCTCGCCGACGGTGGCGGAGACATATCCTTTTTCTTCCAAGCGGCCAAGAGTCTTGTAAATCGCGCCCAAAGCCACCTCGCGTCCGGTACGCTTTTCGATTTCCTGGCGCACGGTCACTCCATAGGCGTTCTCGCCCAGGCGCAGCAGGGCCAGGAGCACCATCTGTTCGAATTCACCCAAGTAGTCCACGCCGCCTCCGATATGTACGACTTTGGCGTACATATATAGACGCAAATGGGAGCAAAAAGGTTCATCCGCTCCAGCGGGTTGCTGAAAAAAGTCCCTGAGGTGTCATCCCGAACGACGTGAGGGATCTGCATTTCACCGAAACCCCCAAGAAAATGCAGATTCCTGGTCGTCCCGACTTCGTCGTGACTCTTCGGAATGACCGCTCTTGGACTTTTTCAACTGCCGGTTAGGAGGATATTTGCGAGGAGATGGTGGAAACCGCCCGGCTAGCTATCCAAGCGAATCCGGATCTTTCTTATGGCGTCGCGGTCGCGGCGCGCCTTCTCGCGCAATTCGCGAATAGCTTTCCGCAGCTCGGCGGATGCGCCAGAGCTCCCCAGTATCGTTCGGGCAGAAAGCCCGGAAACGGTGGCGGGCTGGGACCGGGAGAAAGTGTCGGGGAGGTCATCGAGATCGTTGCGCGCCGAACCCGAGGCTTTGCGAATATCAATGTTGCCGTTGGCGTTGGTCAGGCGCATCTCACAGCCGCCCGCTCCCAGCTTGGAAGAAATGGAAACACTGGTCGCCGAGCCGCCGCCCAGCGGTGTGCCGGTGGAAACTGTCAGCGGGAAATCACTATTGATCCGGCCGAACGAGGTACGGGCGGAAAGGTCATAGGCTGCGCCGTCGGGCAGGAAAATGCGGATCGGAGAAAACGACGTGCGCACCACAATGGAGTTGCAGGAGGAACCGGAGCGCTGCGAGACACCGGCCACGGTCACCGAGCCGTTTTCATTGTCCACATCCACTTTGCCGTTGATGTTATCCAGTGACACGCCGGCAAAAGTGGTGCGCACGGTCGCGGATCCTTTGATGTCGCGCGCCTGGATCGCGCCGTTGGAATTTTCCGCGGCCAGAGAGCCTTCCACGCGGGAAACGCGGATTTGTCCGAAGGAAGTGCGCACGCTGGCATCGCCGCCGATGTCAGCAAGCAACACGCCGCCATTGCCGTTGGTCACCCGGATGCCCTTCTGCACCTGGGATGCTTCCACCTGGCCGAAACTGGCCGTCACTTCGGCGCTGCCGGAAACATTGCGCAGCAACACACGGCCATTGGAGCTGGTGAGCAGGACATTTCCGGCGACGTCGCTGACATCAACATTGCCGAAGTTAGTGCGCAGGATGGCGCCGCCGCGCAGATTCTTGGCAGTGATGCGGCCGTTGGAATTCTGCACGTCGGCCGCCCCGCCGACGTCGGTGACGTCGGTGGACCCAAAGGAATTCACCACGGTGGAAGCGCCGCCGACGGTGGTCACCGTCACGCTGCCGTTATCGTTGCGCAGGTTCAAGTTCTGCTTGATACCGGCCACCGTGATGTTTCCGAATCGATTGCGGACCCGCGCGCTGCCCTGAATCTGCTCGACGCGCACCGAGCCGTTGCCGCCCGTCACTTCCACATCGCCCGTGTTGTTGGAAACCTCGATCGAGCCGAACATGTTTTCGATGCGATGGCTGCCGTGGCTATCGGCAAGGCGCACCGAGCCATGCGAATTCAGAACCACGGCGGAGGCCCGGGTCCCAACCACAGAGACACTGCCAAAGCGGTTGCGCACATCCAGCGCCGCGGCTTCGGGCACCACCAAGTCATAGGCCACAGAGAACGACCACGACCCGCGCCTGCGCGATTGCGGTTCAGGATATTTGGTGCGGAAGCAAACACCGGAGGAAGATTCTTCCACCTGTATTTCAATCTGCTGAATAAACTGCTCGGCTTCGGAGCGGTTATCAGCCGAGCCGCGCATGTCCACGCGAAGGTTGATTTCGTTCGCTGTATGGGTGCGTACCGTGACGCTGCCCAGAGAGTGATCTACGCAGACGCGCTGCCCGCTGCGCCAGGATACACTCTTGGTGAATTCGCGCTTAACTTCGTCCCGCTGCTCGCGGCCCGCTCCCTGAGCGCCCGCCGGGGCGCACAGCAGGGCCAGGGTAAGAAGCGTTGCGATTCTCCTGATCGTCAGTTTCAATGCGGTGCTCAACGGGCATCCTCCTGGACCACTTGCATCAGCGTTTGCTGCTTGGCCTGGTACATTTCCAGCAATTCCCTGCGCAATTGCGCATGGAAACGGTTGCCATCGGTCTGCGCGCGCAGATCGCGAATCGCCGCATCCAGTAGAATCAGCTTTTCGCGGTAACCGGCCAGCAGCGGGGTCTCCGAACGCTGCAATTTCGGCTCCGCGACGGCGGCCAGGCGGTCAATGGACGCCAGATATGCGGCTTCGGCTTGCTCGACTTCCTTCATTACTTTTTCGCTCAGCAATCGCTGTTCATCGCGGATCGAAACCGGCAAGGCCACCTGCACCTTTGCCGGCACTTCGCTGTGAAAGGCAAACCACCCCGAGGCCGTGGTGACCGCCAGCAGCACAGCGGCGGCCGCAGCCAGCCGCCATTGCGCGGAAAGACTTCGGGGGAGCGCGCGCAGGCTGGTCCGCGAAGCTTCTTGCTCATCCAAAGCCGTTTCGATGCGCGCCCACAAGTGGCCGGATTCCCACTGCTTTCGCAAACCGGGAGCGGCCGCGGAGATTTCCCGGTCGAGCTGCACTTGCAAGGCGCAAGCCTGGCACTGGCGGGCATGTTCCGCCAGGGCCGCGAGTTCAGCGGCATCCTGCCGCTCCAGGATTTCTTCCAGTTGTTCACAGCGTACGTTCATGGTTTCACTTTCTCCAGCACTCCCGGCGCTTGCAGGAGCATGCGCCGCAATTCGCGTTTGGCTTCGAACAGGCGGTTCTTCGAAGCGCCTTCGCTGATGCCCAGCATCTCCGCGATTTCCCCGTGGGCGAAGCCTTCCACCTCGTACAGCAAGAACACATTGCGGTAAGCATCGCTCAGCTTCGCTACGCAGGATTCCAATGCCATGCGCAACGGGTGGTTCACCGCGGGCGCGGGCGGATGCGGCAGTTCTTCGCCTTCCGGCATTTCCGGGGCCGGTTCTTCCAACCGGCGCATGCCGCGACGGCGCATGTCGTAGCAGGCATTTACCAGAATGCGGTACATCCAGGTGGAAAAGGCGGACTGGCCGCGGAAATTACGGATACCGCGATGCACCTTGAGGAAGGCATCCTGCACCGCGTCTTCCGCGTCGGTGGGGTTGCCCAGCAAGTTGAAGGCAACGCTCTTCATCTTCGCCCCGTACTTGCGGAAGAGATGCTCGAACGCGGCGATTTCGCCGCGCCGGCAGGCTTCCACGATGGCTGCTTCGTTGGTGTAGAGAGGAGCGTTCACGGACGAATGGGCGCGATCCACGCGGATATCCTCTGCGAAGGGTTGCGCTCGTAGCACATTCTGCCCGATCAACGCTCGTTCCTGAAACAACCTTTCTTTTCCTGTGGGATAAGACGACCCCGGAGAGAAAAAGGTCAGGGGGTTGGGGACGGCAAACGAAGACGACTCCGCACAGCGCAGCCTGCTAATACTCGTGCCGCAGCGCGACGATGGGATCCACTTTGGTCGCGCGGCGCGCGGGCAGCCAGCAGGCGGCCAGGGAAGTCGCGCCCAGCAGCAGGCAGGCGATCACCACCACATCCAGTTCAGGCAGAACCGGCTCGCTGAAGAGGCGCGCCGCAAACTTCGACAGCAGCCAGACCCCGGCTACCCCCGCGGCCATGCCGAAAATCACCAGCCGGAATCCCTGCCGCATCATGTGCAACAACACATCGTTCTTGCTGGCGCCGAGCGCCATGCGCACTCCGAACTCACGCCGGCGCTGCGCAACGCGGTATGAAATCAGCGAAAAGATTCCGGCCACGGAAAGAGCCAGCGCCAGCCCGCCAAAAATCCGCATGACCACCACATTGAGCCGGCGCGATACAAGCCACGTTTCGATGTACCGGTCGAGCGAGAAAACATTCAGCACAAACTGCTCCGGGTTCATCCCTTCGACTTCGCTTCGAATCGCGCTGAGTACCGGTCCCATCTCCGCGCGCGTGCGCACTGAAAAGACCATGTGGAAGGGCGGCTTCTGCAAAACGGGGATGTAGGTTTCCAGGTCGTAGTTCTCCACCGGGCCACTGTGCCGGGCGTTGGCCGCAACGCCAACCACTTCATACCAGGATTCCTCCCGGTCGGAAACGTAGCGAATCCTCCGGCCCAAAGCCGATTCATGCGGCCAGAATCGCCGCGCCATCCGTTCGTTGATCACCACCACCGGAGGCGATCCGGCCGTGTCGCGATCGGTGAATCCTCGGCCTTCCCGCAGCGGGATCTGCAGCGCTGAAAAAAATCCGCTCGAGACAATGTGCAGAGCCGCCCGCACATCGTCTCCGGATTCCCGCGCCGGCCGGTCGAAAATCTCAATGTTTTCGAAGCGTTCCTGCGGACCCGGTGGTGAGTCATTGGAAGCTGCTACCGCATCCACCCCTGGCGCCCCGGTGATTCGCTCCAGCGCGAGATGGAAAAACTGTGCGCGCTTTTCCGGGGCCGCGTATTGCAAGGCCGGCAGTTCCAGGCGGAACATGAAGAAGTTCCGCGCCATACCCAGATCCACCGATAACGCTCTTTCCAAATTACGGCCCAGAAGCAACGCGGCGGTGAGCAGGATCACACCCGTCATTACCTGAGAGCTGACAATGGCACTGGAGAAAAATTCGGCCGCCGAGCTGGCCTGCACCGGTTGTTGACCGGTGCGCAACGACTCGGCCAGCTTTTTGGGGGAAAGCCGCAGCAAAGTCATGGAACTGGAAAGCAGCGAAGCGCCCACTGCGGTAGCCAGGGCAAAGGCAGCTACACTGGGGCTGAAGCCAATTTCCCACGCCCGCGGAAACGAGTTGGGAAAGACCAGCAGCAGCGCGCGCATTCCCCAGGTTCCGATGGCCAGGCCCAGCAAGCCGCCCGCCAGCGAAATCACCAGGCCTTCCGCGAACATGGGCGCCAGCAGGTGCCGCCAGCGCGCTCCAAGGGCCAGGCGCAGCGACCATGCGGGTTGCTGGTGCAGCGCCCGGGCCACAAACAGATTCGCCACCGCGGCGCACGCGATCAACAGGAGCAGCCCTGCCGCGCACAGCAGCCCGTACAGGGTGACCCGGTAACCGCCCACCAGCCGTTCCTGAAGCGAAACAAGGCGCGCGGAGAAATTCCCCGGAACCAGTCCTTCGCGTTGCAATTCCATAAAGACGCGCTGCACGTCGTCGCCGGCCTGTGCCGGGCTGACGCCCTCGCGCAAGCGGCCCACAACGGCCTCGCGTTCTTGCGAGCGGTAGCCCGGCGTGGCTGCGGCGCGCGGCGCCGCCGAAACCCACAATTGCGCGAATGCCGGAAAGCGAAACTCCGGCGGCATCACACCGACAATCAAGAAAGACTCGGCGTTCATCAGGATCGTGGTTCCGACCACTTCCTGTTTTCCGCCGAAGCGCTCCAGCCAGAGCCGGTGGCTCAAAAGCATGGCGCGCGGGCTGGCCGAATCGTCCGCGGGAAGGAACGTGCGGCCGGCGAAAGCCGGCGACCCCATCACCTGGGAAAAACTTGCGGTGCACACCATGCCCTGCAATCGCTCCGGTTCGCCGCCGAAGCGGGTATCGAAGGGTTCCTGATGCAGCGCCACCAGAGAGGCGAACGCGCGGCTCCGGCGCTCCAGTTCTTCGTAATCTTCGATGGCAAACGCGCCGGGCGGCTGCTGAGCGGCAGTGGCCCACGCCCAGTAGAGGCGATGGCTCTGAGGATACGGAAGGGGGTTCAGCAGGAGCGCGTGCACGATGCTGAATAGGGCCGTGCTGGAACCAATTCCGAGAGCCAGCAACGTAATAGCGGGAATAGCGAAACCCGGGCCGCGCAGAACAGAGCGAATCGCCACTCGGATCGTTCTGAGCAACAGCCCTCCCCGGAATCATTTTTTCGCGATTCCAGAGATATTACCACGATGTTATAAAGTGACTAAAATAATAGACCGCTGAAGGCCTACGGCAAGCCGTTGTCGCGTTTTTAGTCGTAACGCAGGGCGCGCACCGGGTCCAGCCGTGTGGCGCGGCGCGCCGGAATGTAGCTGGCCACCGCCGCCAGTCCGGCAAGGAACAGCGAGAGCCCCGCGAAAATCACAGGGTCGGTGGCGCTCACTCCGTAGAGCAGAGCACTTAGAAAACGCGACAGCGCGAAAGCGCCGGCAAGCCCTGCCACGATCCCGCCGGCGACCAAACCCATGCCCCGTCCGATGATCAAACGCAGCACGTCGCCGCGGCTCGCGCCCAAGGCCATACGCACGCCAATCTCGCGCGTACGTTGCGCCACGCTCCAGGCCACGACGCCGTACAAACCGAGCGTGGCCAGCGCCAAGGCCAGCCCGCCGAAGGTGGTGGAGAGCACCGCGGCCACGCGCGCCGGCAGATAGGCCAGAACCAGATGCTGCTCCCCGGTGCGCGCAAAAAATCCCAGCAAATCGGAATCCACCAGGCGCAATTCGTTTTGCACGGCGGCAATCATGGATCCGGGATTTGCAGCGGCGAGCAAAATCAGGCTGCGCTGCGGAGAAAAATTCTGAGCGTAAGGAAGATACATGTGCGGTTCAGAGGCTTCACCTAGCGATCGGTATTTTGCGTCCCGCGCGACACCGACGACTTGCAGCCACTTTCCGCCGGCCATGGTGTCTGTTCCGCCGCCTTTTCCTGGCGCGAGTTGGAAGCGCTGCCCGAGTGGGTCTTTGCCCGGCCAAAAACGCGCTGCCATCGTTTGGTTGATAATCACCACACCGGGCGCTCCGGCGGCATCGGTTTCGCGGAAATCGCGGCCGCTCACCAAGGGGATTTGCAAGGTTTCGAAATAGCGTGTGCCGATGCGGTTGAAGGAGACTTGCAATGGTTCGCGGCCAGCCTGCGGATCATAGCCTTCGATTACCACGCCGAAGCGCCGCGTGGCGAAATCCAGCGGCATCAAATTGGCCAGCGTGACGCTCTGCACACCCGGCAATGCCCCCACCCGGCGCACCACGTCGCGGTAGTACTGCGCCACGCGTTCTTCATTCCAGCCTTTCAAACCGGCGTCAATATCCATGGACAGGACGCGCGATGGTTCAAAGCCGATTTCCATCTTGCCGGCGTTACGCAGGCTGCGCAGAAAGAGCCCCGCGCCGATCAGCAGGACGAGCGAGAGCGCGACCTGCGCCACCACAAACAATCCCCGGGCGCGCCCCGTGCCCCCGACCACGCCGCCGCTTTCTTCCTTGAGCGCGGCCAGAATGCCGCTGCGAATCGCCTGGCGGGATGGCGCGATCCCCAGAAAAGCGCCCGCGACGAGCGATAGCCCGAGGGTGTAGAGATACACGCGGTAGTCCGGAGTAGCATCAATGGCAATGGGAATCGAAGGCGGAAAGGGCCTGAAGTTGGAAAGCAGCTCGGCCAGCCAAGCTGCCACCACGGACCCCAGAACGCCGCCCAGCAGGGCCACGCACATCGTTTCCGCGTACACATGGCGGATCAAACGCCCGCGCCCCGCTCCCAGAGCGGTGCGCACGGCCATTTCGCGCCTTCGCGCCGCCGTTCGAACCAGGAAGAAGTTGGCGAGATTAGCGCACGCCGTGAGCAGCACCAGTCCCGCCATCGCCAGCATCAAAGCGACGAATCCCATCAAGGGTCCGCGCAGGCCGCCATCCAGAAAGCGCGCATCTTCCACGATCACCCGCTCGCCCTTCTTCTCCTGCGGATAAGCCGCCGCCAGCCGTTCTCCAATGGCGCCCAGGTCCGCCTGAGCCTGCGCGGTCGAAACGCCCGCCTTGCGCCGTCCAATCAGTTTCATTCGCGCGGCATCCCGGTCCTGCTGCCAACCGGTGCCAATCCACCGGCTGGCCTGCCGCACCGGAACCCACAAATCCAGGAAGAGGCTTGCGAAATCCGCGGGAAATTCTTTCGGCGCGATTCCCACCACCGTAAACCCTTCATTGTTCAGTACCAGGGTGCGCCCGATCACATCGCTCTTGCCGCCAAATCGCCGCTGCCAGAAACGGTGTCCCAGCACGATGACGCGGCCCGCCCCCGGGTGGTCCTCGTCGGCGCGGAAGAAACGTCCGGCGTGCGGCCGGAGGCCCATGACATCGAAGTAGTTTCCGGAGACCACGCCTGCCAGCAGTTGCTCGGATTGCCCGGCCGTGCTCATCACCGTGCCTTCGACGCTTTGCGCGGCCAGGCCAGCGAGCGTCTGGTTTTGATCGCGGTAGTCAAGGTAATCGGGATACGAATGGACATCGCGGCGGGGGGTATCCGCGCTCGCCTCGTACACGCGAACCAGCTCTTCCGGATTCGGCGCCGCGATCGGCCGCAGCAGAATGGCGTTGCCCAGGCTGAAGATAGCGCCGTTGGCGCCAATCCCCAGCGCCAGCGTCAGCGCGGCCAGCAGCGCGAAGCCGGGATGGTTCGCCAGGGAACGCAATGCGTAGCGGAAGTCGTGCAGCAGACCTTTCATGCAACCCTCCAAAACCAGAAGTGTCTTGCTTCAATTCACCTATTCATTCATAGCGTAAAGCGATCATGGGATCCACGCGCGTGGCGCGGCGAGCCGGCAGCCAGCATGCCACCGCCGCCACCAGCAGCAACAGTCCTGCAACCGCGACGTAAGTGACCGGGTCGGTGGGCTTCACCTGGAACAGCAGTGACTTCACGATGCGCGAAGCGGCCACCGCGCCCGCGGTTCCAATCCCCAGGCCGAAGATTGCCAGCAGCAGACCCTGACGCATCACCATGCGAAGAACTTCGCTGCGGCTTGCCCCCAGTGCCATGCGGATGCCGATCTCCTGGGTACGCTGGGTCACTTGATAACTCAGCACGGAGAAAATGCCGACAAAGGTGAGCGTGAGCGCCAGGCCCGCGAAAATGGACATCAATGTAAGCAGGAAACGCTCGGTGGCCAGCGACGCGCCCATCACCTGCTCCATGGTGCGAATGCGCGCCACGGGCAAGAGCGGATCGAGTTGATGAACCGCGCCGCGCAGCGCGGCCTGCAAATCCACCGGACCGCGGGTGCGAATCAACCACGACGCGAAAAACCAGGAGTTGGTCGCGCGGGTCAGGCCATCGCTCACTTGCGCTGCGTGCAGGTACACGGTGGGTCTGGGCTTATAGGCCAGGCCGATTTCGCGGATATCGGCTACCACGCCCGCGATTTGCCACGGCTGGCCATCGCCCATCTCTACCACTTTTCCCAGCGGATTTTCTTTGTCCCAAAAGAGCTTGGCCAGCGTCTCGTTGATCACAACGATTTTCGCGCCGGGTTGCTGGTCGGATTCGTTGATCGCGCGCCCCTGCAACACGCGAATGCCCAGCGTGCGGAAGTAATCCGGGCTGACAGTGCGCAATTCCACCGAACGGCCGGTCGGCTCCGGACGGTTGGGAACGGTGATGTAATTATTCAGCCCGCGTTCCAGAGGCAGGCCGGGCACGGTGGCCACCGCTTCCACGCCGGGGATGGCCCGGATGCGCTCCATCAGTTGCTGTTGAAACGTCCAGGATTGCGCGGTGCTGCGATAGCGTTCCGAGGTCAGCGAAAGCTGCAGCGCGGAAAGATTCCGCAAATCAAATCCGGGCGATACGGAATTCAATTCCGCGAAGCTGCGCAGGAAAAGTCCCGCGCCTACCAGCAACATCAGCGCCAGGGCGACTTCGGCGACCACCAGCCCGCTGCGCAGGTTGAATACGCGGCGGCCCGCGCTCAGTTTGCTCGAGCTGGTTTTCAGCACGTCGTGCAAGTCCAGCCGCGTGGCGCGCCATGCCGGCGCCGCTCCGAACAACACGCTGGTAAGAAGCGAAACGACAAAGGTAAATGCCGCCGCCTGCAAGTCCAGTTGAACTTCGCCGAGTCGCGGCAGGCCTTCGGGGGTCGCTGCCAGCAGCAAGGGCAGGGCCCACATCGCCACCAGGTAGCCAGCAGCGCCGCCGGCAAACGCCAGTACCAGGTTTTCCGCCATCAGGTGAAACACCAGCCGCGAGCGGCTGGCGCCCAGCGAAGCGCGGATCGCCAGCTCGCCCGCGCGTCCACTGGCGCGAGCCAGCAGCAAGCTGGCGATATTGGCGCAGGCAATCAACAGCACAAAGCCCACCGCCGCCAGCAGCATCAGCAACAAATCGCGCGAGTCGCCAACCAGCGCTTCCTGCAGCGGCACCAGGCGGATGCCACGTTCCTTGGGCCCGATGTGGTTGGGCAGCGCTTCGCGGAAGCGCGGGAGCAACTGCTCCATTTCCGCTTGTGCCTGGCGCAAGGAAACACCCGGGGCCAGCCGCGCGATCATTTGCGCGTTGTGGCCCTGGTCGCGCGGGTCCGCAATCATCTGGATAGGCACAAGAATGTCTTCCACGCCGTCAAAGTTGAACGAGGCGGGCAGCACACCGACGATGGTGTAATCGAGGCCGTCCAAGATTGCCCGTTTTCCCACCACCGCCGGGTCGCGGCCGTAATAACCGCGCCACAGCTTGTGCGTGATAAGCATGACGCGCGGACCCTTGGGCAAGTCTTCTTCGCGGCTGAAGTTGCGACCCAGCGCAGGCTGCACGCCGAGCAGCGGCAGGAAATTGCGGTCCACGCTCAAGCCGGCCACTCGTGTCGGCTCCGCGCCGCCCGCCAGATTGAAGCCGCCATAGCCTCCGGTTTGGAGCGAGGCCCCCGCAAAAGAACGGCTGTGCTCGCTCCAGAAGGCGAACTGAGAATTGGTCACATTGGAGGTTTCACCCTTGTTCCATTGCCAGTGCGCACGCACCAGGCGTTGCGGCTGCTCGTAGGGCAGGGCGCGGAACACCACTGCGTTCACCACAGAAAAAATGGCGGTGTTGGCGCCGATGCCCAGGGCCAACGTGATGACGGCCACCGCGCTGAAGCCCGGAGACTTCAGAAAGCCGCGCAGCCCGTGACGCAAATCCTGCAAGAAACTGGACATAAGAAGTTCCTCCGTCATTCATTCCGCAATGCAATCACCGCATCCACCCGTGCCGCGCGG
>CAZCNH010000069.1:0-18551 GCA_964500065.1 uncultured Acidobacteriaceae bacterium
GCATCGGTCTGTGGAACCGAGGGTCGCGGGTTCAAATCCCGTCGCTCACCCCAACCAACCCTGAGAAAAATAAAGCACTTAGCCCGTCGTCTCGTTGTGCCGATCCGCAGTGGAGCCTCTCAAGGGGCAAGATTCTTGGCCCAACTTTTTGCGCGCGTTGGCGATGATCCTCTACCTTAGCGGTGGAACGGCGTGCTTATGTGTATGCTCCGTGGAAGGTGAGCCAGGAAAGGATTGAAGCGCCACAAACAGCACGGGCCTACGCCCGAGATGAACGGACCACCGGGCCATGTACGGAGGATGCAACAAGGGCAAAGCGGGTGGTGAGACCGGTTTTTTGATGCCCGTCAACAAAGCCACCGGAAAAAGCGAAAGCGGGGTGAGAGGAGAATGAACTCACCCCGCTTCCGTGTTTGGCGGCTGCTCGCTGAAACGGCCGCCAAAGTCAAGGTTTAGAAGTGAATACGCAACACCATCTGGATGATGCGACCGCCGTTGTCGTCGGTGGTCGAGACATCGCGATAGGCGTTGGTGACTTTTCCGAACGTCCCCGAAGTGGCCGAGGTGATCGGAGTTGAAGTCGTCTCACTTCCCGGATAGAAGAAGTTGATGTTGTTGAAAGCGTTCAAGAATTCCGCGCGGTATTCCAGGCGGACCTTCTCCCAAATCTTGATGTTCTTAATGATGCTGATGTCCGCACGATAGAACATCGGGCCATAGAGGAACGGCCGCTGGCAGAATGCACCCGGCGTGCGGCAGGGCCGGATGAAGGCGGAATTTGCCTGTCCGTTGGAACCAATCAAGCTGGCCGGGAAGTAAAAGACGTCTCCCGTACTGGTCTTGCGGATCTTCAGCATGCTCTGCAAATCTTGCGCAGTGATGCCGACCAGCTCGACGCCTGAATCATTCTGATTCACGGTGCCGCCCAGGCCGCCATTGAGCAACATGACCCGGCCGGACTGCCAGCGCTGAATCGCGCTGATTTCCCAACCGCCGACGATCTGGTTGACCACGCCGTTGCTGGAGTTCCACCGCTTGCCCGAGCCGAAGGGCAGCTCATAGATCAACTGCATCTTGAACTGGTGGCGCAGGTCCCACGGTGAAATGCCCTTGTTGCGTTTCAGGTTACGCAACGTGTCGAAACCGCTGAAGCTCGCCGAGCTATCGGCATAGTAGTTGGTCAGCGATTTTGACCAGGTGTAGTTGGCGTTGAATTGCAGACCCTTGGTCGGGCGGTGCCGGGCCTCGATCTGCAACGCATTGTAGGTGGTGTGCGTGCCGTTGAAGAAGCGGAACGCGCCGCTATCCGAATGCGGATTGGGCACGAAGAAGTTAATCGGGTAGGGCCCGACCAGCGGTCCGCCAGCGCAAACGGTTCCGGCCGCGAAGGGACCATCCCACGCCTGCGTTCCGAACAGGTTGCAGGAGTAATCCTGGTCGAAAGCCAGGGTGTTGGCAAAGGCGCCAGCCAGCCCGTCGTCCAGGTTGGAGATAAACCCGCCGCTGGCAAAGCCTGAGCTTGCGCCAAATCCGGCAAAGGCCGCGGTCATGATGGGCAGAGGCAACTGGCCGGGCAACCCGTTATTGGCAAAGCTGCACGCGGGTTGGCCGGTCTGGCCGCACAGGGGATTGGCGTTACGGAAGATGTTCAGGTTATTTTGCGCGTTCAAGAATTCCTGAAGGAAGCCATTCTCGAAGATATTGACTTCGTTCAGGTCGTCCTGCCGCCACAGGCCCTGGCCATGGTTGCCGACGTAGCGCAATTCCACGACGAGGTTGGGATTGATTTCGCGCTGGATCCCGACTGACCAGTTGTGTACCAGCGGTACCGCCAGATCCTGATCAAACACGTTCACCGACTGCCCCGAGAAGGGCAGGATGTTGAACGAGTTGGCATCCGGGAATGCCGATGGATTGGTGGTGAGGGATTGCAGCACGCCGCCTTGCGTCAGATTGCTGATGGTCAGGCAGCCACCCGGGAAAGTACCGGCAGAGGTAAAAGTGGCCGGGCAGGTGAAGCCTTGATTGACTGAATTGGCGAAGATGCTGGCGTTAAAGCCGGGATTGGATTGCGCGATGGAATTAAAGTTGTTCAAACCTTCGCGCGTGTAGGTGACGGAATAACTTGTGCGGAAAACGGTCTTGCCCGGCCCGCCGAAGATCATGTTGTAAAGCTTGTTATCCATGCTCGGAGTCCAAGCCAAGCCGATATTGGGCGCCCAGTTGTTCATGTCCCGCGGATACCAGGGGCTGTTGCCGTTCAGTTCATAAAGCGGATAGGAGCCGCTCAGAGTTCCGGGGGCAAAGAAATTGCCGTTGCCGGAAATGCCGAAGGCCGTTTGCCCCGCCACGCGGTAGAGCAGGTTATCCGGATCGCGGGGCGAACCCTGGTATTCCCAGCGCAAGCCGTAGTTGAACGTCAGCGTGGGAAGAATGCGCCATTGATCCTGGCCGTAGAAGCCAAATTCGGATTGGTTTACGCGGCGCTTGGCATCCGCGCCCGAAACATATTGACGGCTGGCGGCTTCGGCCGAAACCGTGCCGCTGTACGCGCTGACCATGCCGCTGACAATCGCGTACAGATTGCGGGCGTTCCCCAATTGGGTGGAGGAAATACCCGGGAAGAAGCCGGTCTGGAACAGCGCCCCGCGGATCGGATTGCTGGTCGCCAGGCCGATGGTCGCAGTGTGTGAAGCACGGCTGTTGTTGGTTTTCAAACGCAGCTCGGAGAAAGTGGCGCCGAAGGTGAACGAGTGCTTCCCTTTTGTCCAGCTGAACGTCTCGATCAATTGTGCGATCGCGGTATTGCGGGACGACGGCGTCAGCGCCTGGAACGGCTGCGTCATGGTGGGGATCGACGGGCGGATGATGATGCTTCCCGCATTGGTTTGCGCCGTCGGATAGATGCCGGCGTTGAGGTCCGGAAAGAAACTGACCGGAGCGGTCTGCAAACCACCGCGAACCTCGTTGCTGATGTTGGCCGCGATGTTGTAGCGCCAGGAAGCGGTCCACTGGTTGCGGTTGGAAACCTGGCTGCCGAAGTTGTCATTGAAAGGCGCGACCGGGTAGGTCAAGTCGCGGCCGTTCAGGAAGTCCGGCGTGGAAGTGAAATAGTTGTAGTGATAAATAAAGCTGATCTGATGCTTGCTGGCCGGGTTGTAGTCCAAACGCACGTCGGGGAACCGCCGCGTGGCGTCGCCGGCGTTATTGAACTGGATGGAATCAATGTGGGCATCGGGAACCGGAAGCAAGGAGACCCCCGCGGCCGTACGCGCACCGGCAACCGCCGATATAACGCTGGCCATGAAGGGATCGGCCACAAGCGTCCGGCCGTTGGCGGCAGCCAAGGCGAACAGATTTACTGTACAGGTAGGGCCGCTGCCCCCGGAGCCTCGCGGGCTGCTTGCCGTGCATGTGGTCCACTGGGCCTGGGTGGCCGTGGGCGTGCGCGGAGTGCTGGTGCGATATTCAAACAGGCCACTATTGGCCGCCGGCGCCAGAATGGTGCGGGTGCGCACCTGCGAAGACGGATTGCGGTAGTTATCCATGGCCACAAAGAAGAAGGCCTTGTCCTTGATGATGGGACCGCCCACTTTGCCGCCAAATTGGTTCAGCCGCTGCCGCTGCCGCGGCGTGCCGGCAAGATTCGAGAAATAGTAGTTGGAATTGAAGAAATCATTGCGGTGATACCACCACGCGCCGCCGTGATATTGATTGCCACCACGCGTGGTTTCGAAATTAATCTGCACTGCGCCTTCGGTGGATTGCCCGGCGCCTTGGCCGGCGGTGGTGATGCTGAATTCTTCCACGGTGTCAATCCTCGGGCGGATGATGGTGAAAAACCCGTCGGAGGACTTCAGAATGTTGTCTTGGGCGTTGATGCCATCGTAGGTGATGTTGATTGCGCCCTTGGGCAGCCCCATAAAGGACGTCTGGCGGGCGCGGCCTGTGGTAGAGGCCCCGGGCATCAGAATCGCCAGGTCCAGGGCATCGCGGGAGGAAAGCGGCAGGGTGTTAATGGCCTTGCCGGTAATGGTTGTGCCGATCGAAGTGGACGCAGTCTCCAACACTTCCGCGCCGGCTTCGATCACCACCGTAGACTGCACTTCGCCAACTTCGAGTTTGGCCTGCAGGTCGTAGATCTGGCCAACGACGATCTTCACCGAACGGAACTGGCCGGTCTTAAACCCGTCCATCTTGACCGTCACCACGTAGTTCCCCGGGCGCAGACTGGCCACCCGGAAGGAACCATCCGGACCGGTATTAGTTTTCACCACGGCCCCGGTTGCATCATCCACCACATCCACCTGCGCCCCGGCAATGACAGCGCCGGTTGCGTCGGCAACCGTTCCGATTAGTGTGCCGGTCGAACTCACCTGTCCAAGGGCAACGTTGGGACAGGTGAAAGCGACACACAGCACGATTGCTAGAACGAATGCGAATCGCCTCATCTAGAACCCCCTCAAAATAAGATTGTAAATTTGGAAGGACCCACCACCACCCGCTACCCTGTGACGAAAGTGCCTCGGGGCGTCATCGAGTTCACCGAAAGGATTGCAGCGTAACCCTGTGGGGGGATTAAACTTGCAATTTTTCCTCTGGCTCAACAACCGAGCTTGATGACGCCCCTAAGGCAACCCTTGACCGCAGGGTATTGGCTGAGTGTGAGTTTCTAATCTCGGGGGGTACGACATCAATCGGCAGAGTGCGGCAGGGCAAGAATGTCGTCCTTTGCCGTGCCTGCTACCAAAAAGTGTATTTTGTTGTTGCCTTGGCAGTGGCCTCTTGGGTATTGTGGGGTATCAGGATACGACTTTCCCTTCAGAAGCTGGACAATCTACGCTGGAGATGGTGGTTTTGGCTGACGGACCTACAAACGAGCGCCAAGCTGTTCCAATATCTTCGGAGCAAAGGCTCGAATCCTGGAAAGAGATTGCCGGCTACCTGAAACGGGACATACGCACGGTTCAGCGCTGGGAAAAGCGCGAGGGGCTGCCGGTTCACCGGCATTTACATGACAAGCTTGGTACGGTCTATGCCTTCGGGACCGAGTTGGACCAGTGGTGGAGGGCACGCGGCGTTTCCGTTGACCCGCAACCGGATCCTGACAATGGGGAATTGGCCGCGAACATGCCCGTGAGCAAGTGGCGATGGGCAGGATGGGCGGCGTTGGGCGCTGTTGGGGTGACCGCAATCTTGGCCGTGGCGCGGTGGACTTTGGGGGAGAATAGCCAGCCGCAACCCACCTTTGCCCGAGTTGCCACAGTTGAGGGTACGTTTTCACGCAGTTCACCCAATGGGAAGTGGCTCACCTACTTCGATTCCAATACCCGGGCCTTAATGCTGAAAGATCGGTACAGTCCGCAGGTGCGGACCCTCTTTGATGGAAGGGCCCGAGGGCCGGTTGCTTGGTCGAAAGATTCCCAACGGATTGCCTTCCTAGTCGAGCAGAGTTCTTCGGGCGGCATCCTGTTTGAACTTCGCGCGCAGGATATTACTTCGTCGGAGCAACAAGTCTTTTGGCGGGGAATCGCCGCGCACCTGGCCGAGCCGCAGGACTGGGTGGATGATCATACACTCTTGTGCCGGGTGCGCTCCCCAGGCAACCAATGGCACATCGCGGTCTTGCGCCAAGGGAAAGCGGAGCCGGAGATCATCGCAACAGTTTCCCGTGAGGTTGGAATCCTGCAGGCCTCTCCCAATGGCAAGTTCGTGGCCTATGCGGCGCTTCGTGACAACAACCGCGATGTTTTTCTCCGGCGATTGACGCCGCAAAGTCCCGAGATTCGGATCTCTGATTCCCCCGCCCGCGAGAGTTCTCCGTTATGGACTCCGGATGGAAAGTTTCTGATCTTCCTGCGCCAGCGGGGAACTGTTGCCGGGCTGTGGGCGGCGCGGATTTCTCCGGAAACAGGCGGGAAAACGGAGGAAGTTTTCCTGCGGGCCATGCCGGATAGCCGGAACCAGCTGGTATCGATTGACCATCAGGGAGAAATATTGTTTTCCCATCGCACGCGAAACTCTCGAGTGTTTCTGGTGGATGTGGAACCGGAAACGGGCCAGGTGATGGGGCCGCCTCGCTCGTCTTTTGATGACGATTCGGTGGATCCGGTTTGGGCCCACCGAAACGGCCTGGGTTATCTCCGCAAGCTTCCAGACAGCACCAGCGTTTTTGCGCTGCGGAATGTTCTGGCTGGCAATGAGCGGGAGTACCTTATGCCTCCCGCGTACGATGTGTATTTCCTGGCGCACATCCGGAACGAGAACGAATTCACCTTCTATGGCCGCGATCCCCAGGGGAAGCGGGGATTTTTTGAATACGATGCGCAATCCGACAAAATCTCGGAGTTCTTTCTGACAGAAGACGAAGTGCGCCCGCCCGCCCGCCTCTCGCCGGACGGATCTGAGTTTCTCTACTCGGTGGCTCCATTGGCCGATGGGCGGCACCCGATCCGCATTCTGAATCGCCGCACGGGCCAGTTGCAGACGAAGGTGCTGGGGGGTACCCGGCCTTTCGCTAAATGGTCTCCGGGTGGCGCCAGCATCGCCTATACAGATCGGAATTGCCTCTATGTAATTCCGCGGGCAGCAGGCGAGCCGCGGCTGGTTGCGTGTGCGGAACCATCCCTGGTGCCATCTTTTGCCATGCAGGCCGTGGGCGGGCTAGCCTGGTCTCCTGACGGAAGGAAGCTGGCTTGGATTGTCAATAACGCAGCGCAGCGGCGCATTGACCTATGGGTTGTGGATGTTGCCACCGGCAAGCAATCTGAACTTCCGGGTGAGCGCGACTACGGCGCCTGGCCTGCCGATCCCTCGTGGTTGAAGAATCCCGGAAAGATCGCCTTCCGCATGGAATACAAACCCAATCATGAGATATGGGCTTTGCAGAACATTTTGCCCATCGGGTAGTCCTCCGCAAGCTCGATCCGCTTGCGCCGTGTTCAGAGATCTTTCGATTTCCCGCTTGGCTATGCTGACCCCGGAGTAAATTCGCTTCGCTGTTGACTTTGCTTTGCCAGTTTGCTTCACTCGTTGCTAACGAACCCAGTGGGGGGAGATGTGGGGGTGTCCTCTGCTGGGGTATCGTTTGAGATCGAACATGCGCCACTCCCGTGGCGCATTGCCTTCATTCCTTTCCCTGAGCATGACCCCTCGAATACTCCGAGGAGGAAAGATGAAAGACAGGTGGGGTGTGTACTGCTGTTTGTTCCTTGCGCTTCTGCTGGTTGGAACAGCTGCAGCCCAAGTCAGCACTTCGCGAATAACCGGGACGGTCGCCGATGAAAGCGGTGCCGTTATTCCCAAAGCAAAGATAATTGCCACCAACGAAGCGACGGGGATTACCTATGAAACCGTGTCCACCGACGCGGGCACCTACGTGTTTGATGGCCTCGTCGTCGGCTCCTACACCATTGCCGTGGAGGCCGAGGGCTTCAAGAAATGGGTCAGCACGAAGAATATCCTGAACGTAGGCGCGCCCATCGTCGTGGACGCCAAGATGTCCGTGGGCGCGGTGACTTCCACGGTCACGGTGGAGTCCACCTATGAACGTTTGAGCACCTCGGACGCCATGGTCAGCGACGTGATCAACCGCCGGGCCATCCGCGACCTTCCCCTCAACGGGCGCAACCCGCTGAACCTGGTTACGCTGGAGCCGGGCCTGATTCAGCGGTCCAATGGCGGCCGCGGCTCGGGCACGCATATCAATGGGTCGCGCGACCGAGCCTTTAACGTTACCCTGGATGGAATTGACATCAACGAGCCTTCCGTCCCCAATCCGCAGAGCAACACCTTCCGTCTGACCACGGATAACGTGCAGGAATACAGAATTGTCACCAGCAACGCCACCGCAGAGTTCGGCCGCAACAGCGGCGCGAATATCGCGCTGGCCAGCCGCGCCGGCACCAACGAAATTCACGGGAATATTTATGAATACTTTCGCAATCCCGTGCTGAACGCCAACGACTGGTTTAATAACCTGCTGGGAGTTGAGAAGCCTAATTTCAAGGTGCATCAGTTCGGGGCCGACGTCGGCGGACCGGTGGTGCGCGACCGCACCCACTGGTTCTTCAGCTGGCAATCCACGCGGCTAAAATTCACCCAGCCAATCGCCGAAGTTTTCGGCACACCGATTGTTTATACCAACCTGGCGCGCCAGGGAATCTTCCGTTATGTGCGGGGAACAGTCACACCCGCCGGCGGCAGTGTACGCAATTCGAACAGTACCGCGTTAGTTGACTCGCAAGGCAATCTGCTTCCAGGCATCGCCACTTGCGGCGGAGCGGTAACCACCAACTGCATAGACTCCTACAATATCGGCGCCAATGATCCGGCTGGAATCGGCCTGGATTCCGTAATGCAAAACTACGTGAACTCAATGCCGCTGCCGAACAACTTTACCTCCGGCGACGGCCTGAACACGGCCGGCTTCAGCTGGAATCCGCCTTCCAGCCAGCCCGAACTGCGCTTCTTGATTCGCATGGATCACAAATTCAACGACTCCAACAGCATCTTCGGGCGCTTCACCTGGGCCAACTCCGATACCGAGCAGGGTGACTTCCTGAATAGCCGCCCAATGGTATTCCCAGGATATGCCCCGCGCGGCCTGGTGGATCGCCGCCCGCGCAACCTGGCGCTCAGCTACCGTCGCGTCTTCTCTCCGCGCATGGTGAATGAGTTCACTGCCGGTTATTCGCGCTTCCTGTTTGACTTCGCGTTTGGCCGCGCCAACCCCGATTTCGACGAATCCCTTCCGAGCAACGGCATTCCCCCGTTCAACTCCGCGAACCTGAGCGAGCCATTTAATAATCAGAGCGGCACGGCACGCTGGCTCACAACAGTGCAGTTCATCGACAACTTGAGCTACAACATGGGCAACCACTTCCTGCGTATGGGCCTGAATTTCCGCTTTGTGCGTCACAATGACCAGCGCAGCTTTGTCGGCGGCGTGGTGAATGCGCCATCGGTGGTGTTCGGTTCCACGCGCATTCCCAATACCAGCACCAACAATCCATTCAACATTCCGATTGGCTCTGCGAATATCAATTCCAGCGATCAGGGCCGCTTGCGCAACGCTATCAGCGATCTGCTGGGCCTGCCTGCTTCGGCTAATCAGTCATACTTTGCCGCCGGTCTGAATGATTACGTCCCCAGCGGACTCTACATCCGCGGGGTTCGCTACCACCAGTACAACGCCTACCTCCAAGACGAATGGAAATTCAGTCGCAACCTCACGTTCAATTTCGGCGTTCGCTGGGAATGGAATGCCCCGCCGACCGAAGCCAATGGGCTGATTCTCCGTCCAGATCATCGAATTGATGACTTCGCCTCCGGCCCGGTTACGTTCCGCCCGGCTGATCAGGCCTGGGACCGCAGCAATGCCAACGCCATTGCTCCGCGTATTGGGTTGGCGTGGGATCCCTGGTCCAATGGCAAGATGGTGATCCGCGCGGGATATGGCATGGCGTTTGACCCCATGTCCACATTCCAGCTCGTTCCTATTCTCGGCTTGGTGCCCGGAGCGAGCGCGCGTTGCGCATTGACCCTCTCGAACACGAATACACCTGCGCCGGGCTCGACCAGCGTGGCGACTTCCGCCAACTGCGCCACGCCAAGCGGGGCAACGGCGCGTATTGCTACCGGCTTCCCGCTGGCCCTTCCTCAACCGACCGCTTCCCCCTCGAACTTCGTCAGCCCGCCGGCGGACACCGCGGGGCTGGCCCCTCCCGCAGGAACCGTGGACCCAAACCTGAAGTACCCGACCGTTCACGATTGGAACCTGAATATCCAGCGTGATCTGGGCAAGAGCATCGTGCTCCAAGTCGGCTACATCGGAAAGCGCGGCACGCACCTGTTCCGTTCCTACGACCTGAACCAGGTGCGGCTGGATCCCACCTTCCTGCAGTCGTTCACGATTGCGCGGGATAACTTCGTGCTGTGCGGCAATGCCAGCGGCACGGCGACCTGTGGCCAATCCGTGGGGCTTCTTGGGCAAATCTTGAGTTCGGCCAACCTGAACTCCAGTTCGACCACTTCTCGTCTGGTCTCCAATGCAGCCGGTTCCCTCGCTGGCCTGCTGGATGCTTCTTCCACATTCTCCACCAGCTACGCGAACACAGTGGCGGCAACCGGAAGGCAGGACTTTTTCCGGGCCAATCCGCAATTCAGTTCGATCTTCTATTTCGATTCGAGCGCGGATTCCTATTACCACGGCCTCCAAATTCACCTGCGCCGCCAGGAACGCAACCTTTCGTTTGGAACGGCCTACACGCTGAGCAAGTCCATTGATAACGCTTCGGTGGATCCGGTGGGGGCAACGTCCAGCGGCGGCGTCGGCAACAATTCCGGAAGCGTCACCGACATCCGCGATTTTCGCGGGGACCGTGGGCGTTCCGATTTTGACCGCCGCCAGGTCTTCACGTCCTATGCGGTGTGGGATTTGCCGTTTGGACGTGGCCAGCGCTGGGGCGATAGCGCCAAAGGTTTCGCCAATCAGTTCATCGGTGGATGGAGTGTTTCTTCCATCGTCACCATCATGGCCGGAGAGCCCTTCAGCGTGCTGAGCGGTCAGCTCACCAACAGCAACATCCGCGGATCGCGCGCGGATATCGTGGGCGGCGGCGCTCCGCAGACTGGCCTTTTCACCGTGCCCGGAATTGACGGCCCGGTAGTTTTTGCGGCCAACGACCTGACGCAAAACAACCTGACCGGCTCCGTGTTCCGCATTCCGGCTCCCGGCTCCAACGGAAACCAGGGCCGCAATATTTTTGCGGGCCCGGGTTATTGGAACGTAGACTTCGGCGTGACCAAGATCTTCCGCATCAACGAACGCATGAACGTCGCGTTCCGCGCGGAATTCTTCAACGCGTTCAATCACCCCAACTTTGACAACCCGCTGAATTCCACGGATGGCTCCACGGCTGCGTTCGTGGGCAACAGCAACCCGCTTTCGGCCAACCAGAATTTCGGACGCACTTGCTGCGTGACCGTGTCCACGCCCAGCACCACTTCCCTGATTTCGGTGGGTGAGGCTGCGCGCGTGATTCAGTTCGCGCTCCGCTTGAACTTCTAGCCGCAGCGGCGCATTCACGCCACTGGATTTTCTCGAGAGGGTGCTTCAGAAGCCTGGGGCACCCTTTTTATGTTGTCGAGAATCCCGCAACCAGAAATCAGCTGCGACCCGTCAAAGTCCCGCAGGGTTAACGCGAAAGTTAGATACCTCCGGATAGTCCTCAGCTGGCTTCTCCTTGCCGATGCGTGCGCGATAACCCATAATGTCGTTCGGTCGGTCGTGTTGGGGGGAAAGCACTTGGTTTGTCCGTTTTGCCGCTTGGAAAACGAGCCAGAAGCCTTCCGTTGCAGCCGTTGTGGGCTGTCTCTGGCTACAGCGGACGACGGAATGACCATGGGTGGGGCTGCTTCACCCGGAGCTACCCCGGAAACTCGCCCCCCTCCCGCTGCCACTGATGTTCTAACGCCGCCACCGGCTCCTTTTTCAGATTCCGTTACTCTTTCCGACTCCGGATCAGGATCACGCTCCGGTTCCGGGTCGGGGTCCGGCTCTGGGGCAGGATGGGGATCTGGGTCCGGGTCAGGATCCGGGTCCAGCTTTGGCCGGGGTTTTTCATTACCCACCTATGGTGGCGGTTCAATTGTTCTCGAGCCGGGCGCGGATTTTGGCGCGCGCTATCGGATTGAAGCGAAGCTGGGTGAAGGTGGGATGGGAGCGGTTTATAAGGCGTTTGACCGCGACCTGGACCGCATGGTGGCTATAAAGCTTCTGCGTCCGGAAATGGTCGCGGATGGCACCGCTCTGGCTCGTTTCAAGCAAGAATTATTGCTCGCCAGCAAGATTTCCCACACCAACGTCCTGCGCATTCACGATCTGGGTGATTTAAATGGTCTGAAATTCATTTCGATGGCGTTCGTAGACGGCGAAGACTTGCGCGAGACTCTCAACCGCGAAGGGAAGTTGCCTCTTAACCGTGTCCTTGAAATCACCAACCAGTTGTGTGGTGCGCTGGAAGTAGCGCAGGCGCAAGGTGTCGTGCACCGGGATTTGAAGCCGCAGAACGTACTGGTAGACAAGTCGGGAAATGTTTACGTTTCCGACTTCGGATTGGCAAAATCCCTGGAAGCCGGAGCCCTGGGGATGACCCGCGCCAACGAGTTCCTCGGCACTCCGCGGTACATGTCTCCAGAGCAGGTCCAGGGTGGCGCCATTGATCACCGCAGCGACATCTATTCCCTTGGAATCCTGATCTACGAAATGGTGACCGGTGACCTGCCCTTCGCCGGCGATTCCACGCTTCAGGTGATGTTCAAGCGCGTGAAAGAGCCCCCGCCGGACCCGCGGAAGTTGCGCCCTGATCTTCCTGATTTTCTCCGCGGCATCATCCTCAAATGCATGCAGCGAGACCCGGCAAACAGGTATCAATCCGCGCGGGAAATCATTAAAGACATTGAAACGCAGCACACGCCTTCGCGCTCGTTTTCAGTGTCCATCCAGCTTCCGCCTGGCGCGCGGAAACCTTTGTGGCTGGGAGTTTCGGCCGTTCTGGCGATTGTGGTTATCGGAGCGCTTCTGATTCCGCCAGTTCGCCAAAGGTTGCCGTTCTTGGGTTCAAAACAAACCGCCGGCAACTCTGGTGGGCCGGCGAAGCCCGTGAGTGTCCTGGTGGCAGACTTTACGAACCACACCGGCGATCCGATTTTTGATGGCACACTTGAACCTATGTTTAATCTGGCTCTGGAGGGAGCCAGCTTCATCAGCGCTTTTAACCGCACGGAAGCTCGCAAGCTTGCCGGCCAGCTTCCCAACCCGACCGATAAACTCGACGAACAGGCTGCGCGCCTGGTGGCGGTGAGCAAGGGCCTGGAAGCTGTGATTACCGGCTCTCTGACCTATCGCGGCGACAGCTACAAAATGTCCGTGGAAGCCCTGGACGCCAGGACCGGCCAGTCCATTGCGACAGCCGAAGCAAGCGCTGCCAGCAAAGACGAGATCTTGCTGGTAGTGCCGAGGCTTGCTGCACCCATCCGCAAGGAGTTGGGCGACGTCACCCCGGAATCAGTGCAATTGGAAGCCGCCAGAGGTGCGTTTACTGCGGCCTCACTGGCGGTAGTGCGCCAATATGCGATTGCGATGGAGGAGCAGTCCGCCGGGAAATTGGAGGACGCGCAGCGCTCCTTCTCCAAAGTAGTCGAGATGGATCCGAATTTCGCGCGCGGCTACGCAGGCCTGGCTTCAGTGGCCGGAAACCTGGGCCGGGACCAGGAATCCGAGAAGTACGCCAAACTGGCTATGGCACATATTGACCGGATGACAGAGCGCGAGCGCTATCGCATCCGCGGCCTCTACTACTTGAGGAGCGAGAACTGGCAGAAGTGCATCGAGGAATACAACGAATTGCTGAAGCTATACCCGGTTGACGACATAGGCCAGAACAATCTGGCGGTCTGCTACGTCAATTCGCACGACATGCCCAAGGCCATGGAAGCTGCGCGCAGGGCGTTGGAGCTCGACCCCAAGGACTTGATCGCGCGCTACAACTTTGCGCTCTATGCCTGTTACGCCGGGGATTTTCAGACGTGCGAGCGCGAAGGGCTCGAGGCGCGCAAACTCAATCCTTCCTTTGAACACGGTTACCTGGTGCTGGCGCACGCCCAAGTAGGTCAAGGTCAATTGCCGCAAGCCACCGATACCTATCAGCAACTTCAAAAGGTCGGGACGACCGGCGCCTCCCTGGCCGATTCCGGCTTAGCCAACCTTGCGATCTATGAGGGGAAGTATGAACAGGCGGTACAGATCCTCGAAAAGAGCATAACAACAGACGAGGCTGTGAAGGAGCGTGATCGGGCCGCCGACAAGTCTGCCATGCTTGCCTACGCGCAGCTTTTGCGGGGCAACAAGCGCGCCGCCATCGCCGCCGCTGAAAAAGCCATGACAAACAGCGAGTCCGCAAAAATCAGGTTCCTTGCTGCGCGGGTGTTTGTCGAAACCGGAGAGATCGCCAAGGCGCGGAAACTTGCCGCTGTCCTTGGCGCCGAGCTTCTCGCGGCGCCCCGGGCGTACGCAAAAGTGATTCAAGGTGAAATTGCCGCGAAGGAACGCAGCGCTGGACAAGCCATCCAATTGTTCTCCGATGCAAAGAATTTGGTCGATTCCTGGATCGTTCACCTTGATCTGGGAATCGCTTATGTGGACGCGGGAGCTTTTACGGAGGCTGATTCCGAGCTCGATCGGTGCCTGAAGCGGAGCGGTGAAGCTTTGTCCTTGTTCGACGACGACATGCCCACCTACAGCTATCTCCCCATCGTTTACTACTATCAAGGCCGGGCGCGTGAAGGCCTGAAAAGCCCGGGGGCCGCCGATTCCTACCGCAAGTATGCGGAAATCCGCGGAAAAGCGGGCGAGGACCCAATCCTTGCCGACATCAACCGCCGGCTGAAACAATAAACGAACAGGTCGCAGCAAAATGAAAATGCCCGGCGCGCGCCGGGCACTCTCATCCTTTGCTTGGGCTAACGCTACATGCAGGTGAAGCCTTACTGCAGCTTCACACCGGTTCGTTCCACCTGGCCGCTGTCCAAAAGCAGCTCTAAAACGTAGCACGGGCCAAGGGTTGAGCTTGGCGGGGTGGTCTTCGTGTCCCAGTTAAAAACAAACTGGCTGCTGGAAAACCGCAACGTACTGCTGCCTTTGGACCCATCCGGAGAGAAAAGCACTGTGGCAGATGCGGGCAGCGTTTGCGTAGTCCGGCAGGAGCCATCCGCCATGGGCTGGAAGGGCCCAATGGCGCGTAGAGTATTTACGCTGATGTCGGTAACAAGGTTGCCGTTGCTGTCTATCAAGGTCCACTTGGCCGTGATGGACTTCGACTTGTTGAACGTTCCGGAATAAGACCCGGTATTGGGCGGATCCGCCGTTGCCATCGGAGAGAAGAAACCGTTGAACTTGTACGGTGGAACGCAGTTGGTCAGGCTCACGGAATTCGAAGGTATGCTTTCTTGCTCCTGTGGGGGATTCCCGGCCAGCGTCACCGCGGTCACGAAATATGTATACGTCGGGCCGCAGGTTGTGTTCGTGTCCACGTACGTGGTTGCCGGGGGATTGCCCGAGACGGTGGCATACGCAGGCGCCACCGGGACGCCGTCCACAGCGCGGTAGATCTTGAACTTGATGATCTGCCCGAAGGTGGGTGCCGTCCAATTCAATCGGATGTGACGAGGCGCCGACGTCAAGCTTCCCATCAGGTTCGTCGGCGGCCGGGTGATAGAGTTGGCCACCTCGCGGGTCAGTTCTTCCCTCTCGATACTCCCGCCCTTCGAGAGCGAACCGCCCTTGGAGAGTGAGCCGCCTTTCGAGAGTGAACCACCTTTCGACAGCGAACCACCCTTGGAAAGCGAGCCGCCTTTCGAGAGTGAGCCGCCCTTCGAAAGCGAGCCGCCTCCTATCGTAGACAAGCTGCCGGTGGCGCCAATCTGCCGCAAGTCAACATTCGCCCAGTCGTCGTAACCACGGGCGACCGAACTGATCCTGCCATCGAAATTGATGTCCTGACCATTTGACCACGCCGGAGAAATCGGGTTTGCGGCTCCCTCAACTCGGTACATTGGCGGGTCCGTGCTCAGCATGGGCGTGCCATCACAGTGACGGGTGGCTGCGGTGCCGACGCCGCCCGGAGGACTCAGCGCATACCATTTTGTCGATGGATACAACGTGGGAAATGGAGTGAGGCCCGCGACACCGCTGAGTGTCTGCTCATTCAGGGTATTGAGTGTCTGCCCGGAATAATCCAGCACGCCATCCAGAAGGTCGATCTGGAACAGGTAGTTCATCACGCTTTGGAAATTGGGTTTGCAGTTTGCTTCCAAAGTCGGGATGTAGCTGCCGGGCGTGTCGTAGTAGTAGCCTCCGTGTGTCAGCGCATTGGAATGCCCTAGTTCATGCGCGAAGGTGCCCGCCTGCACCTGCAAGACTTGCCCGTCGGGCCCCCAGCTCCCCAGAGTGATGAGCGAGTCTGCTCCGCCAACATCGGAGAACCCGCCAACCGTGCCGGTCTGACCCGACGCTAAACCAAGGTCAGGGTCGGTGAACAACGTGTAGGTTGCATCCGCTGCGTTGGGAATCTGAATGGTGAAGCTGGTCGGGGTAGGAACGCTCTGAACGTAGAAGGTCCCGTTCAGATCCGGATTCGTAATTGCATCGGAGATTGTTACGCGACCAATACCGTTGGTAGTGTCACCCGCTGCCAGCCCGTGTGGACTTGAGGTGGTGAACGTAACGGTGTTGCCTGCCGCTACAGCGCTTATCAAAGATCCGCCCTGGAAGCCCCATCTCGCCACACCAATGGTGTTGGCCGTAATCACGTAGTGATAGCTGTTCTTGCGCCCGGACTGGAAACGCCGGATGCACGCAGGCGTCGTGGCGTTTTCGCACGAAGTTTCGTCGGGATAATTGAGCGGCTGGTTCTTCAAGAAAGCAAAATCGCCCTTCCAACCCACCACGCCGGGCTGGTTCGGGAACGGACACAATAGAGGCGGCGAGGCAGTGAGATCCTCGTCCGCAGAAGTGCATGTTTGCTGTTGAATCGCATGGGTGGGAAACAGGTGCATGCTGATACCGCGCGCCGCATACGCGTTGGATACCATGGTTAGAGCGGCGGCCGGCGGCAGGTACGAAACCCCGGTTGTAGTGTCGCAGGTGCCATCTGGCTTAACGACACTGCACATGTAGTCCATCTGGATAAACAAATCCTTTTGGCCTGCCGCTGCTCCTGGCAGAGCCACCCACGATGCGTCCGTGGTACTGCATGCGCCTTCATTCACTGCGGCGTCGCAGTACCCTTGATTCTGCTTCCATACATTCAGGATGCCGTCTTCATCGGTGTTCTGAACCGTGGTGCTCAGGATGACAGCGCCCCAGGAGACGCATCCGCTGTTGGAACTGGCTGGGGCCACCGCAGTAGTCGCCATAGCGTCGTTGGCAAGCACAGGGTTGCCGGCCCCGGAAAAACTCCAGGTCGGGTTATCCCAGGAACCGTTGTAGTTGCCTGGGAACGGGGGCAGGCTTCCGTAGAGGGAAGGAAGCGCTACGCTGTTCAAGTACACGGTTTCAAATTTGTTGTCCTGGCCGTTGCCAACGATGTGCGTCAGCTTCGAAACCGGGCTTGTCGCCGCCTGGTAGAAGCCCTGCATTGGCAGAGTCATCGTGGTGGAGCCATTTGCGGGCGCATATGCGCCGTCGTAGATGACAATGGCCTTCAGAGGGAAATCGGGCGACACAACACGGTAGACAAGGACAAGGGTTGCGCCCAAGGTGAGAGGGGTTCCGCCGCCGTTGCTCCCGCTGTCAGCCAGACGTACCTGATAGGAAGTGTTCGGCAGGACGTTTCCATTCGAATCCACAGGCAACAAGGCAAGGACGTCGGCCCGATAGGTCCGGATCGTCTTGGAGCCCTGCGAATTTCCAGAACAACCTCCCGAACTCCATGAAACGGGGGCGTTGGGGTTGCCCAGCACGACTCCGGTAATCTGGTAGCCGCGGAAGTATCCAGTCTGCCCTACGAACGACGCTTGCGAACTTTCTACGGTCCCCCAATAAAGGAAAGCTCCCACAATGTCAGCCCCGGCGGGAACTGATTTCGCACCAGAAATGCCGGGATTGGCGTCAGGAATAGTAATTGTTCCCGTTGCAAACCCGGTCGAATCCCCCAGGCCGCGCAAACCCACGCCACCGACAACGTAGTCTCCGGTAACAAAATAGTTGTCGCCAAAATTCAGCGGCTTGGTCTGCGCCATTCCCGTCTGCGCAAACCCAAAAACAAACAACGATACCAAAGCAAGCTTTGCCAGCGACTGGACTTTCATTATGGTCTTCTCCATTTCCGGTGAAACAGCCGAAGGGACTTCAATGATCACAAAAGCCCAGTATGAAGAAATGAATGCCCTGGCCACACGCTGGCCCAATCTTGCATTTGAGTATCCAAAGTATGAGGGGCAGTTTGATGGGGAAAGATGTGCAAGTCAAGGACATCTGGGAAATAGACTGCTGTCAGAATTTCCAGTTAAGTGCAAGACATTGCAACTAGTTGCACCATGAAGACCTGTCGCCAAGGTTAACAGAGACTTTATCGAAAAGAGCTAACCGCCGTTTGCAAAGCATCGTAAGTATTGAAGAGCTTCAACAGCGAAACCATCCTGAGCGTTTGCAACACAAACTTGCACGGCTTCAGCAGTGTGACTGGCCATCTTGAGGGGTGACCGACCCAAGAGCGTGCTGCGAGGCGGCACCGAACCCTTCTGTCACGGGATAGCCGTTTTCCGTGGTGAATTATGGGAGATGAGCCCTCGAGACAAAAAATTGGCAGCCGGTGAACGAATGGAGCAAGAAATTTAGAGCGGATAGGCAAAAAAGCTCATTGGACTATCCGGCTTGATGTCTGTGGTAAAGTGCATGAGAATGCGCAAAATTCTCATCATCGAAGACGATAAAGATATCGTCGAGCTTGTTTCCTACAACCTCCAGCGAGAAGGCTTTAAGCTGGCTT
>CAZCNH010000070.1:0-18294 GCA_964500065.1 uncultured Acidobacteriaceae bacterium
CGCTACTTTGCGATGGACCGCGACAACCGCTGGGAGCGCATCGAGCGCGCCTACCGCGCCATGGTGCATGGCGATGCCCCGCACCGCCATGCTGACCCCATCGAGGCCATCCAGCGCAGCTACGAGCGGGGCACTACCGACGAATTTATCGAGCCGGCCGTGATCACTGAAAAGAACGGCGGAGACGCCCCGCCCCGCGGAATCATCCGCGACGACGATGCGGTGATCTTCTTCAATTTCCGCGCTGACCGCGCCCGGCAGACCACCAAAGCCCTGCTGGAGCCGAATTTCGCGGGCTTCGCCGATGCCAAGCGGCCGAAGAACCTCTTTTACGTGGCGATGACGCAATACGAGAAGACCTGGCCCTGGCTGCAATTCGTCTTCGGTCCGGAAAAGGTGGACAACATCCTGGCGAATTGTTTCGCGGACATGCAGTTGAAGAATCTGCGCATCGCGGAAACGGAAAAATATGCGCACGTGACATATTTCTTCAATGGCGGCATTGAAAAGCCCTTCGGTGGGGAAGATCGCATCCTGGTGCCTTCGCCCAAAGTCCCCACCTACGACTTGAAGCCGGAAATGAGCGCCGCGGGCATCGCGGACAACGTCGTGAAGGTCATCGAGAAAGGCGATTTTGACGCCATCGTGATGAACTTTGCCAACGCGGACATGGTCGGCCACTCCGGCAAGCTCGAAGCCGCAATCAAGGCCGTGGAAGCGGTGGACGAATGCCTGGGCCGTATTTATCAGGCGTTGAAAAACTCCACCACGCCCAGCGCGTGGGTGATCAGCGCCGATCACGGCAACGCCGAAACGATGATTGATCCCAAAACCGGCGGGCCGCATACCTATCACACCACCAACCCCGTGCCCTTTGTGCTGGTGAGCGACGACGCCAAGGCGCCCTTGCGCAACGGCGGCTCATTGCGCGACATCGCGCCCACGCTGCTCGGCCTGCTCGGCTACCCCCTGCCCAAGCAAATGACCGGCCGCGACTTGCGCGCGAGCTAGTAAAGTCTTGGAACCACAGATGAAAGCAAATCAACGGCAATCTCTGTGACTCCGGAGTTTGCCATTTCCCGAAGTGAGTATTATCTGTGTTCATCTGTGTCCATCTGTGGTTCCATATCTGTTTCGTATGACCTCTGCTCCTGCTGAAACCAAACTGGTGATTTGCGTGTGGCACCCGTTCACTTTGTGGCGGCCACCGGCCGACGTTGCCGTGCATGTGCGCCGGCGCTGGCCGGGGATGCGCGTGGTTCATCTACCTACCTACGACGGGCTCGACGCGGAAATGCCGGACACGGATATTTTTGTCGGCTGGTCGCTGAAGCCGCAGCAGTTCCGCATGGCGAAACAGTTGAAGTGGATTCACGCCACGGCGGCGGGCGTGGATCAACTGATGTATCCGGAGCTGCGCCAGAGCAGCGTAGTACTCACCAACGCCAGCGGGGTACACAGCATCCCGATGGCCGAACACATCCTGGGCACGATCATCGCGCTGGCGCGGCGCTTTCCCAGCGCGGTGCGCTATCAATCGTGGCATCACTGGGCGCAGCAGGAAATCTGGGACGAGCCGATCCGCCCGCGCGAATTGCATGGACAAACTTTGCTGCTGGTTGGATTCGGCGCCATCGGGCAGGAAGTAGCCAAACGCGTGCGCCCGCTGGGCATGCAGATCTGGGCGTGCACGCGCAGCGGGAAGACTGATTCACCGGATGTGGACCGCGTGGTGCCCTCCACGCAGCTCGACGATGTGCTGCGCGAAGCAGACTACGTGGTGCTGGCCGCGCCGGTCACTCCGGAAACGCATCTCCTGATGAATGAAAAACGGCTTGCGTGCATGAAGCCTACGGCGTTCCTGCTGAATGTGTCGCGCGGCTCGCTGGTAGACGAAACGGCGCTGGTCAAAGCGCTGCAACAGCGCGCCATCGCCGGAGCGGCGCTGGACGTGACGCAAATCGAGCCGCTGCCTCCGGACCACGTCCTGTGGACGCTGGAAAACGTATTCATCACGCCGCACATCAGCGCCGTGAGCGAATTCTTGTGGGACCGGCAGACGGAATTGCTGCTGGAAAATCTGGAGCGCTGGTTTGCGGGCAGGGAAATGATCAACCGGGTCAATCTGCAACGGGGATATTAGGAATTGTTGATTGATTCCTTCAGTCGCCCACTTTACCTTTGGGCGCGTTGTATCCTTCGCGGGCATAGACCACGTACTTCACCACCTTGTTGTTCTGGTCTTTGACCACCAGCGGCTGGCCATCCTGGTCCACAATCTCCACTTTGATTTTGCGGAACTTGCCATCGGTGTTCTGGTTGGCCGGGGTGTAACCCAGGCTGTACTGGTTGCGCAGGGAAAGCGCCACATCCTGAAAGATTCCCGGCATTTCGCCATCGAAGCGCGGGAACCACGCCCGCCCTCCGGTGGCGCGCGAAAAAGCGGACAGTTGATTTTCCGCCTGCAAGTAACCCACGCGAGCGGCGCCGCTCATGCTGCCGCGATTGTCGAAATATTCCCAGAAGTCGCGCGCGACGCCGACGCTGAAGATGGTGACATCGGTGGATTGCACGCGTTTGAGCACATCGCCCAGCGTTTTCTTGCTGAAGGTATCAATTCCCGACGCCAGCAGGAGAATCGACTTTTTCCCTTTCACGTCTTCCAGCCGGTCCAGGGTATCCACTACGGCGTCGAACACGTTCGATTCGCTAAAACCGGGAAAGTACATCCGCGCCAAGTGCTGCTGGATCTCGGTCTTGTTCCTGGTGAAATCTACTTCCAGGCGCGGCTTGATGTCGAAAGAAACCAGCGCGGCCCAATCATCCTGTTTCAACTGGCGCAGAAAATCGTAGGCGGCGCCCACGCTCTTGTAGGCGAAATACTCGTACCCGAGCTTGCTGAATTCCATCACGATGACGATGGTGATGGGCGCTTCGGTGGGGGCGAAGTTAGTGATCTGCTGCGGTACCTTGTCTTCCAGGACGCGGAAGTTTTCTTTTTTCAGGCCGGTAATGTAGTTGCCGCGGTTGTCGGTGACCACCACGTCCACCTGAACCACTGGCACCTCGACCGAGATGGCAACTTCCGGTCCCTGCACCGGGGGCTTCTGATCCTTCTCCTTCTGTGGCTGCTGCTTGGTCTGTGCCTGGACCGAAAAATGGCTCATCGGGGCGGCCAGCAGACCAACGGCCAGCGCGACGATCAGCATCCGAAAAACACAAATGCGCATCATTCCATCTCCTCGATGAACCTTATGATGCTGCCACGCGGCGAGCCTGTTGTCTACGCCGGTGTGTGATCGTTTCCGCGCCGCTCAGGGCGGGCTCCATAGCAACTCCATCCCCAATTTTACGACACCTCATGCGGGCTGACCACACTCCCGGGCGAGCGCATGTTAAACTCATGCTTCGCCCAGACACTCAAAATTGCTGGAGGTGGAATGTTTCGCCGCATTGCCTTGATATGGCTGCTGGTTCTGACCGCTTTGGCGCCTGTCGCTTCCGCGCAAGCGTCACCCTTCGACTGGGCAAAGCTAAATGAGGAAGCTACCGAGTGGCTGGCCGGCCTGCTGCGCATCAACACCACCAATCCACCGGGTAACGAACTGGAAGCAGCGAAATATCTGGCCGCGATTCTGGAGCGCGAAGGCATTCGCGCCGAAGTTATGGAAAGCGCGCCGGGGAGGGGAATCGTCGTGGCGCGGCTGCGCTCGGGTCCGATTCCGGATCCATCGCGGGCGCTTCTGCTGCTGGGACACATTGATGTGGTCGGGGTAGAGAAAGAAAAATGGACCGTCGACCCCTTTGGCGGCGTGGTGAAGGATGGATTCATCTACGGGCGCGGCGCGCTGGACATGAAGGGCATGGTGATCGCCAATCTGGCCGCGATGGTAGCCCTCAAGCGGCAGGGCACCGCCCTGAACCGCGATGTGATTTTTCTGGCCGAAGGCGATGAGGAAGAAGGCGGCGTTCACGGCATCGAATTCGCGATTGAAAAACATTGGGAAAAAATCGCCGCGGGTTTTGCCATCAACGAAGGCGGCCGCGTGCTGGTGAAAGACGGCAAGGTGCAATATGTGGGGGTACAGGCGTCGGAAAAGGTGCCGGTCAACGTGGCGGTGATCGCCAGCGGCCCCTCCGGGCACGCGTCGGTCCCGCGCAAGGATAATCCGGTGGTTCGCCTGGCGGCGGCCATCGCGAAAATCGGCGCGTACGAAGTGCCGGCCAAGCCCACCACCATTGTCCGCCGCTATTTTGAAAAGCTGGCTGGCATCGAAGATCAGGAAATCGGCAAGTGGATGCGCGCACTCGATACCGAACGCGAGCCGCAGGCTATCCGGCGTATTTCCGACGCCAACCCGGTGTGGAACGCGATGTTCCGCACCACGATTGCGCCGACCATGCTGACCGGCGGTTTCCGCGCGAACGTGGTGCCCAGCGAGGCGCGCGCCACCCTGAATATTCGCCTGCTGCCCGGAGAATCCATTTATGCCCTGCTGGAAGATTTGAAAAAAGTGGTGGATGACCCGCAGGTGCGCTTTGAAATCGCGCTCGAAGGACGCAAGCCCTCGCCGCCTTCGGCGGTGGATACAGAGCTTTACGCGGCGTTCGAAAAAGCGGGGCAGCAAGTCTTCCCGGAAGCGGTGGTGCTGCCGCTGATGTCCACCTGGGCCACCGATTCGGCGCAGTTACGCATACGCAATGTGCAGTGCTACGGAATCATTCCGTTCCCGCTGCCCGCGGAAGAAGAGCGTCGCATGCACGCCGACGATGAACGCCTGCCGCTCGAAGCCTTTCGCCAGGGGATCCGGTATCTGTACCGCGTGGTGGAGAATTTCAGCAAAGCACAATAGTCTGCCCATGTGATCCTGACGAGTGGGCGAGCTGGAGAAAGAACGAAAACATGAATGTTCGCAGAGCGAAGATTGTTTGCACCCTCGGCCCGGCCAGCCGCTCGCCGGAAATGCTGGATAAGCTGATGCGCGCCGGGCTGGATGTGGCCCGGCTCAATTTTTCCCACGGCACGCATGAAGAGCACGCCAAAGTGATCGCGGATTTGCGCGCGGTATCCATGCGGCATGAAAAGCCGATCGCGATTCTGGCCGACCTGCAAGGGCCGAAGATCCGCACGGGGCTGCTCGAGGGCGGCAGGCCCGTGAATCTGCGCAAAGGGCAGAAGTTCACCATCACCACCAAAATGTTGAAGGGCAACGCCGAGGGCGTGAGCACAACCTATAGACCCCTGCCGGCGGAAGTGAGCAAAGGCGACCGCATCCTGCTGGCCGACGGGCTGATCGAATTGCGCGTCCGCGGAGTGCGCGGCGATGCGGTGCAGTGCGAAGTGGTCAACGGGGGCGAACTGGGGCAGAACAAAGGGATCAACCTGCCCGGCGTGAAATTGAAAATCAGCGCGCTGACCAGCAAAGACCGCGCGGACTTGGCTTTCGCCATGACCCAGCCGGTGAACTACATCGCGCTGAGCTTTGCGCGCCGCCCGGAAGACGTGCTCGCCGCAAAAAAAGCGATCGCGCTGCACGGGAAAGATACGCCGGTGATCGCCAAGCTGGAAAAGCCGGAAGCGATTGACAATCTCGAGGCCATACTGGCGGTGGCCGACGGGGTGATGGTGGCGCGCGGCGACCTGGGCGTGGAGATGAATCCCGAACAGGTGCCCGTGGTGCAGAAGCGCATCATCGCGCTGGCGCGCGACGTGCGCCGTCCGGTGATCACCGCCACCCAGATGCTGGAATCCATGACGCTGAACCCGCGGCCCACCCGCGCCGAAGCCAGCGACGTGGCCAACGCCATCTTCGACGGCACCGACGCGGTGATGCTCTCCGGCGAAACCGCCAGCGGCAAGTATCCAGTGGAAGCGGTGACCATGATGGACCGCATCATCCGCGAAGCGGAAGCCAGCATGCTGGCGCAACGCGACCGGCGCCGCCGTCCGATGGAGCATCTGAACGTGGCCGAAGCCATCAGCGAATCGGTGTGCCATGCCGCGGACGAGCTGAACATGAAAGTGATCGCGGTGTTTACGGAAAGCGGCTCGACCGGCCGGCTGGTTTCCAAGTACCGCCCGCGGTGCCCGATTATCGCGTTTTCCACGGTGCAGGAAACGCGGCGCCGCCTGCAATTATTCTGGGGGGTGATGCCGCGGACGATTGCGCACGTGAAGAATATTGACAGCTTGACCGATCTGGCCGAACGCCGCCTGCTGGAAGAAGGCGTGGTACGGAAGGGCGATATCGTCGGAATTGTCGCGGGCACGCCGCTCGGCATCAAAGGCTCCACCAACTTCATGAAGCTGCACACCGTGAAAGGAAAGTGAGAGCTCAGAACTCAGAACAAAAGCAAACTCTTCGGGCGGTTTTGCCTTTTTCTGAGTTCCTATTTCTGAGTTCTGAGTTTAATTGACCCAGTTGTCCGGGCGGGAAGGCGGGTCGCCTTGCTGCTTGCGCATGTACACTTCAAACCGTTTCTTCATGCGCTGGCGCTGCCAATCGGAGTAGCGGTTGCGTATCTTGTAGAGGAACGAGCCCCGGCGCAGGTAGAAGTAACCGACCGCCATGCCTCCCAGGTGGCAAATGTGGCTGACGTTATCCCCCGAAGATTCGAGCGAACCGTAGAAGGCAATCGCCGCCATGATGGCCACATAGATGCGGATCGGCAGTTGCACCGGAAACGGAATCAGCCAGATTTGCCGGTCGGGCCAGAGCACCGCCCAGGCAACCAGCAGGCCATAAATCGCGCCGGACGCTCCCACGGTAATCACGGTGGAGCTGCCCAGCCCCGTCATTTTGACCAGCACGTTGATGAAGCCCGCGCCGATCCCGCACAGCAAGTAGTAGCTGAGAAAGCGATTCCGGCCCCACTGCCGCTCGAGGTCGCACCCGAACATCCATAACACCAGCAGATTGATGAGCAGGTGCCCAAGCCCGCCATGCAGGAAAAGGTAGGTGAGCGGCTGCCAGAGATAGCCGCTCGCCACGGCATCGGGAATCAGGGAAAACAGAAGGACAAAACTACGATACGCCTCACCGGCGAACATTCGCAGCAGAGTCGTGAGGACAAAGACCGCCGTATTGGCGATCAGCAAAGCCCTGACCATCGGCGTGAGCAGACTTCTCCAACCTGGCCGATAGCCGGATGTGCGCTGCGCGAAGCCCTCCATCACTCCAGTCTAAGCGGAAGGCGAAGGCGAGTCAAAACGGGCCCGCCGAAGTAAAGATGAAATCGTCGAAGAGGCTAATCCAGCTTCTTGCGGGCGAAGTGGTAGAGAGAAAATGCCAGCAAGCCGAACATCAGCACCGCAAATATGTTCGATTGGGCAAGGCCAGGGGCAATGCGCGGACCAAAGGCCAGCACGCCGGGCGGAATCAGCTTGATGCCCAGTTCCGGATCGCCCAGCACATTAATAATGATGGCTACCAGGCCCAGCACGCCACCGGCGGCAATCAAGCCGCTGGAGAAGAGCGCTCCAGGGCTGACTTCGCTTTCAGCGTCGCTCTTCGGTTTCTGGCCGCGCTCGGCCAGCCAGCGCACCACGCCACCGCAGAAAATTGCCAGGGTTGTGTGCAATCCAAGGTAGGAACCAACGGCGAAGGAAAGCGAGCGGATCCCCAGCAACTCCACGGCGATCACCAGGAAAACACCCAGGGCCACCAGCCGCCACGGCAATCGCTGATTCAGGATGCCGGTGATGACGGTAGCCATCAGGCGGCCCTGCGGCGCGGCGGCCTTATCGCTGCCGATGCCGGTGATCCACTGGATTTCAATTTGCCTGGTTTCTGGATTGTAGAGGTATTTTCCGTCGGGCAGTTCGCGCGAACCCAGGGCGTTCACCAGGACGTATTGCTTGCCCTTGTGTTCGTAGGATTCCCGTTCGATGCGCACCGAAGCGCCGCGCAGGGTCTGTTCCGTGCGAACTTTTTCGATATCGAGCGTCATCTGCTGCGGGCGGAATTCGGAGAGGCCGAAATTCATCAGCATCAAGGTGCCGCCGATCACGAAGACGGAAACCATCACCCCGATCATCAGCGACCATTGCTGGCGGTACGGGGTCGCGCCAACCAGAAAACCCGTTTTCAAATCCTGCGAGGTGGCGCCGGAATTCGCCGCGGCCACGCACACCACGCCGCCAATGGTGATGGCCAGCGCGGAGTAGGCGGGCGCCGTCCAGCCCATGGCCAGGAACATGGCGCAGGTGGCCATCAAGGTCGCAATGGTCATTCCGCTGACCGGGTTGGCCGACGTGCCGATCAATCCGCAGATGCGCGAAGAAACGGTCACAAACAGGAAGCCGAACACCACCACAAAGAGGGAAGCGATCAGGTTCTCAAAGCCGCTGGTGGAAGCCCCCGGCACCGGCTTGAAGGTAAGCAGCAGCCACATCATCACGATAATGGCCAGCGAGCCCAACAGAACCCACTTCATCGGGATGTCGCGTTCCAGCCTTCCGGCGCCGGCCGCGGCGCCGGAGTTCTGCGTGCGCATATCCTTCATCCCGGAACGCAGGGCGTTGATGATGGTGGGCATGGTCTTCATCAGCGTGATCAGCCCAGCCATGGCCACCGCGCCGGCGCCCATCGGGCGGATGTAGCTTTCCCACATTTGGCTGGGCGACATGTCACGGATCGGAATCGTGCTCGGATAAAGCGGGTCGGCCAGCCCTTCCCCAAAAAACTTGATGGCCGGCATCAGCACCAGCCAGGAAAAAACGCCTCCGGCAAAAATGGTTCCGGCGATGCGCGGCCCGATGATGTAGCCCACGCCGAGATACTCACTGGTGATTTCCGCGCGGAAAGAAGCCCCGGGCAGCCACTTCGGCTCGTACAGCGGCCGCGACTTCCACATGGTCACCGTGGCCATCAGGAAAGTGTAGATGCCGCCCAGTCCCAGTCCCCAGAAGACGCGTCCGGCAAAGGAGCCGCCTTTTTCGCCGGCCACCAGCACGTCAGCGCACGCTGTGCCTTCCGGGTAGAGCAGGTTTCCGTGTTCCTGAACGATCAGTTGGCGGCGCAGGGGGATCATGAAGAGCACTCCGATCCACCCGCCGATCAGCGCCAGCATGAAGATGCGCGTGTATTCAAAGGGGAAGCCCATGAAGATCAATGCCGGCAGGGTGAAAATAGCTCCGGCGGCAACCGATTCGCCCGCCGAACCCGCGGTCTGCACAATATTGTTTTCCAGGATGCTGGCCTTGCCGAACAGGCGCAGCAGGCTGATGCTCAACACGGCAATCGGAATCGACGCGGAAACGGTAAGCCCGGCGCGCAAGCCGACGTACACCGTCACCGCGCCGAAAATAATTCCGAAGATGGCGCCGAACAGAATCGCCTTGAGGCTGAATTCCGGCAAATCAGCGGATTCCGGAATGTAGGGGCGGAATTCGCCCGCGGGAGCCGTGGAACTCCAGCTCGAATTCTTGGTTTCTGTGTTAGATGCGCTCGCCACGCACCACCTCCCCATGTGGATTCAGTTCAACCTGCTGGAACACGCGCAAACCGCTCCCCGGGCGGTGGCGCGCACAAGCTTGCCGGGCTCGTTTTGCGAAATGCAAAGTATCACACCAGCGCGGCCACGTTCCACAAATCCACCTCGCCCCGCCTAAGCGCCCCGGCGACAGTACTGATGCTCCATTATTGAGTTGACAAGAGTATAACGATTCGCTAGTTTGCACGCGAACTACGGTGACCAATCGCTGAAGCTGATGAAAAGATAATAAGCGCCTCTAACAGGATGGTGCCTTCATGAAACGCAGATTCCTGACCCTGCTTGTGGGAATTCTTCTGGGGCAAAACTGCCCCGTGCGCGCGGCAGACGACTGGCTGCCGGTGACGCAAGAAGATCTGAAGATGAAAGACTACGCGCCCAGCCCGGGCTCCCATGCTGTCTTGCTGTACCGTGAAGTCCGCACCGATGATGTAAATTCGGTGGAAAACAATTACATCCGCATCAAAATTCTCACCGAGGAAGGGAAGAAGTACGCCAGCGTCGAACTTCCCTATTACCGCAATTTCAACCGGATTGGAGACATCAAGGCCCGCACCATCCGGCCCGACGGCACGATCCTGAAGTTCGATGGCGATGTCTTTGAAAAAACCCTGATCAAAGCCCGCGGGGCGAAAATCCAGGCCAAAACGTTTTCGCTACCCGACATTCAAGTCGGCAGCATTATCGAATACCGGTACACCAGCCGCTGGGACCTCTATGCCACCAACAGTCCCAAGTGGCTGATCCAGCACGAGCTGCCCACTAAGGCCGCCAAGTTCTGGTTCAAGCCGTTCCAGCAAGCCATCGTTTCCTACGTCACCTTCCGGCTGCCCGCCAGCAAGAAGGTGGACCAGAACCGTGACAGTTCGTTCAGCCTGGAAATGCAGGAAATTCCCGCGTTCAAGCAGGAATCGCACATGCCGCCGGAAGAAGAGGTGCAAACCCGCGTCGAGTTCTTCTACTTTGCGCAGAACCCGGAAACACCGGAAAAGTTCTGGAAGCGCGTCGGCCAGGAACTGCACCAGGGCGCGGAGGACTACATCGGCAACCGCGGCGGAATCAAGCAGGCGGCGGCGCAACTGGTCGCCCTCACCGACGAACCGGAAGTGAAATTGCGCAAGATTTACGCGCACGTTCAGGGACTGCGCAACCTCTCGTATGAAAGAAGCAAGACCGAGAAGGAACTCAAACAGGAAGGCATCAAGGATAACAACAACATCGAAGACGTGTGGAAGCGAAACTACGGCTGGCGGCGCCAACTGACATACCTGTTTGTGGGCCTGGCCCGCGCGGCCGGGTTCGAATCCAGCGTCATCTTCGTGTCGGAACGGGACGTGCAGTTTTTCTCCGACCGGATCCTGAATTCTTCTCAGTTGGATGGCGCGGTGGCGATGGTCAAGGTGGGCGCCGAGGAGAAGTATTTTGACCCGGGGACGCCGAATTGTCCCTATGGGCAGCTCAACTGGCTGCGCACCGGAGTGCGCGGCCTGCGCCCCAATAAGGACGGCGGGCAGTTCATCATCACGCCGCAGCCGGCCAGCACCGATGCCGTGGCCACGCGCAAGGGCGTTTTCAAACTCGACGAAGAAGGGAACCTGAAAGGCACTTTGGAATTGACCCTTACCGGCCTGGAGGCTTTGACGCACCGCCTGGAGACGATGGACTCCGACGAAGCCGGCAGGCGCAAAGACTTGGAAGACGAAATCAAGGCCGCGCTTCCGGCCAGTGCCGTGGTCAAGCTTGGCAAAATCACCGGATGGACGGGCCACGATCAACCGCTGGCGGCCGAGGTTTCCGTGGAAATCCAGGGCTTCGCCACTCCGGCGGGCCGCCGACTGTTGCTGCCCACCAATATTTACCAGGCGCAGGAATCGAACCCGTTTCCGCAATCCGAGCGGATTCACCCGGTTTACTTCCGGCATCCCTTCCGTGAACTGGACGAGATGACCTATGAACTCCCCGCCGGATTCAAAGCCACGAACCTCCCGGCGCCCACCACGCAGCGCGAGGCGTTTGGCGGTTATCAGGTGATTCGCGCGGCGGAAGGCAACCGGGTCACGGTGAAGCGGACGCTGATCGTGGAAGGCATTCTGTTTCCACTCGAGTATTACAACGCGTTGCGGTCATTCTTCAGCAAAGTGAGGGCTCACGATGAAGAACAAGTGGTGCTTCAATTGGCCGCTGCGGCCGGCAATTAGGCGGGCATTCGGCGTACTGCTGTGCGTCGGGCCCTGGGCGCTGCCGCAAGCGGTCCGCGCCGATTCTCCGGAATGGCTGCGCGCGGTGGCGCGCGCCCCGCTGCCCAACTATCCCGCGGAAACCAAAGCAGTGCTGCTGCTGGATGAGCAGATCACAACCGTAAAGGATACCGGCGAAATTCGCACCACCTACCGCCGCGCCTACAAGATTCTCCGGCCCGAAGGCCGTTATGTGGCTCGCGTGGTAGTTCCTTTTGATACCGAAACCAAGATCACGTTTCTCAAGGCCTGGTCGCTTCCGGCTGCGGGCAGGGAATACGAAGTAAAAGAAAAAGACGCCATCGAGCGCGCCCTCTACGACGACCTTTACAGCGACAACAAGGACAAGCTGCTGGAAATTCCCGGCGCCGATCCCGGTACCGTCGTCGGGTTCGAATACGAGCAAAAGCGCCGCCCCTCGGTGCTTCAGGACCTTTGGTTCTTTGAAGATCTCCTGCCTGTCCGGCAGGCCCGCTACACGCTGGCCCTGCCGCCGGGCTGGGAATATCAATCCGTGTGGATGAATCACGAAAAGCAGGAACCCGTTGCAGCCGGGGAAAATACCTGGCGCTGGGATTTGAAAGACCTGGCGCCCGTGGAGCCGCAGGATTCCATGCCGCCCTGGCGCGCGGTCGCCGGATGGATGGCTGTCAGCTATTTTCCGCGCGGCGCCGACCGCGGCGGCAAAGCGGTGGGCACCTGGGACGACGTCGGCCGCTGGTATTCCTCGCTTTCCGTCGGGCGCCGGCAAAGTACGCCCGCGATTCAGGCCAAGGTCGCCGAGTTGGCCGCGTCCGCGCCGGGAGTCATCGAAAAAATGCGCGCTCTTTCCGGCTACGTGCAGCGCGACATTCGCTACGTTTCCATTCAGATCGGAATTGGCGGCTACCAGCCGCACATGGCCTCGGACATCTTCACCAACCGCTACGGCGACTGCAAAGACAAGGTCACCTTGCTCAGCACCATGTTGAAGGAAATCGGCATCCCTTCCTATTACGTCCTGATCCACACGGACCGCGGGCTGGTCCAGGAACAATTCCCCACGCCGCTTACGTTCAACCATGTGATTCTGGCCATCGCACTGCCCGCGGGAACTCCGCTGGAAAAACTGCACAGCGTTTCCGATCACCCCAAGCTGGGCAAGCTTCTTTTCTTTGATCCCACGGACGACATAACGCCCATGGGCCACCTGCCGTCGTCCCTGCAAGCCACCTTCGGCCTGCTGGTCAGCGAAGCGGGCGGCGAACTGGTGCGCCTGCCCCTGCAGGCTCCGGCCACCAATCGCCTGCTGCGCACCGGCAAGCTGGAACTTTCCCCGGGCGGGACGCTTTCCGGTGAAGTGAAGGAAGAACGCGAAGGCGTGCAGGCCACCATGCGCCGCGCTGCCTTCATCAGCTCCGAGAAAAACGACCGCAAGAAAGTGATTGAGGAATTTCTCGCTGGCTACCTCACCGGCTTCTCTCTGACCTCGGCGGAAGTGGACAATCTGGAGAAGTACGATCAAAACCTGGTTCTGCGTTACCGCTTTGTGGCCGATCGTTACGCCAAGTCTGCTGGTAACATGCTCCTGCTGCGGCCACGCGTGCTCGGCCAGAAAGCCTGGTCGGTCATGGAAGGCGAGGCGCGCAAATATCCCGTCGCATTCCGCAGCACCAGCATAGAAAGCGACCAGTTTGAAATCACCCTGCCGGCCGGATACAAGGTGGAAGAATTGCCTGCTCCGGTTGAGCTCGATTACGGCTTCGCCGAATATCGCAGCAAGATGGAAGTGAAAGGCAACATACTTTCCTATTGGCGTGAATACAAGATTAAGGAAGTGCTTGTCGGCAAGGAAAAGCTGGACACGCTGAAGAAGTTCTTCCGCCAGGTGGCCGCCGATGAGCGGTTCAACGCCGTCCTGCAACGCGCCCCGTAGCCGCTAGTGGCGTGGGCACAGAAAAAGGAGCCGCCGCACTTTCGGCAGCGAGGCGGCCGGGCCACGCTGGGCCGCGGGCAGCAAAGCGGATGCGGCCTGCGCGATGGCCTCTGCCCGGCCCCCATCCATGGGCAGGGCATACACGTCCCCTTTGCGCTCGTAGGAGTAGGTGGCGTACGCGGGCGGCTCCGCAGCAGTCATCTCGATCAAGTATTTCCAGAAAGTTTTTCTTCGCAGCCAGCGGCGTGATTCGGCGTCTTCTTTTTTCCATTCCGGCGGCGTCTGTGATCCGGTTTCCAGAAGGACCGCCGTACAGGCGGAGATTGCAAAGGGGCGGGAAGGATCCGCGTCTGGGAATTGTCCGAGCGCCGCGGCAAGCTCGGCAGGCTCCGCCGCGAAGCCTTCCCAGCGGTACCGGAAGAAGTGGAATACCACCGTACCGGCCTGCAATATCTTACGGATGCGCTCCGGATCCTTTCCCGTTACCGAGAGAACCATGTCCAGCAACTCGTGGATGCGGAACGTCTGCCGCACCACGGGCCGGATGCTGAGGAATTCAGCGTCTTCTTCCGTGTATTTGACCGGGATGGAGTCGGGCAGAGGCATCGTGCGTTCTCCGAAATTCTTCCGGCAACCGCCGGCGAAGCGGGAAAAGCAGCAGCGGAGGCGGCAGCCGGTTCGCCAGCAATCCGTCAAGGCCCCAGGTGAGCCCGGCCCCTGCTCGCCCGAGCATCAAAAAAAGGAACGCCAGCGCTGCGTGCAACGGCAGAATCCAAAACTCATTCCGGCCCGTCGCCAAACCAATGTTCAGGATCAATAATGCCGTTCCGCTTGCTGCCCAGCTGACCAGGAATCCAAGGAGAAACGAAAGCCCGGCGGCAATTTCGACGAGGGGTACAGCATAAGCAAACAACTCCATGTGGGGTTCTACAATCCGCAGCAGGATGTAGTCGCCATACCAGGCAAAGGGTGGTCCAAAATCACTCAAACGATGCAGCAGCCCGCCATACAAGAACCCGGGATCCCGCAGCTTCATCAATCCCGCCGCGACCAATCCTGCGCCGAGGATGATCCGCAAAATGGCTCCGGTGGCGCGGATCCACATGCAGGTTCAGGCCATCCTTGCCAGGCGGTCGCGAACGCGGTCGCTCAGTGCCTTGCCGTCCACGGTTTTTCCCGTGAGCCGGGCCTTCGCGGCTTTCACCACCGCGCCCATTTGTTTCGGCGAATTCGCGCCGGTTTCGGCCACTGCCGCTTCGATGGCCGAATCCATTTCCTCAGCGGTAGCGCCTGCGGGCAGGTACCCTTCCAGAATCCCGATTTCTTTGGCCTCTTTTTCCGCCAGGTCCGCCCGGCCTCCGGCGGTGAATTGCTCGACCGATTCTCGCCGCTGCTTGATCATGGTTTGCAGCAGGGCAATCACTTCAGGCTCTTCCAGCTTCTTGATTTTCTCCACTTCCTTCAACTGGATGGCAGACTTGACCATGCGCAGCACGCTCAATCGCAACTCATCCTTGGCCTTCATGGCCGTCACCAGATCGGCTTGCAGTTTTTCCATTAGCGTCATAAGCCAGAACTATAACACGGCATTTGCCCCGAGTTTTTGGGCGATTTGACACGGAGGTGCCGCGCGCTTAGCCTGATTCGCCATGAAGATTGTTGTGGCCGACAAGATTGCCCCGCGTGGCCTGGAAGTCTTGCGCGAGCCCGGGTGGAGTGTTGCAACGCCTTCCGCCCCTGAGTTGCCGGCGGCGCTGGCCGAAGCGGACGCACTGATTGTGCGCAGCGCCACGCGCGTCAGCGCGGACCTGCTGCAACATGCTCCGAAGTTGCGTGTGGTCGGCCGCGCGGGCGTGGGCGTGGACAATATTGATACCGAAGCCGCCACGCTGCGGGGCGTGCTGGTGATGAACACCCCCGGCGGAAACTCAGTCAGTGTGGCCGAGCACACCATGGCGCTGCTGCTCTCGCTGGCCCGCTCGGTCCCGCAACTCAATGCCGCCCTGCACGATGGGCGCTGGGAGAAATCGGCCGCGGCGGGCATCGAGCTTCGCGGGAAGATGCTGGGATTGATCGGTCTGGGCCGCGTGGGTTTTGAAGTCGCCCGGCGCGCGCGCGCGTTCGAAATGCGCGTGGCCGCGCACGATCCATTCGTTGCCGCGGATATTGCTCGCGAGGCGGGCGTGGAAGTTCTACCGCTGGCCGATTTGCTGGCCCGCGCGGATTTTGTCTCGCTGCACACCGCGCTCAGTCCCGCCACCGAGCGCATCATCAACGCCGCCACTCTGGCGCAAATGAAACGCGGCGCGCGACTGATCAATACCGCGCGCGGCGAACTGGTGGACGAAACGGCGCTTTCTGCCGCGCTTCGTTCCGGGCAGCTATCGGGCGCGGCGCTGGACGTCTTCGCCACCGAGCCGCCGCGAGACTCGCTCCTGCCCAGCCTGCCCAATGTGATCGCCACGCCGCACGTTGCCGGGTCCACGCAGGAAGCGCAGGAAGAAGTCGGCGTGTTGATTGCCCAGCAGGTTCGCGAGTATCTGCAAAGCGGCGTCATCCGCAACGCGGTGAACCTGCCCACGCTCTCCGAGGAGCAGTACCGCGCCGTGCGGCCTTATCTCGAGCTCGCGGAGCGGCTCGGCTCGCTGGTGGCGCAAGTCGCTCCCTCCGCGGCTTCCGGCGTGCGCATCACTTACACCGGAGCGCCCGCGGAAATGGGCGCGACCCTCTTGCGCAACGCGGTGCTGGCCGGCCTGCTCAATACGGTTCTCGAGGAGAAAGTGAACCTGGTGAATGCCGCAAAAATTGCAGCGGCCCGCGGCTTGCAGATCGAAGAGCGTACCCGCCGCCGCGAGACCGGCTATCCCGACCGGCTTGAAGTGGCCATTCACGTCGCGGCCCACCATCCGCTGGCGGCCGAGGGCACCGTGCTGCACGGCTCCGTGCCGCGCCTGCTTTCGCTGGATGGAATTGACCTGGAGGCTTCGCTCGAAGGCACGATGCTGTTCACCCGCAGCCGCGATGTGCCCGGTGTGATCGGCCGCGTCGGCACCGCGCTGGGCGAGCATGCCGTAAACATCGCGACCTTCTCCCTTGGCCGCAGGGAGCGCGCGGGTGGCGGGGAAGCGCTCGCTCTGGTCCGCGTGGATGGCGGCGTTCCGGCGGCCGCGGTGGATGCCTTGCGGGCGATGGATGCCATCAGTGAAGTGCGACGTGTGGTTCTGCCGCCGGGCCGCGTCGCGCCCCCGATCAAGTAGCTCTCAAGACTCGGTCAGATTTCTTGCGGCATGCGCCGATTGCCTTTGCTTCCTTTCTTCCGCGGGGGGATAATTCTCCTAGACGCGTCCGATGGAAGGAGCACGGCTATGACCATCTCAGCGCGTTTGAAACATCTGCTGGACGATAACCACGTCTTCTATTCGGTGCTTTCCCATCCCAAGGCCTACACTGCGCAAGCCGTCGCAGCAGTCATGCATGTTTCCGGCAAAGAAGTCGCAAAGTCCGTTGTTCTGACAGCAGGCGAAGAAAATATCCTTGCGGTGCTTCCCGCGTCGCACCATGTGGATTTGATGAAACTCAGCGCCGTGCTGGGCCGCGAGGTGCATCTGGTGTCGGAAGCCGATTTTGTCAGCCGCTTCCCCGATTGCGAGCCCGGGGCGATGCCGCCCTTCGGGAAGATCTACGGCATGCCGGTGGTGGTGGACCGTTCGCTAGCGGCCGATGAGGAGATCGTGTTTAACGCGGGCTCCCACCGCGAAGCCATCCGCATGCGCTATGCCGACTTTGAGAAGTTGACGAATCCCACCGTGGCCCGTTTTGCCTACAAGGGATAGGCAACCGGTTCTTATTTCTTTTCCAAGTGAAGCTTGTTGGTCACGGAAAACACTCCGCTCACACCATTCGCTTTAATGCCGGCAAGGTTGCGGTCTGCTTCTGTGGCCACCACGCCCTGCAGAGTGACATGTCCATTTTTCACAATAATGTGGATCGACGGGACGGCCTGAAGCGCGTAACGGTCGAGTCCCGCTGTTGCGAAAATTGCGCGATACACAGCCAGCCGGATGCGATCGTCGTTGGGCGAAAGCGGCAGAATTTCGATTTTGTTGACGACCCGTTCCACGCCTTCAATTTTCTGGACGGCGCGTTCGGCATCGCTCCTCAGCGCCGGCCGCGTGACTTCGCCGGTCAGCGTGACCGTGTAGTTCTCGCCCACCTCGTACGCCAGGTTGTCAAAAACGCTGTAGTAGGGAAGCATCACCAAGCGATGGCGCACTTCCTCCGCCAGGTGCGCCCGCGCCTGCTCGCTCATCGGCCGCAAGGGCTTGTTCTGGCCAACGGCTCCCGCCGCCAGCACAAATCCAAGAATCAACAACAAAGTTCGGGTTGCAATTTTGAACATGGTTCTCCCCACCGGTTCCCCGGTGCCTCTTTCGTTTTCCGGACTGCCTCCACATTCCTTTGCACACCCACTGTATTAGAACCGTGATGCGACCGGGGAGGTTGGATGGCAACACCTGCGGCCTCTGCGAGAATGTGCTATTCTGAAAGTCCCGCTGGGGAGGGTTTTGCGTGCCCGAGCGGTCCCTTTCTGCCGTCGGGGCGTGGCTCAGCCTGGCTAGAGCGCCTGGTTCGGGACCAGGAGGTCGG
>CAZCNH010000071.1:0-16647 GCA_964500065.1 uncultured Acidobacteriaceae bacterium
GTTCCGGTAGGATAGGGCGGCGCGCGGCCCCATGTCTGAACAAAACATTCTGGTTTTGGCGGCGGACGCCATGCTTCGCCGGGCTGTGACGGAGGGCTTCGCCTCTGGAGGAAGCCTGGTGAAGTTCGCAGCGACGAGCGTGGAAGCTCGTGCAGAGCTACGCGCTGCTCCAGCGCTTGCGATCCTTGAACTGCGAGGGAATCTCAGGGACGAGGTGGAGCGACTGATCGCGGAAATCACAGGGAGAAGTGGGGCGCGTGCGAGGGTGATAGTGGCGGGGGCGCTGGCTCCTGCCGAGCGGGCGCGGTGGCTGGATTTGGGGGCGGACGACGTGGTGGCGTGGCCTGGAGAATCGGCTACGGCGGCGGACGAGGCGGAGTTGCTGGCGCGGGTGCGCGCGCAACTGCGCGTGTCGCGGGAGCTGCGCGAGGCCGAGCGCATGGCTCGACTCGCGGAAGAAGGGCAGAAGATTGCCCACACGGCATTCGAGGCGCTGGCCGTCACGGAGAAGATGACCAAGGACGCGTTTTCACTTGATCGGCGGCTGCGCACCGGGCTGGCGGCAGGCTTCGTGGTAATCGCGGTTATGGCGCTCATTTTTGTGATCTTCTTTCGAACCGCGAAGCGCGAATCCGACCGCGCCTACACGGCCATTCGCCGGCTGGAGATGAACACCGCTACCCAGAATGACCTGGTGGCGCGCGTCTCCAAGATGCGTACAGAAATCGAGGAATCCACGGAAAACGCCCTGAAAAATCACCGCTCGACGCTCGAGCAGCAGACCGAAGATCTGCGCGCCAAAATGGCGGCGGCAAATTCGGGCGAAGTTGCCGCGCTGCGCAAGCAACTCGACGAAACCAATTCGCACTTGCGCAATATCGAGCTCGAGCAACGGGTGGCGCAGAACATCATCCGCAGTTATTCGCCCAGCGTGTGCCTGTTGCATGTGGTGGTCGGTTTCCGCCACCAGGCTTCGGGGAAGCGTCTTCGTTTTGCGGGCATCAATCCGCGCGGCGAGCCCCTGACCGACAGCGAAGGCAACCCCGCTTTTGACCTGGATGGAAACGGTCCCGAGGTGCGCGCGGACTTTTTTGGCACGGGCTTTCTGGCTTCGGCAGATGGGCGCATCCTGACCAACCGCCATGTGGCCGAGCCGTGGTGGAAGAATGAAGATCTCGCGCAGATCACCCAGGATGGGTTCGAGCCGGTGATCGCGGAAATGAACGCCTATTTTCCGGATGGCGTGCGGGGCTTGCGCGCGCAACTGATGAAGACTTCTCCCAGCGCGGACCTGGCGCTGGTGCGCGCCGACCTGGCGGGACTCAAGCGCAACGCGCTTGCGCTCGATGCCAAGCGGGAAGCGGCGGTGAGCGGGCAGGCCGTGATCCTGATGGGCTATGCGACCGGACTGGACGCGATCCTGGCGCGTGCCGGGGAAGACGTTGTGCAGTCCATCATGCAGGTTGCCGGCAACAACCCGCGCGAAATCATGGTGGAGATCGCCAAGCGGAAACTGGTCCGTCCCCTGACCACGCAGGGACATCTGGGCGATGTGCTGCCGGACAAGATCGTCTACGACGCGCAAACCACGCACGGTGGCTCGGGCGGGCCGCTGTTCAATGCGCAAGGCAAAGTGATTGCCATCAACTTTGCCGTAGTGCGCGGCTTTGGCGGATCGAACTTCGGCATCCCCGCGCGTTTCGCCGAGCAGCTCCTGAAGTAATCTCACCGAAAATCTCCGCAGTCCTCTCTCCTCGCGCAGCAAACTACTGCGATTGCGGCTGCAAATCGTAGAGTTTGATATCCGCGCCCATCAAGTATTTGTCGAACCAGTTGACGATGTGCTGCATGCGCTCGACGCGGTGCGAAGGCCTGCCGCTGCGCGAGAGGTCGTGCGATTCGCCGGGGAAGCGCACCATCACCGTGGTCTTTTTCAGAGCCTTCAGCGCGCGGAACATGGCTTCGCCGCCCTGCGCCGGAGGCGTGCGCAAATCCGCATCGCCTTCGACGAACATGATGGGCGTATTGATCTTTTCCACGTAGCGCGTCGGCGAGCGCGACAGGAATTCTTCCGGGTCGCGGAACGGATACGAGCGGAACCACGTCGGCAGGAACAGCGTGAAATCCGCCGTGTACCAGAACGATTCCCAGTTGGCCACCGAGCGCTGGGAAACCGCGGCCGCGAAGCGGTTGGTTTGCGTCACGGTCCAGTTGGTCAGCAGCCCGCCTCCACTCCCGCCGGTCACTCCCAGTTTTTTCTCGTCCACGTAGCCGCGCTTCAGTACTTCATCTACACCCAGCATCAAGTCCTTGTAGTCGTCGCCGGGATAGCGGTGCTGGATAATGTTGGAAAATTCCTGCCCGTAGCTGGTGCTCCCGCGCGGATTGGGGAAGAGCACCACGTAGCCTTTCGCGGCCATCCACAGCATTTCGTGATACATCGTCCAGCCGTAGGCGCCGTGCGGGCCGCCGTGAATTTGCAGAATCATCGGGTATTTCTTCGAGGCATCAAATCCCGGGGGTTTCAGAATCCAGGCGTTGATCTTCTTGCCGTCGAAACTCGAGTACCAGATTTCTTCCGGCGGGGCCAGGTCAAGTTGCGAAAAGAGCGGCTCATTGTGCCGGGTCAGTTGCGTGAATTTCCGGGTGGCGGGCTCAAAGAGAAAGAGCTCGGTCACATGAACCGGGTCGGTCAGGGTGACGGCAATTTTGGAAACGTCGCGGGTGGCGCTGTAGCTGACGATATCGTGATTCTCGCGCGTGAGCGGCTCCACTTTCGCGGCAGCCACATCAATGCGCACAAAATTCCCGCGGCCGTGCTCGGTGGTGGCCAGAATGATGGACTTGCCATCGGGGGTCCACAGCAGGGGTTGATCGCCGCCGCCTCGCGGAGGGCGGTTATCGCCCGCCACCGAGCTGCCGATCTCGAAATCATAGCCGGCGGTCAGATTGGTCGCTTGCCCTTGGGAATAGAGCAACACGTCGGTCTGCTGGTGCGACTGCACGCGGGCCGGATTCTTGAAACCGCTGAAGGCGAAGCGCTGCCCGCCGGGAGCTTCGGCCACATCGCCGACCGGCCCATCAATATCAATGACCAGTTGCGGTTCACCGCCATTTGCGGAGACTGAATACAGGTTGGAATCGGGCGGCACGTAGTACGGCTCGTCCACGCGGTTCGAGGTGAAGAAGATACGGCTGCCATCCGCGCTCCAGTCGGTGATCGCTTCGCTGTATTTGCCGAAGGTGAGTTGCCGGGCCTCGGCCGGTTCCGTGCCGGCCTGATCCACCGGCACGCTCCAGATGTGCGCGATGCTTTCGGGGTCGGCCCAGCCCGCGCCATTGAAGCGGTAGACGGCGCGGGTGATGATGCGCACGTCGGTCTTCTTCGGCGGCGTGCCGCCTTTCTTCTTCAATTCAATATCTGCCGGGGTGGTCGTGCTGAGAAAAGCGATGGCGCGCCCGTCGGGCGACCACGAAGCGCCGCTAGCTCCCTTCGGCATGTCGGTAAGTTTTCGCGCCTCGCCGCCGGACTCCATCGGCAGCAGATAGATCTGCCCGGGTTCGTTTGGTCGCGAGCGAGTGAATGCCAGCGTACGGCCATCAGGCGACCAGCGCGGGCTGCCATCGCTGGGGCCGGGCGTCAGGCGTCGCGGCGTATCGCTGCCGCTGGCGCCCACCAGCCACAGGCTGGTTTCGTAGCGGTCTTCTTTTTCGTTTACGTTGACCAGCACGTAGGCCACGGATTTTCCGTCGGGAGAAATCTGCGGGTCAGCGATCCATTGAAACTTGAGCAGGTCTTTTTCGGTGATCGGGCGTTTCTGCGCGGCAACAGGGCTGGCCATCCACAAGGCAAGAATCAAGAGCGCGGCAAAAGCCGGACGCATTCTAAGCATGTCTCCTCCAAAGGGTGCGAAGCTTATCGGAAAGTGAGCCGCTCGTCCATGAACAATACTGGCCCTGGCCCCGGCATGGAAACCGCTGTTCGGTAGCCCCCGCCCCCCCCACCCGTTTTGATGAATCGTATTGACCCGCAAGGAGTTACGGCAAACGCATGTGGCAACGTTTTGATTCAGTTCGGTTTGAAGTCTTGTTGTTTCAATTCGTTCCACAAGGAAGACTTCCGCGGCAGCACACCCCGTCGAATGGCCCGCCTGCAGGAGGAAAAAAAACGCGCCAGCAGTTGCTGAAGTGTGTCTAGGAAAAGAACTTAGGAAAAGGGGTGGAGCAAGTGCGGCAGGCAAAGGAGTTGGCCGGACGCAGCGTGTAAGTGACGCAGAAAAGGGGGTTAGCGCCGAACAGGGATAGCGCTCCGCAATAATGATAATAATCACGCCACACTATAGCAAATAGATTACACACTGTCAAGAGAAAACCGCCGATGAAGGGCCAGCGTGGGCTGGCCTTTTTCATTGTGCTACGGGCGGTGTGGCCGAGTGAAACCGGCCGCTATACACCGGCGGCGCGAATGGCAGGCCCAGCCGCGCGCCTGTGGCCGGCAAGACCACACTCCCAGTTGAGGTCGTCATCCTGAGGAGTCCGTTTGTGGACGACGAAGGATCCCGGTGTGAAGTCCGGGCAAGCGCGGCAGTCGAGATTCCTCGTCACGCGATTCGGCGCGACGCGCCGAATCGCAAGCGTTCCTCGGAATGACCAGAACGGTGGTTGTTTACGAAATTTGGCGTCATTCCGAGCGAAGCGAGGAATCTGCATTTTGTAAGAAACCAAAGAAAATGCAAATTTCTTACCCTTGCAAAAGCGCCGGGGTTCGGAATGACTTGTTTACTGCAAGTTTTTCAACAAGCTGCTAGTGTTGTGTCTCAGAAATTCTCAGCATATGTCCATGCATCCCTCAGGGGTTAAAACCCCTGAGTGTGCAGCGGCTTAATGTCGGAGCTGAAGCTCCGACCCCCTGCAGAGAATTGTCAGGTATTTCCGGGACACGACACTAGCTCCCACAGGAACTCTTGCTCTCCTTCCACTACTCTCCCCACGGGAAATGCGCTGTTCCAGCGCATTTCCCGTGGGGAGGCACAGGTGGTGTCTGCTTTAATGTCGGAGCTGAAGCTCCGACCCCTGACAGGGTGCGGAAAAAGCCGCTTCGTCATTCTGAGGCCCGGATTTGGCCGAAGAATCTCGATTCCAAGCGCTTGGCGACACTGGGCATCGAGGTTCTTCGTCCGCCTTCGGCGAACTCAGAATGACGGCAAAGTGACTTTTTCCGCAGCTTCTACGACTCAAATTCAAACTGACGCAGCACCCAAGGATGCGGCCCGCTTTTGTGTCAGCGGCAGGGTTGCGGTAACCTTGTTGATTCCCATGTCACTCCCGGCCAAAACAGGGACCATCCTCGACCGGATCGTGGAAGCGCGCCTGGCTGCAATCCAACACGGGAAAAAGCGCATCCCCGAGCCCGCTCTGCGGGCCGTGGCGCGCAAGAACGAAAAGCCGCGGGATTTCGCGGCGGCGATTTCCAAGCCGGGTATCAACATTATTGCCGAGCTGAAGAAGGCATCGCCTTCGCAGGGCGTGATTCGCGAAGAGTTTGAGCCGGGATCTTTGGCCAAATCGGTGCAAGCGGGCGGCGCCGCCGCGTTATCGGTCCTGACCGAAGAGGAGTTTTTCCAGGGTTCGATAGGCTACCTGCGAACCGCGCGCAAGGCCACGGCACTTCCCGCGCTGCGCAAGGATTTCATCGTGGACCCCTGGCAGGTGTGGGAGACTCTTGCCGGCGATGGCGATGCGTTCCTGCTGATCGTAGCGATTTTGACCGACGCGCAACTGCGCTCGCTGATCGCCCTTGGCCGCGAACTGGGCCTTCCCGCGCTGGTGGAGGCGCACACGCGGGCCGAGTTGCGCCGGGCCGTGGATTGCGGCGCGCAGATCGTCGGCGTGAACAACCGCGACCTGCGCACCTTCGAGGTTCGCGTGGAAACTTCGCTGGAGCTGGCGGAAGAAATCCCGGAGGAGTGCATCGCCGTCAGCGAGTCCGGGATTCACTCCGCCGGAGACTTGCAGCGGTTGCGGGATGCAGGATTTGACGCTTTCCTGATTGGCGAACGGCTGATGAAATCAGCGGATCCCGGCGTGGCGCTGCGGGAATTGACCGGCGCGCGCGATGCCCAACCGGCCGGTCCAGCTTGATGGGCGCGCGCGTGAAGATTTGCGGGGTCACCAATTATGGGGATGCCCGCCGGGCGGTGGAATTGGGCGCGGACTATCTTGGCTTCAATTTCTATCCGGGCAGCCCGAGGTATGTGACTCCGGCAAGGGCGCGAGAGATCATCCGTCGCATCCGGGGAGGGGCGAAACCCGTCGGTGTTTTTGTGGACGCGCCGGTGAGCCAGATTGAAACGATTGCCCGGCAAGCCGGGTTGCGGGTCATTCAACTGCACGGCGGGGAATCGCCCCGCGTGGTGCAGGCGCTTGGCCGCCAGTTCACCGTCTGGAAAGCGTTGCGCGTGGCCGGCGAAAAGACGCTGGGCAGGATTCGCCGGTTCCGCGCCGCCGATGCGATTCTTCTGGACGCCTTTCAGCGTGGAGAAAAAGGCGGCACGGGCAAGACATTCGACTGGAAGCTGGCCCGGCGGGCAAGGAAGCAGGCGCGGATCATCCTTGCCGGCGGACTGACGCCGGAGAATGTGCGCGAAGCCATCGGCAAGGCGCGTCCCTTTGCGGTGGATGTAGCCAGCGGCGTGGAAAGCCGTCCGGGAAAGAAAGACGCGCGGAAAATGCGCTCGTTCATGAAAGCAGCAGGGAAGAGGTAGCGGGTCAGTTTGAGCCTGAGCCTTAGCAGGCTGCTGAAAAGTCCCTTTGCCGTCATTCTGAGTTCGCCGGAGGCGGACGAAGAACCTCGATGCCCAAGGTCGCAAGCGCTTGTGATCGAGATTCTTCGGCCAAACCCGGGCCTCAGAATGACGAACCGGCTTTTCCCGCGGCCGCTACGTCAAACTGAGCATTACGGTGAGAGGAAATGAACAGCCACACACACACCTGGCCGGATGGGCGCGGGCGGTTTGGGCCCTTCGGCGGCCGCTATGTTCCCGAAACGCTGGTTTCGCCGCTGGAAGAACTGGAACACGCTTATGCCATCGCGTTGAAGGACCCGAAATTCCAGGCGGAGTTTCAACACCTGCTGAAAACACTTGCCGGGCGGCCCACGCCGCTGCAATTCGCAGAACGCCTGACGGCGCATTTGGGCGGGCCGCGCATCTATTTGAAGCGCGAAGACCTGCTGCACACCGGCGCGCACAAAATCAATAACTGCATCGGGCAGGGAATCCTTGCGGCGCGCATGGGCAAGCGACGCATCATTGCCGAGACCGGGGCCGGGCAGCATGGCGTGGCTTCGGCGACCGTCGCCGCCCGGCTCGGCCTGGAATGCGTTGTGTACATGGGCACTGAAGACATGGAGCGGCAGCGGCTGAATGTTTCGCGCATGCGCATGCTGGGAGCGCAAGTCGTGGGCGTGGATTCCGGCAGCCGCACGCTGAAAGACGCCATCAACGAGGCCATGCGCGATTGGGTCACCCATGTGCGCCACACTCACTACCTGCTGGGTTCCGTGCTGGGCGCGCATCCGTATCCGGTGATGGTGCGCGATTTTCAGGCAGTGATCGGCCGCGAAGCGCGCGCGCAGATTCTGGAGCAGGCGGGACGCTTGCCCGGCGTGCTGTTTGCCTGCGTTGGCGGCGGGTCAAACTCGATCGGCCTATTCTACGAGTTTCTGGGGGACGCGAGCGTGAAGATGGTGGGCGTGGAAGCCGGCGGGCGCGGAGCGGCGCTTGGCGAACATGCCGCGCGACTGGCCGCAGCCCAGGGATTCAGCGGCGCCCGGCCCGGGGTGTTGCAGGGCACCTACACCTACGTGCTGCAGAATGCCGACGGCCAGATTGCCGCGACTCACTCCGTTTCCGCCGGGCTCGATTACCCGGCCGTGGGCCCGGAGCACGCCTGGCTGGCGCAGCAAGGCCGCGCGGAATATACGGCGGTAAGCGATGAAGAGGCCGTAGCCGCCGCGCGCACCCTGGCGCGCACCGAAGGGATTATTCCCGCGCTGGAATCGGCGCACGCGCTCGCGGAGATGATTCGCCGCGCGCCGCGCCTGCCACGCGAGCAAGTGGTGATCCTGAACCTTTCCGGCCGCGGCGATAAAGATATGGAGATTCTGGCCAGGCATCTGTAGTCATAGAAGTTCAGAATGCGGGTACGCATGGATTCGGCGATGCATACAAACTCACGCATCACCCGGCGCTTCGATGAATTGCGCGCGGCGGGGGATTTGGGCCTGGTTGCATTCATCACCGCCGGCGATCCCTCGCTCGATGCCAGCGAGGCAATTTGCCTGGCGATGGCGGAAGCCGGCGCGGACGTGATCGAACTGGGCGTGCCGTTCAGCGATCCGGTTGCCGATGGACCGACCATTCAGCGTTCCAGCGAGCGCGCCTTGCGCAACGGCGTGAACCTGGCAAGCGTGCTGGACCTGGTGAAGCGGCTGCGAAAGAAAACTCATGTCCCGCTGGTGTTGTTCAGCTATTTCAACCCGGTGCTGCAAATGGGGCTGGAAAAGTTTGCCACCGAAGCTGCGGCCGCCGGGGCCGATGGGGCGCTGCTGACCGATGTTACGCCGGAAGAATCAACCGACTATATCGCGGCCATGCGCGCCAGGAATTTGGACACCATCTTTCTGGGCGCGCCCACGTCTTCCGATGAGCGGCTGAAGTCCATCGCTGCCGTTTCCAGCGGGTTCCTGTACTTGATTTCGCGCACCGGCGTGACCGGCGCAAAGGACTCACTGGCGGAGGACCTTCCCGCCTTCCTGCGGCGCGCGCGCAGGGCCACCCGCCTGCCGATTGCGGTTGGATTTGGAATTTCACTGCCCGGGCACGTTTCGGTACTGGGAGGCCTTGCCGATGCAGCCGTGGTTGGCTCGGCGCTGGTGAGCGAAATTGAGCGCGCCGCAACCGCCGGCGACGCCGCGAAAGCCGTTGCCGAGAAGATTCGAGCCTTGAAGCAAGCAGGGCGCAATGGAATGAGCATCCGTTCCGCGGAGGCCTCGGGCCTATGAAGGCCGCATCCATCGCGCGCATGCGCCGCCAGATTGACGCGCTCGACCGGGAACTGGTGGCGCTGCTCAACCGGCGCGCCCGGCTCTCACTGGGGATCGGCCGGATGAAGCGCGTTGCCGGACTGCGCCTGTTCAATCACGCGCGCGAGCGGGAAATCGAGCGCCGGGTGGCGCTCGCCAATCAAGGCCCGCTAAGCGACCCTGCGGTGCAGAGGCTGTGGCGGGAAATTCTTCGCCAAACGCGCGGCGCTGTTCGCGCGGCCCTCCGCAAGGAAAAACAGCATTAAAAACGCGGCGCGCCGGCGCGATTGAAACGATAACCATGGCCGAATTTCCATTTCGCAGAATCGCCATCCTGGGAACCGGTCTCATCGGCGGTTCTTTCGCGCTGGCGGCCCGGAAAAAGGGCGCAACGGTTACCGGTTACGACCGTCCTGACGTCCTCGCCGAGGCGGCGCGTCTTGCGGCCATTCATCACGCGGCGGCGGATGTGGCCACGGCGGTGCAGGAAGCGGAATTAGTTGTTGTGGCCCTGCCGATTGGCGCAGCCCTCGATATTCTGCCCATTGTTGCCAGGCACGCCGCACCGGGTGCACTGCTTACCGATGTGTGCAGCACCAAAGAGCGCATCTGCGGCGCAGCGAAAAAACTCTTTACGAGGCCCGCGCGGTTTCTGGGCGGGCATCCGATGGCGGGCCGGGAAGCGGGTGGCATCGCCCATGCCGACGCCGAACTCTTCCGCGGCGCGAAATATGCGCTGATCACGCAACCGGAGGACGACGATCCTCGCGTGCAAAAGTTCGTCCAGTCGCTCCGGGCCATGGGCGCCGAGCCGGTTTGGATGGATGCGGCGGCGCACGACTGGGCGGCCAGCATCGTTTCGCACCTGCCGCAATTGGCCGCGGTGGCGCTGGCCGGCGTGGTTCGCGATGAAACGGATGAAACCGGCCTGCCGCTTGCGCTGGCCGGCGCGGGGCTGCGCGATTCCCTGCGGCTGGCGGGAAGCCCGTACGGCGTCTGGCGCGATATTTGCCACAGCAATCCGGAGAACATTCGCCGCGCGCTTGACCGGCTGATCACCGCGCTCGATCACCTGCGCAACAACCTGACCACGCGGGAACTGGCCGCCGAATTCGAAGCCGCGAACGACGTGTACAAAATCCTCCGCGGGATGAAGTAAACTTAAGCTCCTATGGATAAACGAGTAGCCAGTGCAAGCGCGGCCATCGAGGGCTTGCGCGACGGCATGACGATTCTGATGGGCGGGTTCGGCCTGTGCGGCATCCCGGAAAATCTGATCGCCGCGGTCCGCAACAAGGGCACGAAGGACTTGACCGTGGTTTCCAACAACGCCGGCGTGGATGATTTCGGCATCGGCCTGCTGCTGCAAACCAAGCAGGTGCGCAAGATGATCTCCACCTATGTGGGCGAGAACAAACTTTTCGAGCGCATGGTGCTGAGCAAGGAAATCGAAGTGGAATTGAATCCGCAGGGCACGCTCGCCGAACGGCTGCGCGCCGGCGGCGCGGGTATCCGCGCGTTTTATACGCCGACCGGCTACGGCACGATGATCGCCGAAGGCAAGGAGACCCGTGATTTTGACGGCACGCCCTGCGTGCTGGAGAAGGCCCTGCGCGGTGACTTCGCTTTCATCAAAGCGTGGCGTGGCGACCGCTGGGGCAACCTGATCTTCCGCCGCACGGCGCGCAACTTCAACCCGATGATGGCCACCGCCGCGGACTTCGTCGTTGCCGAGGTGGAAGAACTGGCTGACCTGGGCCAGTTGAACCCGGACCAGGTGCATACGCCGGGCATCTACGTGAACGCGATTTTCCAGGGCACGAATTACGAGAAGCGCATTGAAAAGCGCACCGTGAGAAAAGCTTAGGCGCGGCGGGATTCGCCGCCGACGAGCGCGCACCAACCGGTGACGGGCCCGGAAGGCCGGGGCAGGTGGAGAGAGAAATGGCCAACGAACAGGACAAGCGGGAAATCATCGTCAAGCGCGTGGCCCAGGAATTTCGCGACGGCTACTACGTGAATCTGGGCATCGGCCTGCCGACGCTGGTGCCGAACTATCTTCCGGAAGGCATGGAAGTGATCCTGCAATCGGAAAATGGGATGCTGGGCGTCGGGGCGTACCCGGTGGAAGGGAGCGAAGACCCGGATTTGATCAACGCCGGCAAGGAAACCGTCACCGAAATTCCCGGGACGGTCTATTTTTCCAGCGCCGATTCCTTCGCCATGATTCGCGGCGGACACGTGGACTTGACCGTGCTGGGCGCGCTCGAAGTGGATGAAAAAGGCAATCTGGCCAACTGGGCTATCCCCGGAAAAATGCTGAAGGGCATGGGCGGCGCGATGGACCTGGTGGCCGGCGCGAAGCGGGTGATCATCGCCATGGAACACGCCACCAAAGACGGCGGGCCGAAAATTCGCAAGGCGTGTACCTTGCCCCTGACCGGGGTGGGAGTGGTGGACTTGATCGTCACCGAATTGGGCGTGATCGAAGTGACGCCGAAGGGGCTGGTGCTCACCGAAGTCGCGCCCGGTGTTACACCCGCCGACGTGCAAAAATTCACGGAGCCCACGCTGCACGTAGCGCAAAATCTGAAGACCATGCTTTCCCAGGGATAGCCCGGTGTATGGCCCCGCAAAGGCGGGGGCGTGAAGAATCATGGAACTGCACTCTATCGTCGTGGTGAGCCTGCACAGCCCGAAAGAAAAGCTGTGGGGCGAACTCCTGGCCATTCACGGCGCGGGCGTGACCATCAGGGGAATTGACCTGAATTCTTTCGACGACTTTGTACGCCAGGTGCGCGACCCGGAAGGCGAGCGCGTGGGGCTGCCCACCGTGTTTTTCCCGATGAACCGCATCGAGCGTATCTCCCTCGACGAAGCGCTGGGCGCGATTCCTTCGCTGGCCGACCTCTTCGCCCAGAAGACGGGCACGCGCCTGGCCGACTACCTCGCGCAATTCACCTGATTTGCGGTAGCATCGTTGCGGGGGTGGCGGACCCTTCCCGCCGATATCGCAAGCGGATCCATGGCCGGCAAAATCTTCACGGTGCCCAACCAGCTTACCTTCTTGCGGCTGGGCTTTCTGCCGTTCTTCATCATTTTCATTTACTACGACCGGTACGGCTGGGCGCTGGCCATTTTGATGGCGGCTGCGACCAGCGATCTGCTGGATGGATTGCTGGCGCGGCGGCTCAACCAGAAATCGGCGCTGGGCGCCTATCTGGATCCGATTGCCGATAAGCTGCTGCTCTCCTCTTCGTTCTTCATTCTGGCGGTGAAGGGGAAAATCGAATGGTGGCTGACCATTCTGGTGTTCAGCCGCGACATTCTGATTCTGATTGCCGCGGCGGTGATCCTGGCGGTCATCGGATACCGCCCGTTCCCGCCTTCGATGTACGGCAAGGCCACCACCGGGGCCCAGATTATTTTCGTATTCGTGGCCATCGTTGCCAGCGCGTTCGAAACCACGTGGCTCGATGGATTGCGCGATGTGGGCGTGTTCATCGTCGCGGCCTTCACGGTTCTTTCTGGATTGCACTATAGCGTGCTGATTGCGCGGCAATTGAGCGTGGGCAGCCCGCAGCCGCCCGCTTAGCCGGTTGCAGAAAAAAACACTTCGCCATTCTGAGGAACGGTTCCGATTCGGCGCGAAGCGTCGAATCGGGTGGCGAAGAACCTCGATCACGAATTTGCGCGGGACGCCGAGATTCTTCGGCCAAAACCGGGCCTCGGAATGACGCGGTGCATGAAAGAACCTGCTCATGCGCTGTGGCCACGATCCGTCGTTGCGAGAAATGCGGATCAGGCGAGCACTCAACAACTTTCGCTACTTCTTTTCAAAGTGGATGGGAATGGGCGGGAATTCCTTGATCTTCAAGAGCGCTTCGCGGGCCCCTGCCGGCAGGTCAAAGGCCAGGGTCAGGGCCAGCGCGGTAGCGCCGCCTTTTTCGGGGATTGCGGCAACGACCTGGGAGCCGGACTTGACCAGCGCTTTCTGTCCGAGGGTTTCGGTGACCACGCCTTCGGGATAAAACGCGCGCCCCTCGCCGGCAAGAGTGACGTCGCCGCCGGCGTTGTCGAAGATCAAGATCCCGAAGCGTCCTTCCACCGGTTCCACGCTGCGGAGCAACAACGTAACTTCCGCAAAAAACCCCTTCGGCTTCAGGCCCGCGTAATCTTCCACCACCCGGGTTTCCACCACGCGCAATTCCCAGGGGCCGCTGCGCACCCCTTCGACAGCGGCGCGCGCTTCGTTTGAAAAACCGGGCACGTGCGTCTCCAGCCAGGATGCGGTTTCGCGAAAGCGCGCCAGCACGTGTTGCGGCTCGACGAAGCCGTGCCCTTCGCGGGGGAAACGGACAAACTTGACCTTGCGGGCCAGCAGCTTCAGGGCCTGGTGCATTTCCTGCGAATTGGCGATAAACGTGTTGTCATCGGCTTCGCCGTGCAGGATCAGCACCGGCGTCTGCATCTGCTGGACGAACTTCTGCGGCGAACGGTCCTGGAAGAGCTGAAAATCTTCCCAGTAGAATTTTCCGAGGTAATCCATTTCCCAACTGGGATAGGACGAGTTGGAAAAATCGGTGAACAAGCTGAACAGGCCAAACGAGCTGACCGCAGCGCGAAAGCGTTGCGTGTGGCCGATGATCCAGTTGGTCATGTAGCCGCCGTAACTTTCGCCCATCACCGCCAGCCGCTCGGGGTCAGCCCAGCCCTGGGCAAGGGCATAGTCCACGCCGGCCATGATGTCCTCGAAATCGCGACCACCGATATCGCCGCGGTTTGCCAGGCCGAATTCGTGGCCATAGCCGGAGCTGCCGCGGAAGTTGGGTTGCAGCACCAGCCAGCCGCGCGCGGCCCACGCCTGCGGCAGGTTGCCGGTGTTCAGGGTATTCGAGCGGCGGCCGTACGGTCCGCCGTGAATATCCAGCAGCAGCGGATACTTCTTCGCCGGGTCCCAGCCTGCGGGCCGGATCAGCACGCCCTCGATTTCCTTCCCATCCTTCGATTTCCAGCGCACCACTTCCTGCGCCCCGAGCGCAAACTGCTTGAGTTGCGGGTTCAGATCAGTGAGCTTTTGCGCTTCACCCGCGGCGCCGCTGACAAGAGCGATTTCGGGGAGGGAGGCGGAGCCTTCCAGCAGGGCCGCGGCGGCGGCGCCGTCGGGTGTCCAGTGCGGCGCAGCGAGGAAGATGGCGTCGCTGCTGCCGGGCCGCGCCACGCCATCGGCCGGGTCAACGTGAAAAATGCGGTTGCCGGCGCCAACGGCTGCGGCAAAAGAGATTTGATTGGCTTTTGTCCATTGCAAGTCTTCCATGGAACCGACGAAGGTTTTGGTTACGCGCTGGGGCTCGGGTCGCGGGCCTTGCCACACCACCGGCTGAATGAAAATCTCCTCCTGCGAGTAGCGCAGCTTTTCGTCCCGCGGGGCGAGAAAGGCGACCCGCGCCGAATCGGGCGACCACACGATGCTGCGTTCGGAGCCGCCGCGCTCCACCAGCGCTTTTGCTTGCCGCGTGCTCAAGTCGAGCAGCCACACGTCGTAGCGCCAATCGTGATCGGGGTCGCCGGTGTGATTGGTGCGGTAGGCGAGCCAGCGGCCGTCGGGCGAAGGATAAATCTCCGCCAGGCCCAGGTCGCCGGCAAAGATGCGCTCGGCTTGCTGGGTATCCACCACTACGCGCCAGACCTGGTTGCGCAGCTTTTGGCCTTCCACCACGACGGTGTCAATTTTCCGGGCCTTGTTTTTTTCTTTCAGTGCTGCGGCAGCTTCCGGCTCGGGCTCGCGGGTGACGAAGTAGACCGACTTGCCATCCGGCGCCCAACTCCAATGCTGCACAGCTTCAGCGCCGCGCGTAAGCGGGAACGCTTCGCCGCCATCCACCGGCAGCAGCCAGATGTGAGGCTGCGCATTGCCATCCACCGTGCGGCCGGAGACAAAGCCCAGCCAGCGGCCGTCGGGCGACCATTGCGGATCGGCCACCACTTCGTCCAGGTGGGTCACGCGGCGTGTCTGCTTCGATTCGGCATCCACCCACCACAAGTGGACCAGGGCGCGCGATTTTTCCAGATCGTTCTCGGACAGCAGGAAGGCGATCTTCTTTCCGTCCGGGGAAATGCGCGGGCGATCGGCCAGTTTCCAGCCGAGAATGTCTTCGAAGGTCAGGCTGCGGCCGGCGGGGGCGGCGGGAGATTGCGGGGAGGGAGTTTTGGCCTGCGCCCTTGCGCTTGCACAGGTGAACAGGGTCAAGAAGGCGACGAGGGGCGCTGCCAAATGGAATCGAGATATCATGGCGCCGGTTGCACCGTGAAGAATTTGAATACGGCTGTGGCAAAACTGAAAACGATGATCAAGGCTCCGATCCAGCCCAAGGCATATGCGCGCTTCAGTTCGCGGCCTTGAGCCGGTGGTCGGTCGTCAAAGACCTTGCCCAGGAGAAAGCCTGAAACAAAACCGCCGATGTGGGCCGCATTGTCAATATTCGGGATCAACAGTCCGATAAACAGCACAAACAGCGCGCTTCTGATGAGCTGGCCCCGCATCATCTGGGCATAAGCGCCGCCGCGCCGGGTGGTAATCGCCAGAGCCAAACCGAGAAGTCCCATCAGCGAGCCGGAAGCGCCCACGCCAATCCCATAAATATTGCCCGTTACCAACAGGTCCCAGGCTGTGGTCCACAGAAAGCCGCAAATGCCGGTAATCATGTATAGAAAGAGAAAACGGGCTGAGCCATAGATGTCTTCCAGGAGCGGACCAAAATCCTTAAGCCACATCATGTTCATGCCGATGTGAAGCAATCCGCCATGAAGAAAAATCGGAAGCACCAGCCGCCAGTACTCGTGATACCAGAAAATCATGAGGGTATTCCGGGCGCCCAGACGCAACAGCACCCTGCCGTCCACCGAACCCAGCAGCGAAAAGCGACCCGACTGCACCGAAGCGGCCACGGTAACCACAAACAGCATGAAACAAAGCCCCAGCATGAAATAGGTGACGGGGGATTCTTCCGGCAAAAAGCGGCCGAAGGATTTGCCCAGGGCGGCCATGGAGAAGGTCATGCTGGTGCCGCATTCGTGACACTTGGTGGCGGTGGTGCCGACCAGGGTGCCGCAGGCCGGGCAGATTTTGGGCCGCGCGTCTTCCCGTGAATCGCTCGCGAATATTCCCGCCAGCGATTCCTTCCAGCGATTGAGCTTGTACCGCCACTGCGGGGGCAGTTGCATGTTAGGAACGGCGATCCTCGCGGAACGTTTCCGCCATCCTATAATACAGAAAAATACCGGGAAGATTTTGAGGAAGGCGAATATGAGCGCGTTTGAAGATGCTGGCCGGGCCATTGATCGCGAATGGGAAAAGCTGCGGCATTTTTTTGAAACCGACGTGAAGCCCACAACGCAGCGCCGCGCTGTGGAAGCGTTGCGCGCCGCATCGGCGAAATTGGCGGAGCTTGCCGAACAGCTTGACCGATCGTCTGATGGCGGCGGAAAGAAATCGTGATGAGTGCCCGGGGCAGCCACGCGAAGGCTGGCCGGCGGATGGCGCTGTTCGCCGTGTTGCTGGC
>CAZCNH010000071.1:16747-18060 GCA_964500065.1 uncultured Acidobacteriaceae bacterium
GCAGTTTCCTCGAAGAAGGAATCGCCTCCTGGTACGGCGTGCCCTATCACGGGCGGCGGGCTTCGAATGGCGAAATCTACGACATGGAAAAAATGACCGCTGCGCACCGTACGCTGCCGTTTGAATCCATTGTCCGCGTGACCAACCTGAAGAACGGGAAACGGACAGAGGTGCGCATCATTGACCGCGGGCCTTTTGTAGAAGGGCGCGTGATTGATCTGTCCCATGCGGCGGCCCGGGACATTGATATGGTAGGGATGGGCATTGCCCCGGTGCGGCTGGAACTGGTCTCAGGACCGCACCCGACGGAGGGGCAGTACACGGTGCAGATCGGCGCATTCTCCCTGAAAGAAAATGCCGTGCGCTTGAGGCAAGCCCTTGAGCGGCGGTATCAACCCATCTTAGTGGATGAAATGACCTCTCCGAAAGGCGTGCTGTATCGCGTGCGCGTGGGCCGGGTACCCACCGAATCGGCGGCGCAGCGCCTGGCCGACAAATTGCGCCGCGAGCAGAGCATCGAGCATTCCTTCATCCTCCGCCTGGACGACTAGCCATGCGCAACCACCCACCGGCTGTGCTACGATAGCGCAGGTGCACAGGGGCGCCACTCCGCCGAAAGAAGCCTTCACCCTGAGCCGGTGTAGCTGGTTCCACGCTTTGCGCTGAGCATTCACATTACAGTCCGAACCCACAGGGAGCGGGAGGGTTCGCAAACGGAGACTGCAATGAAGAATGCCGTTCAAGAACTGAAAACCCGCGCAGAAATCCTGCACAAGAAAATTCAGAAAGGGAATGGACTGGCGCTCGAGCGTTTGCGCGTGTTGCCGGAATTCCGGACCAAGAAAGATGCGGAGCTGATCGGCGTGGCCGCAAAAATCCGGCGGCGCGATTGCCTGGCGGTGGTCGCGGCAGAATGCGGCTTTTCCAACTGGCCGAAGGCGAAGTGTGCGCTGGCCGGAGAAGGCACGGCCACGGAGTTCGGGTCGCTGCTATGCCCGGAGCGCTGCGGGGCGCACATCAACCCGTGGTACCGGCGTTACGAGGAAGCGGCCCGCGCCCGCGAAAAGTGCAACGGATACCTGCTCGCGCACCGCCGCGAATTTCTGGTGGTGGAACGGCCGTATATCGTTGCGCTGGGGCTCGACCCGGAAGACAAAGATTGGGCGGCGATGGGCTACGACTGGGTGCGTCCGCGCAGCGTTGCAGCCCGTACCCGGCTCTACGCAAAAATCCTGGCCCAGAGCTAGAGGCGTGGAGGTGGTAGCCCTAACGGGAATCGAACCCGTATTTCTACCTTGAGAGGGTAGCGTCCT
>CAZCNH010000072.1:0-12534 GCA_964500065.1 uncultured Acidobacteriaceae bacterium
GCAACGGGTCAAGGGTACTGGGGTACTGCTGTGGAAACATCTGCAAGTCATTCAGAATACGGGTACTTGCCGGGCATGTGCGCAGTCGGAAAACCGTTCGTTTCGTTCCATGTGCTCATTTGGCGTGCCGCTCGGTATCGCTTACAATGGAGTTTTCCTTTCGACTAGGAATCGTTCACAAAGGATGACTCCATGGATTCGGCTGCCAAGCCCCGCGTACGTTTCGCTCCCTCCCCCACCGGATACTTGCATGTGGGCGGAGCGCGCACGGCCTTGTTCAACTGGCTTTTTGCGCGCCACACCGGTGGCACATTCATCCTCCGTGTCGAGGATACCGACGTCGAGCGCAACAAGCCCGAGTTAGTGGATGGGATCCTGCACAGTTTGCGCTGGCTGGGCCTCGATTGGGACGAAGGCCCCGTATTTCAATCGCAGCGTTTGGATATGTATCGCGCGGCCGCCGATGAGCTTCTCGCCAGCGGCCACGCTTACCTGTGTTACTGCGCGCCAGAGAAATACGCCGGCGGGGATGCCGCGCCTGCCGAAGAGGAAGCTTCCGATTCCGCCGGGAAAACCAAGCCGGTCAAGAAACCGAAATGTCCCTGCCGCAGCTTGAGTGAGCCGGACCGCGCGGTCGCTTCGGAAAAAGCCAAGTCGCAGGGCTATCAGCCTGCGGTGCGTTTCCGCGTTCCGGAGACCGGCAGCACAAAATTTGAGGATGCCGTGTACGGCTCGCGGGAAGTGCGCAACGAGGAGATCGAAGATTTCGTGGTGCTGCGCTCGCCCCGCCCGGAATCCGGGCAGACGCTTCCCCTGCCCACCTACCAACTGGGCTGTGTGATTGACGACGTGGATATGCGCATTACCCACGTGGTGCGCGGCGCCGACCATCTATCGAACACGCCCAAGCAGGTGCTGATCTACCAGGCTCTGGGCAAGCCCGCGCCGGTTTTTGCGCATGTGCCGCTGATTCTGGGCGCGGACCGCACGCGCCTTTCCAAGCGTCACGGCGCCACCAGCGTCGGCTCCTATGAGGACGAAGGCTTTCTGCCGGAAGCCTTCCGCAATTTTCTTGCCCTGCTCGGGTGGTCCGCCGGGGGCGACACCGAGACCCTGCGCACGCCCGAGCTCGTGCAACGCTTTTCGCTTGAAGGGGTCAGCCGCACCAACGGGGTGTTCGACCGCGCCAAACTCGAATGGTTCAACACCCACTACCTGCAGAATCTGCCGATTGCGGAGCTTTTGCCTTTTGTGGAAGCTGCGTTGCGCTCGGCGGGGATTTGGAAGGACGAATGGTCCGCCGGAGCGGGCCGCGAGTGGCTTGCTCGCACCGTGGATTTGCTGCGCCCCCGAACGCGGCTAATCCCGGATTTTGCCAACTGGGGCCGCGGCTTTTTCAGCGACGATTTTTCCTACGACCCCGCAGCGGTTGCGAAATTCTGGAAAGACCCCACTGTGCCCAGTCTGCTGGGCAAACTGGCCGGCGCGCTCGAAGCCCTGGCCGAATGGAATCACGATGCCTGCGACAAAGCCCTGCGCGATATCGCCGCAGCCGAAAACGTGAAGGCGGGCCTGCTAATCAACGCCGCGCGCGTGGCCATGGTCGGCCAGGCCGTGGCGCCGCCGCTGTTCGATAGCATGGTGGCCATCGGCAAGGCCGCGGTGGTCGCGCGCATCCGCCGCGCCGTTCCGGCGATCCCAAAACAATAGCTGGTGACCCACGTACGTTACTTTTCCCGCGCTTCGGAGTCCCGCGCGGCTATTTTGTTTTTTTGAAGATGTTGGGATGCTGCGGCACAGCCTTTGCGCCCACGGCGGCGATTTGCAAATCAGCGGGCACCGGCAGTTTCACCGGAGGCAGGCAGGCGCGATCGTTGCAGGCTTGGTAGCGCAGGGTCAGGGGCACGCTAACAGTGCCGGTGGGAGTCTCCGCGGCGACTTGCAGCTTCATGCGAATTGTAATCGTCCCGTCATACACATCGAGCGGCGTATCGGAAAACTCGAATTTCTGCTCGGTTCCCTTGGGGTAATGGGTCTCCAGCAGCTTGAGGCTCGCGGGTAATTCCGCGGTCAGCGTAGTGGGAATCAGGTAGTCTTCTTTGGGCTTATTGGAATTGGTATGAAAGCCCTTCAGGATTTCCGCCACCACGGCAATTTCCACCGTCCCGCCGCGCGGCACCGGCTGGAGGGAAACAAACGCCTTGGGCTTCACCACCGTATTCGCCCGCGGAATATCGCTCTGCGCGAATGCAATCGTAGTCGCCAGCGCGAACGCGCCAGCCAGCAGCATCTGCACTATTCCAATTCGCTTCATTCCAGTTTGCTCCATGCCCTTAGACGCCGCCTGCAACACAAAAGATGCGCCGTCCCCGGGCAACTGCGTTACACCGAAATCGTTTCTCCCAATTGCTGCGTCAGGATTCTTCCCATCAGCGCGTCCAGTGTTTCGCCGGTCTTTTCCAGGGTGAAGGCCTGCGCGGCCTCCGACCAGCCCAGTTTGAAACTGGTGGTCAGCGCGGAAATCCAGATTTGCCGCGCCGCGCTGTTCGGGCTGATGATGAAGCGCGTCTCATCTTCGTCTTCGAACAGCAACTCAAGCTTCTCCCCTTCCCCTTCGACTTCAAAGGGAAACTGATCGGAGAGGTTCAGCAATTTCCGGCGCAACGCGAGCATCGCCGCGTCGCATTTTTCCTGGAAGTAGCGTTCGTCCATTGCAGTTGCAGACTACCGCAAGCCCGCGGGCGTGGCAAATCAGAGCAATTCTTCGATGGCTTTCACGAATTTTTCTTTACTGGAAATGCCGATGTATCGCTTCACCACTTTTCCTTCGCGGTTGATCAGCAGCGTGGTGGGCAGGCCGATCAATCCGCCATAGGCTTCGGCCACGGCGCTATCCCCCAGATACTGCGGATAGTTGAACTGGAGCCGGACCTGTTCGCCGCCGATGCCGAGTTGCGGCTCCGCCAGCCATTTCTTCACAAACTCCGCGCCTTCTTCATCCATGTTGATCCCGATGGCCTGGTAGCCGCGCGGGCCGTACTGGTTCTGGAATTCGACCATCCAGGGAATTTCAGTGAGGCAAGGCTTGCAATACGTGGCCCAGAAATTCACCAGCACCACTTTTCCCTTGTGCGGCGCAAGGTCAACCGGCTGGCCCTTCAGATCAACGAAGTCGGATACCGTTGCGTTCGAGCCCGCTCCGCCGCCGAATTTCCGGTCTGCCGTGATCACTGCAGCCAGCAGAATGGCAACCGTAGCCACAATCAGGATGGTTCGTTTCATTTCACCCTCGTCAAAATCACCCGGCGCTTACCACGCGAAATAGTTCAGGAACCCCAGCTTGGTCGAAAGCCACGTCAGGCGGTTGAAAAATATCAGGCCGCCGATGAAAAGCAGCAGCACGCCGCTGCACACTTCCATGGTGTGCAGATGCTTGCGGAACTGCTGGTAAAACTTCAGGAAGCGTCCTATGCCCAGCGCGGTCAGCACGAAGGGAATCGCCAGGCCCAGGGAATAGATCGCCAGCAGAAAGACGCCCTGGCCCACCGATTCTTTTGTCGCGGCAATCAGCAAAACGCTCGCCAGGATGGGCCCGATGCACGGGGTCCATCCGAAGGCAAAAGCAAACCCCATCAGGAAGCCGCCCACCATGCCCGGCTGTTCACCCATATCGCGCAGATGCACGTCGCGATTCAAGAGCCGGGAAAGCGGCGCCCCCAGAAGAAAGATCAGTGCGATCGACACCAGGTGCACCGGCAGGATGTTTTTTCCGCCGAGCGTGGGCTGCCACCAAAGCAGCCAGGCCGCAGCCACCAGGACTCCGCCAACCGCCAGCCCATCCTGCTGGCGCAGCCTTGCAAGCGCGCCCACAAGGTGCAGCCCGAAAAGGACAATTACGGCGCCCGCCACGGGGGCCATGGCGTTACGGTTCTGCACCAGGAATTGGCCCACCGCGCTGGCCGAAGCTCCAAATCCGATGAATACCAGCGAAAAACCCAGAACGAACGCCAGCGAGGAAACCAGCAGCGTGCTGCGCGGCGCGTGCCCCGCTTTCAACTGCTCCAGCCCCATCCCGCTCAGCATCGAAACGTAGCCCGGCACCAGCGGCAGCACGCATGGCGAAAGAAACGATACGACCCCCGCCACAAACGCTCCACCCATGGTCACATCTGCTGTCTGCATACTTCGCTATCCTTTTTCCGGCAAGGTTGCCCGTTCAACATCAGATGTTTGCGGGGCAGGTTTAGACTCAATTCGCGGCGCTTTCTTTCGTTCCTATTCTCCCATATCAGACGGTAGGGAACAGCATTTCCTGCTGCCTGGCGGGCTGCGGAAAAGTCACTTTGTCATTTCTCGCGCACCTCCGACGATCTCGGAGTGACGGAAAGGCGGCTTTCCGCCGCCTGCTGGTGAAATCCGCTCCATCCAAATGCCGGAAAAACCCTTGATAGCCATGCAGGCCAACCCAACTCACCGTGATGATACGCAAGGACTTGCGCAAGCATTGTATTGGCCCGGTGGGTGCATTTCTGGTCGGCGATAGTTGCACGGAGGCACGCAATGACCCCGAATCAGATCACTGCCTTTCGAGTCGTGCTGGGGTTTGTGTCCGTCGCTCTTCTGGCCTGGGCCAGCGACGGGGCGCAACGGGCGGGATGGCTGGGACTGCTCGCGGTGGCCCTGACCCTTACTGCCATTGTGCTGGATGCAGTGGATGGCTATGTCGCGCGGCGCTACAAGCTGGAAACACCGCTCGGCGCTCAAATTGATATTCTCGGCGACCGCGTCCTCGAAAATCTGTACTTCACCTTTTTTGCCGTGACCGGCCTGATTTCCGTCTGGGTGCCCCTGCTTTTCTTTGTCCGCGGCACGGCAACCGATTTTCTTCGCGGCATCGCTGCGCGCAGCGGCCGCGCAGGCTTCGGAAAAGATTCCATGCTGGATACCTGGTGGGGCCGCGAGTTGGTGGCCTCGCGCTGGAGTCGTGCGGCCTATGGGGCGGTGAAGTGCGCCTGTTTTTGCTGGCTGGCGCTGGAATTGAGCCTGCCGCCCAACGGAGTGATTTCCGCCGTCAGCGCAGCGCTGGTGATGATTTCGGTTTTCTTCTGCCTGGTGCGCGGTTTGCCTGTGCTGTGGGAAGGCCGCCGTTACGTGATGGCTCTGAGCATTTCCGCGCCAGCCGTGGCCCCGGCGCAAATTGCGGCGCAGCCCTCCAGGAAAGGCGCGGTGGCGGCATAGGGTTACACGGGCAGCTTCCCGGCCGCTGGGACACTCGTGAATGTGCCACAGCAGGACGCCTCGGCTCCCCGAGCCGCGCCAGCATGATCAAAAGGAGGATTTCGATGACCATTGCAGCGTTCTTCGACTTGGATGGCACCGTGCTTGCCGCACCTTCGCTCGAGCGGCGCTACCTGCGTTACTTGAATTGGCGCGGAGATTTGAACCTGGGCAATTGGTTGCGCGCTGCGGTCCGCATGGTACCGCTGGCGGTGCGCGCGAATTGGTCATGGGAAACCAGAGATGCAGGAGAAGCCGAGTGGGCCGTGATGGCCGCCAACAACAAAGCTTACCTGGCCGGCGTACCTTGCTGGACTCTGGACACCTTCTGCGCTTGGCTCCGGCGCTATCCGATTCCGCTGTTGCCGGATGCGCTGCGCCGCATCGGGTGGCATCTCGAGCAGGGACACGCAGTGGTATTCGTCACCGGCGCGCCTGAACCGCTGGCTAGGACCATCGCGCAGGAGATTCACCCAGGCATTGAAGTGCTGGCTACTCAATTGGAAAGCTCAGGCGATTGCTGGACGGGAAATGTCGTGAACCGCGCCATGGCGGGAATTGAGAAATCGCGAGCCGTTGCCCGGCTCGCTGCAGCGCGCCGGTGGCATTTGCAGTTGTGCTTTGCTTACGGCGATAGCTGGGCGGATCGCTGGCTGCTGGCGCGCGTCGGCCACGCCATTGCCGTGAATCCCTGCCGCAAACTGGAAAAACGCGCGCGGCAGGAACGGTGGCCGGTCACGCGCTGGCCGCAGGCGCCGCCAGCGGCAAACCGTATCCTTCCTTTGGAAGCGCAGCGCAATGATTTTGTCGAACGGCTACGCCAGTCGGCCAAACAGCAGGGCTACGCCCTGTCCTTTCTTTCGAAGCACCCAACACAAGCACTCGAGGAGACTCATGGACTACACTCCATCCGTGCCGTGGAAGAACCCCAATCCAAAACGGCAATTGGCTGAAGACTCCGAACCCGCCGGCGCGGCGTTCGGGACGCTTGCTCGCGGTGTCCTGCGCAGCTTGCGCGCCTATGAATGGGCCACCCTGGGCTACTTGTTTCTACTTACCGCGCTGATCGCCCTCTTTCCGCAGAATGTGAATGGCGCGGGCAGGTATTTCGCTCTTCATCTGGGAATTGCCGCGGCAATTGTTGCCCTGTGCTGGGCGGAGCAGCGCTGGCCCAGCCGCGTCCTGCGCTTCTGGCGCCATTGGTATCCCTTCCTGCTTTTCATTTTCTTTTTTGAGGAGCTGCACTACCTGAGCCGCCTGATTCATCCGCACTGGTTCGATGCGGCCCTGCTCCGGTTCGATTACGCGATTTTCGGCGTTCATCCCGCCGTGTGGCTGGAACGGTTCGCTTCCCCTGTGCTCAATGACGTGATGGCCTTTGCCTACGCCACGTATTATTTTTACACCGTGGTGCTGTTGGGAATTCTGTACGCGCGGGGGGAGCTGCCGGCCTTTCGCGCGACGATGCTAGGCACCGCGCTGGCCTACCTCATCGGTTACTGCATCGCGCTGGCCTGGCCCATGGAAGGTCCGTACCACACGCTGCGTCACTTGCAGCAGGCGCCGCAGCTCGATGGCTACTTTTTCACCGCACTGATGAATCTGGTGCAGGGCGCCGCCCGCGTACACGGCGCTGCATTTCCTTCGCTTCACGTGGCCGGCGCGACCGTGGCCTTGCTGGGCGCCTGGCGTTTCCGTCGCCGGCTGTTCTGGATTTTTTTGCCGCTGTATGCGGGGATGCTGGTGGCAACGGTTTACGGCCGGTATCACTATTTCGCGGATTTGCCGGCTGGATTTGCGGTCGGCGTGGCCGGCTTCCTTCTTGCCCAGCGCATCGAACGCCTGTAGCGGATTGGTTCCGCGCTCATCGTAACCTCGTCATTCTCAGGAACGATTCGGCTCGGCGCGAAGCGTCGAATCAGGTCACGAAGAACCTCGATCACAAATTTACTCGACCTGGATATCGAGATTCTTCGGCCAAAACCGGGCCTCAGAATGACAAACCTCCCGAAGAAGCGGGATTGCGCCGCTGAGGCAACGTAAGAAGATGTGGGCAATCTTTCAGGAACACCACATTAGCGAGCCGCGGCGGCCGCTGCCTTCTTTTCCAGCAGCTTGAAGGTTGGCAGCGCTTTGGTGTCCGTCGTATCCAGCACCAGCGGCGTCACGGTGATCCATCCGTTCAGGAAGCCCCACACGTCGGTGCCTTCATCTTCCTTCTCCAACGGGCGGTAGCCCGGCCAGAAATACAGGGTGCCGCGGGGGTTCCGCCGCTGGTCGTAGATCTGTTCATTCGCTTTGTTGCTCAGGCGCGTTACAAGCACGCCCTTGGTTTTTCCGGCCGGGGCATTCACGTTCAAGAACAGTCCCGGCTGAACCATGTCCTTGGCCCTCAACTGCTCGATTATTTCGCGCGTAGCGGCAGCGGTTGCGGCGTAGTCGGCTTCGTTATCCCCGCCCATGGAGACAGCAATGGCAGGAATGCCCGCAATTGCCGCTTCGCGCGCCGCGCCCAGCGTGCCCGAGTAATAGACGACGATGCCCAGGTTTTCCCCGCGATTGATGCCGCTAACCACCAGGTCCGGCTTGCGTGACGCTAGCTTGTCGAGCGCCACCCGCACCGCCGTGGCGGGGGTCGCTTCAATGGCGTACCACATCACGCCGTTGGCCTGCTTGCGCTCAAATACCAGGATCGGTTCACTGGTCACAATGCTGTGCCCCTTGCCGCTCTGGTTCTGCGCGGGCGCGGCCACGATCACTTCAGCGCCGGCAATTCCCTTCAAGGCCTCGGCCAGCGCACGAATTCCCGGCGCGCTGTAACCATCGTCGTTCGTCACCAGAATGGTGAATGGTGCTTGCTGCGCTCCCGCCGCCGTGCTGCACGCCAGCACAAGCGCCAGCAGGATTGCCTTGCTGAAATTTCGCCGCTTCATGTTTGTTCTCCACAAGGACAACTTGTAATTCCCGCGCCTGACCGCGCTTTTGCCGTGCGCCTGCGAATCGGCGCAACGATACCACGGACCTGCGCGGCATCAGTCCGCTGGCCGGTGCAAATGCCAATCGCTTGCCTGCTCATACACGCGGCCCAGCGCGCACAAGGCCAATTCGCCGAGCGGTGGCCCGATCAGTTGCAACCCCACGGGCAGGCCCGCGCGCGTAAAGCCGCAGGGCAGCGACATCGCGGGCAGGCCGGTGAAATTCGCCGGCCGGTTCAAGCGCAACAGCGCGCCTCGCACCGGTTCCTGCCTCCCGCAGACGCTGGCCATCTTTTCCCCGATGGGCGTGGCTGCAACCGGCGTGACCGGAGCGACCAGCGCGTGTATGCCGTGAAATACTTCGGCGGCGCTGGCGCTGATCGAGGCTTGCTTATCCTTCGCGGCAAGATAATCGGCGGCGGATATCTCCAAGCCCATTTCCAGGCGCTTGCGTACATCTTCCCCGTAGTCTTCCGCGCGCTGGGGAAACCACCCTTGGGCCCGGTGCCAGTGGCTTGCTTCCGCGAGGGCAATCTTTGTGCCTGCGTCGTCGCTCGGCGCAATCCACGGCATGGAAACCTCGCGCACCGCGGCGCCCAAATCCTTGCAGAGTCGCACCGCTGCTTCCACGGCGCGGCGAATATCCACATCCAGCCATTCAAAGAAATAATCCGCAGGCAGTCCAAGGATCACGCCGCGTAACGGCTTTGACCCTTTTCCCAGCCTGGCGGGCAGAGCCAGGAAATCACGCCGCCCCTCACGCGCTGAAGCGCGGCTCAGCACCGGGGCCGTCGCGCGCGCCAGCCATTCCGCATCGCGCACCGACTTGGCCAGGGGCCCGACGGAATCCAGACTGGCCGAAAGCGGAATCACCCCGCGCACGCTGGACGAGGCAAACCCGGCCTTCAGTCCGACAATGCCGCAATGAGCCGAAGGAATGCGCACCGAGCCGCCGGTATCGCTCCCAAACGAAGCGCAGCACAGGCCGGCGGCCACCGCCGCAGCGCTGCCGCCGCTCGACCCTCCGGGAATGCAATTCAGGTCCCACGGATTGCGCGCCGGGCCATAGTGCGGATTTTCCGTGGTCACGCCGTAGGCGAACTCGTGCAGATTGGTTTTGCCCAGAAGGATGCAGCCCGCCTCGAAGAGTTGCTGCGCCACCAGCGCATCGCTTTCCGGATTATTGCTTGCCAGGATTTTCGAGCCGCCGGTGGTGAGCACACCCTGCGTCTCAAAATTGTCTTTCAGGGAAATGGGAATGCCATGCAGCGGCCCGCGGTAACGGCCGCGGCGAATCTCGCGTTCTGCCCGGCGCGCATCGGCAAGGGCGCGCTTGGCGCAAACCGTAATGTAAGCATTCAACCGGGGATTGTGCTGTTCGATGCGGCGCAGAAATGCGCGCGTCAGTTCCACCGGAGATAGCTTGCGGCGCCGCAACAGCGGCGCGAGTCTCTCGATGGGCAGGTGCGTCAGTTCCATAAACGGAAACCCATTGCAAAAGAATTGCCTAAGACGCCGGCATTACAAGAGCGCCCGAATCACCGCCAGGTGATGGTCATCGTGTTCGGCGGCAAAATAGCACATGTCTACCAGCCGCATCTGCTTTTGCAGGCGCGGATGCAGGGCGGCGCGCGCGGCCTGCTCGAGCGTCAGCGGATCAAGCAAACCCATCGTCGCCTGGCGGGCGGCGCGAAACCCCTCTATTACGCGCGTCGCGGGCATGGCGCAAAAGTTGCGCTCAAAGGTCGCTTTATTGCTCATGTCCGCGGCCATCAGGGCGCTTTCCCCACGCAGGAACTGCTCCACGCGCGGACGGTGCAACTCCTCCTCCAGAATCCACAGGTGTCCGATCTCCTCCAGCACCGACCACTTGCCGTCTTTTTTTTGTGTCAGAACGCTTGCAGTGGCATCGCGAAGCAATTCTTCAATGCGCGTGGGGGTGCCGCGCAGGCGCTCCAGCACAGCCCGATACATGCCCGCGGGAAAATCGAAATTCCACTTATAGTCCAGCCAGGGCAAAACGTCGCTCATATGGAACCTCCTCCAGCGGGCGCTCGATCTTGGTTCTGAGATCAGAATACTTTTTCCTGCCGCCGCAGGCTTCCAAACGTGCCGAGGTTGGCCACCATGAAAGCCACGCGGAACTGGTTTTCACTGCGCAGCGGGCCGAGTGCCAGGCGGCGGAACTCGAACCCGATCCCGCAGCAGGATCCGTTCAGGCTGATTTGCGCCACCTGGTTCTGAAAGAATTTCTGGCGCACGTCATAGCTCATGCCGAAAATCACGTTCAGGCCGCGGCGCTGCACTTCGCCATAGCCGATGTGCGCGCGGATCTGATGCGAGCGCGGCTGCAGGACGGGGTCCGACCGAGTGGCAAAATGCGCGATGGTGAAAAAGGATTCGCGGTAGGGCCGCACCTTCACCAGTGTGCCGAAGGCGGTCACGCGGGAGCGCGTCGTATCGTAGTCGAAACGCACCTGGGCGTCGTAGCGCGAGCCGGGTTGCACCCGCGCATCCATCACCACCGGAGAAAAACGTCGCGGGCCATCGGCAAAGGCAAAGGGCGAAACCGATTGCAAGGCCTGAAATACGTTGCGCTGCCCGGCCACCACCGCTCCGCCAAACGTGGGATCGAAGAAGTACTTCTGGGTCACGCGAAGGCGGACCAGTTCCTGCGCGTTGCGCCCCGGCTCGCGCAGGAACAACCGCTGGGTAAGCGAATATTCCACTTCGTTGGTGTCGGTGAGCGTATCCATCTCATCGAAACGCAGGAAGCGCGCAAAGTTCTCGACGCCATCTACGAAGCGGTACACCAAGCGGGGCTCGACGGTATGTTTCCATTTTGTGCCGTCTTCCCCCTGTTGCCACACGCGTGAAAATGCCGGCGGAAGAATCTCTGTGGTGAGTTCAGCGGTGGTGCGCTGGAAGGAGTCGCCGACCACCGTGCCCGCCAGGAGCTGCGAGCCATAGCGAGTGCTGCGCAGGGTGAACGACGGGGTCACGCCCAGCCAGGGCCCCCAGCGCAGGGGAACCGTCACGCGCGGTGCCACTTCCATTCGCTGCACGGCTTCGGGAGTCTGTAAAACAGGATCGGAACGGTGCGCTGCATCGAGTTGCGCGGAAAATCCGAAGTAGACCGGCCAGCGCTTCCACGGTGATTGGTCCACCGAACTGAGGCGGGCGCCGGGAGCCGCGCGCAGCACCACCGAAGTCTCCGGCGCGGCGCTTAAGAAGTTCTTGTAGTTCAGGGTGAAAAAGTTCAGGCTCAATCCTCTGAAATTGTTGGTGAGGAAGGCGCTGCTGCGCGTTTCCGGGTTGGAGGCCTCCGCAAAAGTCTCGGCGAAGGCCAGCCGGAAATTAAGCGAAGTGAGTTTGTTGACGTCCATCACCGCGCGCCAGCCGTTGGGAAACATGGCGTTCAGCTTGACTTGCGCTTCGTGCCCGCTCTGCGAATTCCGGACGCCGCTCGGCCCGATCAGGCCGCGATCGTTCACGGCAAAATAGAGCGCGCGGAAGTCGATATTTTCCCAGGGACGCGCGCGGACTTCCGCGGAATGGCTGTGGCCGCGGCGGCTCAAGAACTCGGCGCCGGCGGTGGCGTCGAACCACTCCGCGGGCGCCCAGTAGAAGGCGTCGCCGATCACCAGTCCCTTGCGCGAGGAATGGGCAACATGCGGCAGCAGGAAGCCGGTTTGCCGCACCCGCCGCCCCGCCGGAGCCGTGGCCACCGGCAGATACAACACCGGCACATGGAAGATGCGGAAGCTGGCGTGTTCAAGCCGCACCCGTCGTTCCAGTTGGATGGTGGCGCGCGGCGCGTAAAACTTCCAGACCGGCTTATCCGGGGGGCAGACAGTCATCCACGCCCCGCGTACCTCATATGTGCGCTCATCCACCCGTTCGATTTCCCGGGCTTCGAACTCGATGGGATTCTGGCTCAGCAGAATATTCGGATTAGGCTGCCGCTCGACACGGAAGGTGCCGCGCACCTTGCGAAAAACGCCGCGGCCGGTGCGCATGTTGTATTCAGCGGAGGCTGCTTCCAGATGTTGCGTTTCGTAGTCGAAGCGGATGTGGCCAGTTGCGGTCAGTTGCTTCGTCGCGTCGTCGTATTCGATGCGGTCGGCCAGCAGCCGCATTTTCTGGTAGGTTACCTCGACGTTCCCTTCGTAGATCAGCCGCTTGCCTTCCAGTCGGGGCGTGTCCGCTTTGATCTCCACCACGCCGCCACCCACCGGCAGGCGCGCCTGCGCAAATCCACGCGGGACTAGAAGCAAGGCAA
>CAZCNH010000072.1:12634-14550 GCA_964500065.1 uncultured Acidobacteriaceae bacterium
CTGGTGGTTGTGGTCTTTCGGCAGAATGATTCCTTTCTGCTTGTTTTCGGCAACTTGGTACAGTGCCTGCTGCCGCTTTTTGCCAATGCCGGCCTGCTGGTCAACGCGGGCACTGCAAACTGGCGGCGCAACACATTCTGGATGCTGCTGGCCCTAGGCTGCACGATGTGGCTGGGCGGGCAACTGATCTGGACGTACTACGAAATTGGCCTCAAGAAAGAAGTGCCCAATCCTTTTATTGGCGACGTCATTTTTTTCCTGCATTCGGTTCCACTAATCGGCGCATTGGGGATGCGCCCGCATTTGCGGCGGGCCGATACGAATCTGAAATATGGCTATCTGGATTTTGCGCTGCTGCTGCTCTGGTGGGTCTATCTGTACGCGTTCGCCGTAATTCCCTGGCAATACGTGCAGTACGATGTCGGATTGTATGGTGCCCGGTACAACACGCTGCACACCGCGGAGAACGCCATATTTGCCCTTGGGCTGGCTTACCTGTGGCGAGTCACGCGCGGCGCCTGGCGCGTGATCTACGGCAATCTGTTTGGCGCGGCAATCGCGTATTTGCTGGGCTCGCTTCTGATTAATGTGGCGATTGACCTCGGCAGGTATTCCACCGGCAGCCTTTACGACCTGGGATTGATTTCTTCTTTCTTGTGGATGGGCGCGGCGGGTTTCGTCGCCTATAGCAAGTCGGGTGAAGCGGATGCTCCGCCGATTGAAGAGGTGGCCAAGCCGGAGGTCAATTGGCCGACCCGTGTAGCCATGGCCGCAACCGTGTCCCTGCCCCTGATGGCCCTGTGGACATTCCAGCATCCCGCAATGCCGGAAGCGGTTCGCAATTTCCGGCTGGTGTTGACGCTGGTCGCCGTAGTGGTCTTTACCTCGCTGCTTTTCTTGCGCCAGCAATCGGTGGACCGCGAACGGACGCGGCTGTTGCGGTCGGCGCAAGATGCTCTGGCCAACCTGCGCCGCCTGCAGACGCAATTTGTTCACTCGGAGAAAATGGCGTCCCTCGGGCAGCTGGCAGCGGGTGCGGCGCATGAAATCAACAACCCGCTCACCGCCATTCTGGGCTATACCGACCTGCTCGCCGATGACCACACCCTGTCCGAACGCCCGCGCGGCATGGTGGAAAAAATCCGCGAGCAGGCGCGGCGCACTAAATCCCTGCTCTCCAATCTCCTGAGCTTTGCCCGCCAGACCCCCGCGGAAAAAAGCCTGCTGGATATCAACCCGCTGGTGAACAACGCCATTCAGTTGCGCCAGCTCGATCTGCGCTCAAAAAACATCCGCATTCACGCGCAAACCGAAGCGGTCCTGCCCGGGGTGCGCTGCGACGCCAATCAGATGCTGCAAGTGTTCTTCAACATCATCAGCAACGCCGTGGATGCCATGGAGGCTTCCGGCGGCGTGCTCACCGTCCGCACCCTGCGGGAAAAGAACAATGTTGTGGTTGAATTTTCCGACAGCGGGCCGGGCATCAAGGAGCCTGACCACGTCTTCGACCCCTTCTACACCACCAAGCCGGTGGGTAGAGGCACGGGCCTGGGCTTGAGCATCTGTTACGGCATCGTTCAGGAACACGGAGGAACGATCAGCTGCTACAACCGGCATCAGGGTGGAGCCACCTTCCGCGTCGAGTTGCCAGCAGCCACCGCGGTTCTGCCGAAAGCGGCAAGTGGCCCTGCGGAATCCTCTCCTGCGCTGTAGGCCGCTGGCACAGTGCTGTAGAATGAGCCCATGCCCCTTGCTGTACAGACGCACTCCCTGGTCCGGCGCTTTGGCGCGGAAGATTCCGGCCTGGTGGCCGTGGATCACATTGATCTGCGGGTGGAAGCGGGCCAGTTCTTCGGCTTCCTGGGACCCAACGGCGCGGGCAAATCCACCACCATCAAGATGCTTACCGGCTTGCT
>CAZCNH010000072.1:14650-17371 GCA_964500065.1 uncultured Acidobacteriaceae bacterium
GCCTGATTGCCTGGCTGCGCTGGCGTCTGTTCGTGGCCATGCTGCGCGCGCCCGGCGCAAAATCGGAAATGGTCGCGCGGATGCTGGTGGCCATCGCCGGCGCCATTGTCACTGCGCTGCTGTGTTTCGCCCTCGGCGCGATCGCTCATGTGATGATGCTGAAGCGCCCCGAACGCTTCAGCATCCTGCTATGGGGGATTGTGTTGTTCGCGCAGTTCCTTCCCCTGTTGATTTCCGCCACCAGCACCAGCTTCGATACCCGCACCCTGCTGCGTTTCCCCATGCGTTTTTCGGTTTACGCGGCGCTCGCGCTTTCCTACTCCCTGCTTGACCCGGTATCGCTCAGCACCCTGCTCTGGTTGCTGAGTGTGGCCATTGGCGCGACCGCGGCTCAGCCTGCGGCGGGGGTGTGGATTTTCTCCGCGATTGGATTGCTGGCGGCGTTCTCAATTCTGCTGAACCGCTGGCTGATGCTCTGGGTGGAACGCTGGATGGCGCGCCGCCGCGCCCGGGAGGTCATTTTCCTGGTGTTTATCGGGTCTATGCTGGGCATTCAGTTGTTTGGCGCGCTTCTCCAGCGCAGTGGCGATGCCCTGCGCCCCTGGATTGATGCCGCGCGCCCGTGGCTCAGTTTGTTTCCTCCGGGGATTTCAGCGGGAGTGGTTGCGGCCTCTGCCGGGCACGGACCCGGCGCTTTGCAATTGTTGGCAGGACTCGCCCTGTGGTGTGCGCTGATTGCCTGGCAGTTGCGCAAGCGGCTGCTTGCGCAATACCGCGGGGAAGATTGGAGTGAAGCCGTGGCCGGTTCCACCGCGAAGCGGGAAACGGCCCGGGAAGATTCATCCCGGTTTCGCGTCCCCTTTCTCACCGACCAGCGCGCCGCCCTGCTGGAAAAAGAGGTGCGCTACCTGTTCCGGAATGCCGTCACCTTGCTGCAGTTGGGCATCCCTTTTTTTCTGATTATTTTCTTTGGCTTGATAATGGACACCAATGGTGAAGACTCCAGCTTTTTTCAGAGGCGCCCGGACGCCATTCTGCCTTCGGCCATGGGCTATGCTATTTTCATCTCTCTGCCCATCTCGCACAATTCCCTTTCGTTCGAATCCTGGGGATTGCAATTCCTGTACCTGGCGCCCGTCCGCTTCCGCGAAGTGCTGGTGGCGAAGAATCTGGCCATCGGGCTGGCGATTCTGGGCCAGGCCGCAGGCGTTACCGTGCTGGTCCATTTTCTTTTCGGCGGGCAGCAACCGGTGATCGTCGCCGCCTCGTTCACCGCGCTGCTCTTCATGCTGTTGCTGAATTTCTCGCTGGGCAACATGCTTTCGGTGTACTTTCCAAAACCATTCGATTTCGGGAGCTTCCGCCAGCGGCAATCCCCGTGGAGCGTGATTGCGGGAATCCTCACGCAGATCGTCGGCATGGCCATGGTGTATCTGGTGTACGCCGCCGCGCTGTGGCGCGGCAGCCCGTGGTATGCAGTCCTGGGGTATGCGCTGATGACCGCGGGTATGTATCAAGTGTATCTGCTGATTCTCGAACGCGCCGAAGAAGTGGCCATCGAACGCCGCGAAAGAATCCTCCAGCAGATCTGTTGCGATCGCTAGCAGGCTGCGCTACAGCTTTCCCGCGAGCAACACTCTTAGTCTCTCCACCGGAATCGCTTCCACCACCATCCCGTCGCGCCCGCGCACAGTGGTGGCCCGCAGCAGCGAATTGTAGATGGCTTCCTCGGTGGCTTCGATAATTGCGGCAAGCAGCGGAGAAATATCGTCTTCGCGCAGCGTCGCCACCTGCCGCACCGTCCCCTCCGCCGAAGCTGCGCTGATCCGGCTCGCGGTGGAAAAAGCGATGACGTAATCGCCGCTGCCGTGGCTGCCGGTGGAGCCGGCGCGCGCCATGCCGTGAATCGCGCGCGCTGCCAGTCGTTTCAGTTGACGGGCGTCGAGCGGCGCGTCGGTGGCCACCACAATCATGCACGAGCCCTCTTCGCTGGCTCCAGCGTTGAGGCCGCCTGACGATGCCGCGCCGCGCGGGCCCGCCGATGGCGTAAGCTGTTTCCACACCGGCACGCCGTTCATCGTCAACATGCCGCCAAAGTTTGTCTGCACCAGCACGCCCACATTGAATCTCGCTCCGCCCGCAGGCGCAACGCGAGAGCTTGTGCCGATGCCGCCTTTCCAGCCGAACGCGATCGTTCCCATTCCCGCGCCCACGGCCCCTTCTTCCACATCGCCTGTCCCTTTTTCGGAAAGAGCCTGCGCGAGTGCCGCGCGAACATGTTCCGCCTTCACATGCCGCCCGCGAATGTCGTTGAGTCCGCCGTCATTGGTTTCGCCCACAACGGGATTGATGGAGCGCACCGTTTCGTTGCCCGGCTGCGCGAGCATCCAATCGGTGAGCGCGGCGGCCGCATCCCATACGCTCAGGGTGTTGGTCAGCAGGATAGGCGTTTCCAGTTGACCCAGTTCTTCCACCTGCGTGGAACCGACCAGCTTGCCGAACGCATTGAACACGTGAATCGCCGCAGGGACTTTTTCGCGGAACAGGTTGCCGGAGTGCGGCAGGATTGCCGTCACGCCGGTGCGCACGTTGTCGCCGGCAATCACCGTGGCATGACCCACGCGAACACCGGGCACATCCGTAATCGCATTGCGCGGTCCCGGCTCGTACCTTCCCGGCGCAATTCCCAGTTCGCGCGCGCGCGGGCGCTTTTCTTCGCCT
>CAZCNH010000073.1:0-17365 GCA_964500065.1 uncultured Acidobacteriaceae bacterium
CAACAAGTCTTTTGTTTGCAACTCTTACAGTTCTACAGGACTTAAAAAGCCCGCAAATCAACAGGATGCAAATTCGAGGGGGGGATGGGCCTGGGTAGGCCAAGGTCGGAGTTCTGTGCCATGCGTTCCAGGTTCGTCCGGTTCGTCATTCCTCATGCCCCCGTCCCCCGGGTGCTGCCCATGAGCGCGCAACCACATCCTGCTACTCCTGCGGCGCTGCGCGCGGGCATTGACCGGCTGGCGCGCGGCGAAAATGCCGACCCGTTTTCGATACTCGGGCCGCACATTGTGGAAGCCGTCGGCGAGCACCGCATGCTGGTGCGCACCTTCCAGCCGCGCGCGGCGGCCGTCAGCGTGCTCACCGGGAGCGGCAAAGAGCAACACGCTGCCATGCGCACGCACGATGCCGGCATGTGGGAAGCGCTGCTGCCCTTCTCCGGCTTTGAAACTCATCGCGGCTTGAACGACACTGCTCCGCCTTCATACAAACTGAAAATCGATTACCAGGGCGGCGGCACGCAGATCACCTACGACCCGTATGCGTTTGCCCCCCTGCTGACTGATTTTGACCTGCACCTGATCGGCGAAGGCACTCATTACAAAAAATACGAAAAGCTGGGAGCGCACGTGCGGCAGGTGGCCGGCGTGAGCGGCGTGCAATTCGGCGTGTGGGCGCCAAATGCGCGCCGAGTGAGCGTAGTGGGCAACTTCAATCATTGGGACGGGCGCGTGCATCCGATGCGCTCGCGCGGCCTGACCGGCGCGTGGGAAATCTTCATTCCCAACCTGAGCGAAGGGGAAATCTACAAATTCGAGATTATGGGTCCGGGCGGCCCGCTGGCCCTGAAGGCCGACCCGTACGGTTTCTATGCCGAGCCGCGCCCGCGCACCGGGTCGGTGGTGTTCGACATGAACCGCTACCAGTGGCACGACGTGGATTGGCTGGCCGGAAGAGAGAAAAGCGACCAGCTCGCAAAACCCGTTTCCATCTACGAGGTGCATCTCGGGTCCTGGCGGCGCGGACCGGATCAGGATGGCCGGCCAACGCGCTGGCTCAGTTATTCTGAGCTGGCGGATCAACTCATCCCCTACGTCTCCGAAATGGGCTACACCCACATCGAACTGCTTCCGATGATGGAGCACCCCTTCGATGGCTCGTGGGGCTATCAGACACTGGGCTATTTCGCCGCCACCAGCCGCTTCGGCACGCCTTCCGAGTTCATGCATTTTGTGGACCGCTGCCATCAAGCCGGGATCGGCGTGATTCTGGATTGGACCCCCGCGCATTTCCCGCGCGACGCGCACGGCCTGGCTTTCTTCGACGGCACGCACTTGTACGAGCACGAAGACCCGCGCAAGGGCGCGCATCCGGATTGGGGCACGCTGGTCTTCAACTACGGCCGCAATGAAGTGCAGAACTACCTGATTTCCAACGCGCTTTTCTGGCTGGACAAGTATCACGTGGACGGAATCCGCGTGGATGCGGTGGCGTCCATGCTGTACCTGGATTATTCGCGCGCGCAGGGAGAATGGGTGCCCAATCCCCACGGCGGGCGGGAAAACCTGGAAGCGATCGGCTTCCTGCGCAAGCTGAACGAAGTGGTGCACGCCACGCATCCGGGTGTGCTGACCATTGCCGAGGAATCCACCTCCTGGCCCATGGTCTCGCGGCCGACTTACGTGGGCGGGCTGGGCTTCAGCCTGAAATGGAACATGGGCTGGATGCACGACACGTTGAAATACTTCAAGCAGGATGCCATCTTCCGCAAGTACCACCACGCGGATATGACCTTCTCCCTGCTCTATGCCTTCAGCGAAAATTTTGCGCTGCCCTTTTCCCACGACGAAGTGGTGCACCTGAAAGGCAGCATGCTGGAGAAGATGTCCGGCGACGTCTGGCAGAAGTTCGCCAATCTTCGGCTGCTGTACGCCTACATGTTCGCGCATCCGGGAAAGAAGCTGCTGTTCATGGGCGGCGAATTCGGGCAGTGGCGCGAGTGGAATCACGACACGCAACTGGATTGGTTCCTGCTGGAACATGCCAGCCATCGCGGGCTGCGCCAGTTCAGCCGGGACCTCAACCACCTGTACCGCTCCGAGCCCGCGCTGCATGAAGTGGATTTCGACTGGCACGGCTTCGAGTGGATCGATTGCAATGATTCCGACGCCAGCGTGTTCTCTTTCATCCGCCGGGCAAAAGATCCGGAGGATTTTCTGGTGATGGTGTGCAATTGCACGCCGGTGGTGCGCGAAAATTACCGCGTGGGAGTTCCAAAGGAGGCTTTTTACGAGGAGCGATTGAATAGCGATGGCTCGGTCTACTGGGGTTCGAATGTGGGCAACTACGGCGGAGTGCAGGCCGACGCGATCCCCTGGTCAGGCAAACCCTATTCGCTGCGGTTGACGCTGCCGCCGCTGGGCGCGGTCATTCTGAAACCGCGAAAATAGGTCAGGCGCCGGCTTCCTTCGCCGGAATCCAGTACACCTCTTCGCGGATGGTTTCTTTGCGGAAGCCGCGCCGCGCCAGGATGCCCTTGACGTTGTCAATCATCTGCGGGTGGCCGCAAAGATAAATCGAAGCATTGCTTTGCGTCAGGCCCCAGCGGTCGGAGTATTTGCGCAGCACGTCGTCCACGCGGCCGGTCTCGCCGTCCCAGTTCGGATCTTCCCAGGGCCGGCTGACGCTAGTGACAAACTGCAGCCAGGGAACTTCAGCGGCGATGGCTTTCACTTCTTCGCGGTAGCCGAATTCCCAGGAGCGACTGGCGCCCTCGATCATGTACAGGTGATGCTCGCCCTTGAACTCGCCATGTTCCCATTGCCGGTACAGCGCGCGCACGTAGCTGACGAACGGCGCAATGCCGGTGACCGTGCACAGCAGCAGGTGCTTGGTGCGGCCGCTCTTGGTGTCGAGCGTGAACCGGCCCTTGGGCACCTTGCGCATGGTCATTTCGTCGCCCACTTGCAGTTTGTGCAGCAGCGGCGTCAGTTCCCCGTGCGGGACCAGCTCGATGAAGAACTCGATTTCATCCTCGAACGGTGCGGACACAATCGAATACGGGCGCTCGACGTGCTTCTGCGGAGTGACCACCCCCAGAGTGGCGTACTGGCCCGGGGAGTAATTGAATTTTTCCGGCGGGCTCACGCGAATGGACCACAGGTCGGACGAGTGGTCAATCCGCTTCGTCACCTTCGCGCGATAGAATTTTTCGTCGGCTGGCGGCATGGCAAAGCCTCCCGTGGAGCCCCGTACGTCAGGTAGATGAGCAAACCGCAGGAAACGATTCAGCTTTAGCCGGGCTGGCGCATCATTTGCTGTAGGTCGAACTTGCGCACCGGGCCCTTAATCTTGGTGGTCGCGTTGGAAATTGTGCGCATCAGCACCATGGTGCTGTCTTTCGATACGGACTTGACCAATCCCCACGGACCGGTTTTCTCGGCAATCCAAGCGTCCGTGGTGCCGTCCTTCGACTTCCAATGCTCGCAGGTGAAGGTCCCGGCGGGCACGGTGATGGTCTCCGTTCCCACACGGATAGCATCCTCGCGAAAGTCGGCGCTTTGCGGTTCCTGGCGAGGGCCCATGCGTCCCATCATCTCCATGGGAAACTCCATGGCTTCCTCACCTTCCATTTGCATGATCATGCGCGCGGGCTGCAGAGATTTGTCCGCGGGAACCATGAGCACTTTGGAGACCACGCCGCCCTCGCGCGTCTTCATGGTCATTTCCAGCCAGTAGCCGCTCTTTCCCTGATGTGTTTCGGTACCGACAACGGCCACTTCCATTTCCGACTTGTCGCGCTTGCTTTCCATGGAATACACCGCTCCGGCGCCAACTGTAGGCGACCAGATGCCGCGGATTGCCGGCGGCCCCTGCCGCCCCGGAAACTGCGCTGCCGCAACACTCGCAAACAAGCACAACGGCACTGCACACACCAGCCAGCCACGCCGAATTCTCATTGAGCTCTCCTTATTCCCTGCTTCAAAAATCTTTTTCTTCCAGCGCCACCATTTTTCGCGGGTCGAAGCGCGCGCCAATCGAACTGGGCCCTACCCGCCAGAAGAAATCCACCCGGAATTCATCTTCGGCAATCAGAGCCTTTCCGCCGGCGGTCTTTCGCCGGAAAAAGAATACAACGGAGGTCACGGCTCCGGCCGTTCCGCGGCGGTACTCCACCCGCACGGGCTGGAATTCTACGCCCATTCGGGAAGGTTTGAGATAGGAATTCTGCGCGGCCTCCATTTCAGAAGCCTGAGGAAACCGGGCGAAAAGGTCCCACACCAGTTCCAACTGATACAAATCCTCATGCTCCCCCGCTGCGTCTTGGGCCGCAGGTTTGGCGCCGCGAAGCTGCAGGTTGCGGAGTTTCGCGGAACGGATTGTTTTGGCTGATGCCCAGCGCAGGATGAAATAACCCTCATGGTTCTGGGGATCATAGGGGTCGTCCGATCTCCCTGAGTTCACTACCCCCTTATCCCCGCCGCCGATGGAGATTTTTGTCGGTGGGCTCACGCCCCATTTTTCCCCGCCGGTACGGGCCCAGGTGGTGGGCGTGGAAATCACCTTCGACCAGGGCGAGTCACGCAGAATTTTATCCACGTCTTTTCGCGTCCATTGGGCGGGTAACTTATTCTCCCAGGCCTCCGCGGCAAACACAGGGCCAGAGGCAAGCAGAAAGGCGAAGCAGATGCGGGAACCGGGTCTCACCATTCGTGACTCCCTCATTCGGAGCAACTTTAATCTGAACAGATGGGGTGGCCCGGTGATTGGTTGGATGCCGCTAAGCCTCCCGAGGGCTGGATTCTCGGATCACGGCCTCGTAATCTTCCGGGCGGAACCCGATGACGACGCGCCCGCCGGCCACCAGGGTAGGTGTGGCATGGCTGCCGTATTTCTTCGTCAACTCCATCACCGCCTCGCGGTCAGCCCGAACGTTCTTTTCCACGAAATCCACTTTGCGCGCCGCGAGAAACTCCCGGGCCGTAGAACAAGGCGGTCAACCTGGTTGGGAATAGAGAACGATCTTAGGCATTAAGTCTCCTTGCGCGCCGGAAGCGCCGATTCTGCCAGAGCGTCCACCGCCCGGCAAGTTTGATACCACTACAAAATATTTCTCCCGTGACAGTTTTCAACAATTTTGTGGAAAACCATGTGAAAAATGCGGCTGCGGCAGTTCTAAGGGGCTAATTTTCAAAATGTTTGCGCGGTTTGCACCAACATGATGCATTTCGTCGCGGCAAGAAAAATATCGTTGAGAAAATCAATACCAGCGAGGCGGTTTCTGCAGGTTGATCTTGATTGTGTGCTCGTCGTCGGTCAGGTGATACCACTTGCCGTAGGTCTTCCAGCCTTCGGCGATCACCTGCACCAGCACTTTGCCGCGCGGGACCGCGGGAATTTTTGCGACTCCCTCGCGGTTGGTCTTCATGTTCATTTCGATCATCTTGTCTTTGGCGAGCATGCGCTCTTTCTGAAACTTGATGTACACGCTGGCGCTATCCACCGGCTCATTCTTTTCGCCGGCAGTGACTTCCACGCGAAGGCTGGTAACCCCATCTTCCTGTGCGCTCTTGTACTTTTCCTTGGCCTTGTCTTTATCCGACTGCGCCCACACAGCTGCGGCAAACACCGCTAGCACTGCCGCAAGTATCAGACGTTTGAGAATTGCTGAGCGCATTGGCTATATTCTCTCACAGTTTAGATGCCTCTTCGCAAGACCCGGCTGCCTGCCAATGTGGCACAGCGAAGCCCAATCCGCCTCTCCGCGAGCATTTGACTCGCACCGGGTCCTGCGCTACTTTCAACGCGCATCTTAGCAGGCTGCGGAAAAAGCAACTTCGTCATTCTGAGGCGGCGAAGCGGCCGAAGAATCTCGATCACAACTCCTTGGCTCCATTGAATATCGAGATTCTTCGCCCGCTTCGGCAGACTCAAAATGACGGGGACGCGACCTTTTTCAGCAGCCTGGCAGAACTTCCACGCCGGAGGCATCATGGGTTTTTCCACGATTGCGATTCACGTCGGCCAGGAGCCGGATCAGGCTACCGGCGCCATCATCCCGCCGATTTATCAGACGTCCACCTATGTTCAAGAGGGCGTCGGCCAGAATAAGGGATACGACTACGCCCGCACCAATCACCCGAACCGCAAGGCGCTGGAGCGCTGCGTGGCCGCTCTGGAAGGCGGGCTCACCAGTTACGTATTTTCCTCCGGGATGGCCGGGATTGATTCGGTTTTCCGGCTGTTGCGCCCCGGCGATCATTGCATCATCAGTGAAGCGGTCTATGGTGGCGTGATCCGCCTGACCACCCAGCTTCTGGTTCATTTCGGACTCGAGTTCAGTTTTGTGGACACCTCGAACCTGAACAAATTGCAAGCCGCGATCAAGCCCAACACGCGCATGTTTTACATCGAGACGCCCACCAACCCAACCATGGTCCTCACCGATATCGCCGGGGCTGCGAAACTCGCCAAGGCCAGCAAGATCATCTTGGTCGTGGATAACACCTTCATGAGCCCGTACTTGCAGCAACCCATCGCCCTGGGCGCGGATATCGTGGTTCATTCCATGACCAAGTACCTGAACGGCCACAGCGACTGCACCGGCGGCGCGGTAGTGCTTACGCGCCAGGAAGACGCCGACAAAATTTACTTTATCCAGCGCTCGGCGGGCGCCGGCCTGGCCCCCATGGACTGCTGGCTGACCGCGCGCGGCATCAAAACGCTGGCCGTGCGCATGCAACAGCACGATAAGAACGGCATGCAGGTCGCCCAATTCCTTGCGGGCCACAGCAAGGTCAAGAGCGTGAACTACCCTGGCCTGCCTTCCCACCCGCAGCACGAACTCGCCAAACGCCAGCAGCGGGGCTTCGGGGCCATGATTGCGTTTGACCTCGGGTCGCTCGATGCCGCCAAGAAGATGCTGGCCAGCGTGAAACTCTGTTCGCTGGCGGAAAGCCTGGGCGGCGTGGAAACCCTTATATCTCACCCGGCGATGATGACTCACGCCTCGGTGCCTGCAGCCACGCGTCAGCAGATCGGCATTACCGATGGATTGGTACGCATTTCCGTGGGTATTGAAGATGTGGAAGACCTGATTGCAGACCTGGACCGCGCACTTTCCAAGATCTAGCCGGCATTTCATGCGAGAGTTCAGACCCGGCGTACAACTCGCCGCGAAAAGCGCGTTCGCCATGCTGTGTGCCCTCGCGACGAGAACCTCGCCACGTTGAGTCCGCGAAAGGCGGAACGAAGAATCCCAAGGCAACTTCTCTCTTCAGGATTCAGGACATCAAAAGAGACCGACGATGTTGCCTTGCTCGTCAAAATCCACTCGCGCCGCGGCGGGTTCCGAGCCGAGCCCGGGCATGGTTTGCATATCGCCCGCCAGCGGGTACAGAAAACCAGCACCTGCGGAAAGGCGAATATCCCGGATGGGAAACTTGAAGCCGGTCGGCGCGCCTTTCAGGTTTGGATCATGGGAGAGGGAAAGATGGGTCTTGGCCATGCAAATCGGCAGGCGGCCGAATCCCATTTCCGTGAACATCTTGATTTTCTTCGCGGCCTCCGGCGCGAAGTCAACCGAGCCTGCGCCATACACCGCGCGCGCCAGGGTCTCGATCTTTTCCTGAATGGAGGCTTCGTCTGGATAGAAGAACTTCATTTGCGAAGGTTGCGCCGCAGCCTTCACCACCGCTTCGGCAACCGCCCGGCCGCCTTCCCCGCCCCGCGCGAACACGTCGGAGACGGCAGCGTCCGCCGCACCCATTTGCCGCGCCCGTTGCACTACGAAATCAACTTCCGCGTCGGTGTCCGACGCAAAGCGGTTGACGGCCACCACCGCCGGCACGCCCGCCTGTTTCACAATGCGCAACGCGGCTTCCAGCACTGCAAGCCCTTTTTCGAGCGCGGGGAAATTTTCTTGCGTGAGTTCAGGCGGCAGGGGCTTGCCGGGAACGATTTTGCCCACCCCGCCGTGCATCTTCATCGCGCGAATCGTGCACGCCACCACCGCGGCAGAAACCTTGAAGCCTCCCTGGCGGCAGACGATGTCCACCAGTTTCTCGAAACCCATATCCGCGCCGAAGCCCGCTTCGGTCACCACGAAATCGGCCAGCTTTAGCGCAATGCGGTTGGCCAGAATGGAATTGTTGCCATGCGCGACGTTGCCGAACGGCCCGGTGTGCACCAGCACCGGGGAATGTCCGATAGTCTGCATCAGGTTCGGCTGAAGCGCGTCTTTCAGCAGCACCGCCATGGCGCCCGCAGCGCGCAGGTCTTCCACGGTGACGGGATTTCCTTTGCTGCTGAAACCTACCACCGCGCGGCCCAGCCGCCGCCGCAAATCCTCGCGCGAGGTTGCCAGCGCCAGGATGGCCATGGTTTCACACGCCGCGGTGATGTCGAATCCAGTTTGCCGCGGCGAACCGTTAGCTTTGCCGCCCAGGGCAATCACCACGTCCCGCAAGGCGCGGTCATTTACGTCGAGCGCGCGCCGCCAGGTGATGCTGTGCGGGTTCAGGTCGAGTTTGTTGCCATGCATCAGGCTGGCGTCAATCATTGCCGCGCAAAGATTTTGCGCGGCCGTCACGGCGTGGAAATCTCCCGTTAGGTGCAGATTGAAATCTTCCATGGGGACGACCTGTGAATAGCCGCCGCCAGCTGCGCCGCCCTTGATCCCGAACGTCGGCCCTTGCGAGGGCTGGCGGCAGGTGTTCATCACCTTCTTGCCGATGTGGTGCAGGGCCTGGCCCAGTCCGATGGCAGTGACAGTCTTGCCCTCGCCCAGCGGCGTGGGCGTGATGGCCGTCACGCATATCAGCTTGCCATCCGGCCGGTCTCCGAGCCTCTTCAGAATATCCAGCGACACCTTGCCCTTGAAGCGCCCGTATAGCTCCAGTTCATCTTCCTGAATTCCAGCGGCGCGGGCGATTTCGATGATTGGCTGGAGTCTTGCAGCTCTGGCGATTTCGAGATCGGTGGGGAATTTGGTGGTTGTCGTTTCCATTGTCGCGGTGCCCATAGGGGCCTCCCAGCGGGCGCGACAAGACTCCTCCACAATACAGCAGCAAGTCCTGCGCCAAACCAAAGGGCGCCCGAATTCGATTAACTTGTTTTGATGCTTACGCTTTGTGTCCGGTTTCGTGGGACGTTGCCAATTGTATGTGCATGGGGCGCAATTTGCCGAACGCTGCCAGGCCAAGTGTGGCCTTTCACCCAATATTGCAATTCGCATCAAGAAGCTATGGCCGGGAATATTGTTATACTGAAGTCATTGCGGAAGTGGCGGAATTGGCAGACGCGCAGGACTTAGGATCCTGTGGGGTAAAACCCGTGGGGGTTCAACTCCCCCCTTCCGCACCAACTCGCCCCGGGCGAGTTGTCCCGAGCAAGCCCGCCACAGGCGGGCGCGCCGAGGGACGGTAGCTTAACTCAATGCTGATGAATCTCCCCCCATTTCCGTCCGGCTGGTCCTGCTACATGTTGCTGTGCAACGATGGAAGCTACTACGTTGGCATCTCCGAAAACCTCGACGGTTCTTGTCCCGGCACGTTTGCACCCCCGGTTGCGAACCAGAGGCTGCCAGGACAAGAACCGTCTCGGCTCTACAACGGCCCTCGCCACGTCAGTTTTGTCGTGAGAAAAGCAGTCAGTGGTCGCGCGATATAAGAAACAACGCGGTGACGCCCAGCAGAAGAACCAACAATTCCGCCAGCGAGGAAATACCGTGCAGTTTTCCAAATTCCTGCCGCAGGGGGCTTTCCTTCGGCGTAGCGTCAATCGACCCGTTTTCCGCGCTCATTTGCGCGCGCAGGCCGGCGAGTTTAGGCGTGATGACATGCTGGGAAACGACCGTAAACAGCACGGCCGCTGCAACGAGGAAAAGGACTGCGCGCCGGGGTGCCCGTTCGCTGGAAAGCGCAAAGGAACTTGCGAAGTATATGGCGGCGCATGCGTAGGCCATGTAGTGCAACCGGGTGAGCGCCATGCCGACCACGTTTCCGGCCATCTCGCGCGTGGGCAGCAGAGCGAACGCGCCAGGCGCCAGCAGCACGCCGACGAAGAACGCCGCCCCCACCCATACTCCCAGGGACAGCAGCTCGAGAAATCGGAACACCTGGATCATGGCGTTGTGGCCTCGCGCAAGGCAATCCATTAGAATGCGAAGCGGCTCGGGAATCAAGATGGTGGGCGATTAAGGATTTGAACCTTAGACCTCCCGCGTGTGAGGCGGGCGCTCTAACCGCTGAGCTAATCGCCCAAAGTACTGCATCATTTTCGCAGAAGGCTTGCGCGAATTCAACTTGAGGAGCAGACAGGCCGAATCCATGGGCACAGCCATTACAGGAGCAAAACAGGCAGCGCAACTGAAAAAGGCCGTTGCCGGGGTGATCCGCGGCAAAGACGAGGCGATTGACCTGGCGCTAACGGCGCTGCTGGCCCGCGGTCACATGCTGATCGAAGATGTGCCTGGCGTCGGCAAAACCACGCTGGCGCAGACGCTGGCCCGTTCTTTCAACTGCACCTTCCAGCGCATCCAGTTCACCAGTGACCTGCTGCCCTCGGACGTTACCGGCATCAGCCTGTTCAATCAAACCACGCAGCAATTTGAGTTCAAGCCGGGGCCGATCTTCGCCAACGTCGTGCTGGCCGACGAAATCAACCGCACCACTCCGAAGACGCAGTCCGCGCTGCTGGAAGCGATGAACGAATCTCAAGTCACCGTGGACAACCGGACGCACCTGCTGCCGCAGCCCTTTCTGGTGCTGGCCACGCAAAACCCGATTGAACATCACGGCACCTATCCGTTGCCGGAATCACAGATGGACCGCTTCATGCTTCGCATCCGCATGGGCTACCCTTCGCGCGCCAGCGAGAAAGAAATTCTCCGCAACCGCGCAACGGGCGCTGCCGATGGGGTGCAGCCGGTGATGGAAGCGGCGGACATCGGCGCGCTGCAAAATTCTGTGCCGCAGGTCACGGTGGATGAAAGCCTTCTCGACTACGCGCTGGAGATTGTCGAGAAGACGCGGGCCTCCGAACAACTGAGTCTCGGCGTGAGCCCGCGCGGCTCGGTGATGCTGCATCGTGCCGCGCAGGCCCGCGCCTTTCTGGATGGCCGGGACTATTGCCTGCCCGACGACTTCAAACAGTTGATCGTGCCGGTCTTCGCGCACCGCGTGATCGTGAATTCGCGTTATGTCTCGACGCAAAAGAAGTCCCAGCAAGCCGACGCCATCCTCACCGAAATCGCCGAATCTACACCGGTTCCCCTATGATGCGCCGGCGACAAATAGACCGCTTACGAGGCTCCTGTGACCATTGAAGAAAAGACCAAGTGGTTGTTCGCCTCCAATGCCGTAATTAACTGGGTTCTTTCGGTTCGAGGGATGGTGGACCCGGCGGGTATGGCGGTGACCTTCGGCGGGCCACCTCCGAACTATCCATTCGTGATCCGCCTGTGGACTGGACTTGTCTTTATGTTCGGGATTATGTTTTGGGAAACCTGCCGCGATGTCCGGGGAAAAGCCGCCCTCATCAAGTACAACTGGATTGAAAAGACGATAACCGCGACGGCTGTGACAATTGGATACTTTGCCGGCGACGTGCCGCCAAAGCTGATGGGAATGATCGTGCTGACCAATTGGATCTGGATTCCCTTTATTCTTTATTGCGATTTTCGGATTCGCGGCTCCGCGAGTGTTTCCGCAAGCAGGCGGCAAGATTCGTAGTTCATTTCGGGAAGCGCGGTGATCCTGCGCCGGTTTGCCGGCGCACACGATAGGTATGGCTTCATCCGACGGGTGGTCACCGCCTCCCATCACAGGGAATCCGCCGTGGCAGGTTGGGTTTCCGGCACACGCATGGCGAACACAAGCTACACTTCGACGGTTTCGCGCTGGTGGCAAGGTGTGCGCGAAAACCTGCGCTCGCCGGGCGCGCGGGGATTCTTTTTGGCCATGGCCCTGCTCGCCGTAGGCCTGCTCTTCTCGTTGTATTCCGCGGCGGCGGCCCAGCGCGGGCAGATCTGGGAGGCGGGGATCACCGCGGGCATTGCGCTGGCGCTCTCCGGGTGGGTGGCGGTGAAGATCGTGCCGGTGCTGGCGCGGCGCACGCCTCTACGCTGGATCGGCTACAAGATCACCTACAAACTGACCACCGAAGGCAAAGTGTATCTGGCGGGAGTTGCGCTGATTATCCTGGCCGCGCTGAACACCGGTAACAACCTCCTTTTTCTGGTCCTGGCCGCGATGCTGGCGGGCATTCTGGTTTCCGGGATTGCCTCGTGGGTGGTGCTCACCGGCATCGAAATGAAACTCGACTTGCCGGAACACATTTTTGCAGAGCAGCCAGCCCTGGCTGCGGTGGAACTGGAAAACGAAAAGCTCTCCCTCCCTTCTCTTTCCCTGCGCGTGACCGGCGACGAGAGCAAGGTTGGCGCCCAAGTTCTTTCCCGGGCGGTGTTTTTCCCCTACATCGCGCGGCGGCGATCGGCCCGGCAGGCGGTGGAATTGTTCTTCGCGCGGCGTGGCGTTTACCGCCAGGACGCATTCAACATTACGACCAAGTTTCCTTTCGGCTTCCTGCAAAAGTCGCGCAAGGTGGATTCGTCGCTGGAAGTCGTCGTGTATCCGCGCGTGGCGCCCACCGAAGAGTTTTACGAAGTGCTGCCGCTGATCAGCGGCGAAGTGGAAAGCTATTATCGCGGCCGCGGGCACGATCTTTACTCTATTCGGGATTATCTGCCCAGCGATAGCGCCCGCTTTGTGGATTGGAAAGCCTCCGCCAAGGCCAGCGAATTGAAGGTGCGCGAGTTTACGCGCGAGGACGAACGCCGGGTCATGCTGGTCTTTGATCCGTACATTCATCCGGGCGCGCCCGGGGAGGCTCCCGGCAAGGACGCATCCACCGAGGAACAATTCGAGCGCGCCGTCACCCTGTGCGCTTGCCTGGCTTGGCACTTCCACGAAATCGACGCGGAGTTGCAATACCGAACCGACCGGCTGGCCACGCCCATGGCCCCCGCGGGCGAAATCATTTACGACGCGCTGCGCGACCTGGCCTTTGCCCAGATGAAGATCTCCCCGGAGAGCAAGCTGCTGCATGCCGTGAGCGAGGAAAAAGATGTCTTCAAGATCATCCTCACCAGCCAGCCGCGCGGCTCCATCCCCACCGACCTGTGGACATCGTCGTATTTTGTCTTTATGCAGTCGCTATGAAGAGTTCCGGGGATCGGTTGCGGGAGTGTCATCGGTCTTGCTTTTGTTGGAGGAAAACACGGCATCGCGAATCTGCACGCCGCGAGCTTTGAGCTTGTCCAGAAGCCAGCGGGCCCAGGCAAATTCGGCGAGCATGGCTAATCCCACGGCAATGGCTACCAAGCCGGGCCCCGGGGTGACCAGCATAATGACTCCGGCTAGCAGCAAAGTGAACCCAACCACAATCTTAACCAGTCGTTTTCCCTGTTGCAGGGTCTTAATCAGCATGGGCTGCGGCGGCTCCCGCGCAACTGCCTGAGATTTGCGGCAATCAGCAATGCACACTCATTGTAACATTTCAAACTCAGACGCCGGCGCACAGCAAGATACGCGCCGGAAGGACGAGAGGTTCGATGCAATTGCACAACGTAAAGATGGCAATTCCCGAGGGCGCCAACCTGATCCTTGGGCAATCTCACTTCATCAAGACCGCGGAAGACCTGTACGAAGTGATGGTCAACACGGTGCCGGGAATCCAGTTCGCGGTCGCTTTCAACGAAGCCAGTGGCCCGTGCCTGATCCGCGTGGAGGCCAACGACGAGGAATTGCGTGCCGCCGCCGTTCAGAACGCGCAAGCCATCGGAGCGGGTCACCTGTTCGTCGTTTTGCTACGAAAAGCATTCCCTGTGAATGTCCTGAGCCGCATCAAGGACTGCTTCGAAGTGTGCAACATTTTTTGCGCCACTGCGAATCCGGTGGAAGTGGTTGTTGCTCAGAGCGAGCAAGGTCGCGGCGTGCTGGGCGTAATTGATGGGTCTTCTCCCCGGGGCGTGGAAACAGCGGAAGACGCGGCGACACGGAAAGAATTCCTCCGCAAAATCGGCTACAAGAAATGAGGCGGGCCCCGCGTAGGTGATGGCCAGCCATCGGTAGCCTAGGCGAAATATGGCGGAGAGAGTGGGATTCGAACCCACGGTGGAGTTTCCCCCACACACGCTTTCCAAGCGTGCTCCTTAAACCGCTCGGACATCTCTCCGCAGTGTAGTCATCGTAACAAAGGGACGCGGAAGCAGCAAACCGGAGCGGATACGCGCTTACTTGAGGAAAAGGCCTTCGCGCAATTGATCGCGGCCAACAAAAGTCTTCGAGGAGCGGTAGGCGGCAAAGAGGTTCATCAGGTCACGGTTCTGCAATTGGCGCAGCAGGGGCAGCGGCGGAACCGTGGGTACCAGTTCGATGTGTTCCATATCGGGGATGCGGTAGCGATGCAGGCTCTCCGGCTTCTTGCTGTGAAAGATGCCCAGCACAACGCCGCCACCGCGCAGCAGCCAGAACAGGCGGGCCACAATCAACGGCAAAAGTTCCTCGTCGAGATAATCCAATACGTCCCACAACAGGACCGCATGGAAGGTGGCCGGCGGAAAAGCCAGGCTGGCTTCCAAAAACAGCTTGGCAAGTCTTGCCGGAGAAGCCTCTCCGCCCGCCGTTTCCGCGTCCGGCGCCGAAGGCCGGCTCCCGCGCAAGCGCTCTTCTTCCCCGTTCAGGAATTCTTTCCAGGAGCGCAGCAGGTCATCGGAATAAATCTTGAAGCCGCGCTCGGTGAAGAAATTCACTGTGGCCTGCGAAACAGGGCCCAGGTCAAGAATATGCCCCTGCTGTACGTCGCTGAGCAGCCAGAGAAAGTCCTTCAGCCCGTTCGAAGAGCGGCGAATCACCCCGGGTGGGACATCGTCGGCGGAAGGCAAGTGCGCGGGCGCCGTGGCCGCACGCTCGGAGCCTCCGCGCAACTTTGCGAAAAAGGACATGGCTATTGAATGTTCTCTACAGCAGAGTTCGGCGCCGCCCCAACAGCCGCGGGTTCGGCCGGCGCGGCATGGGGCGCGGCTTTACTCGTACCCGCCGAAACCGCATGACTCTTTGTCCCCGTGGCGGGACGCGATTCCCCCGGGCGCACAATATCAACCGAGCCCTGCAGGATGGCTCCGTCATCGATGGCAATGCGCGGGGTGCGGATTTCGCCGTGCACAGCTCCGGTGGACCCGATGCGGACCCGCACGGTTGCGGTCAAGTTGCCTTCCACGCGGCCTTCCACAGTAATTTCCCGGGCATGAATATCCGCGCGGACTTGGCCTTGTTTGCCCACGCGCAGCACCGCGTCCTCGAGGCGGACTGCACCCTGAACCTCTCCATCAATGCACAAGTCTTCGCTGCCTTTGATTTCGCCTTGAATCGTGATGGCTGCGCCAATGCGGGCGCTGGAGGAGATATCCGCCACCGGTTGTACCTTTGGACGCGCGGGCAATGGCTGGGGCGCTGGTGCGGCCGGTGTAACCGGCTCAGGCGCGGACTTGGGAGTCTTTCCCCACATAGAACCTCCGGAGTTTGCCGAACCAAAGCGCGGGACCAACGCAGGCGGCGCATTGAAGATAACTCACGCCGCACCGTGTGGCAACGGGATTCGCGGAGAAATCAGAGTCGCGGGGGCGGCGGAATCACCGGCTCGGTCTGTTCGCCGCTCATCTCCCACAGTGCAGCGGGCCAGGCGGCCAATTCCCATAGGAGAATTTTCCAACCGCTGCGCACCTGCCACCAGTTCGCGATCGGGAACCCGTTATCCTCCGCCGCGGAGAGAATCAGTTGCGTATCCGGATCCAGAACGCGTCGGAAGATGTAGCGTGAACGGCGCGTATGAAATGTGGAAGTCACGACAATCACCCGCCGCCATCTCTGTTCGCGAATGATGCGCCGCAATTGGTAAGCTTCTTCGCGAGTATTGGCCATCATCGCCGCGGAGACAATAATGTGCGCGTCGTCCACGCCGTGGATCACCAGGTCCCGCCGGATCAACTCGGCAACCGTGGCATAGGGACGAATGTAGCGGCCGCTGGCCACCACACGGGGCGCCCAGTGCTCGCGGTACAGTTTGGCCGCATGCCGGGCGCGGTCGCCCGCGACATTGTCGTCTCCCAGCACAATGATGGCGTCGGCCGGGGCCAGCGTTTCATCCACGACCATCAACGATGCGGTCGCGCGCAGCAGGGGATAACGAAGCAGGTAAATTGTCCCCAGAATCAGGACCAAGCAGAGCAGGACCAGCAGCTTCCAGAAGATCCCCCCGCGTTCGGAGTACTTGCGCATCATGGCGAAGGGTCAAGCTGCCGCAGCCGTTCTGCGGCCTGCTCAGGAAGCATGGCGTTGAAATAAACTTCCTTGATGCTGTAGGACTTGCTGCGGACTTCGACTATCGGCAGGATTTCGATGTGCCAGTGGAAGTCGTCGGCGATCGTTTTCCAGTATTCGCTCAGCTCGCCCTTATTCTGCTGGGCGTTCGGCGCGGTGTGCAACACCAGGTGGTAGGCCTGGCAGATTTTCCCCAGCCGTCGCAGCACGCGACCCAGCAGCGCCGCAAGGCTGAGCCGGTTGGCAGCAGGACGCGGGGTCTCAAACAGGTGATTATGTTTGCGCGCCAGGACCCACATTTCATACGGCACGCGTGACGCATAGGGACAGAAAGCGACATAGTCGTCCTGCGAATCCACCATTCGCGTTCCCTGGCGTTCTTCCTGGCGGACGATGTCGCAGAACACGCAGCGCTCCTTCTGCTGAAAATACTCGCGCGCCGAACGCAATTCGTAGAGCACGCGCCGCGGCACAAACGTGGTCGCCGTAAGCTGCGAATGGGAATGTTCCCAGTCCGCGCCGGAAAGCCCGCCGCGGTTCTTGAACACAGTGATGTACTTGAAGCGCATATCGCGTTTCAAGTCCGCAATGCGGGCGGAAAAGGCATTGAGGATTTGCAGGATTTCCGCATCCGCCAGTTCCGCGAGGTCCCGGTTATGGTCCGGGGTTTCCACCACAATCTCGTGCGCGCCGATGGGCTGCATGCGGTCGTAAAGCCCCTCGGCGGCGCGGCTCACTTCCCCTTCCACGCGGTACAAGGGATCGAAATGAGGAATCACGCGAACCTGTCCCGCTCCTGCAGGAGATTGCCAGATGGTCTTTGCTTCGTTGCGGCAGAGCGGACAGGGCTCGGCCGGCAAGGGTGGCGTTTCCCTGGCGCCTACGACCACCCAGCTCCTTGTGATGGGGTCTTTGCGAAGCTCCATGCTTATTCGGTGTAATGCGCGGGCGTCGGTCCCTGTTCCAAGCGGTTCCGGTCGAAAATGGC
>CAZCNH010000074.1:0-17162 GCA_964500065.1 uncultured Acidobacteriaceae bacterium
CGTTGAATTTGAAGCCGGGGGTCATGCCGTCGCGCTCGTCCACCTTCACGCGGATGGCGGCATCGGTCAGCTCCGCGGCGATTTTTTTTGCGGCGGCCATCACCTGCGACTTCTCCTCATCGCTCTTCCAGATGGGCACAATCACGGCCTGGAAAGGCGCCAGGCGCGGCGGCAGGATCAACCCCTGATCATCGCCATGCACCATGATCACCGCGCCAATGAAGCGCGTGCTCAGGCCCCACGACGTGGTCCAGCAATATTGGAGCTGCCCTTGCGGATCCAGATAGCGAATCTCGAAAGCTTTAGAAAAATTCTGCCCCAGAAAGTGCGACGTGCCGGATTGCAAGGCTTTGCCATCGCCCATGATGGCTTCGATGGCGTAGGTGGTATCCGCACCGGCAAACTTTTCCGAATCCGATTTGCGTCCGGGAATCACCGGGATGGCCGCTTCGTTGACTGCGAAATCGGTGTACACGTCCAGCATCTGCCGCGTTTCCGCTTCGGCCTCTTCGCGCGTGGCGTGCGCGGTGTGTCCTTCCTGCCAGAAAAATTCCATCGTGCGCAGGAAAAGCTTGGTGCGCATTTCCCAGCGCACCACGCTGTTCCACTGGTTGTAAAGCAGGGGCAGGTCGCGGTAGCTCTGGATCCATTTGGCCCACATATGCCCGATGATGGTTTCCGATGTGGGGCGCACCACCAGCGGCTCGGCCAGTTTTTCGCCCCCGCCGATGGTCACCACCGCCAGTTCCGGCGCGAAACCTTCTACGTGGTGCGCTTCCTTTTCAATGAAGCTCTTGGGGATCAACAGCGGGAAGGCGCAGTTCACATGGCCGGTGGCCTTGAAACGCCGGTCGAGCGCCTGCTGGATGTTCTCCCACAGCGTCCAGCCGTACGGGCGCACGATCATGCAGCCGCGCACCGGGGCGTAATCAGCCAGTTCCGCGCGCAACACGAGCTGGTTGTACCACTCCGAAAAGTCTTCCGCCCGCGTGGGCAATTTCTGGTCTGCTGCCATGTATGGGTTCACTCTTTCCGAGGGCGTCTGTCGCTGCGGTTTCCGGCCCTAAGATAAAGATACAACGTTAACGAACACCGCGAAGAAGGTCAACCGGACGGGGGTAAAGAGGTTCGCGCCCCGCGGTACGTCTCCGCATGTCGGGTGGCATTCCAGGGTCGGTTTCGTTTAAGATAGTGCGATTCGGAGCATTTGGTGAGCCGAAGCCCGGGGGATTCCAGGCGAGAATGCCGGAAGCGTCGGCAGGCCGCGGGCCCAGCAACTCGATCCCGGCCGGAACGTCTGAGCACAGTCGCGCCGAAGGAAATTCTTGCAAAATTGGAAACAGCTTTGCCGAATTGAGTTATTCTAGGCAGCGCGTTCGGGGAAATTCATACTTCATCATCTATGGGAGCGGAAATGAGACTACTGAAGGTAGCCGCAGTATTTTCATGCACGGCGTTGGCACTTTGGGCCGCGCCGCCGAAGGATTCCGGCAAAAGCTGGCCGGGCTTCCGCGGGAACAACATGACGGGAGTGGCCACAGCCGCCAGCCTTCCGGAAAAATGGTCGAAGACCGAAGGTGTGGCCTGGACTGCGCCCATTCCAGGTAACGGCTGGTCTTCCCCGATTATCTGGGATGACACCGTATACGTCACCTCGGCCGTGGGCAGCAAAGCCTTCAAGCAGCCGGGTACAGGTATTTTCGGCAATGACTATGCCGCGGAACTAAAAAAACAGGGGCTCTCGGATGAAGAAATCATGAAGCGCGTGGTGAACCGCGACATTGAGAAGGGAAACGAGAGCGGCGAAATCCGCTACATGCTCTACGCGCTCGATGCCAAGACCGGAAAAGTCAGGTGGGAAGCGGAGGCTTTTCGCGGAACTCCGGCCGGGCGGCACCGCAAGAACACCTTTGCCTCGGAAACACCTTTTACCGACGGCAAGCGCATCTACGCATCGTTCGGACAGAACGTGGGCATGTTCTGCTTCGATATGAAAGGCAAACTGCTGTGGAAGACGATGTGGCCGCCGAAGAAAATTTACCTCGATTTCGGCACGGCATCCTCTCCCACCGTGCATGACGGCCGCGTGTACTTGATTCAAGACAACGAGGAAGAATCCTTTCTTACCGCGCTGGACGCCGCCACAGGGAAGGAGGTCTGGCGCACTCCGCGCACCAGTGACGCGCGTTTGAAGTCATCCTGGACCACGCCGTACGTCTGGCAAAACGCCATGCGCACCGAAATCATCGCCTGCGGCCATTCCGCAATTATTTCCTACGACCTAAATGGCAAGGAACTGTGGCGCATCAACAAAGTGCCTACGCCTTCGCCTTCGCCGCTGTCCGTGAGTGGCCTTTTGTATGTGGGCATCGGCACGCAGGGGGATTTCCGCCCGATTTACGCGATCAAGCCCGGGGCATCCGGAGATATCACGCTGGCGAAAGACACCACCAGCAACGATTACATTCAGTGGTTCCAGCCGCGCGCCGCGGGCTACACGCCTTCCCCGGTGGTCTATGAGGGGCGCGTGTTCATGGTGCACGATACCGGCGTAATGGCCGTGCTGGATGCCACCGACGGCAAGGAAATTTACAAAGCGCGGGTGGGCGGCGTCGGCAACACTTTTTCCGCTTCCCCGGTGGCCGCGGGCGGGCGTGTGTATTTCCTGAGTGAAGAAGGCGCCACGTTCGTGCTCGATGCCAAAGCCGCGGAGTACAAGGAACTGGCAAAGAACGATCTCGACGAGATGACCCTGGCGTCTCCTGCGCTCTCCGGCAATGCCATCTTCATCCGAACGCAATCGAAGCTCTACAAAATCGGCAAATAGTTTCGGCGACCCGCACGTCACGGAGTTCAGCCGGTTCTCCCGGTGAGAAAAGCCGGCATTCTGAGGAACGGTTCCGATTCGGCGCGAAGCGTCGGATCGCCCGACGAAGAACCTCGGTCACAATTTTGCGCGCGCGGGACATCGAGATTCTTCGGCCAAAACCCGCCCTCAGAATAACGCGGATCATAAAGGGTGCCTCTTCATGCACTGTGGCCATGATCCGTCATTGTGCGAAATGCGGGCTACCTCAGGCGGGCGAATTTTCACTCCCTGCCCGGCCTATCCGCTGGTCGTGGCCAAGCTTCAGGCGCGGACGGTCTTGGGTTAGAATGAAGTTGCTGTGAAGGACTCCCAGCCAAAATTGAGAATAGCCATTGGCGCCGACCACGCCGGGTTCCACGCCAAAGAACTGATCAAATCATTTTTGAGCGAGGCCGGTTACGTAGTAGACGACGTGGGCACGCAATCTGAAGAAAGCGTGGATTATCCGGACTACGCCAGGGCTGTCGCGGAAAAGGTCGCCGCCGGTGCGGCACGTTTTGGCATTCTGGCTTGCGGCACGGGGTTGGGCATGGCCATTACCGCCAACAAGGTGGAAGGCGTGCGGGCCGTTACCGCCCACAACCAAATGACCGCGCACCTGGCGCGCGAGCATAATGACGCCAACGTGCTCACACTGGGCGCGCGCGTTTTGAGCAACGAGGAAACGCTGGCGGTAGTGCGCGAATTTCTCGCGACCGATTTCGCCGGCGGGCGTCACCAGCGCCGCGTGGACAAAATCAACGATTTGGACCACAAGAAAGCGGCAAGAGTGTAGCAGCGGCGCAGCCTTACGATGCTGGTTGTGAGACGTAGCTCTATAGCAGGATGCTGAAAAAGTCCCAGAGCTGTCATGCCGGGGAGTCACGACGAAGCCGGGACGACAAGGAATCTGCATTTTCTTGAGGGTTTTGGTGAAATGCAGATCCCTCGCTTTGCTCGGGATGACACCTCAGGGAGTTTTCAGCACCCTGTTGGAACTCAGCGGCCCTTCTCTGCCGCGATGGAAAAACACATGACCGTGGACGCCAAGATCATCAACCGCCTGAACCTGCGCCTGGCGGAGGTCGATCCCGAAATCGCAGAAATTGTGCGCGCCGAAGCGCGCCGCCAGGCTACCGGGCTGGAGCTGATTGCTTCGGAGAATTTTGTCTCCGAAGCAGTGCTGGAAGCCATGGGCAGCGTGCTTACCAACAAGTACGCCGAGGGCTACCCCGGCAAGCGCTACTACGGCGGCTGCGAAGAAGTGGACCGCGCCGAGCGCCTGGCCATTGACCGCGCCAAGCAGCTCTTCGGCGCAGATCATGTGAACGTGCAGGCGCACAGCGGCACGCAGGCCAACATCACCGTGTACATGGCCGCGCTCGAACCCGGCGACGTGGTGCTGGGCATGAACCTCGCCCATGGCGGGCACCTGACCCACGGCCACCCGTTGAATTTCTCAGGCAAGATGTACAAGTTCGTGCCCTATGGCGTGACCAAGGATACGGAAACCATCGACTACGACGAGCTTTCCAAGCTGGCCGAGCAGCATCGCCCCAGGATGATTGTCGCGGGCGCCAGCGCCTATTCCCGCATTATTGATTTCGAGCGCATCGGACAAATCGCCAAAACCGTGGAAGCCCTGTTCTTCGTGGATATGGCTCATATCGCGGGCCTGGTAGCTGCGGGGCTGCATCCCAGCCCGGTGCCCCACGCCGATTTTGTGAGCACCACCACGCACAAGACGCTGCGCGGCCCGCGTGGCGGCCTGGTGATGTGCCGCGAGCAGTTTGCCAAGGAACTTGACCGCATCACCTTCCCCGGCACCCAAGGCGGCCCGCTGATGCACACCATCGCGGCCAAAGCCGTGTGCCTCAAGGAGGCTCTGCAGCCCGAGTTCCGCGTATATCAGAAGCAGGTGAAGGCCAACGCGAAAGCGCTGGCGGCAGCTCTCGATCAACAGGGCTTCCGCATTGTCTCCGGCGGTACCGATAACCACGTGTTCCTGATGGACGTGCAACTGAGCAACATCACCGGACGCGATGCCGAAGTCGCGCTCGAAAAGGCGGGGATTACCGTCAACAAGAACGCCATCCCCTTCGACCTGCTGCCCCCGCTGAAGGCAGGTGGTATTCGCATTGGCTCGCCTGCGGTCACCACCCGCGGCATGCGCGAGCCGGAAATGGAGCAAATCGCCAGTTGGATTGCCGATGCGCTCCACCACACCGCCGATGATGGCCTGCTGCGCCGCATTCGCACCGAAGTGGCGGACTTGGCTGGACGTTACCCGCTGTACGAACGCCGTGTCTTGGCCGGCGACGGCACACCTTACCGCATCAAGTGAACGCGGAACCCGACATTGATCCGGTTTGCCCGGAAGATCGAAGGCCGACGTGGGCAAACAACTCTCAAAACCTGTGCTTCTGGAAGAAATTCAAAAGGAACGCGATGCGCTCGGTGGCTTACTCGCGCAGATTCCTCCTTCCCTGATGACCAAACGGGGAGTAACCCCCGGTGGGTGGTCAGTAAAGGATATTCTCGCCCACATTCTCGGGTGGCAGGAGCGGCTGTTGCAATGGCACGCCACCGAGCTGCGTGGAAAAACTGCCGAAGTCCCCGCCCCGGGCTTGACGTGGCGCGATCTAAAACAATTCAACCAAATGATCTACAAAGAGTATCGCGGCGCCTCGTTGCAATCGATTCTCCGGGACTACAAAGCCTTCCACGTCCGCATGTTGAAGCTGATTGAAACCACGCCCGATACGGACTTCCTTGCAGTAGGGAGGTTCAAGTGGATGGGACCAACCTGGACTCTAAGCGATTACTGCCGCGCAGAAACCGCCAGCCACTACCGCTGGGCTCGCAAGTGGATTCGTCCCTGGCTCCGCAGACTATCCGATTCGTGAATTCGGGTTGCCCTTTCCACCTTCCACTTTCTGCTAGGTTATACTTCGGCGTGGAATGCGCGTAGCCATCGACATCCGTCGTGCGGGCGATTTCGGTGTTGGCACCTACACCCGCAACGTGGTCCGCGAACTGGCGCGGCTGGATCGCGAAAGCACTTTTCTTCTGATCGGGCAAAAAAGACACTGGGATGAAGTGGGCAAGCTTCCGGCGAATTTCCAGTTGATGCACTACGAAGCGCCGCCCGGCTCGTTTGCCACGCACTTCCATTTGCCGCTGGCGCTCACCGAGCAGCGCGTGGATGTGCTGCACATGCCCTGGTTTTATGCCCCGGTGTTTGTTTCCTGCCCGCTGGTCATAACCGTCCATGATCTTGCGGATATTTTTCTTACCGCTCGCGGCCCGGAGATTCTTCAGGCAGGCAGGCGTTACTTCGCCGCGCGAGCGATGCGTAAGGCCAGCCGGATTCTCGCCGTATCGCAGGCCGCCGCAAACGACGTGGTGCGGACGTTTGGTGTGCCCGAATCAAAAGTCGCTGTGGTTCATAACGCCTTGGACGAGCGATTCGCCAACGAACCTTACCCTGCGGCCGAGGAAACGCGCATTCTGGAACGGCACGCCGCCAACGGACCCTTCGTGCTCTACGCCGGAAATATCCGCCCGCACAAAAACCTGACGCGGCTGATTGAGGCCTTTGCCATCGCCAAAGGCGAATTGCGCGACCACCCCGAGTTGGCTAGCCTGAAGCTTCTGGTTATCGGCGACGAATTGGCCAAGCACGCCGATCTGCGCCGCGCCGTCGTTCGCGCGCGCGTACGCGAAGATGTGCGCTTCCTGGGTTTCGTGCCCCACACAGTGTTGCGCGTGTTTTACGCGCGCGCCCGCGCGTTTCTCTTTCCCAGCCTGTATGAAGGTTTCGGGCTGCCGCCACTGGAGGCCATGGCCCATGGCACTCCTGTGGTCACCTCCGATGCCTCATCCCTGCCCGAAGTGTGCGGGGATGCCGCCGTGCTCGTCGACCCGGAAAAAGTCTTCGACATCGCTCACGGCATCCAGCAAGTTCTGACGGATGAGAACTTGCGCCGGCGGCTGATTGCCCGCGGCCACGTGCGCGTCCGGGAATTCTCCTGGGCGAAAGCCGCGCAACAGGTCCTGTCCGTCTATAAAGCGGTTGCCGGGACGAAGTAGCCGCGTAGTTGTCTCATTTACGACCCGGGAACTCGCTTGCCAGCGGGGCTCGAGGCAGGGAACCGTTCCGGCATATGCAATCCCATGCGTTGCAACAGTGAGGTGAACCGCGGGTCGGTTCGCAGCGGATCGAGCATCGGCTCGTGGGCAGCCTGCGTCACGCGCGAGGTGCGGCCTTCCAGGCACCGCTCCAGCCAAGCGAACGCGGAATCCTTTTCGCCCAGCGCCGCGAAGGTTCCCGCGACCACAAAGGGCGAGCCGTGGCGCGCGACAAAATGCTGCTGAACATCGGACAGCACCCGGCGGGCTTGTCCGGTCTGTCCGGCACGAGCGTAGGCGTAGGCAAGGTATTCCCCTCCGTCACCGGCAGGTGCCAGGCGAATTCCCTCTTTGGCGGCCGCGATGGCTTCGTCGTGCCTGCCCAGCTGCGAGTAAGTGAGTGCAATGTGAAAGTAGATTCCGAAATTGGGGCGCGGCGTCAGGCGCAGAGCGGACTCAAAGAGAGAGAGGGCCGGGTCATATTCGCGCTCTAAGTAATACGACTGGCCCAGGGCTGCAGCAACCGCGGTCGAAAACGGATCTAGTTTGCGGGCCTCCTCCAATTGCCGGCGCGCCTCGGCGAAACGCCCGGCGGCAAATAGCGGTCCGTAGGCGTACCAGTGCCGGGCAGTTGCATAGTTAGGGTTTAGTTCGACCGCCTGCCGGAATTCCCTCTCGGCCCCCGCCCAATCCCACTGGCTCACAGAGCGGAGCAGACCCTCGGTGGCATGCGTCTCTCCAATCGCTGGATCAATCTCCAGGGCACGCGCGGCTGCGAAGCGAGCTTTCGCGTAGACCACCTCGGCGGGGAGTCCGCCATATTCGTTTTGCAATATATAAGTATCGGCAAGGGCCGACCACGCCCGGGCGTAGGTGGGCTCCAGATCGATTGCCCGCTGCAGAAATTCGATGGCCTTTTCAATTCCTTCCGGTGACCGCTTATGCCAATAAAAGCGGCCCTTGAGGTACAACTGGTGCGCTTCCGGATTGACCGGCCGGTCCAACTCCGCACGGCTTTCCCCGGCGAACGTTTCCGAACCCATCCACAAGCGCACCTGCTGGGCGATTGCGTCGCCCACTTCGCGCTGCAGTTGCAGGATCTGCGTCAAGTCCCGGTCATAGTTTTCGGCCCAAACGTGCGTCTGCGACTTGGTTTCGATCAATTGAACATTGATGCGCACCAGTTCGCCTTCCCTGCGGACGCTGCCCTCGATCACATAGTCCACATTCAGTTCTTGCCCGATTTCCCCCGCACTTTTTCCTGTGTCGCGGTACCGCATCGAAGTGGTGCGGGCGATCACGGCAAGCTGATGGGGCGCAAGCCTGCCCAGCCGCGAGATCATTTCTTCGGTTAGACCCTCGGTGAGGTAGTCATCCTCGGTATTGCCGGTCAGATTACGAAAAGGAAGCACCGCCAGGGCAAGCCGCCTTGCAGTTAGGCCGCTTCCCCGGTCCGAACCAAAACGCCATGAGTAATAAGCCAGAGATGCGCCCATCAAGCCGACGAGCGCAAATGCTACCCATATTCGCAGCGCCGAGCGCTCATTTGCATGAGCTGTGCCAGTCGCAGGAGGCGGCGTACTGCCGTCGTTTGCGCTCACGCCCGGCGATAACGCGACGCGCCGGACTTCCCCGATAAACCGGTAGCCTCGTCGCGGCACGGTCTCGATGTAGAGTGGTGTTTCACCGGTATCACCCAGCGTTTGCCGTAACGTGGAAACATTCTTGGCCAGCGTAGCTTCTTCGACGAAAGTATCCGGCCATACCTTCTTGAGCAACTCCTCCTTATCCATGATGTGACCGTGGTTCTCGGTTAGGGCCAGCAGAGTATCAATTGCTTTCGGAGTGAGTGAAACGGGGCGGCCGTCACGCAGCAGGACCCGTTCCGCGGGGTCTAGACGATAGGGTCCGAACTCAAGTAAGTGCTTTGTTGAGTTGGGCATAAGTCTTTCAAAACTCTTTCAAAACTTTCCCTGTGAAACGAAAAGACGCCCTGAACTCACCTAGTGTATCTCCCCGCTGTTCCGAAGAGCAACAACCCCATGGTCCTGTGAAGCATGCGGAAATCCTGTTTTTTCGCTTGCTTCATCGATATCGCGGCACATTTAGCCGTTTCACAGGGGACGCAGTTTCGAGGCGCGCTCGTGAGAAAAGCGGTTGTGGGAACCGGCGCCGGCTTGTTGCTGGCCTTGCTATTGGTGAGCGGCATCCGCAAGGGCGAACGCGTCAGCCCCGGGCAGTCGTCAGGCCGTCCGCCGATTCCATCGCATGGACCGCTGGATCCCTGCTGCAAAGTCGTTTTCATGGATGTTCGCGCGGGGATGGTGACGGCGCGCTGGAACCTCACCGGGCGCGTCGTCAGGTTCCGGCTTTCTGATCCGGCTTTGGTTAGTCGGTTTCGGCCCAATCAATCCGTAGATGTGGCCGACGCCGGCAGTGGCCGCGTGACCGTCCGCTTGGAAGGAATAACAGCCATCACCGCCTATCGAGTGAAGGAGTGAATGATGAGCAGACCCGGCTTGCGACGCCTGTTGAGCTTTTGCCTCCCCGCGATTCTCCTGCTGGCGGCCATTGCGCCGGCCCAAAGCCCAACACGCCGCTATCGCATCATTGATCTTGGGCATCTGGGCGGCGGAGAAAGCGAAGCCTTTGCCATCAACGACAAGGGCGAAATCGTAGGCCAATCACTGCGCGCGGTGAATGGCCCTTTGCCGGTCCCATTTCATTGGCGTCGTGGGCTGATGATTGACTTGATTCCCGGTGCCATGGGTGGATGGGCCCAAGGGATCAACAATTCCGGGCAAATTGTGGGGACCTACAAAACCTCAGCAAGTGGGCTTGCTCCTTTTCTGGCTTTCCTCCATAAGCCTTCTTCGGGCCTGTCCAACCTGCCCGGGAGCGAGGCCATGGACATCAACGATGCCGGCCAGATTGCCCTGCGCATTCCCAATCCCAACAACTTGTTCTCTTTGCCTGACTCCTACGTAGTGAGTCCCGGGGGAACGCTCACTTTCATCGGCCCCCTGACCCGGGCAAAAGCGATAAGCGCAACCGGCAATGCCGTCGGGGAAGCGGGTATCGGATCTGCAACCCAGGGCTTCATTTACGACTTTGCGAACGGAACCATCACTTTCTTGAACAACAGCATTGAGCGGATGAACGCCGCGGGCGACTATGTCGCCTGCTGCATCCGGCAACAAGTCGGCGCCTTCACTTTCTCATCGAGCGTTGTGAAAGATGACCAGGGCACGCGCGATCTCGGTGTGCTGGGAGGATTCGCCGGCACAACGGCCACGGCCATCAACGACAACAGGCAAATCGTGGGTGTCGCTGCCCCATTTTCTGGAGGTCTTCGCGCGGTGATGAAGGACCGCCCAGATGCCCCCTGGGTCCTCTTGGATAGCCTGCTGCCTCCCGGTTCCGGATGGGCTCTGAACCGGGCCCACGATATCAACAACCGCGGCGAAATCGTCGGCTTGGGCAGGTTCAATGGACAAAACCGAGCCTTTCTGCTTACCCCGCTTTTCTGCTCTTCCGCCGATGACATTGACGCGAACGGGGATCCGGACAACGACGGTGACGGCTTGTGCGACTCCTGGGAAACCAACGGCATGGACCTTGATGGAGACGGCAATGTGGAACTCGACTTGCCCAGCATCGGCGCCAATCCCAATCACAAGGACCTGTTCGTCGAGATTGACTACATGTCTTGCGCTGCCTCCGGTTCCTTCTGCGCCCCCGGCGATACCCACGGCCACCGCCCTAGTTTCCAGGCCATGATCGACGTGCGCGCCGCTTTCGCCGCTGCCCCGGTAAGTAATCCCGATGGCGCCACCGGAATTACTCTGCACTTCTTCATTGACGAGCCGGTGCGCGAGTTCAACCCCATCAGCCTGGTGACCGACCTGGCCGGCGATGCGGACGACTTCAACGATCTGAAGCTGGGTAATCCCCAAAACGCCTGTGGCACGGGCGATTTCGACGGCCATTTCGGTTCTCTTGCCACCCGGTCGCTTTCGGCCTCGGATTGCCAGAAGGCGCTCGCCGCCCGCGCCCTGGTCTATCGGTACGCCATTTTCGCCCATGACCACATTGATCCGGGTGTCGCGGGCCAAGCCGAACTGCCCGGAAATGACCTGGTTATTCTCCGCAGCGGCACGGCCTCGCCAAAGAACACCGCTGCGGTGTTCATGCATGAATTCGGGCACAACCTGAACCTGATGCACGGCGGGGGAGACCATCGCAATTGCAAGCCCAATTACCTCAGCATCATGAACTATGCTTTGGCGTTGGACAAGCTGGATCCGACGAGGCCGCTCGACTACTCCCGCCAGCCGCTCCCCTCCCTGGATGAGCAACATCTCGATGAGCCGGTTGGAATTCAGGGACCGGCAGGGCGCTTCACCATCTTTGGGGATACCACGGGAAGGATCTGGCGCGGAAATGCGGATCGCCCGATCAATTGGAACGGAGACGGAATCAACTTCGTCGCGGATCCCACCGATCTGGATGTCGCGGTCAACATCAACCGCGTGCACACCATCTCTGCCTGTAACTTTGCGGGGTTGACCGTGCTGGCAGGGCACGACGACTGGCAGAACCTCCTGTATGACTTCAAGAACTCTCCCGATTTCTCCGACCTTCCAGTGCGCTCGACCGTTCCGGCGGAGCCAGAGATGCCTCTCCAGGAGATCATCGCAACGGCGCAAATCTTCGATTTCGACGAGGATGGCATCCCCAACATTCCCGATAACTGTCCCGCAGACCCCAATCCCCTGCAAACAGACTCCAACGGCAACGGTATCGGCGACGCTTGCGATGCGCCTGTGAACCAGAATCCGGTTGCCGCCGCCGGAGTGGATCAAACGGTTGAAGCAACCTCCGCGGCAGGCGCAACCGTGGCTCTGGATGGCTCGGCCTCCATTGATCCCGACGGCAACTCGCTGACGTTCGCTTGGACCGGACCCTTCGGCACGCTCACCGGCGCATCCATTGGTCCCGTTCTTCCGATCGGGACGCACATCATTACCCTGACGGTGGATGACGGCAACGGAGGCACATCCACCGACACGATCCAGGTGATCGTGCGCGACACAACTCCGCCGGTAGTCACCGCGCCCCCCAATCAGGTGATTGAAGCCACTTCAACCACTGGTGCCGCTGCGGTCTTTTCGGCGACGGCCACAGACATAGTCGGCGGCACGATCACTCCTGCTTGCGTGCCTGCCTCCGGCTCTGTCTTTGCCCTCGGTACTCTCACTGTCACCTGCACCGCCACCGATCCGGCGGGAAACACCGGCTCCGCCACCTTCACCGTGACTGTGCGTGATACAACTCCGCCGGCAGTCACCGTGCCCCCCAATCAGGTCGTTGAAGCCACTTCAACCGCTGGCGCCGCTGCGGTCTTTTCGGCGACGGCCACAGACCTGGTCGGCGGCACGATCACTCCTGCTTGCGTGCCTGTTTCTGGATCTGTTTTTGCTCTCGGTACTCGCACCGTCACCTGCACTGCCACGGATCCGGCAGCAAACACCGGCTCCGCCACCTTCACCGTGACTGTGCGCGATACAACTCCGCCGGCTGTCACCGCGCCCGCGGGGATCACCGTGGTGGCAACAGAATTGGCAGGGGCACGCCCCAACGCCGCACCTGGCTTGCTGGCATTTCTCGGCGCAGGATCGGCAGTCGATTTGGCGGACCCTGCTCCGGTGCGGCTGACTCCGCAAGTTGCTGGCCTGGATGCCACCCCTACCACTCTGTTCCCCATCGGGCCGACTGCAGTGACTTTTCGCTTTGCCGATGCCAGCGGAAACACCGGCGCCGCCGCTGCAACGGTTACGGTGGTCGCACCGGATTTCTCGCTGGGTGTTTCCTCGAATGCTGCGGCAGTGGATATAGGGTCTTCCACGTCCATCGTGTTCACTGTCACTCCCCAGCCTGCTCCTTACAATTCCGCTGTCACCTTTTCTTGCGGAAGCCTGCCCAGACTGGTGTCTTGCTCGTTCCATCCGCCAACGGTAACGCCGGGATCCAGTCCGGCAAGCAGTACGCTGACCATTTCGGTGGCGCGCGCGATCGCGCCGCCGGGTCAGTTCCCGTTGGACCCACGTCTCTGGGTGATGCTTCTCCTGGTGGCCTTGGCAAGAGCCGCCATGGTCACACTTCGGTCGCTGGCACCGATCAAGCCGGTCCTCAGAGGCTGTGTCGTGGCGCTCCTGTTTGTGTTTGGGCTCTGCCTGCCGGGTTGTGGCGGCGGCGCGGTCCCCTCTCCCAACCTCGCTGTTGGACTCCACTCGATTACCGTCACTGCGTCTTCCGGAAGCGCGCAACATTCGACCGTGGTTCAATTGGCGGTTCGATGATGCCCAACAGGCCGGCTATAGGACGTGAATTCTCAGTTCCGCGAACTGCCCGTTGCGGATTTGAAATGCGCGCACGGGCTCGCTTACACCGGGTAGCGGAGACAGGATGACGTAGGCGGCATCGGGATAGAACGCGCGCTCCACATCGGCGGGCGAAGGCAAATTCGGTCCGCGCGGGTGCGAATGATAAATTCCCAAGTGCTGCAAGCCTTCCGCTCGCATTTGCCGGAACATCCGAAACAGCTCTGCGGGCGCGATTTCATACGCCCCACTCGCGTCGGCGGACGTGTTCCTCGCCGGAAGGATCGCGGTGATTATCCCATCACGCCCGGCCAGCAGGCCGCAGCATTCCACTTCCGGCGCGTGGTGCGCTTCCTCCAGCATGTGCTGGCACACGTGCGCCAGAATCTGGATTTCTTCCGCCATGGACGCAGTGTATCAGCTTGCCTGCATGCTACGAGGCTCCACGCGCTGACATCTGCTACACTTGTTTCTTTTCTTGGACCCGAGAACAGAATTAGGCCATGAGGTTGCGGCGCCGCGCCGACGCGGACTCCGCATTGGCTTCCTTCTGCTTGTCGCTGCGTGGGGGGCGCATGGAGAAACACCGTCCTTTCCTCCTCGCACCGTGCATATCCGCCGCGTGGAGAATCCGGCCATCCGCATGGATGGCCGCCTGGACGAGCCCGTCTGGCAGCAAATCGAGGCGCAGGGCGACTTCGTGCAAATGAACCCGAACGAAGGCCAGCCCATCAGCGAACGCACCGAAGTCCGCATCTTTTACGATCACGACAAGCTGTATTTCGGCGTGAAGTGTTTCGATTCCCAGCCGCAGAGAATCTCCCGCTGGCTCGATGCCCGCGACGCCCGGCCGCAGATTGATAGCGTGGGCATTTTCCTTGATCCCTTTGGCGATAAGCGCGCCGGCTACGTCTTCACCATCCACGCCGGCGGCAGCCAGTACGACGGCATCCTCGCAGAAGGCGCGGAACCCGACGACACCTGGGACGGCATCTGGCAAAGCGCGGTGCAGATCGGAGATTGGGGCTGGTCAATCGAAGTCGCCATTCCTTTCAAATCCGTTCGCTTCGACACCGACCAGCCCTGGGGCTTCAACATTCGCCGCGATATTTCGCGCAAGAACGAGCGCGCCTTCTGGCAATTTCTTCCGCGCTTCGACCAGCGCTTCCGTCCGTCCAAATCGGGAACCATGGAGGGCATTGAAGGCGTCGCGCCCGGCCGCAATATCGAGGTCGTTCCCTATTTTTCCACGCGCTTTCGCCGGGGCGCGCCTTTCCCCACCTACAACGGTAATCATGACGACGGCGGCGCCGATATCCGCTGGGGCATCCTGCCCAACGCCACCCTGAACCTCACCGTAAATCCCGATTTTGCCGATACCGAGGCCGACGAGGAAAATATTTCCCTTTCCCGCTTCGAGCTTTTCTTTCCCGAAAAGCGCCATTTCTTCAACGAAGGCTCGGACTTTTTCCGTACGCCGATGAACCTGTTCTTCACCCGCCGCGTGGGCGCGCGCCTGCCCGACGGCACCCCGCAACGCATTCTGCTGGGCGCGAAACTCACCGGCAAGGTCGGCCCGTGGTCCCTTGGCATGCTCGAATCGCGCACCCAGGAGCAAACTTTCACCGATCCCGCCACAGGCTTGCGCGCCACCGCTCCGGGCGCAAATTTTTTCGTTCTGCGCGGCCAGCGCGATTTCGGCGGCAGTTCCACCCTCGGTTTTCTCACCGCCAATCGCGACCAGCGCCGTAGCGCGGCGGGCGTACTCGGCGCCACGCAGCGCATCCACGCCGTGGACATGAATATCGTCAGCGGGCCCTTCCTGCGCTGGACCTCGCAGACCGCTTTCAGCCAGAACGATTCCGGCCTTGAAGGTGGCCTGCAGAAGGCTGCCTTCCGTAGCCAATTTCAGTGGGAAAACAACACCTGGCAATTTCGCGCGCGCTATAAGTTCCTGGGGCGGGGCGTGGACCTGAGCCAGCTAGGCTTCGAACCGGAAACCGACCGCCACGATACGCAAGCCAGCATCACCTGGACGCCGTTCATCAACAAGCATGGCGTGCGGCAGATCTTCATGGAATTGAATCAGGACCACAGCCTCGATACGCGCGGCCTTACGCAGGGCTCGGGTAACGACGCCGACTTGCGCGTGCAATTTACCAATTTCTGGTCGGCGCGCGTGCGCTATTCCTACGACCTGGTGCGTTTCGAGACCTTCACCCCGCAGTTCACCGCCATCGCGCCCACCCGCATCTATATCACCCCGCGCGTTCGTTTTTTTCTTAACAGCAATGAAAGCCGCCGCTTCTATTTCAACTATCAAGGCGTTTGGAACAAGTTTGCCCAGTTCAATGAGAATTACTACGGACGCGGCTACACGCACCGCCTGGAAGGCACTCTGCGTTTGTTTCGCGCCACCCGCGTGCAGTTCACCGGTCAATACATCCGGGAATTCCTGCTGGACGGCACGCCATTCCAAATCCGCAGGCAATTCGTGACTCGCTTGAATCAGCAATTCACGCCCAAGCTGCGTCTGCGGCTGCTGGCGCAGAATTCCAGCGACCGTCATGGGCAAAGTTACGGTCTCAATTCGGTCTTCATCTACCAGTTCACTGCGCGCTCGTCGGCCATTGCCGGCTACAACTACCAGAAGCGCGGCCCAATCCAGCCAGGCGACCTGGGCAACGAGTTTTTCGCCAAGTTCAGTTACCTGTTCCAGTTCTAGGCCTGTCTCTCTTCTCCCCTTGCCCTCTTATCCTTTATCCTTGTTTTCATCGGGTACATTGGTACCATTCTACTTGGAGGATATATGCAAACCCGCTTTGGCCCGGCGGTACGCGTCGAGCGCGTGCAGACCGGCGTGCGCATCGAAAAACGCATCCTGAAAGTCCTGAAAGGGCTTGCCGAATATCTGGATCTTTCGCTGGGCGACCTGCTGGAAGGTATTTCCCTGCACGTCTTCGAGGGCCGGGCGCCCTTCAGCCCGCCCACACTGGAACGCGTGGCCGCGCTCAAGAAGGTCTACGGCCTCGATTTGACGGCCAAACACAGCCACCGCCTGGTGGAAGCCGGCGCGTCGGCCGTCATGCATAAGCCAGAGCGCAAACCCAAATCACGCTAACACGTTTGCACGAATTTGCATCTCCCGCGCGGCCCGCGCCCCAGGAGTGTTTCGGGGGAAGGTAATTGTCGTGTGGTCTGTGACAACTCGTTGATGCGTCCGAAACAAAAGGGGCGAACCCTTTCGGTCCACCCCTTGAGGTATCCGTTTCCGTCTGCGTGTAGCCGCGGTTGCTTTGCGTTTATGCCTTGCTGGCCTGGCGGCGCAGGAAGGTGGGCACGTCCAAATCGTCCGCGGCCACTTCCTGCACCAGGCCGGAGATGTTCTTGGCGACTTCGCTGACCACGTTGCCGCCGCCCGGCGAATTGACACGCGGCGCCGGCGGGGGCGGGCCTTGCGGCTCGCGCGTGGCCTTCCACGTCTTGGGCATGAAGCTCTGCTTCTGCGAGCTGGGCCGCTTTTGCTGCACTTCCTTGAAGCCTGCAGCGATGACCGTGATCTTCACCGATTCCTTCATCGCTTCATCCTGCACCGCGCCGAAAATGATGTTGGCGTTTTCGTGCGCGGCCTTCTGGATCACCGATGAGGCTTCGTGAATTTCATGCAGCGTCATGGTGGATGAGCCGGTGACGTTGATCAAGATTCCCTGCGCGCCGTTGATGGTGTTGTCTTCCAGCAGCGGCGAATTGATGGCGCGCGTGGCGGCTTCCACCGCGCGGTTGGCGCCGCTGGCCACCGC
>CAZCNH010000075.1:0-2861 GCA_964500065.1 uncultured Acidobacteriaceae bacterium
CCTCGCTGGCCTTGGCGCGGTACGCGGAGTCTTCCACCGCGCGCTTTTCCACCGGAGTGATCTCGCTGGGAACCCCGATAATGATCCGCGGGTGCACCATCATGCGGCGGTTGTGGGCCTTGGTGATGAAGTAGTTGAGCATCTTCTCGGTGACCTTGAAATCGGCGATCACGCCATCCTTCATGGGCTTGATGGCCACCACATTACCCGGCGTGCGGCCCAGCATTTCTTTGGCTTCCCGGCCCACCGCCACCACTTCGCCGTTGTTCTTGTTCAAGGCGACGATGGACGGTTCGTTCACCACAATGCCCTTTCCCTTGGCGAACACCAGCGTGTTCGCCGTTCCCAGATCAATCGCCAGATCGGAGGAGAAAAGACTGAAAATGGACCGAAAATTGTATCCGTTCTTGCTTGTCATGAATCTACCTGGCTCCAGAATTTTCGCAGGACTGCGGACTGTGGGCGCAGGCGGCGCCAATCCTACGGAATCACAATGCTCAATTCTTTTTGTCCCGAACCGCCGCGGCGGTTCTGCCCCGAAATCACGATGCGTTGCGAGCCGCGCGCCATGGGCGGGGTGAAATACTGGAACTTTCCGTCCTGCCCGATCTTGGGCACCGGCTGGCCGTTGATAATCAGTACCGCGCCGGGCTCGGTGCGCCCGTTAATTTCCACCACCGTCCCGTGCACAATCGGCTTTTCCAGTTCCAGGAGCATTTCCTGGCCTTTGGCTTTTTCCGCCAGCAGGAATTTGCGAACTTCGCTGGACTGGCTTTCGCCCTTCTTGGCATCCAGCGCAGTCACCACCCAGAAATAATCGCCGGGGGCAATGCCGCTGATTGTGGCGCTGGATCCGCTGACCTTCTTTTCGGCCACCAGCTGAGCGAATCCGGACGAGGATGAGATACGCAAATGATACTCAACCGCTTCCGGAACAGGTTTCCACTCGAAGCGGATCGCGAACTGCTGCGGATTGTCCACCACCATCGGTTGCAGATTAAGCGGCGTCACCAGCTCGGGAGGCGCCAGAATCTTGGATTTGGAAACGGCGCCGCCGGTTTCAAAGCTGACCTTATCAAACTGCACAATCGGGATGCGCTCGCCGCCGCGGCGCACTTCGCCGCTGCCGGCTTGCAGCGTAATCTCGTGCTGCTTGCTGTCTGGATCGCTGCGGACCGCGGCCTTCGAATTGGGATTGACCTGGGCCACCGCTTCTTCAAAAGCGACTTCGGCGGTTGAGGTGGTGGTGGTCAGATCCACGGCGCCGGACTTGATGGTCACGCTGGGCTGTGCGGCTGCAGTCTGGCTACCAACCGCATTGGATTCCACGGTAATCAGCGTGTCCGGCTGGACCGTATAGGTGGTGCCGTTGGCGAAGGAAATACGCGCCCGCCCGTCAGGGCCGGTTTGGATCACATCGCCTTTCGCCAGGGTCATCTGGTAATCGGCGGTGGAGAATTGAAACGCGCCGATCTTGCGCACTTGCACGCGGCCATCGAGGTTGACGAAGCGCGCCTCATTGGAGGTCGTCGTCGTGGGGGCGGGATTGCCCGCAATCGCTTCTCCGATCTTGTTCACCACGCTATCAAACGAAGAAGGATGGACCAGTTTCCAGATGAAGAGCGCAATCACCAGCAGCGCAGTGCAAGCCAGGAAGACGGACCGGTAGGTAATCGTTGTCCAATAGACTTCTCTTCCCCGCTTCTGAGGTTTGTTGGCGGTCATTCCGAGTTTTCTTCAGATTTTGCAATGTAGCATAGGGATACCAGCCTTTCAATCAATGCAGGCTCGTGTGCCCCAATAGTACCGCTCCGGGAATCTGCCATTGCCGCCAACTTTCCTTGGCCGGGCCCCTTCCGGGTCCTACTTGGTCACGGTCAAGGTCACAGTCGTAGAGTGGACAAGTGCTCCACTGCTACCAGTTATTGTGAGCGTGAAGGTCCCCGTGGGGGTTTGGCTGGTCGTGGTGATTGTCAGAGTTGAGGTCCCAGAGCCATTGGATATCGAGGAGGGTGAAAAAGCCGCCGTAGACGGTGAAGGCAAGCCAGTGACGGACAGACCAACGGCGCTCGCGAAGCCGCCCAGTGGTGCAACCGTCGCATTAAAAGTCGTACTGTTTCGTTTTTTAACTGACTGGGAAGCCGGGGTAACAGCAAACGTGAAGTCCTGGGTCCCGATTCCCGTCAAGGCAATGCTGATGACGGGCGGGTTCAAATCTGTCGTCAAGTCAACGGTTCCGGTGCGCACTCCCGAAACGGTGGGAAGAAATCCCACGGTAACTTCGCAGAAGGCCCCCGGCGCAAGCGGCGAGGCAGAAATGCAATCGTTCGTTTGCACGAAGTCTCCCGCCAGAGTAGCCTGCAAGAAATTGATTGGCACCTCGGTGGAGTTCGTAATGCTGGCCACTTGTGATGCTCCAGCGGTTCCCACCAACTGGTTTCCGAAGGTCAATTTAGGAGGAGAAATGATCAGCGCGGAACTCACATCAACGAGAATCGGAAGAGTCCGGCTGTTTGCTCCCAATGTATATGTGGCAGAGATAGTAGCGCGGCCTGGCCCCTCGGCCTTCACCGTTCCGAATCCATCTACGCTTGCAATACTCGAATTGGACGAAGCGTAGGTTACATAGGAAGACTGGGTAACATCCAGAACGGAACCGTCTGCAAACTGACCCATCACCGCGAATGGCAGCTTGCCTCCAACGCCCTGGATGTACATGTTCGTCCGATTGGAAATCAGCGTAACCGGAGGATCCGGCCGCTCAACGTCAATAAGAATAGGAATCGACTCCGCAGCTTCACCCGATGTAGTCTTACCGTGCGCGGTAACCATATACTTTCTGCACGAAATGTTCGTTGGAA
>CAZCNH010000075.1:2961-16882 GCA_964500065.1 uncultured Acidobacteriaceae bacterium
CCAGAATGAGCAGAATCGCCAAGGACATTCTTCGCTTTAGAAATGCCCCAGACATTTTCCGCCTCCTTGTAACCGTAACCTTTCGTTCTAGAATGAAATCGACCTTACTTGTTCCAATCCTTGCAAATTCCAGGGAAGCGGACGGTAGAAAACAGTTTGCGTCCAGGGTGTATTCAACAGTTCGATTACCCTGTTTGGAACACGCACGCTTGAGCTTGAGCCTCGCTGCACGTGGCACTAAACATCCAAAGGAATCCTACAAAGATGTCGAATGCACCAGTACCTAAAGCATGTCCCGCGCTCGCAGAAGTGACTGTTAACTAATAAAATATTAGAACTATATTATCAAACTATACGTATGAATTCATATCACTTGGTTTCCGGATCATTCAAAAATCCGTGTGCGGGCGGCTTCGCCGAGTAAATCCTCAGAGGTCCGCTTAGGTTTTGCGCTGCTTCTGTTTTATACTTAAGTGTTTGAATCAAGACTTGGGGGAAGATACTGTCATGCTGGATAAGATTCAACGGCGCGGGCAAGGGGTGCGCATTCTGCTGGGCGCGGTGATTTCGGTTATCGCCCTTTCGATGTTGATTACGCTGCTGCCCGGCAGCATGTCACAGTCTTCGGACCGGCCCGACGTGGTGGTGGACGTGGGGGGGCAGGCCATCACGGTGGTTGATGTGCGCCGGCAGATCCAACTGGCCACCCAGGGTAAACCGCTGCCTCCGATCTATGAATCCATCTACGCCGTTCAATTCATTGATCAGATGATCCTGGAGCAGGCCATTGAAGTCGAGGCACAGCGCCTGGGCCTTCAAGTCACCCGGCAGGAACAGGCCGACCGCATCCGGTTGATCATTCCCGCGGCCAAGACCGGCGACATGCAGCAATACGCCGCGGAAATCCAGCAGCGCTCGCAGATGAGCGTGCCCGAATTTGAAAATGCGGTTCGCAAGATGCTCGCCGCCGAAAAATTTTTCGCCCTGGTGACGGACGGCATCAACGCTTCCCCCGGCGAAGTCAACGAGGAATTCCGCCGCCGCAATGAAAAAATCAAGATTGAATATGCGGTGATCCGCCCGGACGACTTGGAATCCAAAGTCAGCATTTCCGAGCCCGAACTGGCGGCGCAATACGAAAAAAGCAAGGCCAGCTATCAAGTCGCGGAGCGCCGCACCATCCGCTATGCGCTGCTGGATTCGGCGCAAGCCGCCGGGCAGGTGAAAGTCTCCGAAGACGAACTGCGCGCGTATTACAACGAAAATATCGCGCAATACCGCAGCGAAAACCGCGCCAAGGTCAGCCACATCCTGTTCAAGACCGTCGGCAAAACCGACGCGGAAATCGCGGAAATTCAGAAAAAAGCGGAAGACGTGCTGAAGCAGGCCCGCGGCAAAGCCAAGTTCGAAGACCTGGCCAAACAATATTCCGAAGACGGATCAAAGGATAAAGGCGGCGACCTGGGCTGGATCATTCCCGGGCAAACCGTGGCCGAGTTCGAGAAAGCCTCGTTCTCCCTGCCGCTGAAAGCGATTTCCGACCTGGTCAAGACGCAATACGGCTTCCACATTATCCGCGTGGATCAGCGTGAAACGGCCCGCACCCAGCCGTTTGAAGAGGTTCGCGCCAGCATCCTGCCCGCGCTGATGGCGCGCAAACAGGAAAGCGCGACCTCTCAACTGGCGGACAAACTGGGTGCAACCATCCGCCAGAGCCCGCGCATGACCCTCGATGATCTGGCCAAGCAATTCAACTTGACCCTGGGCGAAGCTGGACCCGCCGCCGTGGGCGAGCCCTATGGCGCGTTGGGATTGAATGCTACTCTGGATGACTCGGTATTCCGCCTGCGCGAAGGCGAATTGAGCGCGCCCATCCAGGTGCCCCAGGGCTTTGCCGTGCTGGCCCTGAAAAAAGTGGATGCGGCCCATCAGGGTTCGCTGGCCGAAGTACGCGCCCGCGTGGAAACTGATCTGCGCCGCGAGAAAGCCGTCGCGCTGGCCAAGTCTCATGCGGAAGAGATCGCAGCTAAGGGCAAGTCCGGCAACTTGGCCGCCGCAGCCAAGGCTCTGGGCGTCACCACCAAGACTTCCGAAGCCTTTTCCCGGACCGGCTCGCTTCCAGATGTGGGGCCAGCCAAGCCATTGGCCGCCGCGTTTACGATGAACGTGGGTGAGGTTAGCCCAGCGGTCTTCCTCGGCGCGAACTGGGCCATCTACCGGGTCGCCAGCAAGGAACCAATACCCGCAGACCTCCTGGTCCAGCAAATGAAGGAAGCCGAGCAGGAACTTCTGCGCTCCAAGCGCCAAATTGCCTTCGAGGCCTTTCAGGAAGCCCTGAAGGCGCGCCTGACCAAAGAAGGCATCATCAAGTACAACGAGGAAAACTACCGCCGCTTGACCAAACAAGCCCTGAATTAGGGGTCTGCCCATCTGGCCCGAGGCGGCCCCTGGTTTTCCACAAGAAACTTGGCATAGCTCGCCTTTAAATTATTGTAAATAAGCTGTTTATCTGTGAGCATTCTTTCCTGTTGCTTTTCCACATCCCCTCGTCTACCCTATCTTTTCCGCAGTGAATGCCCCATCGCCAGTGGGGCGCCAGAGCAGAGGGCCTTCCCAGCAAGGTAACGCTGCGCCTGATACAAGGCGCGGCAAGTGCGCGAAATCAATCCTGAGGTGCCGCTGTGCCGAACAAGTCATCTCGCAATGAATACCGCTGCTCGATTGAACTGAACCAGAATGGGAAGTACTGCGTCCGCCTGCGGGCCGCTTATGGCCGCCGGACGTGGACTCTACCGGTCTACTTTCTTGCGTCTTCCTTTGACCGCGCGGTGAAGAAGATCGAACAGGTACTGCAATTCCTGCAGCGTCACGAAGAACGCCTGTGGTTCTGGGGAGTGGACCGCACCGACGACCCCAATTTCACCGGGGAACTGCTTGCCGAGGCGGGGTTGAAACTCGACCGCCGCGCCGAGTTCCCACGCAAGTCGGCCAAAGTGGTCATTTCGCCGGATAAGCCGATCCCCGCGTTTCTGGTGGCCCCGGTGCGCCGCGTGCTGGCCGATTCGATGGCTGCCGCGCAACGCATGGCTGCTTCGATTGCCGCGGTGGCCAGCGACTGACGCCCGCGCGCCCCGGTCTCGCTACCGGTCGCGGATCAGAATCTCCGCGGTGCAAATCGCCACGTCGTTCATAAACACGCGGTACTTGTACACTCCCGGCTTGGTGCCGGCAACCGGCGGGCCGCTCAACAGCCGCACGCCCGGGGGCGCCTGCATGACGTTCGAGCCGAACGGGCAGCGCTTGGGATCGAATTCGATCTTCAGGTTGGCGGCGTCGGAAACCCACGTCACCTGCTCGGTCAGCCCGATGACCATTTCCCGCGGAAACACGCCCACCATCACGTACTTCTCCATCGTCATCGCCTGCTCCTCGCATCCCTTTTCATTGGCCTTGGCACAATAGCACAAATCCGCACTGTCACCGGCCCACGCCGCCGTGCTAAAATATAAGCGGTAAAAGAAAGGCGCGGCGCCTCAACTTCTGCCGCGAGGCCCCCAAAAAACTCGCTCCGGCCACGCTGGAGTTGGAGGAACGTACAGCATGGCCGCATCTGAATTTATCTTGCGCGATGGCTCGCGCATTCCCGTTCTCCGGGCAATCCCTTTTGCTCTGATTCACCTGGTTTGTTTCGCCGCTTTCTTTGTCCAATTTCATTGGTGGTATTTGCTGGTCACCGGGCTGCTTTACTATGCCGGGATGTTTTTCGTTACTGCCGGCTATCACCGCTATTTTTCGCACCGCACCTTCAAGACCAGCCGCTGGTTCCAGTTCTTCCTGGCCTTTATGGCCATGACCTCCGCCCAGAAAGGCGTGCTGTGGTGGGCGGCGCATCACCGGCATCATCACAAGTACTCGGATACGCCGGAGGATATTCACTCGCCCACGCAGGGCGGATTCTGGTGGTCGCATATTGGCTGGATCCTGAGCGACCGCTTCGATGAGACGCGCACCGAACTGATCCCCGACCTGCACAAGTTTCCCGAGTTGCGCTGGCTGAACAAGTATCACCTGGTGCCGCCGTTCGTCATGGCCGTCACGCTGTTTCTGATTGGCGGCTGGGGCATGATGATCTGGGGCTTCTTCATCCGCACCGTTACGTTGTGGCACGGCTCGTTCACAGTGAATTCGCTCACCCACGTCTTCGGGCGCCGCCGCTACCCCACCACCGACACCAGCCGCAACAGCTTCCTGATTGCCCTGATCACCATGGGCGAAGGCTGGCACAACAACCATCACCACTATATGGCCAGCGCGCGCCAGGGCTTTTTCTGGTGGGAATTTGATCCGACCTACTACGTCCTGAAGGTCCTCTCGTGGTGCCGCATCGTATGGGACTTGCGCCCGGTGCCGCTGCACGTCCTCCACGCCGCCGCGTAGGAACCGCAGGGGCGCTGCTTGCTGCGCCCCGGTCGTTCCATCCCACACTGAAACCTGAGTCCGGAAATTTACCTCTTGCAAGCCCACCACGGGCGCAGCGAGCATGCACCCCTACATCACCGCGTTCACGATGTGGCGCGCGGAGATGCCGAAGGCGTCCACCAACTCATCCGGCTTGCCGCTGTGGGGCACTGCGCGCACGGCCAGACGCGTGTACTTCGCCGGCGCGACGCCGGCTTCGGCCAGCGCGGCAACGACCGCTTCACCCAGCCCGCCTTCGGGATAGTGATCTTCCACGGTGATGAGCCGCCCGCCGCCGGCCTTCACCTGAGCGCCCAGCGCGGCGCCATCAATCGGCTTCACGCAATACAAATCAATCACCCGCGCGGCGATGCCTTTGGCCTTCAACTCATCGTGTGCCTTCAGCGCTTCGTGCAGCGTAATGCCCGCGCCGATAATCGTCACTTTGTCCGCGTCGCTCTGGCGCACCACTTTGAAGCCGGGCACCGGGAACTGTTCGTTGTTGTCATAAATCACCGGAGTCTTGGGCCGCGAGGTGCGCAGGAAGCAAATTCCCGCGCGGCGTGCCATCGCTTCCATCAGGCGCTCGGTGGATACCGCATCGCTAGGGTAGAACACGCTCGAGCCGGGAATGGCGCGGAACATCGCCAAATCTTCGAGCGCCATTTGCGAGGGCCCGTCTTCGCCGATGCTCACGCCGCAATGCGAGCCGCACAGGTTCAAGTTGCTGCGGCTGATGGCCGCCATGCGCACCTGGTCGTACGCGCGCGATAGGAAGCAGGCGAACGACGCGACAAACGGGGTCAACCCGCGCGCGCCCAGCCCCACGCCCACGCTGACCATGTTTTGTTCCGCGATGTAGCCCTGGTAGTAACGCTCCGGCGCCTGCTTGCGCATCACTTCGGCGAAAGTCGAATTCTGCACGTCGGCGTCCACCGCCACCACTTTGGGATTCACCGCGGCCAGTTTCCCGAGCGCCGCGCCGTAGGCTTCGCGCGTGGCCACCGACTGGCCCAGCTGGTAATTCGGCGGCGCGGGGGCAGGGAAGTCCGCAGGCATGGGCACCGATTTGCGCGCATAGGACTTGCTGCCGTCGCCCTGGGTATCGAGTGTTTTGGCGAATTCAGCGATGGCCGCGTCCACGTCGCTCACCACTTTCACCGCCTGCAATTCCTGCAACGCTCGGGAAAGTTCTTCCTTGTTGAGCGCCTTGCCGTGCCAGCCGTCCTTATCCTGCAGGAAGCTGATGCCGTGTCCTTTATGAGTGCGCGCGATGATGGCTTGCGGCTTGCCGCTCACCCCTTTGGCGCGGTCCAGCGCGGCCATCACCGCGGCAGGATCGTGCCCGTCAATCACCTGCGTATCCCACCCATTGGCCTCGAACTTTTTCTGGTAGGGCGCGGTGTCGTGCTTGTACATGGTGCGCTCGCTCTGCCCCAGCGCGTTCACGTCCACAATCGCCGTCAGGTTGTCGAGTCCGTGATGCGCGGCAAACGCTGCCGCTTCCCACACGTTGCCTTCGGCCACTTCGCCATCGCCCAGCAGCACGTACACGCGCGCGCCGTTCTTGTCGATTTTCTTCGCGCCGATGGCCAGGCCGGCGCCCACGCTCAGGCCTTGCCCGAGCGACCCGGTGGCCGCATCCACTCCGGGAATCAGCGGCGTGGGATGGCCTTCCAGTTCACTGGAGAATTCGCGCAGGGTGGCGAGCCGCGCCACGGGGAAGACCCCGGCTTCGGCCAGCGCCGCGTACAGAATCGGCGCGGCGTGCCCTTTGGACATCACAAAACGGTCGCTCGCGGCGCTGTTGGGATCGGCTTTATCGAACTGCATCGCATGGAAAAATAGCCCGGCCATAATTTCCGCCGCGCTCAAGCACGACGTGGGATGCCCGCTTCCGGCCTTGGTGGTCGCCCGCATGGAATGGATGCGCAGCCGCCGCGCCATTTCCTTGATGTGTTCCACGTTGGACATCTGTGCCCCCTGCGCTGCCGGCATTTTGTTTTTCTCCCCGATACGCGTTACGCGCGCATTCTACTACAGGGGCGAGGGACGTGGGGCCAGTGCCGGGAGATGCTGAGGGAAGTGAAGGATGTAGCGAGGTGAAGGAAGATGCCAAGACATAACAAAATGTGTGATATCACCGGCAACTCCCTGAACCCGTAATCCTTCCTAGTTCAATAAACAGGACGACCGGTTGTCGAAAAAAAACATGGCGGCCCGAGCGGCCCGAAAAACGTTCTTGACATATAGTAGCTATTAGCTACAATAAGGATGTGAGGTATTCTGATGCTGGGCTCGCCCGCCGCTGGCCACAACAACCCCTTTGTTTGCCACTCTTCCATTTCTAAAGGACTTAAGTCCTTGATGAATCAGCGGTTTGCAGTTTGGAGGGAGGGGGTGGGGTAGAAACTTAGAACTAGGAAATCAGAACAAAGAAACGACAGAGAAATAAGGTAAAACACAAGATTCGACATTCAATAAGCAAGACTCCTTCCTCTACCCACTGCCGCAAGGAGAACTGCAATGCCATTTGCCAAGCCGTATCCTGAATCAGAATATTGCACGCACATCAGCACTGAAGGGCGGCGCTGCCGAGCCCTGAAGCTGATGACCCGCGACGTCTGTCTCTATCACTGGCGGAAAGACGGTGAATTTGTGGACGATGAAGAAGCGCTGGCGCAACTGGCCAACCGCTGGTCGGGGATGACCACCACGCGCGGCATCAATCGCGCCCTCGCGCATCTGTTTCAAGTCACGGCGCAGGGGAAAATTTCCCATCGCCGCGCTGCTTTGCTGACTTGCCAGGCGCAGTTGATGCTCCACAGCCTGGGCCGCAAGGCGCAACCGGACGAGGGCCCCGTGGATCTGCCGGGGAACACGAACGAATCGCTCGCGGAACCACACGCAGCGGCGCCTTCCGCCGCGACGGCCGCGCAGCAGGCCTTTTCCGTTCAAGTTGTGGAGGCGATGGAAGAAGTGATGGAGCCCATCGGCGCGGGGATCAAAACCGGAGCGGGCTCGAATGGAAACGGCAATGGCGCGCACAGCTAACTCAACTTGGATGGCTGCCTCCCGCCACATTGGCCTGTTGCACGATGGGTGGGCGATGGGGGACACTAGTCAGCGCGAAGCGCTATGGAGTGCGGGAGCTTGCTCCCGCTCCGGTAAGGAAGCTTGCTTCGGGGTTCGGGCGCGATGCCTGCACCCAGGTGAGAGCGGCTTTCCCAAGTAGATGGCGGTTTGTTTGCTTGGCTGCTGGGGAGCAAGCTCCCCGTGGCAGAAAAAATACAGCGGCAGCGAGCTGCCGCACTCCAGAGCTTCGCAGCGCCCGCGAGAAGGACTACATATGACGACACATTTGGGTGAATTGACGCCGCCGAACCGGTTGATGCTGACGCCGGGTCCCTCCTCCATGGACCCGCGGGTGTACCGCGCGATGAGCACGCCGCTGGTGGGCCATCTGGACCCGTGGTTCAACAACATGATCAGCGACGTGCAGGGGCAACTGCGCGACGTCTTCCAGACCGCGAACAAGACCACCTTCCCGATTTCCGCCTCGGGTTCCGGCGGCATCGAGGCCTCGGTGGTGAACCCGCTCGAACCGGGCGATGAAGCCATCATCTGCGTGAATGGACACTTCAGCGAGCGCATGTTCGTGATTGCCGAGCGCACCGGCGCGAAAATTCACCGCATTGACGCCGAGCCGGGCAAGGCGGTGGACCCGGAAGCGGTGCGCCGCGCGGGCGCGGGGCGCAAAATCAAGATCGTCGGCCTGGCGCACGGTGAAACCTCCACTGGCGTGATCCACAATCTGGACGATTTCCGCAAAGTGGCGGACGAGCTGGGCGCGTTGCTGGTGGTGGATACGGTGGCGACGCTGGCCGGTGTCCCGCTCAACGTGGATAAACAGCGGATCGATATTTGCTTCAGCGGCTCGCAGAAGGCCCTCAGCGGGCCTCCGGGGATGTCGCCCATCACGGTGAGTCCCGCGGCCGAGCAGGTGCTGCTGGCGCGCAAAACCAAGGTGCAGAGCTGGTATTTCGACCTGACCGTGACCATGACCATGTGGGGCAAGGAACGCAGCTACCATCACACGCCGCCGATCCCTTTGCTGTACGGCCTGCGCGAAGCGATGCGCATCGTGCTGGAAGAAGGACTCGAGCCGCGCTGGAAGCGCATGGCTGCCAACCGCGACGCCCTGGTGGCCGGGATCGAAGCCATGGGATTGAAGATGTTTGTTCCCAACCCGAAGGACCGTCTGGTGACCGTTTCCGCCGTGTGCGTGCCCGATGGCGTGCAATCGAAAGCGGTACGCGGGCAGTTGCTGGATGAATTCAACATCGAAATCGCCGCCGGGTTCGGCGCGCTGAAGGAAAAATTCTGGCGCGTGGGCCTGATGGGCTGGTCGAGCCAGAAAAACCACATCCTGCTGTTTCTTGCGGCGTTCGAAAAGGCGCTGCTCGATAATGGCTACCGCGTGCCCGCCGGCGCGGGCGTGGCCGCGGCCATCCGCAGCTACATGGAACAGCCGGTAGCGGTAGGCGCGTAGGAAACTCAGAGCTCAGAACTCAGAGCTTCAAAAACAACATGGCAGCCACAACCAAGATCGTGAATGCCGGAGCGATGAACCAGTTCATCACGGCCTTCGAAGTGGAATCGAAACTGACCGGCCAGAAGTATCAATGCCGGTTTTCGCACATGTGGAATGCCATTTCCACGCGGCACGCCGATACCATTGACTGCAAATATTTTGTGGATGGGCGTACCACGGTGGTGGGGCTGGCGCACACCGCGTTCATTGAGTTCCGCGAAAAATATGGGCGCGACTTGAACGACCGCGAAGCGAGTTACATTGCCGGCCAATACCTGGCCGAGCGGCTCGCCGAAGAGGACGAGCGCCCGCTCTACGACGTCAGTCACGCGGAAGTTCTCAGCCTCATCGAGAAACTCTCCATCCGCTAGATGGCATTTCAAGAAAAGGGCCGCCCCTTGCGGAGCGGCCCTTTCTCTTTCCGCGCCGAAGCCCCGCGACTCGGGCGGGAAACTATTCAACTCAAAACGATGAACTCAGAACAAGCCTGGAACCCGCTTCACTTCTTGCGCATGTACAGGCCGTCGAAGGCCACGGTCCACGTCTTGCCGCCATCGGTGGAGGTTTCCCAGAGCTGGCGCACCCGGTCGGGGCCCAGGTTGAAGTAGCTCATCCGGCCGAGCGTTACTTGGCCGTTGGGGCCGGGTGATTCGCTGGTGTAGTACATGTTGCCGTCGCGCGCTTCCCCGGTGAAAAGGATTGATCCGCCGGTTCCATCCACCCAGAACTGCTGCCATTTCCCGGTAGCAGCGTTGTAGGTGTTGAAACTCTTGCCGCCAGCGCCGTTGAGCGGCATCCAGTTTTCCAGCACCACGCAACCGTTCAGGATTTTTTCGATGCGACTTTGCGGCAGTGAAGCGGCGGGCGCGGTCGGAGAAGAGCCGGCAGGCAGCACAGTCCATTCGCCGACCCAGAAATCGAAGGCTTTGTAGTTATCGTCAAATTCACAAGGCCGCGTGGCGCGTTGCATTTGCGACGCGAGGGCGGCAAAACCTGCGTCACCGCGCAAGCTGGCCAGATCTTCGTCGGCCTGCATCTGCTGGTAATTGACGTAGCCGGCTTTGAAGGAGGCGTTGAGCGCGGTAATTGCTTCATGGCTGCGACCGAGACGCGCCAGCGCGCAGGCCAGGTTGTAATTGCCCAACACCGGCGCGAAATTCAGCTTCTGGGTTTCTTCGAACGCCGCCGCAGCGCGCGCATATTGCTTCAAGTTGAGATACGCCGTGCCCAGGCGAAAATGTGCGCGGCCGTTTGCAGGCTCCGCTTTGGCAACGGCCGCATAGGCGGATGCCGCTTTTGCCCAGTCGGCTGCACGGAACGGCGCATCAGCCTCTTTTTCCAAAGCGCTCATGGCAGGAGTTGCAGGCGCCTGGGCGTGCCCCCGCAAAGGAAGCAGGGCCGCCGCCACAGCCAGTATGACCGCACGCACTTGCACAAGTTTTCGCATCAGTTTGCTCCTGTCTTTTCGGTTTGGCGGTAGTAGGTCAGGTCGAAGACCGGCGTCCAGGTCTTGCCGCCGTCGGTGGTCTGGTCACTGTGCTGGCGCACGGTATCTTTGGCGATTGGGTAGATGCGCGTGATGCGCGTGACCTTGGTCCCATCCGGCCGGGTGGATTCGGTGGTGTATTCCATCTTGCCGTTCTTCAGTTCACCGTGGAAGTTCACGACGTTGCCGGATGCGGTGACCCATTTCTGCTCCCATTGGCCGAGCGCGGCATTGAAGACGTGCAAGCCTTTGCCTTGGCCGGCCGCCTGCGGCGGCTGCCAGTTTTCCCAGAGCGCGCATCCGCCCAGCAGCTTTTCGATTACATTGGTGGCAAAACCAGGCGTACCTTTCGGCGAGCCGGTCTGCTGTACTTCCCACGTGCCGACCCAGAAATCAAGCTGGCGGTAGGCAGGGTTGTTGTTGCAGGGATCTGCGTTGATGCGGGCGCGGTTCAAGAGACCTGGGAAACGAGCGTCGGCCCGCAACGCGGCAAGATCGGGATGGGTTTCGAGCGCCTGCACGTTGGAGAAACCCCCGGCCACCATTGTTTCCAGAGTGGTGATCGCCTTTTCAATGTTCCCGGCCCGCGTGAAGGCGCGTGCCGCCCGGAAATTGGCAAGCGCGGCTGGATTGAATCCGCGTGTGGCCGCTTCTAAGTGCGCGGCTGCAGCCCGCGTGTATTCGCCAGCCTCATGCAGGGAGGCGCCAAGCTGGAACCATGCCCGGGCGTTGGCCGGCGCGACTTGGGTAATGGCTTCGTACGCCCGTATTGCCGCAAGCCAGTCGCGGTTCGAGAACGCGCGGTCCGCGGCGGCCTCCGCCTCTGTAACGCTCGAATTCGGTGGCGGGAGCTGGGCCAATACTGCAGCCTGCGAGCGGGCAGGTACTGCGGAGAGCCCAACGAGAAGAACCACCGCCACCAGGAGAATGCTAAAGCGCCTCATCGGCTCCTCCTCCACCTGCGAGCAAACCAAGCATCTCGGCGAGACTACGATTACTGGAATCATCAAGCAATGGGCGCCAGGGAAACTAAATGTAATTGTTGATGTAAGCAGACAACTCCATGAATGCAAAGGATGTTGTCGGCGCCCTTAAATCCAGAGGCTCCCCATTGCGTCAACCGTAGGTTAGAGGTGAGAATGGGCACCTTGAGCGATTCGGTTCCAACGCCAAACATTCAAAAGCCATGGGATCTCAGGTTCGGTCCCTACGAGATGGACTTAACAGCTTTGGAACTGCGCAAGGGCGGATCGCTGCTGCGGTTGAAGCCGCAGCCGTTCCGGGTGCTTGCCTATTTGGCGGAAAACTCCGGGCGGATGGTGTCGCGCGACGAACTGCGCGAGAAAATCTGGGGAACCGACACCTTTGTGGATTTTGAACGCGGGTTGAACACCTGCATTACTCAGGTCCGCGCGGTGTTGAACGATGATGCGGACTCGCCGCGCTACATCGAAACCTTGCCACGGCGCGGCTACCGCTTTCTGGCCGCGGTCGAGCGCGCGACCGGCTACGCTGCGCCGGAATCAAGGAGAGCAAGCGCGGGATTACCCGATGCAGAGCCAGCGCCCGCGCTGCCGGAGTCCGCAGGTTTGCGCTGGCAGAGCGGTGTTTGGGTGGCCTTCATCCTACTGGCCGCTGTTGTGGCATTCCTTCTTTTCAAAGGCGCGCCTTCGGGGACGACGCCCGCACTCGCCCCCGCCGGGCGGGTGATGCTGGCGGTGCTCCCCTTCCAGAACCTGAGCGGCGATCCCCAGCAGGAGTTTTTCGGCGACGGCATGACGGAAGAAATGATCGCGGTGCTCGGCGGCTTGGCGCCGGACCGGCTGGGCGTGATCGCGCGCACGTCGGCCATGCGCTACAAGGAAACGAAAAAGGGCGTCACGGAAATTGCCGGCGAACTCAACGTCGCCTATGTGGTGGAGGGCAGCATTCGCCGCGAGGGCAATCTGGCCCGCGTCACCGCGCAACTGATTCGCGCCGGCGACCAATCCCACGTGTGGGCGCAAAGCTACGAACGTCCCATGCGGGACCTCATCGGCGTGCAGCGCGATGTGGCCCGGCAAATCGCCCGCGCCCTGACCATCGAGCTGGTCCCTTCCGCGCTGGCCGCGCTCAACCAGACTTCGGCCATTGATCCCGCGGTGTACGACGAGTACCTGCTGGGACGGCAAGCGCTGAACCAGATGACCGGGCCCGCGTTTCTCCGCGCGGTCACCCATTTTGAAAAGGCGATCCGGCTCGATCCGAAGTACGCGCTGGCCTACGCGGGGCTGGCTGATGCCTATGATCTGCAGCCGTGGTGGGGGATGTCGCCGCCGCGCGAGGCCCTGAGCAAAGGCCGCGCCGCGGCGCAAAAAGCACTCGAGTTGGAACCGAACCTGGCGGAAGCGCATAACTCGCTCGGCTTCGTGCAGCTTTATTTTGACTGGGATTTGCCCGCGGCGGAGCGCAGTTTCCGGCGCGCGATCGAACTGCGCCCCGGATTCGCGCTGGCGCATTACTGGTACGCGGGCATGCTTTCGGCCGCCGGCCGCCATGACCAAGCCATCGCCTCGGTGCAGCGCGCGCAAGCCCTGGACCCGTTTTCGGAGCTGGTCAATTCCGATGCGGGCTGGTACTTCTTCTTCGCGCGGCGCTACGACGAAGCCATTGCCCAGTGCCGCCGCACGATCGCCATGCAGCCGAATTTTGCCTGGACCTATGCGTGCATCTACGAAGCGCAGATCCAGAAAGGCCAACTGGCCGGCGCCGTGGAAACCAGCCGCAAGCTGCTGGAATTACAGCGCACCCCGCCGGAAAAAATTGCGGGATTGCTGGCGGGCAAGCCCGAGGAGGCTCTGCACCGCCTGCGCCGCTTCGTGCTGGAACAAGGGGCCAATCAAAAAGCCGGATATAAGAGCTCCTTTCAGTTTGCGCTCACCTACATCTCCCTGGGAGAGACTCAGCGAGCCCTCGCGGCGCTGGAACAGGCGCTCCATGACCGCGATTCCGCTATCGTGAACATCAGAACTGACCCGCGCCTCGACCCGCTGCGCAGCGATCCGCGTTTCGCAGACCTCATCCGTAAAGCAGGCCTGTAAAGATTCACTCCGGGGGAGCGGCAAACCCTAGCAGGCTGCGAAAGAAAATCACTTCGTCATTCTGACCGTGCAGCGGCCGAAGCGCCTCGAGCACAAGTCCCTGGAGACAAATGAACATCGAGATTCTTCGTCCGCCTCCGGCGGACTCAGAATGACGGTGAATTAGGCGTCGGAGAGCGATTCGTTGAAACCGGCGGATTCGGCGGGTAATTCTCCGGCTTCCAAAATAGCGCCGCAATCGAGGCACTCGATGTACTCCGCGTCCTTATCCTTGGCGATCAGACGCTTGCGCAGATGGAGGCA
>CAZCNH010000076.1:0-16754 GCA_964500065.1 uncultured Acidobacteriaceae bacterium
GCCAGCAGGCGCGCGTTAAGCGCGTCGCATTCAGTCTCCGTCTTTCCCGCGGGACGGTAACGGAAGGAAAAAAGCGCCAGCGCGGGCGGCGAGGTGATCTGGAAATCCGGCTGCGCGCGGATGAGATCCGCCAGCTGTGCGGTCCATTGAATGTGCTGCCGCAATTTCGCGCGGATTCCTTCCAGGCCGTGGGCTCGCAGCACAAACCACAGCTTCAGGGCGCGAAAGCGCCGTCCCAGGGGTATGCCCCAGTCGCGGTAGTTGATCACCTGGCTGTCCTCGGCGGTCTTCAGATACTCGGGCAGGATTTCAAAGGTGCGCGTCAGCATTTTCCGGTCACGCACATAGAAGACCGAGCAGTCGAAATTAGTCAGCATCCATTTATGGGGGTTGAAAACGAAGCTATCAACGAATTGCGCGCCGGCGATCATCGCGCGGCATTCCGGAAGCAGCAGCGCGCTGCCGGCCCACGCGGCATCCACATGCAGCCACAAACCGTGGCGGCGGCAGACCTCGCCGATCGCGGGCAGCGGGTCCATGCTCCCAACGCCGGTGGTGCCAAGCGTAGCCACCACCGCCAGCGGGCGCGCGCCGGCGGCGAGGTCGTCCACAATGGCCGCTTCCAGCGCGGCAGGGCGCAGCGCAAATTGCGAATCGCTCGGAATCTTGCGCAGGTTGTCCCTGCCCAGGCCGGCGATGGCCACGGCCTTATCCACCGAGGAGTGCGCTTCTTCCGAGCAGTACACCGTGAAGCAGGGCGCTGCGGAAAGACCAAGCTGGTTGCCGCGCCAGTCGAGCGCGCGTTCGCGGGCAGTCAGCAATGCGGTGAGCGTGGCTTCGGAAGCGGTGGTCTGAATCGAGCCAGCCCATTCGCGCGGCAGGCTCATGGCATCGCGCAGCCATTCGAGCACCCGCGTTTCCAGTTCGGTGCCCGCGGGGGACGTTTGCCACAACATGCAATTCACCGCCAGGCCCGCGGCGAGCATTTCAGCGACGACAGCAGGCTCGCTGGCGTTGGCGGGAAAGTAGGCGTAGAAGTTCGGGTGCTGCCAGTGGGTGATGCCCGGCAGCAGGATGCGCTCGAAGTCGGCGAGGATGGTTTCCATCGATTCGGGCTGCTCGGGCGCCGCGGCGGGTAGCTTCGCGCTGATTTGCCCCGGTTGGACAGAAGGTTTTACGGGCCGTTGCTCGATGGTCGCATAATAGCCGGCCACCCAATCAGCCGCTTGCTGCGCGTATTTGCGGAAATCCTCGTTGCGCAAAGGGAACCCCCAGAAATGCCATCCACAGATTACACAGATTTCGCGGATTTTTGCTGGTGGACGATCCTTGCAGCGCGCGCCGAGCGGAGTAGCTCGGTTTGAAGTGTCAGGGCTAGGATGGGTTAGCCTGGAAGGATTCACGGGAGGAGATGCGAGTGAAAGCCAGCGTCCGCTACTCGTTGGTCAATAAACCAACTACCACATAAATTGTTGGCCTCCGGGAAGGGGTTGATTGCAGCCCCTCCCCGGAGCCCAGAAGGATGATCATGGCGCCAACTTCGGAGCTGAAGCTCCGACCCCCTGCTTGGTTTTGCAAGCCGAGCCACTACCCCGCGCGGAGCCAGTTGGCAAAACGCTGCCGCTTCGGTGTATACTTAGAGTTTGTCTGTAGTGAGTTGGCCCCGCCTGAGTGGGTCTCTCCGGGAAATTGGCTATGAGTCAGATTGTGGACAAAATCGCGGAATCGCAACTGCGCAAAGAGGTGCCTTCCTTCCGCCCGGGCGATACCGTGCGCGTGCATGTGCGCCTGAAAGAAGGCGAAGGCGACAAGGAAAAAGAGCGCATCCAGCCCTTCGAGGGCGTAGTGATCAAGCGCGCCGGGCGCATGCTTTCGGAGACCTTTACGCTGCGCCGGGTCAGCTTCGGTATCGGCATCGAGCGTATTTTCCCGCTGCATTCGCCGATGATCAGCGAAATTGAAGTCGTGCACCGCGGCAAGGTGCGCCGTTCGAAGCTCTACTACCTGCGCGGACGCAAAGGCAAAGCCGCCCGCATCAAGCGCCACGACGGCCAGGAATAGTTCCCTCCGCAACAGGACTTTCTTAGGGCGGGTTTCTACCCGCCCTTTTTCTTTTTTGACCAACTGCTACTGCCCCCCCGCCATTCTGAGTTTTGACGATTTGCGCCGGAACGAAGAATCTCAATGTTCAATCCCGCACGCATTTGGAATCGAGATCCTTCGTCGCGCCCCGATGTATCGGGGCAAACGCTCCTCAGGATGACGGTTTATCTTGGCCTCGCACCCCATTCCCCTTTCCCCATTTCCCATTCCCCTATAAAATCGCGCGCAACGGGGCCAACGGATGGGGCGGCGCTGTTCGACAAAATACGAGCGCATGGCGCGGCAAGCAGGTTGGATGCGCATTGCCGGGCTCGACGAAGCGGGCCGGGGCGCGCTGTTTGGCCCGGTGGTGGCCGCGGCGGTGATCCTGAACCCGCAGCGGCGCATCGTGGGAATTGACGACTCGAAGAAACTTACCGCCGCGCGCCGCGCCGAACTGGCGGAAAAAATCCGCGAACATGCCCTGGCCTGGGCCACCGCGGAAATGGATGCCGCGCGCATTGACGCCTGGAACATCCTGCAAGCCAGCCGGCAGGCGATGGTGGCGGCGCTCGGCAAGCTCGGCACGCAGCCGGATTATTTGCTGCTGGATGCGGTCACCCTGGATTTGCCGGTCGAGCAGAAGTCGCTGATTCATGGCGACGCGCGTTCGGTGTCCATTGCCGCGGCATCCATCCTGGCCAAGACCGAACGCGATCGCCGCATGGAAGAGTTGCACCAGCAATATCCGGACTACGGCTTTGCCGAGAATAAGGGTTACGGCACGCCGGATCACCTGGAAGCGTTGCGCCGGCTGGGGCCCACGCCGCTGCACCGCTATTCGTTCGCGCCTGTGCGCGAATCACAATGCTGGGCCACCGGCGCCACCCAGCCGGAACTGCCGCTCGCTTAGTCCTTCCAGGGGCCGGGTGAGGGGCGGCCCCAGATGATTCTGGTGTAAGCACTTACTTTGGCTTGTTTCATTGACTTGGCTTTTTTGCGTGTGCTAGCGTAGCCCTTCGCCGCATTCTGCGCGGGGAGCGCGCCTGCGGGTGTCCCTGGAGCTTCTCGCGGGAAGAAGTCGCGAGGGCGCTGTGGTCTGGACCAGACTCGATGGCCTTCAATAAGACAAAGACTCTCGAAGCCGCTCAGAAATACCTCAATTCGGGGAAAATCCCACAGGCCATCGCCGAGTACCAGCAAATTCTGCGGGCCGAGCCGGAAGACCAAGTCACGCTGATGACCGTGGGCGATCTCTACGTCCGCGTCGGCGATGCCCAGCAGGCCCTGGTCTTTTTCGAAAAGCTCGCGCAAATCTTCAACAGCGACGGCTTCATCAGCAAGAGCATCGCGATCTACAAGAAAATGGCCAAGATCGCGCCGGACGACATCATGCCCCTGGAGCGCCTGGGCGAACTTTATGTCCAGCAAGGGGTGATGAGCGAGGCGCGGCCGATTTTCCTCCAACTGGCTGAAGCGCACATGAAAGCCAATCGCACGCAGCCCGCGATTGAAGTGCTCCGCAAATTGCTGGACCTGGCGCCCGACAACATGCGCGTGCAGCAGCGCCTGGCTGATTTGTACCTGGCTATCGGACAGGAAAAAGAAGCCTCTGCCGCGTTCATCAGCACCGCCCAGCGCCTGCTGGACAAGGGCGATTCCGCCGAAGCGCTGAAAATGGCGGAAAAGGCGGTGCAGGCTTCCGCCAAAAATCCCGCGGCGGTGGCGATGAAGGCGCGCTGCCTGGCCGCCGCAAACCGCCCCAAAGACGCGATGGAGCTGCTTTCCAAACTTCCACCTTCGATGATGGGACCGGAAACCAGCACCCTGCTCACCGAACTGTATTTGCAGAACGGCCAGAGCGAGGGCGCGATGCAACTGGCGCGCAAGGCGTTCTCGGAGGGCCCGGCCAAATTCGGGCTGGTTTTTGGCGTGATTCACGGGTTGCTGGAAGGCGGGGAAACCGATCGCGGCCTGGCCTTGCTGGGAGAAATCCGCGCGGGCGTGACCCAGGCGGGCGAAACTGAACGCCTCACTTCCGCCCTGCAGATTGCGATTGACCGTACGCCTGGGCAATTGGAACCCATCGAATGGCTGGCGGACGTGTATCGCGGCACTGGCGATCCGTTCCACCTGCCCGAGGCCCTGGGGCAACTCGCCGACGCGGCGATGGCTGCGGGCGATACGGAAAAGGCCAAGAACGCGCTCGAAGAACTGGTCTCCAAGGATCCGGAGAACGAAGGGTATAAACAGAGGTTGCGCGATCTTTACGCGCGACTTGGCATGGAGACTCCCGGCACCCTGGAAACGAGCATCGAAACCGTGGTTCCTTTCCAGGAGGAAATGGCGGCGGCCGAGGTTCCGGTCGAAGCCGTTCCCGCCCAGGACGGCAAGCTGGACGAAGATACCGAGCGCTACATCAATCAAGCGCTGACCGATGTGGACCTCTTTACCAGCTACGGCCTGAACCAGAAGGGAATTGACCTGCTGGAAAACGTGTTGAAGCGAGCCCCTGGTCATCCGCCGACTCTGGAGAAGTTGCTCGACTTGCATCTTGGCGCCGGCAATGAAAAGCGCACTTCCGAAATTGCCGGGCAACTGGAAGAGTACTATTCAGGCAAAAACGACTCGGCAAACGCGGACAAATTCGCGGAGCTGCGCCGGCGCTTCCAGCGCGCCGCTGCGCGAACCGAGGAAGCAGCCGGCGCGGCCACACCTGCGCAGGAGTTTCCTGTCCCCTTTGAGGTCGCGCCCCCTGCGCCCGAGCCTCCCGCGGAAGCGGCGGAAGAAATCACGGTTGTGGAGGCTGAGGCGGAGCCGCAGTCAGGTGCGCATGAGGTGGACCTCTCTGCGGAATGGGCAATGATGACCGAGCAGGCTGCGCCGGCCGCAGCGCCTGCGGAACCACCGCAAGAAGCTGCATCCGGCTTCGAGGATATTCCTCTCGAAATCGAGGTCACCGAAGAAGAAGAAACACCGATTGAGCCACCACCCGCCGCGCTGCCCGCGGAGCAGGCTCCGGTCACAGTGGAAGAACCGGCGCCCGCGCCGCCCGAACCGGTAGCGGAAGAAGCTGTCCCGTATGATTTTTCCGCAGATGCCATCGCGGCGGAAGCACCGGCAGCACCGGCAGCGGAAACACCGGCAGCGGAGCCGCCCGTCGAGGCCGCACCCGAACCGATTCCCAGCGAAGCGGAAGCAGCCGAACTGTTCAGCGAGGTTGCTGCTGAGTTGACCGAGGCCCCGGCTGCCCCGCCCGAACCTGCCGCAACTGCGCCGGAGGAGATGGGAACCATCGAGTACGAGTTCGAGTCGGTCGCTGGCGCAGAAGAGCCTGCGCCCGCCGAAGAAGTGCCTGCGCCCGCGGTGGCTCCGATGAGTTCTTCCCAGTTTCTATCCGAGTTGGGCGAAGAACTGGGTGATTTCGAACTGCACCCCGCCAAGGAAGAAAAGCCGGCGCCGGAAGCAGAGAAAAAAGCCTCGCCGAAGGCCGGCAAGCCCGCTGCGCCGAAAGAAAGCAAGGCGGAGGATCAGCTCCGCGAGGTCTTCGATGAGTTCCGCGCGGATATGGGCGAAGCCACCGAAGCGGAAGAAGAAGGCGAAGATCTGGAAACGCACTACAATCTGGGAATCGCCTACCGGGAAATGGGACTGGCGGAAGAAGCCATCGGAGAATTCCAGAAGGTGGCCAAAGCCGTTCAATCCGGCCGCCCCTTCAAATATTCCATGCAGTGCTACACGCTGCTCGGTCTGACGTTCATGGATAAAGGGCAGCCGAAAATTTCCGCCATTTGGTATGAGAAGGCGCTCAAGACACCCGGCCTGGACCCGGAATCGGTCATGGCGGTCCGCTACGACCTGGGAATCGCCCAGGAACTGGCCGGCGAATACAAGGCCGCGCTGGAAAGCTTCAGCCAGGTCTATGCCATGAACATTGATTACCGCGACGTGGGCGAACGCATCGCGGAGCTGCACAAGAAGACCTGATCCCCGCCTTCCATGAACCTGGCCCTGCGCATTCTGTGGACGTTGATTTGTTTCGAATTGGGTATCTTACTGATTCTGGCCCCGTGGTCCGGCTTCTGGGAACACAATTTTTTTCTCCAGCGCTATCCCGATATGATCCCCTACTTATTGAACCCGTATGCGCGCGGCGCGGTGTCGGGATTGGGCCTGCTGGATATCCTGGTGGCGTTTTCGCTGCTGATGCCGAAGAAAAAAAGTGGACGAGAAGAATAAGCCGCTGTTGTGCTGGGTGACCGACCGCAAGCAATTGCCTCCTGGCCATTCCTTCGAAGATGCCGTGACCGCTGCGCTGGCTGCCGGCGTGGACTGGATCCAGATCCGCGAAAAGGATTTGCCCGCGCGCGAATTGTTGCGCCGGGTGCGGGAAACGCTGGTGCGGTGCGCGGACTGCAATGTGCGAGTGCTTGTGAACGACCGGCTGGACGTGGCGCTTGCCGGCGGCGCCCATGGCGTGCATTTGGGCAGGGAATCATTGCCCTTGCGCGAAGCCACCCGGTGGATTCGCTCCGCCGGGCTCGGCGGCAAATTCCTGTTTGGTGTTTCCTGCCACTCCGTCGAAGAGCTTCAGGCTGCGGCGCGCGACGGCGCGGATTACGCCATCTTCGGTCCCGTTTTCGATACGCCCTCAAAACGTCGGTTTGGCCCGCCGCTGGGCCTGGAAGCGCTGCGCGAAGCCTGCTTATCAACGCGCATTCCCGTGCTGGCGATTGGTGGAATCACCCGGGAGAAAGTGGCGGAATGCATGGGCGCGGGCGCCGCCGGGGTCGCCGCCATCCGTATGTTTCAATCCTGAGCGCAGGGTCATCTCTGCATGGCTGACACCTGGCAAGCTGCGGAAAAAACCGCTTCGTCATTCTGAGGCCTGGTTTGGCCGAAGAATCTCGATCACACGTACTTGGCGACATTGGGCATCGAGGTTCTTCGTCCGCCTCCGGCGAACTCAGAATGACGGCAAGAGGGATTTTTTCAGCAGCCTGCTAGGCTTTTCCCGGCGAAGGAGTCCCGGCATTGCGCGGCGAGCATTTTGCTTTAGCATGAAGGTTTGGAGGGCTCCTGGGACCCGGACATATTGGCGTAGCCATCGGACTGAAGGCTGTGACCCCTCAGCGCAACGTGGGGTGGTGGGTCTTCTGCGTTTTCTTGAGCGATTTTCTTCTCGGCGTTTTCGCACTGCTCGGCTGGGAACACGCCTCGGGCCTCGCCGACTACCCCCGGCTGCACTACCTTACCTTCACGTTCCCGTACTCGCACGGATTTATGGCGACTTTGGTCTGGTCCGGCGCGGCGGCGGTTGTCGCTTTCCTGGCGTGGCGGGATATACGCGCGGCGGCGGTCGCGGCTCTGGCGGTGAGCTCACATTTCATTCTAGACGCGCTGGTCCACGTGCAGGGATTGCCTTTGCTGGGGGAAGGCTCTGCGAAGGTCGGCTTCGGTCTTTGGCGCAATCTGCCCCTCGCGCTCGCCCTCGAAGCGCTGCTGGTAACGGCGGGAATTTTCCTGTACCTGCGCCGGGGTTTTTCCGGCCGGAGGCCCGTGCGTGCCTGGGCGCAAGCCGCAACGGTTGCGCTGCTCGCGGTGTTGTTGTTGGCGGGTCAAGCCTTCGGCGACTCCGCGCCCCCTGCGGAAGTTCTCCCCTGGATGTGGCTGGGCTTCCCGGTGGCGCTGGCCCTCCTGCTGGGGTGGGTCGAACCGCGCGGCTCCTCCTAATCCGCGGCCTGCGAAGCGGTTTGCGGCCGGGCCGCGGCTTCTTTCTTCATCGCTCTCCCGTTTTTCGAAGCGGCCATGTTTCGGGTGCTGCGCAAATGGTAGGGCACACTGGTTACGATGATTCCCGGCCGAAACAGCAACGCGCCTTTCAAGAGCAGGCTGGTCTGGTTGTGCAGCAGGTTATGCCACCAGCGGTCGGAAACAAATTCCGGAATAACTACGGTGATTTCATGTTCCGGACGGACGTCGCGCATCTCGTCCACAAAACTGAGAAAGGGACGCAGAACGGAGCGATACGGGGAATCCAGGACAATCAGCGGAATATCCTGCACAAACCGTTTCCAGGCCCCGTGCACTTCGGCGCGTTCTTCCTCCGAACTGTGGATATGCACCGCCACGACATCGGGCGAGATGGACTTGGCATACTTGACAGCGGAAAGCACCATGCGGTTGGGTTGCGCCGGCACGGGCACAATGACGGTATGTCGCGCAGCCAGGGGGTGGTCGTCCTCGGCAAGCGACAGCGCGCGCGTGGCCGCAAAATAGTGCTGCCGGACCTTGCGGAACACACTCACGCAGCAGGGAATCGCCAGGATCACCACCCACGCGCCATGCGTGAACTTCGCTGCGGCTACCACGAACAACACCAGCAGGGTGCACAAAGCGCCGAACGCATTGAGCGCCATGCGCCATTGATAACCCTCGCCGCGCGACTTGCGCCAGTGCAGCACCATGCCTGCCTGCGAAAGCGTGAAGGAAACAAACACGCCGATCATGTAGAGCGGGATCAAACGGTGCGTATCGCCCTGAAAGAGGACGAGCAAAGTCCCGGCGCCGGCAGCGAGCAGCAGGACGCCATTGGAAAACACCAGGCGGTCGCCCAGATTGGCCAGTTGCCGGGGAACAAACCGATCGAGCGCCAGCACGGAGGAAAGCCGGGGAAAATCCGCGTATGCAGTATTCGCAGCGAGAATCAGGATGGCCATGGTCGCGCCCTGAATCGCGTAATACCAGGGGCCGCTGCCAAAGACCTGGCGGTTGAGCTGTGAAAGAACAGTTTCGCCTTCCCGCGGAACAATCGCCATCCAGTGCGCGAGCAGCGTAATTCCCAGGAAGAGCGAACCCAGCATCCCTGCCATCCAGAACAGGGTAATGGAGGCGTTGCGGGAAGCGGGCTGGCGGAATGCTTGTACGCCGTTGGAGATTGCTTCCACGCCGGTCAGCGCGGTGCATCCGGATGCGAAGGCTCGCAGGAATAGCCACATCAGGGAAAGCCCGGCCAGGGTTTCCCGAGGGGCGATCGCAGGAGCCGCCGTCGAGCCTGAGCTTGCGCGGTAGAATCCGCCGAGGATCAGCAAGAATGCGGAAACGATGAACCAGTAGACCGGGACCCCGAACAGCATGGCCGATTCGCGCACGCCTCGCAGGTTGGCCACCAGAATGAGCAGCACGAAGATCAGGCATAGCCCGACCCGGTGGGAGTAGAGCGCCGGCACTGCGGAGGTGATCGCGGCGACGCCCGCCGCGACGCTCACGGCGACCGTCAGCACGTAATCAATCAGCAACGCCGCGGCGGCCACCAAGCCCGCCGTCACGCCTAGATTATCTTTGGCAACGATGTACGCGCCGCCGCCATTGGGATACGCGTGAATCGTCTGGCTGTAGGAAACCACCACAATCGCCAGTAACGTCACGATGCCGATGGCCGCGGGCAGGGACAAATGCAATGCGGCCGATCCGCCCACCACCAGGGCCAGCAGAATTTCTTCGGTAGCGTAAGCGCTCGAGGAAAGCGCATCGGAGGCAAATACGGCGAGCGCGGCACGCTTGGCGAGCCGCTGGTGCGGCAAGTCTTTGGTTCGCATCGGCGAACCCACAATCCATCGTTTGAGCCTCGAGTACATGTTGCCAGCATGACAGGAGCCCCATAAGGAAGGCATAAAGGCAGGCGTATCTTGCCTGGAGCCGTGAGCCTGTGCTCTGGGGGCGGCTACTCGTCCGTCAGCGGAGGGATTCGGAGCCGGTAGCCGACCCACGGCTCGGTGAGAAGGAACCTGGGCTGGGCGGGGTCTTCTTCGATTTTCTTGCGGAGCTGATTCACAAACACGCGCAGGTATTCCACTTCGTTGCCATATTCCGGCCCCCAAACCGCTTGCAGCAGCTTGCGATGCGGCAGCACTTCGTTGGCATTGCTGACCATGTAATGCAGCAGATCAAATTCCTTGGGCGTGAGCCGCGCGGAGCGTTTTCTCCCGGTCACGCGCCGCGCCGCCAGATCAACGGTCATTTCTCCCAAGCGCAGGACCGGTAATTCCGGCGAAGGCAGGCGGCGCAACGCGGCGCGGATGCGCGCCAGCAATTCGGGAGTGCTGAAAGGCTTGGTGATGTAGTCATCCGCTCCGGCGTCCAGGACCAGGACCTTGTCTTTTTCGCTGTTGCGCACCGTCAGCACCAGAATCGCCACGTCGAAAGACTCCAGCGATTCGCGGATCCGGCGGCAGGTTTCCAGGCCATTCATGCCCGGCAAGTTCAAATCCAGCAGCACCAGATCCGGCCGGTCATTCTGCAAGGCCGCGAGGGCGGCTTCGCCCGTGGGCGCTTCCGACACTTCGTAGCCCAAAGGCACGAGGGTGGCGCGCAGCGTGCGCCGGATTTGCGGCTCATCGTCCACCACGAGGATGCGCGCAGGATTCATAACGCGCGCGTCTCTTCCGCCACCGGCAACGCAAAAGAAAAGCGCGAACCTTTGCCCGGCACGCTTTCCGCCCACAGTTTTCCGCCATGGGCTACGACGATATCCCGGGCGATAGTCAGGCCCATTCCGGCGCCAGGCGCCGCGTTCTGCGTGGCGGGAGAACGATAGCCCCTGTCAAAGATTCTGGAAATCTCGTCTTCCGCGATCCCCGGGCCTTCATCCATTACGCAGATGCATACGTTATGGTCTTCCGCGCGGGCGCGGATGCCGATAGCCTTTCCTGGCGCGGAGTACTTCACGGCGTTATCCAGCAAGTTGCGCAGCGCCGTGAGAATCAAGTCACGGTCCGCGGCTACCGCAGGCAGGCTGGCGTCGGCTTCGATGCGAATCTCTCGCAGCCCCGCATAGCGCTTGGTTTCGCCGGCCGCCTCTTCCAGTAGTTGCCGAACGTTGCACGGGCGGCGGTCCAGGCGCAGCCTTCCTGCATGCACGCGGGCCATTTGCAGGATCTCAGACACCAGGCGGTCCAGGCGGTCGGTTTCTTCCTCCACAATGGAAAGCAATTCTCTGCTGGCGGTCGCTGCCGGCGGCGGCGTTGCCCGTAACGCGCTCGCCGCCGCTTTCAGGGAGGTGAGCGGGGTCTTGAATTCGTGGGCCAGCGCGTCCAGCAAAGTCGCGCGGAAATGTTCGCTGGCGAGGGTGTTCCTGCGCCGCAGGCGCTCAGCGAACTGGCTCGCGGCAATGGAAACCACCAGGAAAGCCGAAAGCGCCACCCAGTTTTCCCGTTCCCGGATAGAGAAGGTGCCGGTTGGCGGCAGGAAGAAATAGTTGAAGCAGAGGGTGGCGAGAATCGAAGCCAGCGTCGCTTCCAGTAAGCCCCAGAATGCGGCAATGCTCAAGACCAGCGACAGAAATCCCAGCGCAACCGTGGTGTGGTTGGCGAGGCCCACCACCCGTAGTACTAGCGTGACGGCGGCAATCCCGGCAAACACCAGGGACAATCGAGCCCACTGCGGCGGAACCTTCGCGGACACACCTACATTCTAGCGCGCATCGAACCGCAAGCAGATTATGCGCTGACCCAGTGGCCGACGAGCTGCCGGCTAGAATTCGCGCAGGGCCGCCAAGGGGTTTACCTGAGCGGCGCGGCGCGCGGGAATCCAGGATGCCGCCAGCGTTGCAGCCATCATGCTGGCTGCCGAGAGAGAAAACGCCACTCCATCCCAAGTGGAGACCCCGAAGATCAGCCCTTGCATCAACCTGCCGGCCCACAAGGCCAGAAGCCATCCGCAGGCTCCGCCCACGGCGGTCAGGGCAAACCCCGAAGAAAGCACCATGCCAAAGATTCTCCGCGGGTCAGCACCCAGCGCCATGCGAATGCCGATTTCATTGGCGCGCTGCGTCACGCGGCAGGCCATGGCGCCATAGATGCCCAGCATGGCGAGCAGCAGAGCTACTAAAGTAAACGCCGCCGCGATGCCGGTCGTGAGGCGGTCCTGCGAAACCGTTTCCCCAACCAACTCCTCGAGGGGCCGGATACTGTGCGGAGGTTGCGCCGGATCCACCTCCAGCACCGCCCGCCGCACCGCGGGGATCAGCGGGCGCGGGTCGCCCGCGGTTCGCAGCGCCACGTTGAGGATCAAATACGAGCGCTGTGCGTGCGGAATGAAGATTTCCGGTTGCGGTTCGCTGCGCAGGCCATAGAACCGCACATTGCCGGTCACGCCCACAACCTGGTAGGGATATGTTCCCGCGCTGGAATAATCCACCATCAGTTGTTTGCCGACGGCATCCTGCCCGGGCCAGATCTTCTTTGCGAGCGCCTCATTCACGATCAACACCCGCGGGGCTTCCGGAGAATCCTGCGATCCAAACGAACGCCCGCGCTTCACCGGAATACTCAGGGTGCGGAAATATTCCGTGGTGACCATGCGCACATTCGCCCGCAAGGCTTCTGAGGGAGAGGGCGACTGCCCTTCCGGCCACACCGGCCGCTGAAAATCCGGTCCGAGCGGGCTGGCCGGCAGCGCCGTCGCGCCACCCACCGATACCACACCGGGCAGGGAGGAAAGCTTGCTCATCAAATTCGCGTAATACTCCCGGGATTTTGCCGCGCTGGTGTATTCGCTGTTGTCAAGAAAGATCGGCAGCACCAGCACGTTGCGAGCTTCAAACCCCGGATTCACTGCAAGCAGGCGCAGCAAGCTGCGCCCCAGCAGCCCGGCGCAAACCAGCAGCATGACTGCGACGGCAACCTCAGCGCTCACCAATGCACTGCGCAGCCGTTGCGTGTTCTTGCCCGCAGAACCGCTGCGCCCGCCTTCGTTCATGGCCAGTGTGAGCCGGTCGTGGCGCGCGCTCCACAACGGCGCGAGTGCGGTCACCAACGCGGTCAGCGTGGTCAGCAATCCGGCAAACGTCAGCGCAGGCAGCGAGAGCCCCACCTCCTCGAGACGCGGCAACTTCGCTGGTTGCAGCCACTGCAGCCACCGCAGCGCGCCTGCCGCCAGCAGCAGGCCCCCCGCGCCTCCCGCTGCCGCCAGCACGAATCCTTCCGTACTGAACTGGCGCATCAGGCGCGGCCACGTCGCCCCCAGCGCCACGCGTACGGCAATCTCGCGGCCCGTTTGGGAAGCGCGGATCAATTGCAGAATCGCCACGTTGACGCAGCCAATCAAGAGGACGCAAGCCCCGGCTGCCCACAGGAGCCACAGCACGCCGCGCGATTTTTCCGTCATTTCCTCTTGCAGCAGGCGCAACTGGACGCTCCATCCCCGGTTCGATTTTGGAAATTCCGCCGCCAGCGCAGCCGCCACGGCTTGCAAGCCGGCTTCCGCGGCGGCCAGGGGCTTCCCCGGTTCGATGCGGGCGATTCCGAAAACGTAGCGCTGATCCTTGGGGGGATTCTCGAGGAAGCCCCACGGTACCCACACATCCACACCAGCGTCGGGGAAAGAAAAACTCTTCGGCATCACGGCGATGATGCGCCAGGGCTTGCGATCCATCTGCATCGTCCGCCCCAGCATGTGCGGGTCACCGCCAAAATGCGATTGCCACAGACGGTAGCTGATGACCGCCACCAGGTCTGTGCCTACCGGTGCGGCCGCGCCATTATAGAGAGAACGCGCGGTTTCCTCGGGTGTGAACGTCCTGCCCAGAACGGGCTGCACCTGCAAAACATTGAAGAAATCTTCGGTGACCATCGCGGCGCGAATTACGCTGGCCTGCTCGTCGGTCTTGAGCGTACGGCCCATCACGTACCAGCCGGCCATGGCGGAAAATCCTTGCGCGCGCCGGCGCCATTCCTGCAGATTCCCCGTGGCGATCCCCGCCTGTTCCACCAAAAGATCATGATTGGTTTCAAACACCCGGACGATCCGCTCCGGTGAAGGAAAGGGCAGAGGCCGCAACAGCACGGAGTACACCACGCTGGAAAGCGCGGTGGTTGCGCCAATTCCAATAGCCAGCGTGATCACCACGGTCATCACAAATCCCGGGTTGCGTCGCAAACGACGGGCCGCTTGGCGAAGCTCATTGGTCCAGTCTGTCCACATGGCATTGCCCCCTGCGTGAAGTTTTCTACGCCCCGTTTGTATGGACAGAGGAATGGAACCGCTAGTGGCCAGGACGCCAATTTGCCATGCACCGACTTATGTTTGCTTATGCGGCTGATTCGGGGGGAGTTGACTCAGGAGGTTGATATCCACCTGGGCCAGGAAAGGGGTATACCTGTACTTACGCGCCGAGCCAGCGGCCGACGGGTTGCCAGCGGTCCACGCGGTCACAGATGACCTTCACAGTAGCGGTGATGGGGATGCCGAGAAGGAAGCCAATGGCGCCCCACATCCAGCCCCAGAAAAGCAGGGATACGGTAACCGCCAGGGCATTCAAATGAACCTTGCGGCCCACCAGCGCAGGGATCAGCACGTTGCCCGCAATCAGGTGAAAGGAACCGATCACCGTGGCAACCAGCATCAGTTCCCAGCCGTTGAATCGGGTCAGCCCCACGATCAGTGGGGGGAGCACGGCCATGGCCACGCCCAGGTACGGCACCATGTTCAGCGTGCCGGAAACCAGGGCATTCAGGATCGGATAATCCAAACCGATCACCAGGAAGAAAAGCCAGCTGACTGTGATCAGGATCAAAAGCACGATCACGTTGCCAGCCACGTAGCTTTTCAGCATCACGCTGATATCGTCCAGCGTGTTTTTCACCCGCGTCCGCTCCGCCGGAGGGAACAATTGCATGGTGGCGTGCCACATGTCCCGTTTTCCGGCCAGCATGAAGAACACCAGAAAAGGAACAAACGTGGCCGCCAGCAGAATGGAATAGAGAGAGCCCAGGCCCGTCAACAGCAGGCTGCGCACCGACCGGCCTTCTTCCAAGCGCACGGCGCCGCGCGGGGTCTTGTCCTGCGGGGCAATTTCCGAAAATCCGGTTTCAATGCGCTCGATGCGCGACATGATGGCCGAGGCGTATTCTTTCAGCGGAGCGCGGTACTTCGGCCAGTCGTCCGCGAAACTTTGCGCGCGGTCAATCAAAGTCCAGCCGACCAGGCCCACCACCAGCAACATCACAAACACCGCGATTAAGGCTCCCGCGAACCGCGGAACGCGAAACCGCTCGAGGGCTTCCACCAGCGGATCGAGGAAATAGGCTACGAGCACCGAGAGCAGCACGGTCATAATTACGCTCGAAGCCCAGAAACAAAACGCAATCACGATCCCGCCGGCGATGATCCTCTGGCTGACGTTGGAGCGCGCCCCCGCGGAGGGCGAACTTAATTGAGTGTATGTGGACATGCAGACCAGCCCGCGACGTCACATTACCATAAGGCGATGTTCGCGCCTACGCGTTTCCGCGGCAGATTTCTTCAGTCACTCACCGAAGAAGAACTCTGGAACGTTCCGCTGCCCCCAGCGGGAAGAAAGAACCTTGCAGCTTGCGCAGCCTTCACCGGGTGGGCTACTGTACGGCGCAGATGTTACTGGCCATGCAACTCGGCGGGTGGTGGAACGGCACGCTGGCACGGCTGGATGGCCGCGCAGCGGTGGATATCCTGCTCATCGCCGTTGTGATCTATTCCATTTTGAATTTGCTGCGCGGCACGCGCGCGGCGCAAATGCTGGTGGCCGTCGGCTTCCTGTTCCTCCTGTACTATGCGGCCAAAAGCGCCCGGCTGGAAATGACCGAATGGCTCATCGCCAACGTTCTGCCTTATGGCGCGATTGCCTTGATCATCCTGTTTCAACCGGAAATTCGCGCCGGTTTGGCGCGTGCAGGTCGCAATCCGTTCTGGCGGCGTCTGGCTGGTGGCGATGCGCAGGATACCCTGGACGACATTCTGCTGGCGATCCGGCATTTTTCCCAGAAACGCATTGGCGCATTGATTGTGCTGGAAGGCGAAGCCGGGCTGAAGATCTATGTGGAAAGCGGCGTTCCCCTGGACGCCAGGCTGAGCTACGACCTGCTGCTGGCTGTTTTTCATCCGCAGTCGCCGCTGCATGATGGCGCGGCCATCGTGCAGGGGGGAAAGATAGCGGCAGCGGGTTGCTTCCTGCCGCTCTCGCTGAATCCCGCCATCTCGACGCAACTCGGCACACGGCACCGCGCGGCCATCGGTGTGACCGAAGAAAGCGACGCCATTGTGGTGCTGGTGAGCGAACAGACCGGAGCCATCGCGGTGTGCTCCGGAGGGAACATCGAAATGAATCTGACGCCTGAGGAGGTGGCGGAACGCCTGGGCAAGCGCCCTGCGGCCTACCGCCCGCCATTGGGCGCGCTGGGAAAATGAAGAAGAGAATGAAGTTGGTGGCAGGCTGCAGGCGCGATACCCTGAACAGCCTGCCACAGGAAGAATCGTGAAGAAGCTACTCGCCAATTGGCCGCTGAAATTGCTGGCGCTGGTCATCTCTTTTTTCATGTGGGCCACCTACACGGCCGAGCCGCTCACCGAAGCAACGTTCACCGCGCCCGTCGTTTTTCAGCGAGTACCCAGTGGCCTTGATCTTTCCGGCGAAGAAATCACCCAGGTACGCGTGACCCTGCGCGGCCGGACGGCCCTGCTGCGCCGCATCCAGCCCTCCGACCTTGGCCTGCAAATGGATTTAAGCGGGCGCGGCCACGGCGAATTCGTTTTTGCATTTCAACCGTCACACCTGGCGCTGCCGCTCGGCGTGGAACTGGTCAGCGTCACCCCGCGAGAGGTCCGGGTACGGCTCGTTCCTCGCAATCCTTAGCCGG
>CAZCNH010000077.1:0-12108 GCA_964500065.1 uncultured Acidobacteriaceae bacterium
CGCTGCAAGTGAGCGAGGAATCCGACGTGATGATCATCACCGAACAGGGCAAGGTGATCCGCGTCCACGCCAATGAAATCCGCGAAGCCGGCCGCGGCACGCAAGGCGTGCGCCTGCTGCGCCTGGAAGACGGCGACCAAATCGCCGCCGCCGCCACCTTTATCGAAGACGATAAGGCGGAGTAAACCTCAAACCGCGGGACGGGTTTCAGCCCGTCCCGCGTACCATTCACAACCTTCCCGCAAGAAGTTCTCATAGGGTCTGCCCAGGCCAAGGGTACGCCCATGATGGACCGCAACCAGTCCGCTTTCACGCCCGCGCCGAAGTTGCTGACCGCGGCTCCCGTCTTACGCCAGCCGGTCAGCCTGGAAGTGCCGGTGCGCCTGCAAGGCGAACCCAACGGGCACGCCACATTTTTCGAAGATACCAACACGGTGCTGGTGTTTCGCGAAGGCGCGGTGTTGCGCGTCGGCGGACAACTTCTGCCGGGACAAACCGTGCTGCTCACCAACCGCGCCACGCGGCAACAAGCGCCGTGCCGCGTTTCGTACGTAAAACAGCACGGCAGCGTGCGCGGCTACGCAGAAGTCGAGTTCGCCGCGCCAGCTCCGGGTTTCTGGGACGAAACGCCGGCAGCAGCGCGAATGGACGCTCCGGCTGCTTCGCAGTCAGCGCTTACGCCCCCGATGCACTCACTGGCGTCAGCCACGCCCGCCGCAGTCCTGCGCGCGACTGAATCCTTCGCGCAGTTAGACAACATCGCCGAAGCCGTCGAGATGGCCCCGCGCCGTCCTATGCCCCAAGCGATTGTTTTGCCCGAACAAGACACCGGTTCGCGCTCGCCCGCTAAAATCACACCTGTCGCGGCTCCGCTCACTCTGGCGCCAGCCCCGGTGGATGAAATCGAGCAGATGCTCGCGTTCAAGCGCGGCGAAAATGACGCGCAAGCTCAGGAAGCCGCTTTGGCGGCAAGCGCCTTTGCCGAAAACCTGCTTGACCCCGCCGCGCATCTCCCCTTCGCCCCAACAAAAAACAAAAACCGCGTGCCCTGGATCATGAGTGCGGTGGCCGCCGCCGCGCTGTTGACCACCGGCCTCGTTCTGGGCAACTGGGGCTTGCAGGGGAACGCGGGGGGCATGGTGTTGGCCGCGCCGGCAGTGCCGGAGCCGCCCAAATGGGCCGTAGCGAACCTGTTTAGAACAAGCGAATCGATTGCCACCCTTCCGCTGCGTACGCCGCACAACCGCGACTTGTTTCTTGTCATGCAACCCGCGTCGATTCGCAAGGCCGCGGAATTGCGGCAAGCCCTGAGCCATGGAAAAACGGCAACGCCCGCCCCGGCCCAACGCCTGATGGTTGAAGATTCCGCCGTGCCTGAAATCGCCGGTGGCGGGCCTGCAGTTGCCGCGCCGCTATCCCTGATTCCCACCGCGCCCGCGCAGGTAGCGGCGCCCCTGGCGCCGGTGGAAAGCAAACTCGAACCGCTGCGCCTGATTTTTTCCGTGAAGCCGGACTATCCGCTAATCGCGCGCCAAACGCGCACGCAAGGCGAAGTGCTGATTCATGCGCACGTGGATGAAACGGGTAAAATAGCGCAGATGCGCATCCTCAGCGGGCCGCCCTCGTTACGGCAAGCCGCGCTCCAGGCGCTCGCGCAATGGAAGTACGCGCCGGCCAGGCTGAACGGCAAGCCTGTGGCGGTGGATACGACGGTCAGCGTTAAGTTCCAGTTGTAATGCCGCCGATTCCTCCCTTTACACTCTCAAGCGATTCTCCTTCGGGTTACTCTGCTAGAATTTGCGCATATCCAATCGTTGGAAGGTGCCCGATGCCCGCCAGAAAACATTCTCCGAAGACGGATGCGCTTCAGCCCAAAGCCAGCCGCCCGCACGTTCCCGGCTACGGCATTCCCACCACGGAGAAGGGCTTGCTTCCGTGGAATTTTGCGGAAGCGCGACTCACCAAAGCACGGAACTATTGGATCTGCACCACCGGTCCCGGCGGACGGCCGCATGCCCGCCCCGCTTGGGGCACCTGGGTGGATGGAATGCTGTGCTTCGGCGGCCACGGCGTGCGCTGGGATAAGAACCTTGCGGAAAACCCGCAGGTGAGCGTTCATCTGGAAAGCGGCGATGAAGTGGTGATTCTGGAAGGCACAGTGACCCGCGTAAACGACATGCAGGATGCTTTGGCGAAGCGGGCAGGCGAAGCCTCCAAAAAGAAGTATGGGCTGGGAGGCGAAGGCGCTTTCTGGGCGCTGCGCCCGCGGGTGGCGTTTGGATGGACCTTGAAATCACGCTTCCAGGATGCGACGCGCTGGAAATTCTAGCAGACGATTTCGCCGCAGCCTGTTTTTGGCAAAGCCAGCCTGCTTGCTAGAATCCATATGCCATGATGAAGAAAGTTGTCGAACGCGAGCGAAACAAAACCTACTACCGCGTGCTGCACTGGCCCATCTGGGTCTGGGTGTTCTGGATTCTACCGGGGCACCTGGTGCACGACTTGTTCAAGCACGGCCCCGACCGGCGACACTGGATCTGGCTTGGCGTGGTGAGCGCGGTGACGGCGTGGCGCGGTTTTGCCGGGCGATTGCCGGGATGCGAGCCCGCGCCTTACGTGACCCATTGGGGTGTGGCGCAGCCCAACCTGGGATATCGCGTGGTGTGCTACACCGCGGCATGGATTGACCTGCTGGTTCCATTCACCCTGAATTTCCTCGGGCTGGTGATCGCTTCGCTCACCGGCGCCTGGCGGATTGATGACCTGTATTCGTGGCTCTACTACCCGCTGTTGGCGGCGGTGGTGCTGGGCACTGTGTTCAATATCACGCCGCGGGCTCGGCGTAACACGCTGGACGAAGGCAACGAACGCGCGTGGTTCTACATCACGATCTGGACGGTGGTGCCCACCCAGCTTGTGGCGTGGGCCGCGTGGCGGCTGATTGCTCCGCTCGGATTAGCGCCCGTGGAACTGGCGCGCATTCGCCTGGCCGTCTTCGTGGGCATCGCCGCCGCATTCTTCTCCCTGGGCGTGAGAAATCTGCTGCCTCGTACTGCCGGCTATGAAGTGAATTCCCCTCCACCAGGCACGCCCGAACAGGCTTGAATCCGCGGGCGTGTGTTCGGTTTCTTGCGGGCTTGTCCAATTCTCCGCCCGTCCGTATGATGCAACGCACACGAGGAGGCCCTATGGCCGAGTGGCGTTTTGCGCAAGCGGATCCAGCAGACGAGCTGGCCATCCTGCAGCAGTTTTCCATGAAAAAGAAAGAAGCGCAGGAAATCGTCGAGTTTGTGATTACGGTGAAGGAATTCGCGACGCCTAAGGAGGAGTCCATGCGGTTTATGGCCATGGCCGATAAGCAGGTGTTTCAAAAGGGCGTGCCGTTCCATCCGGCGGGCTGGGGCAATACCCTGCTGAAGGCCCTGGGGGATTGCATCGTGCAGATCAAGCAGTTTCCCTACGACGGGGAACACTAGAACGAAGCGATCCGGCGCGCCGGCGCCAACCTGCGGCGCGCGCCGGCCGAGCCCGCAGCTTACTCCGAGTAAAAAACCAGCATCACCCCCAGCGCAATCATCAGCATGGGCCACGCGCGCAGAAAAATACGCTGAGGCTTCCACTGAATCTCAGAAAGCGCCTTGGTGACGGCAATTCCCAGGCCCACCACAAAAAACATGATGTGCTGGCCCTGGATCTTGCCCATTGCGGCCATGTGCTCCGGTGAATGCTCGCCCGCGCCATGCGGGTGGAAAAGCAGCAGGACGGCCCCGATCACTCCCAGCGCCGGAAAAACGAAGGCCGCCCACGTCCCGCGAATCGCGCCGCGGGTTCGCGCCCATTCGAACAGGCCGAGACAGATGAGAATCGTGGCGTAAATCTTGTGCTGTTGAAACTCCGCGTTGGTCCGGAACAGTTCGAAGAATCCCACCGGCCCGAACGGCCATTTCGGATCGCTGAAGATGATCAGGTACAGGCCCGGGAGCAGCAGGCACAGCGGCCAGGCAAAGCGCACGGCCGGCCAGCGGCGGGCCAAAGGAGCGCTCATCAAATAGAAGAACCCCGCCAGAAAAACGAAAACTCCCGCCATACGATGGCTGAATTCACTGTACGCCTTGCCGCGGAAGAATTGCGGCCTCGGGTCCGGCTCGGCCGGCGCCGCAGGCGGGGCGGCATGCTGCGAATGGTCCACTTGTTCCGCAGGTGGCGGCGCAGCTTGCGGCTGGGCGGGATGCGAGGCTGCATCATGCTGGGCGAGGCACGGCGCGGCCGCAGCGAGAATGGTTGCGAGAATCAGGGCTCTGTAACCCTTCATGTTTCCCCCTTGGAAGATACCCGCGGCAATTTTCCCGCGGCCCGGGCCTACCGCAGGCGGTCTACGGCGTCCAGTTCGTCCCGCAAGCCGAGCCATTCCCACCGTTGCAGGGCCAGCGGAACATTCCCATTTTTCCACAGAAAGTCGTGAAATGCGCGCAGGGAAAATTTTTCGGCTTGTTGCACCCGGGCGTCGGCCAGCAGGCGCAGAATTTGCAGCTTGCCGATCTGGTAGGTGATAGCCTGTCCGGGGCCGGACGCGAAATCCGCCGCTTCCTGGAGCGCGGTCTTTTCGTCCACGGGCACGATGGTGCGCAGGTATTCCGCGGCGCGCTCGATGGAAAACTCGCCGGTGGCCAGCTTCACATCCACCTCCACGCGAAGGGCGCGCAGCCTCATGAAGCTGTAGAGAATTTCCCGCGAGTGTGGGCTATCCGCGAAGAGTCCGGATTGCAGCATCCATTCTTCGTTGTAGAAGGCCAGGCCTTCGTTGGGCCCGGAGTCGTAGTAATGGCGGCGCAGCCAGTCTTCGTGCGCCCAGGAAAGCACCAGTTGCAGGTAATGGCCGTTTCCCTCGTGGGCAATTTGCGTGCGGGGATCAATGGCGTAGGCCCTGCCGAAGTAACCCAGAGGTGAATCGAGAGGCGGAATCCAAGAGGTGCCGTCGCGATCAAGCCGGCCCGGCCCAGTCAGATCGTTGTTCACGCCAAGGTCGCCGAGCGGCTTGAGGTAAGCCGGCAGCGGCCGCAGCACGTATCGCTGCACCCAGGCTGGCACGGTCAGCAGGCCCTGTTCTTCCAGAAACCGGCGCGCGGAAGCATCTGCTTTTTCCATGGACCATTGCTGGTCCGCGGCGTAACGCGGCATTTCCATGGGCCGGACCCGCCGGTTGCGGTTCTGCTCGTAGGCTTCGAAGGCTACGGCGCGTTCCCATTCCTGCCGGCCCATCTCCACCAGCCGCTCCGGAGAAAATGGCATCAACGCCACATTCTTGAGAAAGAAAACATAACTCGCGCGGCCGACAGCCGTTTCCCTTTTCAGCAACGGCAATCTTTCTTCCAGCCATCCCCGGTAGGATTCCAGGGCCGCGATGGCTTTTTCGGCTGGCGCATCGAGCGCCGTTGCTTGCGCCGCGGGAAGCAAAGGTTTCAATTCCCGCACCACGGTTTGCAGACGTGCCCGCACATCCTTCAATTCGCCAATGGCTAACCGCGCGAACGGGGCGCGCGCATCGGTCAGATTGATCTTCGCCTGCTCCACCGTGCGCGGGATGCAATCCAGATGCCGGGCGATTTCAGTTGCCCGCGCCGCGTCGAACGGCGGCGGCTCAAGCAGCAAGATGAAGATCGCGCCCAGGGTTTGCTGCACATAGAAGCGAGGGTTGCGCTGCCAAGCGGCAGTGAAGTCGAGTTCCCAGCGCACGCGGGCCAGCGCGGAACCGATCAGGCGGTAATCCACCTGCCGCGCTACCGGCCACGACGCGGGATTGATTTTCTTCCAGCGCGCCTCAAAAGCGGCCAGGGCTTTGCGTTGCGCGGCGATGGATGCCGCGGACCAGTCGGGCGCCCAGCCGGAGGGCCGCTCGATGCGCGGGATGTCGTCGCCGGAAAGCGGCTGGTAGATGGCCCGCCACGTCCAGAATTCCCGCGCAAGAGTTTCAAAGTCGTCGGCGCGCGCGGAACCAGCGCCGCAGGAAATCACCAGGAAAGACAACAGCACCTGCCAAAGCCAGCGTCTCATGCCCATTCCTCCCGGCAACCGCGTGATTATAGAGGAAAGGCCGGCCGGCGTTGAAAAGAAACGCGCGGACGGGGCCGCTGGCGCTGCCTGCTATTCGTCAAAATGATCCGGTGGCCGGCCTGTCTGGAAATAGTGATGAATCGCGCGCTGCCACTCGGCGAGACGGTGGCGGTAACGCTCTTCCGAAAATTCAGCGGCAAGGTAGCGCTCGCCCTCGCCGGAAAGCGCGACCAGCGAATAGGTCACCGCGGCTTCGGTGAGATTCTGATTCAGAGAGCGGCAGCGTATCTCAATGGTTCCCGCGTGACACTCCGGAAGGACCCGGGCGTAGCGGATCCAATGCTCCTGCGGCTGCAGATCCACTAGAACCCAGGCGGCGGTCCTGCCGTTGTGCCCCGGAGTGATGAATTTCATGCCTTCGCACACTGATCCGTCCGCCGGGTGAAGCACTTGAATGCTCCATCCAGTGGCCCAGAGCGATTCCTTCACCGGATCGAAGAGAGGGAACACGCGGTCCATCGGAGCGTCGAGTTGCAGGGTGCCGGTCCTGGAAATATGAGCCGCCAAAGCCGTTTCATGAGCCAGCATAGAAGTTTTCTCCTGTGGGGCGCGGAATGTTACCAATGTACATAGGTAGATTTTGCCACGGACCAGCCGGGGAGTCAAGGCCTGGGAATGATCGCCCGCTACTTTTCCGGCGCGGGGACGTAATAGCCGGGGCGGGAACGCACTTTCAGGTCGTTGCGGGCCACCCGTACCTCGATGTCATGGTGGCCGGTGAGGGAAATGCTGGTAGGGAAGTAGCTCAACGAATATTGCGCGTGCAACTCGCCGCCGATTTCACTGACCGCTTTTTCAATCGAGCCATCCTTGAAGGTGGGGATATGCGCGCCGCCGGTGGCCTGGGTGGCCAGCACCAGTTCGTTCTTGCCCACCGCGTTCTGCAAGTGCTCAATGATGTATTTCAGCAGGTTGCCGTAGTCAATGTAGCCGCTGCGCTGCTGCTCGGTGGTGGGCGTCTGCACGCTGCCGGGAATCGGCGGGCGGCCGAAGGTGCCCGGTGGGGAAATCTGCACCGGCCCGCGGACATCTTTCGGGTCCTTGCGCAGTTCCGCCGCGGTGGTGCTCAAACCTACCGAATAGATCACCACGTTGGCCAATTGCGCCTCGCGAAGAACCTCACCCAGCGGTACCTCGCTGCCGGTATCGGCGGCTTCGGCAACGACGATCATCACCCGGCGGCGGTTGGCGGGCTGTTCGGAAAGAAAATTCACCGCCTGCATCATGGTGTCGTACAGGCGTGTTCCGCTGGTGCCCATGCGCAGTTTCTTGATGGCCCCTTCGATGCGGTCGTGATCCGCGGAAAGCGGCTGGACCAGTTCCGGCGTATCGTCGAAGGCGAAGACAGCCGCCTGGCCGTTCGGGCCCAGCACGTTCTGGGTGAACACAATGCCGGTCTTGCGCACCGCGGGGAGCAGCGGCTCGATGCGCGAACTGGTTTCAAACAGAAGCGCGGCCGTGATGGGGTCGCCGCCCAGGTCAAAGCGTTCGATTTTCTGTTCGACGCCGTTATCAAATACGCGGAAATCTTTGGGCTCGAGCGTCAGCAGCATTTCGCCCGCGGCGTCGCGCACGGTGACCGGCGCGGTCACCAGGTCCACCTTCACGCGAATCTGCGGCGGCGGTTGCTGCGGGGTGGCGCCGGGCTTGGGCGGCAGAGGTCCGGGCGGCGCCTGTGCCAGCGCGGTTCCGGCAACAGCCAGCCACAAACTGGCCACGATGCATCCCTTGCGGTTCATGAGCATATTTCCCACTGGATTGGACGCGCCCCGCGGCTCCCCCGGTTGCCGGCTTGTCCGCTACCGTTCTCACGATTCGCACTTCGGTCACGCCGGGCGAAATCGGTTATCCGGCACGGGCCAAAGCCCGTACAATGGGGGACCGATGAGGAAGGTGTCCATGCCCAAACCGCTGCCCCCGGCTTCGCTGGCGTACAAAAGCGCGCAATTCATGGATAGCAAAGCGGCTCGTTCCCTGCGCATGATGGCGGAGTATTACGATCCTCTGGTTCGACTGCGCCGCGCGGGCGTGGGCGATTCGGTGGTGATCTTCGGATCCGCGCGGATACTGCCTCGTGACGTGGCCATCTCCCGCCTGGAAAAGTTGCGCAAACAAAAAAAGGGACGCGGCACGAAAGAACACAAGGAACGATTGCGCGAAGCCCGCTGGGACGTGGACGCTTCGAAGTACTACGAAGAGGCGCGCCAGCTTTCGCGACGCATCACGGAATGGTCCATGACCCTTTCCAATCTGCCGCGGCGGTTTGTGGTGTGCAGCGGCGGAGGGCCCGGCATCATGGAAGCAGCCAATCGCGGCGCGCATGAAGCAGGAGGAAAATCCGTCGGGCTGGGCATTCAACTCCCGTTCGAGCAGCACCCAAATCCGTACATCAGTCCCGAGCTGAACTTCAACTTCCACTATTTTTTCATGCGCAAACTGTGGTTTTCCCAGCTTTCCAAGGCGTTGATTGTTTTTCCCGGCGGCTTCGGCACCATGGATGAGCTGTGGGAAATGCTCACCTTGCAGCAAACCGGGAAGATGAACCCCAAGAACGTGATCCTGCTCTATGGCCGAAAATACTGGGACGAGGTGATGAACATCAGGGCCATGATCCGCTGGCGCGTCATCAACCAGAAAGACTACGAAATGGTGCAATACGCGGACTCGGTGGAGGAAGCCTTTGCAAAGGTGCGCAACGGACTGCTCCAGGACCACATGAAACTCGACGGCGACTGGCGCGCGTCGTCATAACCCGCCATTCTCCTAAGGGTGACCGGCAGCCACCGCGCGATCGTGCTCCCTGCCAGCCCCGGTCATCCTGAGATCCGGTTTTGGCCGATGAATCTCGATGTCCAATCCCTCGCGATTCTGTGCCGTCGGGCCACCTCCCGCATTGCCGTTTGAACTCTTCTGAGAAATGAAGGCTAACCCGCACAATTCCAAGTTTTTCGGCGCAACAGATCACAACACTTTCCGGGACAACGGCCGGGTGCCTCCGCGCCATCCGACGAAGTGCAGGCCGCAGAGCCTGCAGAACGAAAAAGGAGGCGCGATGAAACGCACCCGGTTGGCGTTGACGGCAGTGGCGGGATTCCTGTTTGGCCTGGCGGGGGCGCAGCCGGCTCGCGCCGACCACGGGCGCGACCGCCGCGATTGCGAGCGGAAAATCGAACGGGAAGAACACAAACTGGAACGGGAAATCCGCAAACACGGCTGGCGCAGCCATCAGGCCGAACGCCAGCGCGAAAAGCTTTTCTACCTGCGCCGCGAATGCGGCTTCGGCAATGGCTGGGAACGCTATGACGGCCGCCGCGACCGCTGGGGCCGCGACCGCAACTGGCGTGACGACGGCGATCGCCACCGCCATGACCCCTTCGATTGCCGTGACCGCAGTCATCGCCACGATCTCGAAGGCTATTTCTGGCGCGACAGCCGCTGGAGCCACAACGGGGATCAGTGCCGCCTGTTTGACCATCACCACGACCGTGATCGCGGCGGCCGGTTCCGCTGGAGCGGCGCGTTCTGGATCCGAATCCGCTAATCACAAGCGACATCCATCAAATACAAAAGGGCGGCTCGCCAAGAGCCGCCCTTTCTTGCTGCCCCTGCAATGGTGCAGCTTAGTTCTTGGAAACCGCTTCGAGTTCAAACTCGAAGACCGATTCGAACCGGCGCTTTTCTTCCATGTTGTGGAGCATCACGACCGGCGCGACACGAAAACCCTTCTTGCAGCCGCGGCAGGTGGTGGCTTCACCCTGGGTATCCTGCAAGAATCCATCGGTAAAACGGTAGGCAGAGCGTTCACGACGCGCCGCCTTGTCTCCCTGCAATCCGCAATGGGGGCAGGTGTACTCTACCCGGTCTGCCTGAGGATCGCGATCCAGCGCAGCCCATCCGGTATAACGCACACCCACGACTTCCTGGCGATTCATGGTACAGCCTCCAAATTATTTCTTTTCAACAGCTTCCATTCCAAAAAACGGGGGCTCACCGGCTGGTCCAAATCCGAGGGTGCAACAGCAGGGCCATTCCGTAATCTTTCTGGTCGCCGCGCATCATAGGGCAGTTTTTCCGCGCTGACAAGGGTCATTTTTCATACCCCTTCCTGCCAAATTGGCCTGGCTCGCAACGGTCCGGTAGATTGGATGCGCCAGCCCTTTGGTTCGATTCCGCTAGCTTCGGCAGCCACCATACCGGTTGATTAACCAGTCCCGTTCGGGAACCGCTTGCACGCCGCGGTGTCCAACTTTTTCGAGAGTCGCGCGACTCCTCACAAACGAAATCAACGCCGCGCGGGCCGTTGCCGTGCGCCGTTTGGAGGTGCGTTTTATGCGTGGCTCGAACCACAGTTCTCTGCGCTGCCTGCTCGATGATGATGCCGACGCGGTGCGCCTGGCGCGCAACCGGCGGCTGCGTTCGCTGACCCTGTCGGTTTCGCTGCAAGCGCTGTTCATCACGGTCGTGGTGGTCGCGCCCCTGCTCGCCACGGGAAAACTTCAACTGCAAACCCAACCACCGGTAATCGTCTTCCGTGGCAGGCCGGAGCCCTATCAGCCCCAGCGTCAGAGTGGAAGCCAACAATCTTCTCGCCGGCACAGCACAAGCATTTTGGAGAACCTTGTACAACCTGCACGAATTCCAGCGAAAGTCCCGACCGTCTTCGAGGATCCGCCGCAAATCGGCGAACCCGGCCCCAAAAGCTGCGTTGGCTGCAGCCCCAACGGGCAAATCGATCCGCCCCCGTGGTTGACGGGAGCGGATAAGGGACCTCGTCCGGCCATGCCTGACGTAAAAGCCCCCGCGCCAACCCGGCCCGTCCGTGTTACGGGCCCGATCCAGGAAGCGCGGCTCATCAATCGCGTGGATCCCACGTATCCCGTGCTGTGCAAACAGATGCGCCTGGAAGGTTCGCTGGTGGTGCGCGCCATCATTGGCCGCGACGGTGAAATGCGCGAACTCAACTACGTGAGCGGCAACCCGTGCTTCCTGCAGAACTCGATGGATGCGATTTCCAAGTGGCGTTATCGCCCCACTATCCTGAACGGCGAGCCGGTCGAGGTGGAAACCACTATCACCGTGGTGTTCAAGCTCAACCGCTGACCCAACCGATCTCGCACAGGCAGCCCGCGCCCGTTGCGCGGCGAAAGAAACCAGGAGGAGAACATGTCGCTCAAGATCCCGCTGCTGGCAGTGTGGTTGCTGGAAAATGGTCCAAACCTGAACTGGCGGGAATTGATGGCGCACCTCGGGCCGATTGGCTATGCCGTGGTGGGCGCGTTGTTCCTGATGTCGGTGTGGTCTTTCGGGGTGATGATTGACCGCGCCTTGATGTACGCGGCAGCGCGCAAGCAATCGCGCCTGTTCGTGTATCACGTAGCCGCGGCACTGCGCGAAGGTCGCTTGGAAGACGCCATTCTCATTGCCGAGCGCCACAAGAAAAGCCACCTGGCGAAAGTGACTGCGTCCGGGCTTTCTGAATTTCAGACCGCGTCGCCCAAGATGAGCAGCGAAAAAGTGGTGGAGTCGGCGCGGCGCAGCCTGGACCGCGCCAACGCCATCGTCCACGCGGAACTGGAACGCGGCCTTTCCGGCCTGGCGACGATCGGCTCGACCGCGCCCTTCGTGGGTTTGTTCGGCACGGTTGTGGGCATCCTCACGGCGTTTGCCAAAATTCAAGAAAGCAAGGGTGGCGGCGGAATCGCCGTGGTTGCCGGAGGCATTTCCGAAGCGTTGGTTACCACGGCTCTGGGCCTGCTGGTCGCGCTGCCCGCCGTGTGGGCCTACAACACCTTCGTCAGCAAAGTGAAATCGTTCGACGTGGAAATGGAAAACTCCGCGATGGAGCTGGTGAATTACTTCGTGGCCCGGCTCGAGGAGCGCAAGTAACGCCGCCGTGCGGGAAGGAGAACCTGCGATGAACCGCAAACCTAAAGCCGCGCCAGTGGTCTCCGCCATCAACGTGATCCCGATGGCAGACATCATGCTTGTGCTGCTGAT
>CAZCNH010000077.1:12208-16534 GCA_964500065.1 uncultured Acidobacteriaceae bacterium
CTGGACGCGAGAATCCCGCAGCCCGCGCCGCCGGAAAGCGTTGCGCCGAGAGGGCCGGAACCGGACGTGGTGGTCGTGCAAGTCACCGCCGACGGCAGCCTGCGCATCAATCAGAGGGCGGTGGAATGGAACGACCTGGGTCCGCGCCTGCAGGAAATTTTCAAGATGCGCGCGCAGCGCGTGGCCTTCATCCACGGCGATAACGGGCTGGAGTTCCGGCATATCGCCCGCGCGATCGACATCATGAAGGGCGCGGGAATTGATGCAGTGGGCCTATTGACGAAGCTGTAAGGCCCACCGCGATGCTGTGGTTCGCGATGAAAACCGCAGACCTCCTACTTGCTGCCGAGCCGCCACACCACGCCGAACGACAGGCGCGCGTTGTGCTGCGTGCCGGCCACCGTCAACGGACAGGGGAACGTGATGCAAACGATTCCACTGGGCTGGTCAAAGCGGGTCATCACGTAATCCGCCTGGATCAGGCGGATGGCCACGCGGGTGTTCACCTTGTAATCCACGCCGCCACCCAGCACCATTCCGAACGCAGTCTCCGAGACCGGGGGAAGCTGAGGGAGTGGCGAACCGCTTGGTCCCGGAGGAGTAAGGCCCCGGTGTGCTCGCACGCCACCAAACAAGGCATGGGCAAATGCACTGATTTTATCCGCGCCGCGATAGGTCAGCTTTGGTCCGAAAAGGAACGAGTGGCGGTTGGTGCTGGTGCCCTGCGGCGAGCCGTAGTGCCCGCTGAAGTCCGCCGTGATCCCAAACCAGGAATTCACATTTCCGGTGATGGATGCGTTCCAGCCATTCAGGTTTATGCCACTGTTGGATCCGTTGCCGATATGCGAATAGGAATAACCCGTGAAGATTTCCGCTTTAGGTACATCCTGAGCCTGCACCCCAACTGCACCCAGCAAGGTTATGAAAGCCCAGCGTTTCACCCAGCCCATAACACCCTCCCAAGGATAGATTTTTCCCCCGGATACACTACGAAATCGGCAGGGAAATGTTTCGGGCGCGGGCTCGCGGCATAAGATGGCGGGAACGGCGGTTGAGGTTGTCCTTGCGGCGCAGGCGAGCGGGCCGCGCCTAAAGAAGGGATTGGGGAGAAGCAGGCTCCGGGGACTACAGCACGGGCTCACCACAATGTTCTCCGATGAATTCGCGGGCGGCATCGCGCAGGCGCACCGATTCGCCCCACGCGGTTACGCCGGGTCCGCTGCGCGGATGCATCGGCTCGCCCACGATGATGCGGATGCGGCCCGGACGCATCATCACGGTTTCGTCGCGGAAGATTTGCCGCACGCCGCGCAGGGTGATGGGGACCACCGGACGGCCGGTGGCGACGGCGGCCTTGAACGCGCCCAGTTGAAAGGCGCGCAAGCCATCGGCGGCGATAAACGTGCCCTCGGGAAAAATCAGCAGCGATTCGCCGTCCCGCACGACTTTTTCCAGTTGCGCGGCCTGGTCCAGCCGCGCATCCTTGTCTTCCCGCTTGAACCGCAGGTCCAGCCGCCGGTTGAGAAAGGTGCCGATGAAGGGCCACGACGCCACTTCGATTTTGGAAACGAAGCGGTACACGAACTTGAACACCGCCAGATACAGCACCACGTCCAGAAAACTGGTGTGATTGGAAACGAAAACGCACGGCAGGCTGGCTTGCAAACGCTCTTCATTCTCAATGTCAATGCGGATCCCCGCCAGCCGGAAGAAAATCCGCGAGCCCACCTGCGTGATGCGCGTGGCTGATTCGCGCGTGGGCGCAAAATAGGCGAGCGTCCAGGTGGGCAGCAAAAACACGGCAAACGCGGCGTACCCGTAAAGTCCATACAGGAATTCCAGCACCCGGCGCGTTCCCGTCGCCGCGGCGCGCACGGTGCTCGCCGCGCCCAGCCGGGCCACTTGCACCAGCGCCGGGGCCTGCCGTTCGCGGAGTTTTCCCTCGACATACCGCCGCTTGGTCTCCGCGCGGCGCAGCTTGCCGCTGGAGGTTTTCGGGATGCTTCCCATCGGCACCAGTTCCACCACGTCGGGAGGAATTCCCAGCGCCTGGGAAACCAGCGACGTCACTTCGACGGAAACGGCAGCCCGTTGTTTTTCCGTGAGCGAGGTTTCCCGCGTTTCCGCGACCACCACCAGGCGCTCGCTTCCGCTTTGCGCATCGGCTGCGCCGAAAGCCACCACACATCCTTTGCGCACGCCGGCCGCGCGCCCGGCCACTTCCTCCACCTCGTGCGGGTACAGGTTGCGCCCGGCCTTGATGATGATGTCCTTCACCCGGCCGGTGACGTAGATTTCGCCATCGGCTTGATAGGCGCGGTCGCCGGAGTCCACCCAGCCATCGCCGCGCAGAATGGCCTCGCTGGCCGCCGGATTACGGTAATAACCGCGTGTGGCGCTGGGCCCGCGGAACCAGAGCTGCCCTTCGGTTCGCTCCGGCAATTCCCGGCCCTGCGCATCCACCACGCGCGTTTCGTGCCGCGGCAAGGCGCGGCCGCAGGAAACAAACGCCAGGGCATTGGCATTCGCTCCATTCACAGAAACCGCGCGGCCCTGGGTGACGAAAATTTCCCGCTCGATCTGGTCCACCCGCGGCCCGCGATTCAATGGCGGCACGGTGACCGCCAGCGACGCTTCCGCCAGGCCGTACACCGGCAGCATCGTTTCGCGGCGAAAACCGTATTTCGCGAAACGCTCGGTGAAGCGGTCCAGCGTCTCCGCATGGACGGGCTCCGCGCCGTTCAGGGCCGCGCGCCACGAGCTCAAGTCCAGCCCTTCGATATCGCGATCCGCAATTTTCCGCACGCACAACTCGAAGGCGAAATTCGGCGCGGCGGCGATGGTGCCGCGATGATGGTGGAAGGCCCACAGCCAGCGCTCGGGCCGCGTAAGAAACGCCAGCGGCGACATCACCGCCACCGGCGCGCCGCAATACAGTAGCGTGAGCCACGCGCCGATCAGTCCCATGTCGTGATACAGCGGCAGCCAGCTCACCGCCGTATCCCCCGGGCCGATTTCCACCGCGTCGCGCACCGCGCGCATGTTGGCCAGCAGATTGGCGTGCGTCAGCGCCACCCCTTTGGGGTCGCCGGTGCTGCCGCTGGTGTATTGAATGAACGCCAGGTCGTCGCCCTTCGGTTTGTAGCCGTTGCCCTTGCGCGGCGCTTTTGTATCGGCGGATTTTTCCGCAAGGCGCGAGGCATTCACCACCGTCGCGAGCGACGGCGCCCGGGGGCGCAGCAAGCGCGCCACGGTTTCCGCCTGGCGGAACGTGATCAGGATGCGCGCTTCCGCATTGCGCAGGATGGCTGATTGCCGCGCCGCGTATTCTTCGATGCGGTCGGCGCGGAACGGAGGGTAGATCGGCACTGGCACGCCGCCCGCCAGCAACACGCCATAAAACGAAAAGAAGAATTCGCGGCTGGTGGGCAGCATCAGCGCCACCGTCTGCCGCGGGCCCAGGCCCATGGCGAGCAGATTCTGCGCCACGATCTGCGCTGATTGGTGCAGCGCGCCGTAGGTGATCCGGTGCGGCTCGGCGTGCTCCGCGCCGGCGGCGGGATCCTCGCGCAGGTAGATTTGCGGCCGCTCCGGATCCGCCTGGGCATGCCGCTCGAGCACTTCGTTCAACGTCTGCGCCGATTCCAACTCCCCGGCTTCCAGGGAGCCGCGCCGCGGCTCTGCAGATGGGTGGCGGCGCACTCCTGCCATCGCCGCGGAGAAAATTTCCGCCTTCTCCCCGCTCAGGTGCGAGCCTGCCGCCGCCGCGCGAATCGCGGCATCCACCAGATCGTCCAGGGTGTTGGCCTCCGCGGCCAGTTGATCGGGCAGCGTCACATCGAACGCCTGCGCCAGCCGCTGGATCAGTTCCACGCGCTCCAGGCTGCCCAGCCCCAGTTCGCGTTCCAGGTGCGCTCCGCCCTGCACCGCGCCCAGGGCATGCGTCGCGCTCAATTCGGTGAGCAGCGCGCGCGCGATTTCCTTGGCCTGTTCCAGCGCCACATCGCGGTCCATTTGTGTTCCCGGCGTCGCCATGGGGTGATGATTTGCCGAAAGTACCACGCACGGTGTGCCGCATCAAATGCCTGCGGCTTGCCGGCCGCTGAAGAGTGGCTTTCCCGTCATTTTGAGTTCGCAGAAGGCGAGCGAAGAATCTCAATTTCGTCAGGGACTTGTGATCGAGATTCTTCGGCCGCTTCGCGGTCTCAGAATGACGACGTGGCTCTTTCCGCCCGCGTTTATGGAGCCGGCATTTCGTTTTGCGGCTGCGGCCGCATGACCGGGCGCGGATGGACGATGGCCTCTTCGTTGACCACGCTTCCCGCG
>CAZCNH010000078.1:0-16380 GCA_964500065.1 uncultured Acidobacteriaceae bacterium
CGGTCCTGGTGGACCCGGGCACGTATCTCTATTCTGGAAATCCTGAGGCGCGCAATGCCTTACGTTCATCGCGCGCTCATAATTCCCCGGTGGTGGCGGGCGCGGAACAGAACCGCTTTTGGGACGATTTGCTTTTCCGCATGGTGGACGACACCCGAAGCAAGCTCCTGCATTGGGAAGAAACGAGCAACTCGATCCGCTTCGCAGGACGGCATTCAGGGTACCTTCGGTTGGCGCAACGGGTGGAAGTGCAAAGGACGGTGGTTCTGGATCGGGACCGTCATTCTCTTGAAATTTGCGATACCCTGGCCGGGCGCGACTCCGTGCCCGTGGAGTGGTTCTGGCAATTTGCGCCTGGCATTCAGATCGGCCTGGCATCAAGACCAGCCGAACCGTCGGGTGTTGCGGGCGAGAACGAGCTTCAGCGGTTCACCTGGATCGCCGGCCCGGTGAAGGTTTGTGCCAAACTGGAAGGCGTCCGCGGGCCGGCTCACGCGGCGATGCAGGATGGCTGGTTTGCGCCTCGCTACGATGTACGCCTGGCCGCTCCCGCGATCCACATCCGGTGCCAGGCGGAGAAGGTACTGAAAGCGAAGTTTCGATTTGCATTGGTCTAGAGATTGCGAGGATCGCACTTGAAGCAAGTCGTGCAGAATATGAAAAGCGGGCAGGTAGGAGTCGCGGAAATTCCCGCTCCGGTGCTGCGCGGCCCCGGAGCCCTGGTCGCTACGGCGTGTTCCCTGATCAGCCCGGGCACCGAACGTGCCACCGTGGAACTGGGCCGCAGCACCCTGCTCGGCAAGGCTTTGCGGCGGCCTGACCAGGTGCGCAAAGTGCTCGACAATTTTCGCCGCGAAGGATTCTGGCAGACCTACCAGAAAGTTCAGCAGCGGCTGGATGTTACCCGAGCCCTCGGCTATAGCTGTTCGGGCGTTGTGCTGGAGGCTCGCGGCTGCGACCACGTTCAGCCCGGGGATCGAGTGGCTTGCGCGGGGGGAGACGCGGCCACGCATGCCGAGTTGAACTTTGTGCCGCGCAACTTGTGCGTACCGCTGCCCGCTGAAGTGAGTTTTGAGGAAGGCGCGTTTGTGGCGCTTGGCGCGATTGCCCTGCATGCTGTGCACCTGGGCGCTCCAGCCGTGGGCGATCGAGTGGCGGTGCTGGGCCTGGGCCCTCTGGGGCTTCTTGTCGCGCAGATTTTGCGCTCCGCAGGATGCATCGTGGTTGGTTTCGATATACGCGCAGACCGGCTGGCGCTGGCGCAGCAGATCGGCATCGACCGTACCGCAAGCGCCGCGGCACTCGAAGAAAGCCTTCGCGCATGGCAAATACCCGGTGGTTTTGACACGGTCTATGTAGCAGCCGCGGCGCGCAGCGCGGAGCCGGCGGAATGGGCCGTCAGCGCGGCGCGCGATCGCGGCAAGATCGTTGTGGTCGGCGATGTGCAAACCAACTTCCCGCGCAATGCCTGCTACCTGAAAGAGTTGAGCATCATTTACGCGCGGTCGTACGGTCCGGGCCGCTACGACCCGCAATACGAAGAGCGCGGCGTGGATTATCCCCGCGCTTACGTGCCCTGGAGCGAAGGCCGCAATCTTGCGGCATTTCTGGAATTAGTGTCCCACAAGCAAGTACAGGTGGCGCCGCTGGTGACGCACCGCTTCGCCATTGAAGATGCCGAAAAGGCTTATGCCGTAGTGGGCGGGGCGGAGCCTTCTCTGGGCGTCCTGTTGCTTTACCCCGCGGCGGAATCATCGGCGGTGATGGAACTTAAGCCGCGCACCGTGAATCCTGTGGCGAAGGTTCGTGTCGGTTTTATCGGCGCGGGAAATTATGCAAAGTCTTATCTGCTACCGGGAGTGCGGCAGGCTGGCGCACAATTGGTTTCCGTTGCCACCCGGCATGGCATTTCCGCGAAAACGACGGCGGAGAGATTCGGCTTTCAACGCTGCACCGCCGATCCGAACCAGGTTCTGCTTGACGCGCAGATCAACACCGTCTTCATTGCCACGCGCCACGATACGCACGCCGCGCTGGCCGCAGCCGCCATCGAAGCGGGCAAGGCGGTGTTTGTGGAAAAGCCGCTTTGTCTGCGCGAGGAAGAATTGAAACACATCGAGCAGGCCTATCAGCGACAGCCCACGCCGTTTTTTGTGGGGCATAACCGGCGGTTCGCTCCGGCGACGGGCGAGTTGACCCGTTTCTTTGGGAAGGTTCCGGGCCTTCGCGGCGCGCCCCTCAGCATTCGCTATACGGTTCATGCCGGACCGCTGCCGCCGGATCACTGGCTAGCCGACCCGGTACATGGCGGCAGAATCCTGGGCGAAGTTTGCCACTTTGTGGACTGGTGCCACGCGATCACCGGCGCCACCACGGAAAAAATATCCGCCACACTGCAAGGGGCGGCGCCCGACCAGAACCTGCACGCGCTGCTGACTCTCCACGATGGCTCCACCGCGGTCATAACCTATTTGACCGATTCGCACGCTTCGCTGCCGAAGGAGCTGATCGAGGTTTCCTCAGCAGGCCGCAGCGCCCAGCTTGTTAATTTTTCGGAATGCACTTTGCTTTCCGCCGAAGGCAAGCAGACCCGCAGGTTCTCCGGAAAGGGTCAACCAGAGATGGTGGCTGCTTTCTTGAAGAGTGTGGAAACCGGCCATTGCGAGATTCCCTTCGCCGCCTGGGCAGCGTCCGCTCGAGCAACCCTTGCGCTTCTGGACTCCGCCGCAACGGGACTACCCGTGTGGCTCTAGCATCTGCGGAAAAACATTACTTCGTCATTCTGGGGCCGCGAAGCGGCCGAAGAGTCTCGATCGCCAGTTTTTGGCGACATTGAACATCGAGATTCTTCGCCCGCCTCCGGCAAGCTCAGAATGACGGGAAGCGGCTTTTCAGCAGCTTGTTAGCCGCTGTTTCCTATCCCGCCTCGTAGCCTTCCGCTTGTTTTGCGTCGCCCGCAAATTTCAGGGAAAATACAGGATTCGCTCCGCGAAGAGCGGGCTTGGCGGTGGGCGTCATCGGGGTTCAAGGAGAACGCTTTTGAAGATTGCCGTCATCGGAACAGGATATGTAGGACTGGTCACAGGCGCTTGTTTGGCTGAGATCGGCCATCACGTGATTTGCACGGACAACGACGAGAGCAAGATTAGCACCCTCAACGAAGGCAAGCTCCCCATTTACGAACTGCACCTGGATGACGTGGTCGCGCGGAATCACCGGGAGGGACGGCTTACGTTTACCGCAGACGTAGCGGGGGCCATTCGCGAAGGGGACGCCGTGTTTATCTGCGTAGGCACGCCGCCGCTGGACAACGGCGATGCGGACCTTTCTGCGATTGACCATGTGGCGCGCACCATTGCGGATGTGTCCGACCGGTCCAAGCTAATCGTGGAAAAAAGCACGGTCCCGGTGCAGACCGGCCAGCAGCTCAAGAAACAACTTGACGTCTATGGCCGGAAACCAGGAGTCAAGTTCCAGGTCGCTTCAAACCCGGAGTTCTTGCGCGAGGGCACCGCGGTTGGGGATTTCCTGCATCCAGACCGGATTGTCATCGGCGTGGACAACCGCGAAGCCGAGGGGTTGATGCGTGAGATTTATCAGCCGATTTTGGACCAGTCGTTTCATTGTGCCGTGCACCAAGGCAAGTGCCCGGCCGCGCCCAAGCCGCCTTTTGTGGTGACCACCATCAACAGCGCGGAGCTGATCAAGCACGCCTCCAATTCGTTCCTGGCGGTGAAGATTTCCTACGCGAATGCCATTGCCGACCTGTGCGAAAAAATGGGAGCCAATGTGCAGGAGGTCACGCGCGCGATGGGAATGGATCCGCGCATCGGCGCGCAATTTCTGAATGCGGGCCTGGGCTTTGGCGGGTTTTGCCTCCCGAAAGACATTCAGGCGTTTATCCGCCTGGCGGAGAAGGCAGGCGTGGATTTCTCTTTTCTGAAGGAAGCCGAGCGACTCAACAAGCGCCGGATTGATTTGTTCGTGGAAAAGGCGCACCGCTCGCTGTGGGTGCTGAAGGGAAAGAAGATTGGCGCGCTGGGCCTGGCCTTCAAAGCCAATACGGATGACATCCGCTTTTCCCCGGCGATGGATACCGTGCGGCGGCTGCTGGCGGAGAACGCTCAGGTGACAGCTTATGATCCAGAGGCCATGGGTCGCGCAAAAGCCGAGGGCTTGCAAGTAAAGTTTGTAGACGACGCTTATGCCGTGGCGGAAAGCGCGGATGCGGTGATGATCCTCACCGAGTGGCGGCAATTTCGTGAACTGGACTGGAAGCGAATGCGGGACAAGATGGCGCGGCCGCTGATCTTCGATGGCCGTAACTTGCTCGACCCTGCCCAGATGCGCGGGCTCGGCTTTGAGTACCACTCGATTGGACGGCCGGACGTTTAGCGGCTTTCCAGGAAGTGGTGGAAAGAACCTCAAGGGCCCGAAAACTGGCCCCTTTCTTGTGTGGTCGCGGTTACGCGGGTCGCTTCGCCGTCTGCCGGAAAAAATCCACGGTCATCTTCAGACCTTCTTCCAGCTTCACGGCGGGCTCCCACTGCAGCAAGCGCCGGGCCTTGGAAATGTCGGGGCAGCGTTGCTTGGGGTCGTCCTGCGGCAAGGGCTCAAAAACAATCTGGACGCTCGCGTCCATAAGAGAGCGCACCCGTTCGGCGAATTCCAGAATCGTAATCTCGTGCGGGTTCCCGATGTTGGTCGGCTCGCGCTCGTCGCTCAGCATCAGGCGGTAAATTCCCTCGATCAAATCGCTCACATAGCAGAAGCTGCGCGTCTGCTTGCCATCGCCGTATACGGTGATGGGTTGCCCGCTCAGGGCTTGGTACACGAAATTCGGCAGGGCCCGGCCGTCGTTCAAACGCATCCGCGGGCCATACGTGTTGAAGATGCGCACAATGTGCGTTTCCAGTCCATGCGACCGGCAATAGGCCATGGTCATCGCTTCCGCAAAACGCTTCGCTTCATCATAAACGCCGCGCGGGCCGATGGGATTCACGTGGCCCCAGTACGTTTCCTTCTGCGGAGTCACCTGCGGATCGCCGTAGCATTCGGAAGTGGAGGCGAGCAGGTACTTGGCTTTCTTGGCCAGGGCCAGCCCGAGTGAATTGTGCGTTCCCAGGGCGCCCACTTTCAGGGTCTGGATCGGCAGCTTCAAGTAATCCACCGGGCTGGCCGGCGACGCGAAGTGCAGCACGTAATCCACCGGGCCCGGGACGTCAATGTACCGGGTCACGTCGTGGCGCATCATTCGGAAGCGCTCGTGTTTCATCAGATGCGCCACATTGCTTTCAACGCCCGTAATCAGGCTGTCAATGCACAGCACTTCCCAACCCTTGGCGATCAGGTAGTCACACAGATGAGATCCCAGGAATCCGGCGCCGCCGGTAATCACTGCGCGCATGTCATCAGGCTCCGATCCACTTCGCTATTGTAACAAACCCCTCCCCGCCTTTTTGCCTGCCGCTGCGCCCCCTTGCATGCGCGCGAACTGTGCTCAAGTGTAAGATAAGACCCCATGCAGATCTGGCTGGCCAAGCAGAGCGATGTCCCGGTTCGCGATCAACTGGCGACGCAGATTGTGCTCGGCATTTTGAGCCAGGATTTAAAGCCCGGGCAGCGGCTGCCCAGCACGCGCGAACTAGCCCGCCGCCTGCGCATTCATGCCAACACGGTGAGCGCGGCCTACCGCCAGTTGGAGGCCGGACGCTGGGTAGAAATGCGCCGGGGCAGCGGCGTGTTTGTGCATGCCGCAAGCAGCGAGCAGCCGGTGCCGCCCGCACTCGAGCCGGACCACTTGATTGCGGGCCTTTTCCGGGCCGCGCGCGAAAAGGGCATCCCGCTGGCGGCATTGCAGTCCCGGTTGAAACTCTGGCTGGAAGCGCAAGCGCCGGACCATTTCCTGCTGATTGAACCGGACGAGGAGTTGCGCGCCATCGTGCTGGCTGAAATCGTCAAGGCCGTTCCCTTTGCGGCCAAAGAAGCGGGATTGGAAGCCTGCCGCGATGCGCGCGCTCTCGCGGGAGCCGTCCCCGTGGTTCTGCCGAGCAAGTTTGAAAAAGTGCGCGCCCTGCTGCCGCCCGATGCTGAGTGCATTGCGCTGCAAGTCCGCTCGGTGCCCGCTTCGATCGCAGGTTGGATGCCTGCTCCGCCCGAGGCCCTGATTGTGGTGGCTTCGCGCTGGCCGGAGTTCCTGAAGCTGGCGCGAACCATGCTGCAGGCCGCAGGCATCAGCCCTGACGCGCTGGAATTCCGCGACGCCCGTAAGCCGCATTGGCAGCGAGGCCTGCAAGCGGCCTCGGCCGTGGTGTGCGACACGCTGACCGCCCGGCAGATTCCTCCCCGCATCCTTACCATCGTGTTTTCGCTCCTCTCTGATTCATCCCTCGCCCGCCTGCGCGAATATCACGCATTTCTAGCGCAGCCCCTTTCCTGAATTGTGGCGCTCGAAGAAGTGCCACAGAGCACTGCCGCTGAAAATCAAAAATAGACACCATAAGCTTTCGGGATGAATCTGGCATCCCGTGTAAAAGTTCTGGGAGACGATGATGAAACAATTGCTTGCAGTCCTGTTCCTTGGCCTGTCTTTGGCACCCGCGGCGCGCGCCCAGGTGACCGGAGCAAACGCCGTTTACATCGGCGGAACCGTGCCCAATCTGAAGGCCGGCAGCATAGGCACGATTGATTTGACCCTCGCGAAGGAAATGATCTTTCAATCCGGAGAAATGCGCGCGGAGTTCCCCTATGCGGGCATTCAATCGTATGAGTACTCGCGAAAGCTCGCGCGCCGCATCGGCGTGATTCCGACCATTGCGGTGGTTGCGGTTGTGAAGCACCGCCAGCGGCGACACTTCATAACCATCTCTTTCAAAGACCCTCAAGGCACCGTGCAGCTTGCGGTCCTTGAAGTCGCCAAGCAGATGCCGAGCATCCTGTTGCCGGTTCTCGCTGCGCGGTCCCCCCAATCTTCATCGAAAATCAAGAAGGGCCACGAGCACCTGCTTTTCCACTAGCCGGGCGCGCAAAACCACTTTTCCGCCATTTTGGGCTCGCCGGAGGTGGGCGAAGCAATTCGATGCGCAGGGGCCGATGACGAACTGACTTTTTCCGCACCCTTGCCAGGCTGCGCAGGGCAGCCGGTTGATTTCCATCGTCTGAGCCATTATTGTTTCCGCGAGGCTCAGGAAACCATGAACATGAGGTTGAGAAGGATTCTGCTTGTTGCAGTAGCAATCGCGATGTGTACGCAAGCGGCCGCTGCACAGGACATCGCGGCCAAGGTGGATGAATACATCGCCGCGCACATGAAGGTGAACCAGTTCAGTGGCTCCCTGTTGATCGCAAAAGACGGCAAGGTGCTGGTGGCCAAAGGGTACGGCCTGGCCAACCGCGAATGGGATATCCAGAATACGCCGCAAACGAAATTCCGCCTGGGCTCGATAACCAAGCAATTTACGTCCATGTCCATTTTGCTGCTCGAAGAGCGCGGCAAGCTGGCCACCACGGATTCGATTTGCAAGTTTCTTGAGCCGTGCCCCGCAGCGTGGCAGCCGGTAACCATCCATCACCTGCTCACGCATACTTCGGGAATTCCCAGTTACACCAACCAGCCCGAGTATGTGAAAACGATGGCTCACGCAAAAACAAAGGAGCAAATGGTGGCGGGCTTCCGGGACATGCCGCTGGAATTCCCCGTGGGCGACCGTTTCAAGTATGACAACTCCGGTTACTTCCTGCTGGGAATGATCATAGAGAAAGTTTCCGGGCAGGATTACGCCGCGTTCCTGCGCGCCAATATTTTCGATCCCCTGGGAATGCAGGACACGGGCTACGACACCGCCGCCGCTCTCCTTCCGCGCAGGGCCGCCGGCTATTCGCGCGATGGCGACAGCGTGGCCAATGCGCCCTATGTGGATATGGGCCAGCCGTATGCCGCGGGCTCGCTCTATTCCACCGTGGAAGATCTTTACAAGTGGGACCAGGCGCTGGAAGCCCGGAAGCTGTTGAGCGCCGCCAGTTACCAAAAACTGTGGACGCCGTTCAAGAATAACTACGCCTACGGCTGGGCGCTGCCACCCGGGCCGCGCAAGAGCATCAGCCACGGTGGCGGCATCAATGGCTTTTCCACCGACATTGCGCGTTACCCGGACGACAAGGCCGTCATCATCGTGCTCTCCAATCTGGAATCGGCCGGGGCGAGCCGCATGGGCCGGGATCTTTCCGCGATCTTGTTTGGCCAGCCGTACCAGCTCCCTCAATTGCGGGTGGTCGCTAAAGTGGATCCGAAGATTTACGACAGCTACGCCGGAAAATATGAGCTGGCGCCCTCCTTTGCCATTACGGTGACCCGCGAAGGCGACAAGTTGATGATGCAAGCCACCGGACAAAGCAAGATCGAGGTCTTCCCGGAATCGGAGACCAAATTTTTCCTGCGCGTGGTGGATGCCCAGGTTACTTTCGTTAAGGACGAAGCCGGCAAAGTCACGCACCTTATCCTGCATCAAGGCGGCGCCAACCAGCGCGCGAACAAGGTCGAATGAGCATTAAGAGAATCGGAATCGCGTGGCTGCTGGCCGGGCTGGTCTTATGCGCGGCGATTCCGGCACAGCCGAAGCAGCAAACCAAAGTGGTTCTGCTGGGCACGGGCACGCCCAACGCTGACCCCGACCGCTCCGGCCCGGCCACAGCCATCGTCATCGGTGACGCGGTGTACTTGGTGGACTGTGGCCCAGGTGTTGTCAGGCGCGCCTCGGCCGCGGGATTGAAGATGCCCGAGTTGAAGCGCGTGTTCCTGACGCATCTCCACCATGATCACACCGCCGGGCTTGCTGATCTGCTGCTGACACCGTGGTCGCTTGATCGTGCCGATCCCCTGGACCTGTATGGACCACCCGGCAGTGGCGCAATGGCCAAACATGTTTTGGCGGCTTACGCTGAGGATATTCACATTCGGCTGGATGGGCTTCAACCCGCCAACACCACCGGGTACAAAGTAACGGCGCACGATGTGAAGCCGGGCATCGTATACAAGGATGCGAACGTCACGGTTCGCGCGTTTGCCGTGCCGCATGGCTCATGGAAGTACGCCTACGGCTATCGCTTCGAAACAGCTGACCGCGTGATCGTGATTTCCGGAGATACCACGAAGAGCGATGAAATCGCCCGCCAGGCGCGCGGCGCGGATGTACTGATTCACGAAGCGTACTCGGAAGCGGGCCTCGCCAAGCGCCCGCCTGAGTGGCAGAAGTATCATCGAGCCTTCCACACGTCGTCAGCAGACCTCGCGCGCATCGCAGCGGAAGCCAAGCCCAAGCTGCTGGTCCTGTATCACCTTGTCTTGTCTGGAATGACGCCGGAAAGCGTGCTTGCCGAGGTAAAGGAGATCTACAAGGGCCCCGTGGTTGTCGGCAAGGATCTGCAGGTGTTTTAGCAGGCTGAGGCTTCCCCTACGGGTCGCTCGACGTGTGGTCATGCACCACTCGCCAGCCCTCCGGAAGTTTTCGGACCAGCAAGGAAAATACCCCGCCTGGCGTATCCCCCTCGCGGTCGAGTCGCCAACGGCCCAGCACCAGAGCGGCATCCGGCGCGAGCATGCGAATTTCCAAATTGCTGAAGCTCAGCGTGCCCATGGCCGCGCGATTCGGGTAGGTGCGCCGATAGCGCTCCAGCAATCCGTCCCAGCCGCGCGTGACGCCATTCGAGCCGGAAAAAGTCAGCCCTCCGGATTTCCAGTAGTCATTTACAAAGCCTTCGATGTCGCCTCGATTCCAGGCAGTATTCTGCTCCTCGAGCATTTTCTTGATCTGGGCTTCTGGGCCCGTGGGGGTTCGCGGCTTGATTTCCAGCGTGAGCGTGGAGAATGCAGATTGCCAATCGGCTTCGGGATTGCCCGCGAGCGGAACCATGTGTAGCACGCGCACGAACCAGATGCCGGGCCTGGTGAAGCGCACGGTCGCGCGCCCAAATTTGTCCGTGGCGACCCAGGCATCATAGTTGTGCCCTTGCACACCTTCGTAGCCGGCTGCGAGATGGACTTCCTCCAGAGGCTTATCCTCGAAGGAAACGCGCACCGTGAGGGCATCTCCTTCTTCGAGTCCGCAGGGGCTGCGCTCCGGAACGATTTCCAGCCATAGTCCCTCAGGTTCGGCGTACTCCGAATCGTTGCCGCTGTCCCCCACGCAGAGAACGGTTTTGGCGATTTTGCGGTACATTTCCCGTCCATCAGCGGATGATTTCCCGCTGGCAGCCCGGCTGGCGATGACGTGTTTCAGTTCCTCATGACCGATGTAGTCGTTGAATTCGTCTGCCTGCAAAACGAGCAGGCGCGGCTTGGTCTCCAGCACGGCGATGGCGTGACCCGGCGCCGTTGGTGTTGCCGTGGCCACAAGAAACTTCCCTTGCTGTTTGAAGCCGGTCAAAGTTTGCTTGCTCTTCGCAATACGAAGGTATAAATTCGCCACGCGGTCAAGATCCAGCGGCGCGTCGCTGGCCGGAAAAGCTCCGCCGGTGGAAAGCCGAAGAGTGACCGGTTTGCCAGGCTCGACGCGAAAAGACTGGGGAATGAGCCAAGTATCGTGCGCCAGCAAGGCGGCGGGGGCCAGAAGGGTCAGAATGAGCAGTCCTTTTCGATTCATGGCTCCTCGAGTCAGTCCCTGAAGGCTTGCGGGCCGCGAGAATAGACCAGCCGTTGGAGAAAGGCAATCCGGGATGAACGCGGGTAGTGCTGTGGTGAGCTATATGCTTCTTTTACAACAACTTACGGTTAGTACCGGAGGCCTATTGCAGCCCCCGCTAGAAAGGACAGAATAACCATGCAAGGAGCGGAGATGATTGTAGCGCTCATCGCGGTTGTTTCTATCTTGGCGCTGGCCCAGTTTGGGGTCTTCTACTGGCGCGCCACGATTGCCGTCACCGCAGCCCTGCCCGTTTCTGACCGCTTGCGCAATGCAGCCGGCATTCACAAGGAACAGATTGAGGCATCTGATTTTGGCGCGCTTCTGCATCTGGTGGAAATCTGCCCAGCCCTGAAAAGCGATGGCCCGGGCATTGGGTTGGTGCGTATCTATTATGCCGTTCTGCGCGTACTGAAGGCCGTATGCGGACCGGCCTTGGGCGGCTGGTTCGTGGCGGAAATGACCACGTGTACCCGTTACGTGGCTGCGCGTCTGGATCAGCGAATCCAGCAAAACCGCACCATCTGGAGCAGCAACCTGGCCTGATTTCTCCGCTGCCGCCTCGCGGGTACAATCCCTGCCATGGAAAAGAAGCAATCGTTGGACGCCGCCGCACGGTTTTTGCGAATCGTGCATTTCGGTTTCGTTCTGTCGGCTGTTGTCGGCATCGTCGCGGGAGAACTGGTACCGTTGCCCGGTTCCCCGGATCTGCAAATCATGGTGGCAGTTTTTGGTTTTGTAGGGCTTGCGGATTTAGGCTTCGGATTCTTCCTCCGCAAGAGCATACTGGACTCTGCTTGCGAAATTCTGCGGAGCGATCCGGCGAATCCGGAAGCCATTCGGAGCTATCAGCGCGGCAACTTCCTGGCTTTTGTCTTTGCGCAGACTACGATTCTTTTTGGGTTGATGATTCGCGTGCTGGTGGGCCGGCTGGAGATGGCCATTCCCTTTTATGTTCTGGGCGGGGTGGCGCTGATCCTGTGGGCCCCGCGCCACCCGCAAGATTGACGCTGCGGTTCCGCTTTCTCAGTAGGCCCAGCGCAGCAGCATCCCGCCGGTGGTGAAGCCTGCCCCAACCGAAACGATCATCAGCAAATCGCCTTTCTTCAGGCGGCCTTCTTCGAGAGCGGTCACCATGCCCAGCGGAATGGTGCCTGCGGTGGTATTTCCGTAACGGTCGATATTCACCATGACTTTTGCATCGGGCACGCCCAGCCGCTGCTGCATGGCCTGAATGATCCGCAGGTTGGCTTGATGCGGGACCACTAACGCGAGTTGATCGGGGGTGTATCCATTGCGGTCGAGCAGTTGCGCCGCAACATCGGCCATCCGCCGCACCGCGTACTTGAAAACCTGCTGCCCTTCCTGATGCACGAAGTGCATGCGCCGATCCACCGTTTCATGGGATGCGGGATTCAGCGACCCCCCCGCCGGCATGTACAGGTGGCAACCGCCGCTGCCGTCCACGTCGTTGATGAAGTCAATGACGCCTTCTTCTCCCGGCGCCGCTGGCTCCACCAGCGCGACGCCAGCGCCATCGCCAAACAGCACGCAAGTCGCTCGGTCTTCAAAGTCGAGAATGCTGGTCATGACGTCCGCGCCGATGGCCAGGGCTTTGCGGGCGTTGCCCGCACCCACAAACTGGGCGCACACCGTCAGCGCATACACAAACCCGCTGCAGGCCGCGCTCAAATCAAAACCCCACGCATTCTTCGCACCGATGCGGTCCTGCACCAGGCACGCGGTGGAGGGAAACAGCATGTCCGGCGTTACGGTCGCGACAACGATCAAGTCGATCTCTTGCGGGTCGACATTTTTTTCGGCCAGCAGTTTCTTCACCGCTTCTACCGCAAGATGGGAGGCGGCCACGCCCTTTTCCACGTAGTGCCGCTTGTGAATCCCGGTGCGGGTGCGAATCCATTCATCGGAAGTATCAATGCGTTTTTCCAGATCGGCATTGGTGACCGCCTTTGGCGGGACGTATCCGGCTACACCAGTAATCTTGGCTCCAATCCGTTTGCCCATTCCTTAGTTCTCCATGTGTGGTTGAGCTAATGATCCGGCGCAGGTGCCCGTTGCGGGCCCGTCCCGGGCGGCTTCCAGCCGGGCATGCCGGACTACTCGGTCCGTTCGCGTTCCTTCTTGCGTTTGTTGCCGATTTCCCCCTGCACTTTCCCCGCGCACAAATCGCAAATGGATTTTGGTGAGGGCTTCGCGCACAGCATGCACACGTTCTTTTTGGCCTTATTCTCCACGGACGCCTCCGGTTCCCGTATCTTAACACTGGTGGGGCTGGTCGCCGCTGCTACTCGGCGGGCAGGATTTCGTAGCGGAAGGTGACCTCCGCCGCCTTCTTGAGCATGGCAGAAACGGAACAATATTTTGATTCACTCAGATGGATCGCATCCTTCACGGCTTTTTCGTCCAATGCGCCGCGCAGTTTGTATACCAGTTCCAGTTTGGTCCAGATTCTTGGAGGCTCCGTGGCCCGCTCGCCGGAGATTTCGATTTCCAGGGATTGCAGCTTCTGCCGCTTCTTGGCCAGGATGCTGGAGACATCGGTGGCTGTGCAGGCGCCTAGCGCCGCCAGCAGCATTTCCATCGGACCGGGCGCCGTATTGCGGTCGCGGTCCGAATCAAAGGGCACGCTGTGTCCCGACGGCGTGACGACCACGAACCGCTCTCCATCCACCCATTTCAGTTGCGCTGTCTGCATTGTGCCTCCGGCAAATATTCTAGCAGGGTGCAGGCAAACATAAGGGCGGCCTTCCGGCCCAAGCGTATCGTTGCTATTCACGAGCATGGGGAACCATGGAACCCATCGCGGAATCTCTGGCAGGGCCCGGTCATGAGTTACGAATGATTTGCGACACGAGGGGTTAGAGTCGAGCAGGCTGGCTTTCTGTCGTAGGAAAACTGACGGATTGACCATGCGTTTCCCGGCTTCTCATGACCTTCAAAAACACGGCGACCAGTTCCGGGTCGAATTGCGCGCCGCCACAGCGCTCGATCTCGCGCAAACCATCTTCCAGGCTGCGGGCTTTCTTGTAGCTGCGCTCAGAGAGAATCGTATCGAAGGCATCCGCGATGGCCACTACGCGGGCACCCAGGGGAATGGCCTTGCCGGCAAGGCGGTCCGGATAACCCGTGCCGTCAAAATACTCGTGGTGGTTGCGGATCATTTTCGGCAGTTCGCCGGCAACTTGCAGGGGGTCAAAAATCTTCGCACCCAGAACGGTATGTGCTTTCACCGCCTCCCATTCTTCGCTGCTCAGGGCTGTCCCCTTGTTCAAGATGGCCTCGGGGATGCCCACTTTCCCGACGTCATGCAGTAGTCCGCCCAGCCGGATTTCCTCAAGTTGGCCTTCATTGAGAAGCGGCAGGCCCTTGGAGTCGGCCAGCGCCCGGGCCAGAGCAACCGCATAGTTCGAAACTTTCTGTGAATGACCCTGTGTAAAGTGATCCTTGCCATCCACGGCCAGAGCCAGGGACGTAAGCATCTCAATGACGGCCGGCGCCAATCCCCCCACCGCACCGGGAACGGCGCCATTTCCGTTTGCGGCTTCCGGGTTCTGCTGGACCGACAGAGCAAATTGCTCGAGCCGCCGGTAGATTTCCTCGTAGGCTTCCGGACCCGTGCTGAACAGGCGCTTCAGCGTTACGCCCAGGTAAGCTTCCAGTACATCGCGTTTCCAGCGGTCACCCTCCTGCTTGGCCACATGGTCAGGAGTGGAAACACGGTTGCCACCCTGGTGCTTCGAAATGTACATCGCGGAATCGGCCACCTGAATCAAGTCCTGCGGCGTGGAACCATGCACCGGGAAGGTGGAAAGCCCGAAGCTGCCGGTGATGTTCTTTTCCCGGAGCAGCGGCTCGCTCTCCACGCAATAACGGAGTTTCCCGGCGAGTTGCACCGCTTGATCGAGCGTGGTTTCCGGCATCATCACCACGAATTCGTCGCCCCCGTAGCGCGAGACCACGTCGGATCGCCGGCAATTCTGTTCCAGGACGCGCGCGATCCGTTGCAGCACGGCATCCCCCGCCAAGTGTCCGTGGAAATCGTTCACAAACTTGAAGCGGTCCAAGTCAATCAACACCAGTGAAAAACTCCGGCCGGCGCGCGTGGCGCGCTTCCACTCGGCCGAAAGCGCTTCCATGAAGAAGCGGTGCGTCTTCAACCCGGTCAAGCCGTCGGTGATGGCCTGTTGCTGCGCCTTCTGGAAGGTCTGCGCATTGTGCAGGGCGCCGGCCAGAAGGTCCGCCAGGGTGCGCAGCAACAAGACTTCTTCATCGCCAAACTCTACTGGTTCGGTGCTTTCCACGTAGACCACGCCGAGAAGCTGATCGGCATAAACAACCGGCAAAGCGATGGCCGCTTTCGAGGAGGAAAGCGCCGGAGCAATCGAGCCCGCGCCGGTACCCGAAAGAATCGTCATTTGCCCGCTGCGCGCCACTTGGCCCAGCAAGCCCTGTCCCAACGCCCACCGGCGGCCCAGCGCTTCACGGCGCTGCCCAGCTTCCGCCTGTACAACGACTTCCTTGGTGGCGTAATCGAGAATGGCAATGCCCAAATGGCTGTAAGGCAGGCAAGCCTCCATTTGCTGCACAACCTCCGCCAGCAACTCATCCGGGTTAAGCGTGGTAATCGCGTGCCGGGAAATGTTGTTGATCAGGTTCAAATGGCGTGACTTCTTCTGCTCTTCGGCAAACAGGCGCGCGTTTTCAATCGCCACGCCGGCCTGGCTGGCAAGCACGCGCATCAATTCCAAGTGCGCTTCGTCGAACGCCCGTTCCTCCTCGCTGAATACGCCCATGGCTCCGATGGCCCGGTCGTAGAGCACCAAGGGAACCCCGCAAAACGAGCCGGTGGTGCGCAGCGGGTCCACGTTCAGCTTGCGCATCTCCTCAGGATAGTTCTCGCGAATCAACACGGGCTGGCGGGTTCGGATGATGTACTCGTTCAAGTGATTGCCGGCCACGCGGCGGCGCTTGGGCTGGCGCACGTTGTTGATCACTTCCATCTCGAAGCTCACTTCATTGTGGGCCGAATCATAGAACGCGATGTAGAAATTGCTGAACGCAAACAGCCGCTGCAGTTCAGAGAAAATCATTTCGAACAACTGGTTGGTATCCAGCGTTGAGCTGAGCGCGCGGCCGATTTCGTTCAGGATATGCAATTCTTCAGTGCGGCGGGAAGTCTGCTGCACCAGGTGGCTGTTTTCTACGGCCATGCCAATCTGATGGCCGAGCGCCAGGAGCAAGCGCAACTCCGCCGGGGTAAAACGGCGGTTATCGCCGCTACCCAGAATCAACACCCCGAATACGCGTTCCTTGGCCTGCAGGCTGATGCACACCACCGTGCGGAGTTTTTCCTGCGTGGCAAGGTGGCGAAAGCGCTGGAATTCGTCCTCGCGAACGGTTTCACTCCATTGCGGATCGCGGGTCAGGTCGCGAAAGACCGCGATGCCCCCCAGCCGCGCCACCATTTTGACCAGGTGGCGGTCCAAGCCATCTTTCTGCGCCGCTTTGCAAAAATCTTCGGTCAGCCCAGTGCACACCAGCGAGGTATTTCCATCCGGATCACCGTGCTGCAAAATCAGCGCGCCGGCGGGTATGCGCACCACGCCCAGGACCCGCTCCAGCGCCTGGGAAAGCATCTTCTGGATTTCCCCGCCGAAGAAGCTCGAGGTGGCCAGGTTCAGGT
>CAZCNH010000079.1:0-16138 GCA_964500065.1 uncultured Acidobacteriaceae bacterium
CAGGGCCTTGCGTTTCACTTCCACGTCACTGGTGCTGTTGGCGATTTCGGCGATCGCATACACCGCGGGCATGCGGATATGATCGCTGGCGCTGCCCACCGGTTCGCGCAGCAAGTCCAGCGCCCGCGATTTCACTTCCACATGATCGGTGTGCAGTGCGATGGACCACACGCGGTGAAACGCGCTTACCCGCACCCGGGTCTCCGGGTTGGCGACATTTGGCGTAAGGCTTGCCAATTCCGCCAACTGTGAGCCCACGCTGTTTTGGTCTTGCGAAAACGCTGTTCCCGCCCACAAACTCACGATTAATAGAACCAGACCCTGCGTTGTGTGCCGAACCGCATGGCGCATTGTCATCCTCCCTCAGGACGCCTGCTGCGTCCTATCGAAGACGGCGGGGCATTTGCAGGACCAGAGCGAAGACATTGAATCGGCATGGTTTCCAGCGGGATTCACCGAGCGAGCTGCCAGTATTTTGCTTCCTGTGTCAGAAAAAGCTGGCAGGAACCTGACCGACTCCAAGACAATTGCGTTAGCGAGTTGCACAAGTGGCGAGCGGAAACCCGGGTTGACACCGCACGGCAGACCGCGTACTGTCCGGCCCACACCAGACGGGGGAACTCCACATTAGAGACAGCCTTCACCAGGAAGTCGCGCCCTTGTCTGTTGAAACGGTCGGAATCTCCAGGAGGAGACATGAAACATGGCATTCGAATTTGCTTGAGTGTGGGTGTACTTTCCGCTTTCGGATTGTCCCCACAAGTGCAGGGGCAAGCCAACACCCCTGCGCCGAATTACATTCAGATCTCTCGCGAGGAAGTAAAAGTGGGTCACGGAGCCGCCCACGTCAAGACGGAAATGGGCTGGCCCCGCGCCTTCAGCAAAGCCAATTGGACTTCGCACTTCCTGGCACTGGTTTCCAGTACGGGACCGAACGAAGCCTGGTACTTGACCCCGTATGAATCCCTGGAAGCGTGGGAAAAAGACACAAAAGGAATCGCAGCAAATGCAGCCCTCACCAGCGAGATTGACCGCTTGAGCGCTGAAGACAGCCAGCACCTGAATGGCTATCGCAGCTTCGTGGTCCGCTACCGCGCCGACTTGAGCCATCGCCCGGGCGTGAGCGTTCCAACGCAGCGGCATTTTTCCATCACCATCGTGCGGATTCGCCCCGGTCACATCAGCGAATTCGAGGAAGTCCGCAAAATGAACGTCGAAGGCCACAAGAAAGCGGGCATCAACGACAACCACACCGTCTATCAAGTGGTGGCGGGCATGCCCGCGGGCACGTTCCTGATCCTCACGCCTTACAAGTCCATGGCGGAGGCGGACGCCGCGCGGCAGTTGCATGGCCAGGCGTTCCGCGATGCCATGGGCGGCGATGCCGGACAGAAAAAAATAAACGAACTGAACAGCAGTTCCACCATCAGTTCGGAGACCAACTACTTCACCTTCAGTCCGGAAATGAGCTACCCCTCTAAGGAATATATCGAAGCCGACCCGTCTTTCTGGAAGCCAAAACCAGCCAAGGCTCCGGCAGCGAAAAAGGAAGACAAGCCCGCCGCAAAATAGCGCGCGACAATCTGCGGCCAGGAAGCAGGCTCGCGAACAGACGCCACACTTGGGGCGGCCCTCTGGGGGCCGCCCTTTTTTCCTGCGCCTTGCCTGGAGTGTCACTCCTGCCTTGCGGAGTACCAGCGCAGCGGTGGCGGCAGGTAGAATCCGGGGAGATTCTGTCTTTCTCTGCGGCATTTGAAATACAATCACGCCGCCGGTAAGTTGTCCGGCTGCGCGTCCTTTCCCATGAGAGAAACCCTTAAAGGGATACTCAGTAGGGTTGTGGGCTGGCTGGGCCCAGTTCTGGACCAGTTGCAACCGTCCGCGTCCATCCTCGTCATTCTGGGCGCGGTCATCCTCCTGGTTGCGCTGGGCTGGTTTCTTTTTGCTGAGGCGCGCGAAAAACAGGATTACGGCAGCGCCGGGGCCGGCCTGGCCGGGGAATCGCTTCGCGGCAAATGGCTGATGGCCTTCGTAGTTATTCTACTGGTGGGCGGCTTTGCGCGGCTTTGGGCGCTTGGCGCCGAGTCCATTTCCCATCCGGAGGTCTATGTTCCCGGAATTGCGCTCCCGGAAGGACTCGCCGAACCGCCGCCGCGCCTCGACATCTTGACCGTACTCAACTGGCACTTCTTCAAAGAGCCGCATCCGCTGGGATACTACGTGGCGATGTTTGCCTGGGTAAAACTGTTCGGCGCCGACCTGTGGGCCTTGCGGCTTCCTGCCGCGTTGCTGGGGATTCTCTCGATTCCACTGGCCTACCGAGTTGGCGCCCTGGCCTACGGGCGCCCTGTGGGGATGCTTTCCGCTGCTTTGCTGGCGGTGCAGGGACTTCACATTTACTGGAGCCGCGCTGCGCGCATGTATGCTCCGGAATGTTTTTTCGGGCTGGCGGCTACCTGGCTGTTGCTGGAGATGCTTAACGGATCGAAGCGGTGGTGGCTCGGCTCAGCCTACGTTCTTGCCTTGGTCGCGGGGTTCAGCACGGAGTGGTTCATGTGGCTGCTGGCGGGAACCCACCTCATTTTCATCCTGTTGCATTTTGAGAAATCGAACGGGCTTTCGCGGCGGCTGCTGGATCTGCAAATTTTTTCTATCCAACTGGGGGCTTTCACCATTTCCCACGCCCTGACCGCGCGGCTGGTGGCGGCATCCGGCACGCGCCCGACCTGGGCCGATCTTCGTGACTATCTCGATTTTGGTTTCGTCCACCAATTCGATGAGTTCTCCAACCCGGTTCGTGGATTTCCGTGGTGGTTTACGCTCGCTTCCGCGATTTTTGCCGGGTTTCTGTTGGTGCGCGGGGCCCGGCAATCGCGCGGCGCGTTCCCTGCGGAAGGTTCACGGGCATCCTCGCGGCAGGGGCCGATCTTTTTCTCGGCCGCCGGCGCGATTTGCTTGATGGCAGGGCTGGCCCTGCAAGCCAGAGTGCTGCTGAGTTTTCCGGCGGTTCTTTTCCCCCTGGTGGTCTTGGCGATTCCACCCTTGGCGCGGTGGATCACATCCCGCATCCGCGTCAGCCGCGAGACGTGGCTGAGTGGCCAACCATGGCCCGCCTCGACGGCCGCGCTCCTGCCTGCACTGGCAGTCCTTCCCGCGGCAATGATATTCACCGCTTCCCTGTTTCAGCCGATGATTGCCGCGCGCGCATTCCTAGTATTCGTTCCGTTCCTGCTGGTGACCATTGCGGCCGGGGCCTGGCAACTGTTCGCGCGGCGTGGCCTGGGTCTTGTGGTTGCAGGGGCTCTGGCTGTATTCGTCGGCACAGGCACGTATCACTACGCCACAATGCCGCTTTCACCTCACGACTACAATGCGGTCGCCGCCCATTTGAAGCAGAACATGGGACCGGCGGATGTGTTGCTGGTTCCTCCGCAACAGTGGTACGCCACTCCGTTGTTTTACTACTTGCCATCGACTCCGGCAGCCAGCCCTGCGCAATGGCGCGCCGCTTCCCCCAAGGCGGGGGAGCGAGTTTGGGTTGCGGCCTACCTGGGCGTCGGCGTGGAGCCGGACGTTGCGAAAGCGCTGCAAGGTTATGTGCAAACGCGGCAAACGCTGATTGGCCGTGTTGATGTTCTTTGCTTCGAGCGCCAGACTGCAACGCAGCCTGACCTTGCCAAACCTCCGTCGTAGGTGCGGTTTCTCAGCCCCGCGGCGAATCTTGTCCCGGCGTATAGACATTTTTCTCCGCGCCTCTGTGCCAATTCCCTGCCCCTTATCAAGTACAATGGCAAATTCATGGGCAAGCTGATTGAAATCCCGCGCGCGCCGGATCCAATTCCTGGGCTGAATGCTGAACAGCAACGCGCTGTGATGCATGGCGAAGGACCGTTGCTGGTGGTGGCCGGCGCGGGTACCGGCAAAACGAGGGTAATTACGCAGCGCATCCGCCACCTGCTCGAATCCGACCCATCGCTGCCTGCCGAATCCATCCTGGCGCTCACCTACACCGACAAGGCCGCGGGCGAAATGCAGAGCCGCGTGTTTAAAACCATGGGGGAACGCTCGGAAGGGCTGCGCCCGCGCACCTTCCACGCCTTTTGTTATCAGAATATTTTGTGCGAACTCCGTCCCGGGCTTACCGTGATTGACGACTACGATCACTGGATCTTGTTGCGGCGCAATCTGCACCGGCTCGGCTTGAAGCATTACCGCCGCGCCACCGACCCCGGCCAGTTTCTCAAGGACTTTTGCGATTTTTTCGTGCGCTGCCAGGATGAGCTGGTTACCCCGGACGATTTCGACCAATGGGTGCGGGGCCTGGAAACCGCGTTCCGCGCCACCCAAACTGAACTGGATGAAGAAGAACGGAAAACGCGCCGCGAAGAAATCGAGCGCTGGCAGGAAGTGGGCCGCGCCTACCGCGCCAGCGAAGAACTGCTCAACGAGAAAAACTTGTGCACTTTCGGCATGCAGATGGTGGGCGGGGTGCGCGAATTGGAGACCAACGACGCGCTGCGCGCGCGCTTTCAGCAGCAGTTCCGCTACATCCTGGTGGATGAATTTCAGGACACCAACATCGCGCAAATCGAACTGCTGCGCCTGCTCGCGGGCGACCGCAACAATGTGGTCGCCGTCGGCGATAACGACCAGGCCATTTTCCATTTTCGCGGGGCTTCGTTTTCCAGTTTCACCATTTTCCTCCGGCAGTTCGCGGGCATCGAGCCGCAGCCCGGGCACCTGGGCCGCTATTTCCTCACCTTGACACAGAATTACCGCTCCACGCAGCGCATCCTGCGCGTGGCCGGGCAGGTGATCGCCCAGAACGAAAAATCCACCTATCTTCCGGAAAAGCGGCTGCGCACGGAAAACGCTCCCGGTGACCGTATTCACGTCGCTGAGTTCTCATCCGACGTCGCGGAGGCGCACTGGGTGGGCGATGAATTGCGCAAGCTGCACGAGGCCGGGCACAAGTGGAATGAATTTGCCGTGCTCTACCGGATGCACACGCACCGTGACCTGCTGGTGGATGAACTCGAGCGCCGGCAGATTCCCTTCGTTATCAAGAACCTTTCCATTCTTGCCAACCCCCTGATCCGCGATTTGATCGCCTACCTCCGCCTGATCATTCACCCGGGCGACAACGTGGCCTGCGCCCGCGTGCTGGCCATGCCCGCCTGGGGCCTGACTCCGGAGGATCTAGTTCGCCTCGCGGAAAAAATCAGCGATCGCCGGGGCATTGCCTTGTGGCACGCGTTGGAAAAGCCGCAGGGACAGCTCTTGCCTCGTCCCTACTATGCCAAAGTGGGCGAGTTGATTGACATCATCCTGTCCCTGCGGGCGCGCGAGCACGACAGCATGGCCACAGAGATGCTTGACGCCCTCACGGCGCGTCTGGGGCTCACGGTTGTCGCCGCGGGCTCGGAACGGAAATATCTCGATTGCTTCCGCCAGTTCATCCGCGAATGGCAGCAGAAAACTTCCACCAACGATTCCATGCGCCTGCGCGATTTCGTCGAATACCTCGAATATTTCGAGGAAGCCGGCGGCGCCATCAATCTCCCGGAAGCCAGCCTGGAAGACGCGGTCCAGCTCATGACCGTGCACACCGCCAAGGGCCTCGAGTTCGACCACGTCTTCGTGATTCGCGCCACGGCGCGCGGCTTCCCCGCCCCGGCGCGCCGCCGCGAATTCGAGTTTCCCGCGGACCTGCTGAAAGAAGAACAGCCCAAGGGCGATCACCGCATTCAGGAGGAGCGCCGCCTGTTCTACGTGGCCATGACCCGCGCGCGCAAGCGGCTCACCATCTCTACCCTGGTGGGGAAATACCACAAGGCTTCTCCGTTCATTGACGACTTCCTCCAGGAACCGTTGATCCAGATGCAGGACGTGCGCCGCCTGAACCCCAAAGTGGCCCTGCCGGAGAAAAAGGAGCGGCCCAGCCGCCGCCCGTGGGCCTATCGCAGCCAGCGCGACTTGTTCGCGCCCGCCGGCGAAGAGCCGCGCATCTATTCCCGAATCGCCGAATGGGCCGAAGAATACCGCCCGCCGGTTTTTTCTCCATTGCAATTGAGCGCTTCAGCAATCGAAACCTATCAAACCTGCGCTTTGAAATTTCTATTCAACAAGAGCTGGGGGTTGCGCGGCGGACCCTCGGCGGCGCTCACCTTCGGCAACACCATGCACACCGTGCTGAAGCATTTCCTGGAGGAGCACAAGTCCGGCGGCAAGCCCGGCTGGGAGGATATGCTGCGCATCTACGCGCGCGAATGGAGCCGCGCCGGCTTCGAAGATGAGTATCAGGAAAATGAGTACCGGCAGGATGGCCTCGAACAGTTGCGCTCGTTCCTGGACTCCTTTCAGGCCGATCCTCCAATAGTGCTGGACCTTGAGCGCCCGTTCGATCTGCACATGGATCGCGACGTGCTGATCAAGGGCCGCGTGGACTTGATCACCGACCTGGGCGATGGCGAAGTGGAAATCGTGGATTTCAAAACGGGACGTCCCAAGGACGAAAAACAAATTCGGAAAAGCCTGCAGCTCAGCATTTACGCAATCGCCGCGCGGGACCGCCTGGATCTGACGCCCGGCCTGATCACCATCTACAGCCTGCTGAAAAATGAAAAAACTTCCACCACGCCCGGAGAAAAAGAATTGAAACTGGCGCGCGACACCGTAGCCGAAGTGGCCGACAACATTCGCGCCGGCCACTTCCCCGCCCGGACCGGCTTCTGGTGCAATTCCTGCGATTACAAGTCCATCTGTCCCGAATACGAAGGCAACTAGCCCGCTTTTCTGACAAACTTTGAACCGCAAGATCGGATGCAGCATGGGAAATGCCGCCCAGCATTGAGCTCCTCCTTCACCGGCCTCGTCATTCTGAGGCCTGCTCCTGGCCGAAGAATCTCGATTTAACGGAATCGTGGAAAGTTGGACATCGGGATCTTCGGTCAAAACCGGGCCTCGGGAAGACGGGGCTGTGGGGGACCTGCCGTGGCACCGGAAAAAAATTGGCTAGGCCGGCTCTCCTTCGGTTCTGAGTTTTTGATTCTGAGTTTTTCCCTTGACTTCACGGGAACGTGGTGTAGAAAAGAACTACAGAACGTGAGGCTTCGCTGCATCGCCAAAGCGTTCGAGGGGAGAAAAAGAAAAGGAGAATGCGCTAATGGCAAAGAAAGCCAAGAAGGCTGACAAGAAAAAGGGCAAGTAAAAGAACCGTTGAGCCTGAAACCGGCGCCAGCCGGAACGGGTTCGGCGATTGCCCGGCAGCGCGAGAATCCGCGCGCCGCCTGAAAAACAAAGAACGGGATGTCCGCCATGCGGGCATCCCGTTTTTCTTTGAGCAGCTTTTAAATGTGTGCAGCCGGAGTTACGGCAGCAGGCTGTAGTAGCCCTGCCGCGCCAGGATGCTCAAGCCGGCGCGCCGCACCCGAACGTCAATATCGTGGTAATCGCGCGCGCGGTCGGTGCCTTTCGAGGAATACCCCAGCGTATATTGCAAGCGCGCCTGCTCGGTCACCTGGCTATACAGGCGCTCCAGGCTTTCCTTCGAGCCCGCATAGAACACATCGCCTCCGGTGGCGTAGGCATACCGCGCCAGAATGTTTTCGTAGGAGATTCCGGGAACACTGGGCGCGCGGTTCAGCCGCGCATCGCCCACACCGATGGAATACACCGAAATCCCTGCGGAGAGCAGGGCGCGGGAAACATCTTCAAATTGGAAGGTATTGTTCCTGGCGTTCTCGCCATCGGAAATCAAGAAGATGATGCGGCGGCGGTCACGCGGGGCGTCACGCAGGATTTGCGCCGCGGCAAAGATTGCGTCGTCAATATGCTTGGGGATGCGCGCGCTTTTCGTGGTGTTGGTGGGCAGGGTGCCGGGTTGCGGGATGGAATTGATTTTTGGCCCGCTGGTCATTGGCCCGCCGGCGCGCACCGCGAATTCGCCACCCAGTTTCAGCCGCTTCAGCGCATCGAAGAGCTTGTCGTTTTCAGTGAAGAAATCGGTTTGCCCCGAGGTCAGTTCATCGAAAAGGAGGATGGCGGCCTCATCATCGGCGCTCATACCGCCGGCGATGGAGGCAATGCTCTTCTGCACCTGTTCCGAAGCTTTCTTCGAAAGGCTGTTGTCAACCAGCAGGACGGCGGAGAGCGGGAAAGGCTCGGCGGAAAAAAGCTCGATGGTCTGCTCGACCTTATCTTCCAGCAGGCGGAAGTCGTCCTTATTGAGGTCCAGCACCAATCGGCCGGTGCCGTCTTTCACCGTAACCGGCACCACGATCAGGTCCACGCGAGCGCGAATCCGCCCGCGGGCGCCATCAATATCCTGGGCAGCCGGGGGATTGGCCGGCGGAATCTTGGGCGCCGGCGTCTGCTGGCCGAAGGCGCTTGCCGGGAACCACAGCGCGAGCGTCAGCGCAACTAAGCCGAGCCTTCCGGGTTTCGTCCTTTGTTTCATAGGTCGCTCGCAAAATGACGCTACAATGAACCGGCAAGCAGAACCGGGGCCCGGCATCTTCCCTGCGACCCCCTGCATCATAGGATGCAGAAAGAAGCGAGCGCGATTATAACAATGAAAATGAAAACTTCGAGGCAAGCGGCAAACTGGGCGCTGGTCCTGGCGTTGATGATTCCTTCCACTGGACTCACCCAGCAGCCGCAGAATCCGCCCGCACAGGGTCCCATCCGCGTGGACGTCAACCTGGTGAACCTTTTTGCCAGCGTGCGCGACAGGAGCAAGCGGCTGGTTCCCAACCTGCCCAAGGATGCCTTTCAGGTTTTTGAGGACGGCAAAGAACAACAAGTGGATTTTTTCAAGTCGGAGACTGAGCTGCCGCTGACCCTCGGCATCATCATGGACACCAGCGGAAGCATGTACAACATTTTCGGCGCCGAACAGGAAGCCGCGTCACGGTTTCTGCACCGCGTGCTGCGTCCCAAGAAGGATCTGGCCATGATCATGACCTTCGATACCGACGTGGACCTGCTGGCGGACTTCACCGCCGATAGCGACAAGCTGGAGCGCGCCATCCAGCGCGCCCGCGTCAGCGTGCCCGCGGGAAGAGTCACGCCGGGAACGATTCCCGGCGGCTCTGGCGGCACCAATCTGTATGACGCCGTGTACCTGGCCTGCAAAGAAAAATTGGCCAGCGAATCCGGGCGCAAAGCCCTGATCGTCCTGACCGATGCGGAAGATACCGGCAGCAAGGTGAAACTCAACGAAGCGCTGGAAGTTGCGCAGCGTACCGACGCGGTCATCCATGTGCTCTACATCACCGTGCGGGGAGGCTTCGGCTTTGGCGGCGGCAATGCCGGGGTGGCCAAGCGCATGGCTGACGACACCGGCGGGCGCATGATCGAGATTAATAGCGAACGCGATCTCGAACGCGCTTTCGACCAAATCTCCGAAGAATTGCGCAGCCAGTACACCATCGGCTATTACCCCTCCAACTCCGCGCGCGACGGCTCCTTCCGCAAGATCAAGGTGGAAATAAAAGACAAGGACATGAAGGTGCTTACGCGCAAAGGCTACTACGCGCCGCGCGGGTAGGAAGCCGGTCTCAGCCCGTATTTCTCACAAGGGTTCGAACCGATACAAAGCACTCGGCAAGGGAATGCGGCCAGGCCATGTGTTCCTACGCCCACCGGCTCGTCATTCTGAGGAATCGAGATTCTTCGGCCGCTTCGCGGTCTCAGAATGACGAAGCAGCTTTTTCCGTGGCTTGTAAGTAAGGTTGTTCTGAGTTCTGAGCGTCAGTTCCCCGTCGGCGCAGTTCCCTCTGCACTCTTGCCGAACGCCGGGAAGTAGCCTTTGCGGGCGCGCACTTCCAGTCCTTTGCGGCCGGTGACTTCGATTTTCACGCGACGGAATTTTCCGTCGTTGGCTTTATTCGAGGGCGAATAGGCCAGCGAATACTGGCTGCGCAACTCCACGCTGATGTCCTGGAAGGAGGCGGCCAGATCGTCAATGCGGTAGGGATAGAAGGCACGGCCTCCGGTTTCTTCCGCGAGTTGCCCCAGAATCTTGTCGCCGGGCGTTTCGTGAAACTTCTTCGGCGTGTCGCCGGTGACGGAAAGCCAGTCGGTGCTGGTGCTGATGGCGTAGATAGAGGCTTCGGCGCGCTGGCAAGCGTCAATGGCTTCGCTGCGCGCGCGGTTGCTATGGGTATCGTCGCCGTCGCTGATGACCACCAGGATTTTGCGCAGGGAAATGTCTTTCCCCGGCGCTGGTGGCGGATCCTTCAAGCGCTCCTGGCAGGCGTAGTGGATCGCATCATAAAGGGCGGTGCCGCCTCCGGCGCGCTGTTTCTGGATCACCTGGCTCATCTCGCCCACGTCATCGGTGTAGTCCTTCAGTACGCCGGTATCGGAATCGAAGGTCATCAGGAAGGCCAGATCCTTCTTGCGGCGGATCACGGTGTGGACGAAATCAATGGCGGCTTCCTGCTCGAATTTCAGGCGGTCGCGGATACTGTTGGAAGTATCCAGCAGGATGCCGACCCGCAGGGGCAAATCCGTTTCGCGTCCGAAGAAGACCACGTCCTGCTGCTGATTGTTCTCAGTTACCTTGAAGCTGCCGCGTTCCAGATCGGTGATGAATTTGTTGCGGCGGTTGGTCACCGCAAACACCATGCGCACCAGGTCCACGCCGGTGGTCAGCACCGGTGGCTGTTGCACGCCAGTTTGCGGCGGAGGCGACTGCTTCGGCTGCGACTGCGAAAGGACCAGGCCCGCGCCAAAGGAGGAAGCGGCCGCCATCCAAATAACAAGGAATTTCTTCATAAGCTGATTATAGGTAGCCGCGCAGAGCAGCGTCAATTTTTTCCGGCGCGATGCCGCAGGCACGCCCAATCCTCTCCAGGTAATCCTTCAATTCCACCGGCAATGGCGCCCGAACTTCCAGGGGCCGGCCGGTTCGCGGGTGATAGAACAAGATGCGGGCCGCGTGCAAAAAGTTGCGTCCGAGCGGCGGAGGCAGTTCGCGGCCGGCGCGCGGGCGCCGCGCCGCGCCGTAGAGCTCATCGCCCGCCACAGGGTGCCCGAGCGCGGAGAAGTGAACGCGAATCTGGTGCGTGCGGCCGGAATGCAGCCCCACTTGCACCAGAGTAAAACTCTGGCCCTGGTTGCGCAGCACCAGCAGGGTGCGCCAGTCGGTGCGCGAAGCGCGTCCCCGGCCTGTTTTCGCCGTCATGCGCGTGCGGCGCACGGCGTCGCGGGTGATCGGCAACTCGATCTTTCCTGAAGCGCCCACAAGTGCGCCGAGGACCAGGGCCAGGTAGGTCTTCTGGATGCGCCGCTGTTGAAACTGCTCGCCCAGCGCGGCGTGCGCCGCATCGTTGCGCGCCACCACGATGCATCCTGAGGTTTCCTTATCCAGGCGGTGCACAATCCCCGGCCGCAAACCGCCCGGATCCGAGCCCATGGATAAATTGCGGTAGCGTCCCAGCAGAGCATTCACCAGAGTGCCGTGCTGGGCGCTTTTCCCTGCCCCGGCATGCACCACCATGGCGGCGGGCTTGTTCACCACCACTACGTCCTCATCCTCGTAAAGGACATCGAGCGGAATCTCTTCTGCTTGCGCCCGCAGCGGAGGCCGCGGCAGCGCTTCCACTTCGACCGCTTCCCCGGGTGCGAGCCGGTGCGACGCCTTGGATGCCGCGCCGTTCACGCGCACGCGCCCTTCGGCGATCAACTCCTGCACGCGCGTCCGCGTCAGGCCTGGCAATTGATCGGCGACCCAGCGGTCCAGCCGCTGGCCGGCCTGTTCCTTGCCCGCAATGAAGGTGTGCGTCGCCACGCCGCCAGTTTACGCATTCACCGGCAAATGACAAACAGCAACTGTGCAGGGCAGGAATTCGGGTGGATGTGGAGAGAAGGGGCTCTGAACATTGAGGCGCGAATCAAGCGCGCGAAGCCACAGGCTTGGCCAGCGGCACGCGGGGCTTGCGCAGCAGTACCCACACGCCCAGGGCGATAAAGCCCAGGCTGACCACCTGCATCAGCGAGCCGGCATCGTTAAAAAGCGGGGTGCGGCCCGGATCGCCGCGGAAAAATTCGTTCACGCCGCGGATCACGCCGTACCCAATCATATAGGCGGCAAAAAGCTGCCCGCGAAACGAATGCCGCTTGCCCAGCCAGATCAGGAAAATCAGCAGCAGTAATTCCGCGCCGGCTTCGTAGAGTTGCGTGGGATGCAAACTGACGCCCAGGGGCACGCCGGTCACTTGGTTGGCGTATTCGCTGTGAAAGGTCACGCCCCAAGCCACGTCGGTAGGCTTGCCGTAGCAGCAGCCTGCGGAGAAGCAGCCCAGCCGCCCGATGCCGTGCCCCAGCGCCACCGGGGCAGCATACGCATCGAGCAACGAAAGATAGTGCACGCCGCTTTTGCGGATGAAATAAATGCCCGTGGCCAGCGCGGCCAGGAAGCCACCATAGAAAACTCCGGCGGCTTGAAACGTGCTGAGGGAAAATATTTGCCCTGGATTGGCGAAGTAGTAGTCGCCGTTTTCGATGATGTACCACAGCTTCGAGCCGGCCAGCCCGCCAAGGATCATGTAAATGCCGATGTTCCAGACATCGTCGGGATTCGCGCCCATGCGCGCGGCCTGTTGCCGGCCCAGCCACAACCCCAGCAGAATCGCCGTGGCCACCAGCACGCCGTACGAATGAATCGTCACCGGCCCAACGTGAAACAAGATGGGATGCATGGCCAACAGTGTAAGAGTTGAAGAGTGAAAGAGTCAAAGCGAGGGGTTGCGGACAGGATCGCGGGACGGTGAGGTGTGTGTCATTAAACTGTTGACCGTTGAGCGTCGGCTGTCAACTTAGTTTGATTCTTCCGCTTCCTCTTTCACGAACAACAATTCGTAAATCACCAGGCACGCGCCGATGGTAATCGCCGAATCGGCCACGTTGAACGCCGGCCAATGATGCGTGCCGATATAGAAATCCGCAAAGTCCACCACGCTGCCACGCAGGATGCGGTCGGTGACGTTACCCGCCGCGCCGCCCAGGATCAATGCCAGCCCGAATCGCGCCAGGCGCCCGCCGGCGTGCGGCGTGCCCAGCAGCCACGCCAGCAACACAATCATCACCAGGGAAAAGCAGATCAGCAGGGGAGACAGCCACGGCGCATCCTGGTTCGCGAACAGGCTAAAGGCTACGCCGCGGTTGTGCCGGTGGACCAGATCGAAAAAACCGGGAACCACCGAATACACCCAGTCTTCGGGCGTGCGATGCTCGATCAGATACTTCGTGGCCAGATCGAGCAGCGCCACGGGCAGGGAGATTTTCAGCAGCAGCGACGAACGTGTCATCGGCGGAACATTGGAGTGCGGCAGCTTGCTGCCGCTCTTCCCGGCGAAGCTTGCTTCGCCGCAAAAGGGCCGTTCACCCAAATTGCCTTGGTGCTTACCGGGTTCATGAAGTAAAAATCGAAAGCCGCCGGGCCGGCTGCTGCTTGCACGGGCAGCGAGCAAGCTCGCTTACAAGAGCGGGAGCAAGCTCCCGCACTCCACAACCGAGCTTCTGATCAGACCGTGGCGGCCAGTTCCGCCAGCGAGGCGACGCAGCGTTCGCAGCACGTGGGATACTCAGCGTCCCGGCCCACGCGCACGGAGTAATTCCAGCAACGCTCGCACTTGGCGCCTTCCGCGCGGTGGACAACCACCTGCAAAGGCGCTGCGCCATCACCGGCGGCGAGTTCGCTCACCGTCACCTGCGACACGATGAACAGCGCGGGCAGCCAGGCAATGCTTGCCTTCAGCAACGCCGCGAGTTCGCCCGGGGCGCGCAGCTCAATTTTCGCTTCCAGGTTGCTGTTAATCGTTTTGGCCTGGCGAACCGGTTCAAGAGCCTTCAATACCTCCTCGCGCACACCGAGCAGCTTTTCCCATATTTGCGTTCTTGTGCTATCCAGCCCGGCGCGCAATTCGGCGGCATCAGGGAACACCGCCATGTGCACCGATTCAGGTGCGCCCGCGGCATGCGGCATGTAGCGCCACACTTCTTCGGCACTGAATACCAGCACCGGGGCGAGCAGCCGCACCAGGGCTTCGCCGATACGCCAGACCGCCGTTTGCGCCGAACGGCGAGCCTTGCTCATCTTCGCTGACGTGTACAGGCGGTCCTTCAGCACATCGAAATAAAACGCGGAAAGATCCACCACGCAGTAGTCGTGGATGGCGTGGAACACGCGGTAAAACTCGAACGCGTCGTAGTGGTCGCGGCAACGCTGCACCAAATCTGCGGTGCGCTCGAGCATCCAACGGTCCATCTCCAGCAACTCACCATTGGACACGGCGTGCTGCGCGGGATCGAATCCTTCCAGATTGCCCAGCACGTAGCGGAAGGTGTTGCGAATCTTGCGGTAGGACTCGCTGAGCTGGGTCATCCCGCGTTCGCTCATGCGCATGTCGGCGTGGTAGTCCTGCGACGCCACCCAGGTGCGCAGCAAATCTGCCCCCCATTTGTCGCAAATTTCCTTGGGATAAATCGCGTTGCCCAGGGATTTCGACATTGGGGCGCCTTTTTCATCGAGCGCCCAACCGTAGGTGAAAACGTGACGGTAGGGCGCATCACCCTTGGCGCCCACACCGATCAGCAGAGAACTCTGGAACCACCCGCGAAACTGGTCGGGTCCTTCCAGATACATGTCCGCAGGCCATGGATGATCGGTTGCTCCCAGCACGGCCAAATGGGAACAGCCGGAATCGAACCATACATCAAGGATGTCGTTCTCCTTGGTCCACCTGACGCTTCCGCACTTGCAGGCCGTGCCCGGCGGGAGCAACTCCGCGGCTTCGCGCGTGAACCAGGCGTCCGCGCCCTCCTTGGTAAACCACGTGCGCACGATGTGGCGCAGCGCGGCCACGTCTTCAAGCCGCTTGCCGCATTTCTGGCAATGCAGCACCACAATGGGCACGCCCCACATGCGCTGGCGCGAGATGCACCAGTCCGGCCGGCCCGCCACCATTTCCTGCAAGCGTTCCTGGCCCCAGCGCGGCGTCCATTTCACTTTGCGGATGGCCTCCACCGCCCGCGCGCGCAACGGGCCTTCCGCGCCGGCCTTGTCCATCTCGATGAACCACTGCTCGGTGGCGCGGAAGATCACCGGCTTATGGCAACGCCAGCAGTGCGGGTAGCTGTGCGTCAGCTTGCCGCTGCCCAGCAGGGCGCCGCGCGATTTCAGCAATTCCACGATGGGCGGATTGGCCTCGAAAACGGTCTTGCCTTTGTACTCGGGCAGGCCTTCGGTGTAGCGGCCGGCGTCGTCCATGGGCACGCGGGCATCAATGTTGTATCGCTGGCCGGTGTAGAAGTCGTCCGCGCCGTGGCCGGGCGCGGTGTGTACGATTCCGGTGCCGGTATCGAGCGTCACATACTCGGCGAGCACCCCGGGCACACGCAACGTGTCCAGGAAGGGATGCTGGAATTGCAGCCCTTCGAGCTCGCGGCCTTTCCAGCGGCCGCGAATTTCACCCACGGTAAACCCGCAGGTCTGCGCGGCTGTGTTCAGGAGCTGCTCGGCCAGCAGCAGTTTACCCGCAGAAGTTTCGGCCACCACGTAGTCAAATTCCGGATGAAACGCCAGCGCGCGATTGTGGGGCAGCGTCCAGGGCGTCGTGGTCCAGATCACCGCATCCACGCCGGCGCCAAGTTTTTCGGCGTGTCCCACGACAGGGAACTTCACCCAGATGCTGGGGCTGGTGTGGTCGTCATATTCCACTTCGGCTTCGGCCAGGGCCGTGGAATCGAAAATGCACCAGTAGACCGGCTTCAGCCCTTTGTAGACGTAGCCCTTTTCCAGGAACGTAAGGAACGTATCCGCGATGGCGGCTTCGTACGGGAAGCTCATCGTCAGGTACGGGTCTTCCCATTGCCCGAACACGCCCAGACGCTTGAATTCGCGGCGATGATTCTCGATGTAGCGGTCGGCAAACTCGCGGCAGCGCCGGCGGAATTCCCCGGCGGGCACGCTGCCCTTGCCGCCCGGCAATTCTTTTTCGACTTTGGTTTCGATAGGCAGCCCGTGGCAATCCCAGCCCGGCACATACGGCGCGTAGTAACCGGACATGCTGCGCGACTTCACCACCATGTCCTTCAGCGTTTTGTTCAGGCCGGTGCCCAGGTGAATTTC
>CAZCNH010000080.1:0-4951 GCA_964500065.1 uncultured Acidobacteriaceae bacterium
GGTTCCTGGTTCAAATCCAGGCGGGCCCACCAACTGTTTTCTGGAGTTGGCCGCTTCTGTTCCCTGCGGCGGCGGTTGTTGTGCCCCATTTCGTGCCCCTCCCCCCACTGCCGATCCGTGGTTGCCGGGGCTCTCTTCAAGCATAATAGGCGAGCCTAGCGGAGGTTGCCCGATGAGGATGTATCGCGGATTGGCCGTCACAATTTTGCTGGCAGCAGCAAGCTTGCCCGTTCATGTAAGCGCGCAGGCTACGCTCACAGGGCAGCAGCGCGCCGAGCGCATCGCCAAAGAGGAGGAACTGCAATCCATCGCCGTGGTCGAGCGCAAGGTGATGGTGCCGATGCGCGACGGCGTCCGCCTGGCCACGGACATTTACCGGCCCAAGAACGCCGGCAAAGTTCCCACCGTGTGGGTGCGCACGCCGTACAACTTCAACTTCTGGGACATTCACAACGGCGTGCCCGCGGACATGACGGCGGCGCTCACCGCGGTCAAGCGCGGCTACGCCTATGTGGTGCAGAACGAACGCGGCCATTTCTTCTCCGAAGGCAATTACGACATCCTGGGCCCGCCGACCACCGATGGTTCCGACACGGTGCAGTGGATCACGTCGCAGCCGTGGTCCAACGGCAAGCTCGGCACCACGGGCTGCTCCTCTACAGCGGAGTATCAGATGGCGGTGGCCTCCGAAGGCCATCCCGGCTTCGCGGCAATGAACGTCCAAGGCTTCGGCGCGGGCGTGGGCCGCGTGGGCCCCTACTATGAGCAGGGTAACTGGTACCGCGGCGGCGCCGTGCAGATGCTCTTCATCACCTGGATTTATGGCGAGCAGAACCAGGTTCGCCCGATGTTTCCGCGCGGCACTTCGCAGGAAGATTTGATCCGCGCCTCGAAGTCTTTCGACCTCGCGCAGCACTTGCCGCCGGTGGACTGGAGCAAAGCGCTGTGGCACCTGCCCGCGCAGGATATTCTGAAAGCGGTGGACGCGCCGCACGGCATCTTCGCCGATGCGATGCCGGTTGCTACCGGCGGCCGCATGATTCAGCGCGCGCCCAACGATCCGGCCTGGTACAAGGGCGGCCTGTATCACGACAACATGCCCCTCAACGTGCCCGGCCTGTGGTTCATGTCGTGGTACGACGTGTCCGTCGGGCCCAACCTCGCGCTCTTCAATCACGTGCGCAAGAACGCCCAGCCCGGGGTGCGCGACCAGCAATGGGCCGTCATTGCGCCCGTAGCGCATTGCAGCTACACCCGCGCCACCGAAGACACTGTGGTCGGCGAACGCAGCATGGGCGACGCGCGCCTCGACTACCAGGAAATTGTTTACGGTTTCTTCGACCGTTTCGTGAAGGGCGTTGCCTCACCCCGGCTGGATGCCCTGCCGCGCGTCACTTACTTCACGATGGGCTCGAACAAGTGGCAGACCTCTGACACCTGGCCGCCCGCGGGCGCGCAGCCCGTGACCTTCTATCTCTCGAGCGGCGGCAAGGCCAATTCGCTGAATGGCGACGGCACGCTGACCACAAAGCCACCGTCCGCGGATCAACCCGATTCCTTCACCTACGATCCGGCTAACCCGGTGCTCTCCTACGGCGGCAACGTTTGCTGCACAGGCAACGCGGTGCAAGCGGGCGCGTTCGACCAGCGACGCATGGAAGCGCGCGCCGATGTTCTGGTGTATACATCCGAGCCATTCGCGGAAGGCACCGAAGTCAGCGGCCCCATCGAGCCGGTGCTGTATGTTTCCTCCGACGCGAAAGATACCGACTTCACCGTGAAAGTGCTCGACGTCTATCCCGACGGCCGCGCCTATAACCTGGACGAATCCATCCAACGCGCGCGCTATCGCAATGGCTACGACAAGCCGCTGGCCTGGATGGAGCCCGGCAAGGTGTACAAGGTGGCGCTCCAGCCGCTGACCACCAGCAACTATTTCGCAGCAGGCCACCGGCTGCGCATCGAAGTTTCCAGCAGCAACTTCCCGCGCTTCGACCGCAACCTGAACACCGGCGGCAATAACTACGACGAGGAACAGGGCGTCGTCGCGCACAACCAGATACACCATTCGGCGCAGTATCCCTCGCAAATCACCATCACGGTGGTGAAACGCCCGTGAAGGGGCAAGTGCTGACTTATGGCCAAGCAGCGCATCCCCACGATGAGTGTCTCGGGATGGGCAACTCGCCGGCGAAAGGCATCCCAAGGCGTCAAAATGAACTCATGATCCGTCGGTTCCCGGTTCAAATCCAGGACCCACCCGGTTGCGTGCTTATTCGGTGCGCAGCGCTTGCATCACGTCCACGCGCGCGGCGCGGCTTGCAGGCAGGGCGGAAGCAATGACCGCGGCCGCCAGCAGCACTGCGGCCGAGCCCACCAGGGGCGCGGCGCCGGGCAGCTGAATTTCACTGAAAACGCCGGTGGCCAGGCGCGCAAGCGCGTAACCGCCTGCGGCACCGGCCAGCACGCCCAGCGCCGCCATCGTCACACCTTCGAAAATCACTCCGGTGAGCAGATGCCGCGGCTCGGAGCCGACCGCCAGGCGAATGCCGAACTCGCGCGTGCGGCGGCTTACCGAGAATGCCAGCACGCCGGCCACGCCAACCACGGCAATCGCCAGCGCCACCGCCGCGAACCCGCCAAACACCAGCGTATTCAGCCGGTCCGGCGAGAGCACCTCGGCGCGAATGTCGGCGAGCGAAGCAGCGCGCTCCACCGGCTGGTCGGCGGAAAGTTCGCGCAGGATGCGCGTGACCGGTTGCACCAGCGCGTAAGGATCCGTGCGCGTGTGCACGAAGAGCCGGCCAACCCACAGCGCCTTCTGCTCGAACGGGTGATAGACGGTCAGCGCGGGTCCCGGAACAATGTTTTCGTCATCCACATCGGCCACCACGCCAACGATGCGCCGCGGGCCGCCATCCACGCTAATGAACTTCATTACCGGGTCGGTCCACATCAGGTGACGGTTCACCGCCTCGCCGTTTGGGAACATCCGCTTGGCTACGCTTTGACTCACAATCACCACCGCTTCGCTGTCTTTGCGGTCGGCATCGTTGAAATCGCGGCCCGCCAGCAGCGGCACGCCCAATGCCGCAAAAAATCCCGGCGACACCACACGGAACCTTCCGCGCGGATCTTCTTCCCCCGGCCCGCGCACATAGCCTTCCACGCTGAATTCGAAGCCGGGACCGAAATTGCCGGCGTCGCGCCAGGGGGCGAGCGTCCCAATCGCCACGTGATTCACACCCGGTAGTTCGGTGATGCGGTGCATGGCTTCTTTGTAATAGCCGACGATTTGTTCCGGCGAGCGCCCGTAGGAAACGACGGGCACGTTCAAGACCAGCACGCGCTGGGTATCGAAACCCGTTTCCGTGTTTTGCAGGGCGAGCAGCGAGGTCATCAGCATGCTGGCTCCGGCCAGCAGCACAAACGAAGCCGCGATCTGCACCACGGCGAATGCCCGCAGGCGGCGGTTCGTGTTGCCGGTCATGCGAGCGCTTCCGCTGGTCAAGCCGAGGCCGTGCGCGGAATCGGCGGAAGGCAGGCGCGGAACCAGCGCCAGCAGCACCGCGGCCACCACGGCCAGCAATGCGCCCACCCACAACAGGCTCGAATCCACGGCCAGATCCAGCGCGCGCACAGAAAAACGCGAGGCATAGCGCGCCAGGATGGCCACGCTGGGTCGCGCGATTAACACGCCCAGGGCCGCGCCCGCGCCGCACAGCAGCAGGCTTTCTGCCAGCAGGGTGCGCCGCAGCGCGCCCCGCGAGGCGCCCAGAGCCGCGCGAATCGCCAGTTCGCCTTCGCGGCGGATGGTGCGCGCCAGAATCAAGTTGGCCACGTTGGAACAGGCGATCACGAAGACCAGCAGCGAAGCCGCCAGCAGGACCCACAACACGGTACGCGCCTGCGCGGTGACCTGATCGCGCAGGCGGACCGCTTCGATGCGGAAATCTGCTTTCTTCGAATAGGCTTCTGGGTATTGCTTCACCATGGCCCCGTGGACGGCGCGCAATTCCGCCAGCGCCGCGGGCAGTTCCGCGCCCGGAGCAAGCCGTCCGAAAAGTTCGGTCATGCGATGCACGCGGCCGGTGACCATCGTGGCGGAAAGGTGGTGCGGGCTGGTGACGACGTTGGCGATGATTTCGGTTTCTGCGGGATAGGGAACGGAAGGTTCCAGCACGCCCACCACCGTGGCGGTGCGCTCGTCGAGCCGCACCACTTTCCCGAGGATGCCCGGGTCGCTCTTCAGGACGCTGCTCCAGAAACGATGCGTGAGCACCACCGCGCCATCGGCCTTCGCGCCATCGTCGCTGGCATTCAGCAGTCGGCCCAGCACCGGGCGCAGTCCCATCACCTCAAAATAGGAACCGTCCACGACTCCCGCGCGCACTTCACGCGGCTCGCCCAGGCCAATCGCGGTGAAGCCCATGGTGGAAAATTCGCCGAAGGCGCTGATGGATTTGACCCCGCTGCGCAAGTCCTGAATTTCCGGTACGGAGAAATTGGCGTTTCCGTCGCTGATGCCGCGCGCGGTCTGGCGGATGTAGATCAGCCGGTCTTCGTCGCGATTGACCAGCGGCCGCAGCAGCACCCCGCGCACCAGCGTGAAGATCGCCGCGTTGGCGCCAATGCCCAAGGCGAGCGTCAGCACCACGGTGATGGTCAGCCCTTTGCTGCGCGTGAGTGAACGAACCGCCACGCGCAAATCATTCCCAAACAGGTTCCAGCCGCGAAACATGGAAAGCTCCTCAACCCTGATGTTCGTTATCGTAATGCCTTTGCAGCGATGTTTTCGCCGCACAAAGCGACGCACAACCGCTATTTTGTCCGGCCTGTCATCCGATAGTCGTTCGGGAAAGCGGAAATCGACAGCCCTGGCCTGCAAAGGGCATGCTTAATTCGAGAAGGATGGTCATCCTTCCCGCGTCTCAAAAGCAATCTGAGGAGC
>CAZCNH010000080.1:5051-16115 GCA_964500065.1 uncultured Acidobacteriaceae bacterium
TCGCGTTGTTGTGGACCGTGAAGGATGGAAGTTGATCGGCGACTACGCCGTTCCTCCTTCCACGTCTCCTGTAGCTGCAGTCATCCAACTGAACCGGGCCGCGGGAAACCACGAAGCGTACTGAAAAAGGATTAGCGTTAAAGATGGATCGCGGATTGCTGTGTGGTTGCACTACCGGCTGCGGCCGGTCACGTTGCCCGCTCGGGACTGAGCAGCAGCGGCGCGCCGAGTTTGGCGGCGTAATTGGGGCGGTAGCGTTCGGTGTTGTACATCTCGGCCACGTTCACGCGGCGCGGGCCCAGATCGGCGGAAGGCAGCCCCACGTGGGTATAGCAGCCGTTCTGCACGGCCACCATGCGTCCGGTGACGCCGTCGCGGATCAGGTCCAGCGCGATATTGGCGAAGGTGATGGCCACCAGGTGATCGAGCGCGTCCGGTTCGCCGCTGCGCAAATCGTAGGTCAAGTCGCTGGTAAGCGTGTCCTGCTTGGTGCGGCGCTTCACTTCTTCGGCGAGCGCGTGCCCGATATCCACTTTTTTCTTGTGGCCGTAGGCGTCGGCCTCGCCATAGTCGGCCACCTGCTGGCCCTGCCACACCGCGCCTTCGCTCACCACTACCACGGCGTAGTTGCTCGGGCTGTTGCGCTTGTCTTCCAGCATCAGCGCGCACAGGTGATCCAGATCGAAGGCATATTCCGGGATCAGGCAGCGCACCGACGTGACGTACGCGGTGTACAGCGCGGTGAATCCCGCGTCGCGCCCGAAGATGCGGAAGATGCCGATGCGCTCGTGCGAGCCGATGGTGGTGCGCTGGCGGTTGATGGTGTCTTTCGCGCGCGTGATGGCGGTGGAAAATCCGATGCAGTACTCGGTGCCGTGCACATCGTTATCCATCGTTTTCGGGATGGCGATCACTGGAAATCCCGCCGCGTGCAGCGTGGCGGCAAAGCTCAGCGTATCGTCGCCGCCGATGGCGATCAGGCAGCCGATGCCCAGCCTTTCCAGGTTGCGCACCACCACGGGCGTGAAGTCGTAATACTTGCCGTCGAACCGCAGTTTGGCTAGTTCTTCCGGGGTGACGTGCGCCGGCGTTTTGCCGGCGGCGATGCGCGAAGGATTGGTGCGCGAGGTGTGCAGCACCGTGCCGCCGCTGCGGTCAATGGTCCGCGTATTTTCGCGGGTCAAGGCGCGCGTGTAGGTTGCATCCACCTCCAGCGACGGGTCCAGGTGCGTCAACCCCTCCCAGCCGCGGCGGATGCCCACCACGCTGCGGCCCATTTCCGTCGCCCGGTACACCGCCGACTTGATCACCGAATTCAGCCCCGGAACATCCCCTCCTCCGGTCAGGATTCCTATTTTGCTTTTTGCAGACATGAACTCCCCTGTTCGACTCCTGGGTGCGGGCCATTCCACCGGCACAACGCGCTCCCCATCAAGCTACTCTGAAAGGGCTTTGCGAATCAAACGGCGAATTGCGCGGGGCACGATTCGCTTGCGATTCCAGCAAGACCTAACCTAAGATGCCGTTCGCTGCTCTTCCTGGGAACACATGATTGGACAATCTGTAGGGCAATATCAGATCACCGCGCGCCTGGGAGCAGGCGGGATGGGCGAAGTGTTTCGCGCGCACGATTCGCGGCTGGGCCGCGACGTGGCCATCAAGTTTCTGCCCGCGGATTTGGCTCGCGACGCGCAAGCCCTGGAGCGGTTCCAGCGCGAGGCCCGCGCGGCTTCGGCGCTCAATCATCCCAATATCGCCACCATCCACGACCTCGGCGAGCACAACGGCCAGCCGTTTCTGGTGATGGAGCTGCTCGAAGGGCAAACCCTGCGCGAGCGCATCGCCGCAGGCATCGTGGACACGGAGTCGCTGCTGGAATTGGGCACTCAGATGGCCGACGCGCTCGATGCGGCGCACGCACGCGGCATCGTGCACCGCGACATCAAGCCCGCCAATCTTTTTCTCACCAGCCGCGGAACGGTCAAGCTGCTGGACTTCGGCCTGGCCAAGGTGAGCCCGGCGCGGCACGGTTCGGCCAGCGCCATGCCCACGCGCGCCGTGGACGACGCCAACTTGACCAGCCCGGGAATGGCCCTGGGCACGGTGGCCTACATGTCGCCCGAGCAGGCTCGCGGCGAAGACCTGGACGCGCGCACGGATTTGTTCAGCCTGGGCGCGGTGCTTTATGAAATGGCCACGCGCCGCCAGGCGTTTTCCGGCGAAACCTCTGCGATTATTTTCGATTCGATTCTGAACCGCGCCCCTGCCGCTGCTTCCCAAGTAGAAGCCAAGCTGCCGGCCAAGCTGGATGCCATTATCGACAAGCTGCTGGAAAAGGACCGTGATCTCCGCTACCAGAGCGCCGCGGAAGTACGCGCCGACTTGAAGCGCCTGAGGCGCGACCTGGATAGCGGCCGCTCGCCGCAAACGACCGGCGCCGCAAAAACGGGCAACCCGCGCAGCGGAGCGACGCGGGCCGCCGGCAAGACCATCGATTCGCTCGCGGTGCTGCCGTTCGAAAACTCGAGCGGCGATCCTGTGAACGATTACCTGAGCGAAGGCATCACCGAAACGATTATCAACAGCATCTCCAAAATGCCCAAAGTGCGCGTGGTGCCGCGCGGCATTGTCTTCCGCTACATCGGCAAGCAGGTGGATGCCTTCACCGCCGCGCAAGAATTGAAGGTCCGCGCGGTGGTCACGGGCCGCGTGCTGCAACACAAAGACACGCTGATCGTGAAAGCGGAACTGGTGGACGTGGCCAAGCAGGACCAATTGTGGGGCGGCCAGTACAACCGGAAGATGGCGGACCTACTGGAAGTGCAGGAGGAACTGGCCGGCGAAATTGCCCGTCACCTGGAAGAAAAGCTGGGCCGCTCGGATTCGGGCAAGAAGGCTGTGCGGCGCGCGACGAGCAACCCGGAGGCCTACCGTCTCTATCTGCAAGGCAGCCATCATGCGCGGCAATGGAGCGAGGCCGGCATCCGCAGGGCGGTAAACCTGTTTCAGCAAGCCGTCGCCCTTGACCCGTCCTATGCCCTCAGTTATTCCGGGCTTTCCTACGCGCAAGGCTTGATTGGTTTCTATGGATTTGATCCCGCGAAGGAAGCCTACGCCCGGGCCAAGCTAGCTGCTGAAAGAGCCATCGCGCTGGACCCTTCCCTGGGCGAGCCACACATCGCGCTTAGCATGGTGGCTTCCGCTATTGCCAATGATCGTGCTTTGAGCTTGCGGGAGGCGCGCCGGGCCGTGGAACTCACTCCGGATTTGGCGCTGGCCCACCACTGGCTTTCCCTGGCGCTGAACTTCCAGGGGAACCCGGCGGAAGCGCTCACGGTGATTCGCAGGGCTGTTGAACTCGACCCGTTGACCGCATTGTTCCAGGCCCACCTGGGCTGGATCCTGCACTGCAACCGGCGTGATGAGGAAGCCCTGCCGGTGCTGCATGCGGCCCTGGAAATGCACGCAGACAACTACTACGTGATGCGCATTCTGGTTTATGTCTGCCATACCGCCGGGCGTATAGACGAGATGGTGAAAGTCGCCGAACGCATTGGCGAGATTTCGCAATCGAAAATCATCAATAATGGCCTGCTCGGCTTTGCCTACGCCTCGGCCGGGCGCCTGGCGGACGCCGAAAAAATGCTTACGCGACTGGAGCAGGATTCACAAGTTGATTCTTCCCTGTGCTATTGGGTGAGCTTGACCTATTGCGCGCTCGGGCGAAAGAAAGAATCCCTGGATTGGCTGGAAAAGGCGGCGGAGTCTTCCATGGGCATGGTTTCGATCATCCACGTGGAACCTGCATTTGACCCCCTGCGCGGTGAGCCCCGCTTCCAGGCCATCCAGCGCCGCCTCGGTTCCAACCCTTGATCCTTCTCCCTCTAGGTGGCCGTTCCGAGTCCCGAGAATTTGGGGACAAACCTCCCGAGTCTGTGTGTACTCAGTTCTGAGCCAGACAGGTCATCGGCTCAGCCCGCGTTTCTCACAACGGTGCTCGCGGCCTGAGCGCGCGAATCGTGTTCTGCAAGGAACTCCGTCATTCTGAGGCCCGTTTTTGGCCGAAGAATCTCGATGTCCGCGCGCGGGCATTTGTGATCGAGGTTCTTCGTCACCCGATTCGACGCTTCGCGCCGAATCGGAACCGTTCCTCAGAACCACGCAATCGGTGAGCCGGGGAACCTGTGTGTTGTCTCGCATGTCCTGCGCCGCATTCCACGTTTTGGTTCGACCGCTTGCGGGAAATGCGAGCCAGCCGGGAACGGGCTGCCAGCTCGTTTTGCGCTTGACTTTGCATTTGCTAATAGCTAATATATGATGCTATGGTTTTCTCGATTATTTCCGGCCCGGATCGCAGGGCCGGAAGCCCAGCCCCGCGGGCCATTCATGCAAACTCTTTAGCAGCACGCACTTGCACACAATCGCGGCCTTTCTCGCTAAGTCCTTACGCCAGACACACTTCGCAGGGAGTGGCCGAGTGGCGTTTTTCGGCCGCCAACAACTCGATTCTGCCCGAATCTGCCCTGTGCATGGTCTTGAAATGGTTCACCTTCAACCCTTTTCAAATCATGCTGCTTCAAAGCATAGTCTGCGTAAGCTCTTTCAAGTCTGAACGATGCATGAAAAGGATAGGGGGGAGGGGGTACTTTTTCCGAGGAAAGGAGACGGGGGAACATTCCCGGCGCGCCGCGCGTAAACAAGACATCCAACTCCGAGTGGAGGAACCGCATGGATACCTTGCTGCAAGACGTCCGCTACGGCCTGCGCGCGCTGGGCAAAGCGCCGGGATTTGCGCTGATCGTCGCGTTGACGCTGGGGCTGGGCATCGGCGCCAACACCGCTATTTTCAGCGTGGTTAACGCTTTCCTGCTGCGCCCGATGCCGGTGCCGAACCCGCAGGAACTGGCGGTGCTGGCGGTGACCCACGAAGGAAATGACGATCCGCACCCGGTTTCCTACCTAGACTACAAGGACTACCGCGACCAGTCGGACAAGTTCACCGACATCGCCGGGTACGACATCAACTTCCTGGGCTTGAGCGCCGATGGCCGCGCCGAGCGCGTCACGACGAGCTACGTGACCTCCAACTTTTTTCCCATGCTGGGCGTGAACGCGCTGCACGGCCGCGTGTACCAGCGCGGCGAGGGCGACGACGCCAACACTCCGCTCAACCTGATCCTCGGCCATTCCTACTGGAAGCGGCGCTTCGCGGGCGACCCCGCGGTGATCGGCAAGAATGTAATCCTCAATGGCCAGGCCGCCACCATCATCGGCGTCACTCCGGAATATTTTCACGGAGGATATCCGCTGGTGGATATGGAAACCTACCTGCCCATCGGCGCGCAGTTTCAAAACAAAACCACCCGCGAGGTTCTCGAAGGACGCGACAACCACAACTTCCGCGTGATCGCCCGCTTGAAACCCGGCGTCACTGTCCGGGAAGCTGAATCTTCGCTGGCGGTCATTGCCAAGCGACTCGAGACGCAATACCCAAAGACCAACAAGACCGTGGAAATTCACGTGTACCCGGAAACTTCAGCCCGGCCCGAGCCCAACACGGTGAAACAGCTGCCGATTATTTCTGCCTTGTTCCTTACCCTGGCTGGACTGGTGCTCCTGGTGGCTTGCGTGAACGTCGCCAACCTGATGCTGGTGCGCGGCACCCTGCGGCAGAAAGAGCTGGCCATTCGCGCCGCATTGGGCGCGGGGCGCACGCGCCTGATCCGCCAGTTGCTCACGGAAAGTCTGGTGCTGTCCGGCGTCGGCGGCCTGGTCGGCGTAGCCATTGGGCAATGGGCGAGTTCGTTGCTTTCATCCATACGCTTGCCTGTAGATATGCCGGTCATGTTCGACTTCCGTCCCGACTGGCGCGTGTTCAGCTATGCGCTGGGGGCAGCGGCGGTCGCGGGCGTCATCGTGGGGCTGCTGCCCGCGCTGAAAGCTTCGCGAGCGAATGTACACGATGCGTTGCGCGAAGGCGGCCGCGGCTCGTCCGAATCCGGCAAGCGGATGCGGGTGCGGGGCGCGCTGGTGGTCGCGCAAGTGGCGGGCTCGCTGGTGCTGCTGGTCTCCGCTGGACTATTCGTGCGCAGCCTGGGCAACGCCCACGCGGTGGATCTCGGCTGGAACTACGCCGGGGTGCTGAACCTCTCGATGGATGTGGAGCAGCAAGGGTACGACGAGGCGCGCGGGCGCAGTTTCTACCGCGAACTCGAGCGCCGCGCAAAAGAATTGCCCGGTGTGGAAGCCGCCAGCCTCGCCTATTCCACTCCGATGGGCCACTACAACAACGGCGAGTATGTCTATGCCGAAGGCGAGATGGTAGATCCCAACAAGAGGCCGCGCGCCGCGGGCTATAACCAGGTTACCCCGGACTACTTCAAGGTGATGGGTATCGCGCTGGTGCGCGGGCGCGGCTTCACCGAGCGCGACAACGAAACGGCGCCGCGCGTCGCGGTGGTCAACGAGAAATTTGCCGAGCGGCACTGGCCCGGCCAGGACGCCATCGGCAAGCGCTTCCGCGTCAAGGACGAGAAAGGGCAGTTGCTGGAGGTGGTCGGGATCGCCCGCAACGGAAAGTACGGTTTCATCTTCGCCGACGTCAATGAATACTTCTTCCTTCCGCAGGCCCAGAGCTACACCGCGTTGCGCGCCTTGCAGGTCCGCACCAAGCTGCCGCCGGAAAACTTCACGGCTGCGTTGCGCAATGAAATTCGCGCGCTCGACGCCAATCTGCCGGTCTTCGACGTGGGCACCATGGAACGCGCCCTGCAAGGCGGCAACGGATTTTTCCTGGTGAATATGGGCGCGATGTTTGCCGGGGCGCTGGGCCTGCTGGGACTGGCGCTGGCGGTGATCGGCGTGTATGGGGTGGTCTCGTATTCCGCCAGCCAGCGCACCCAGGAGATCGGCATTCGCATGGCGCTGGGCGCGCAACGCGGACAGATCCTGAACCTGGTGCTCCGGCAGGGAGTGGGCCTGGTGGGCATCGGCGTGACGCTGGGACTGGTGGCGGCGTTCTTCCTCTCGCGCACCATGGCCAATTTCCTGTTCGGCGTTTCCGCGCACGACCCGCTGACCTTTGCCGGCGTCTCGCTGCTGCTGGCCGCCGTGGCGCTGCTGGCCTGCCTGATTCCCGCGCGCCGCGCCACGCGGATTGATCCCATCATCGCGCTGAGGTATGAGTGAACGGAACTAGTGGCAGGGAGAGAAAGCGTGGAACGCGGCCGGCAGGGCACACAGCACCCACATCCCCGAATCAGCGTGCGCGCATCTTCAGCGCGATGCCTTGCCAAGAAACTGCTTTGCCGCCTGCAACTCCGGACGCGCCGGGCTATCCGCCCGCGCGCAAACTTGAACGAGCTGCTTGTAGTACTCCGCGGCTTTTTGCGAATTGCCGGCGGCTTCGGCGGCCCGCGCGGCGCCATAGAGCGAGCGGAAACGGTTCGGCTCTTTCTTCATGTTCATTTCAAAAGCAGCCAGGGCTTCCGCCGGCTTCTTGGCTTCGAGCAGCATTTCACCCAGCAACTCGCGTGCGGGTGCGAGCGGGCCGGGCGTGACCGCGGATTTTTCCGTGGCGTCCTCGGCGCTCGCCGCCTTGTTCATCATTTCCAGTGCCGCGGCAGGGTTCCCCTCGGCGTAAGTCAACCAAGCGGAAGCGGCTTGCCTTTGAATCTCTACCTGCGACGACCAGTAAGCATCTTTTTGATTGAGCAGCTTGTCGCGCAGCGCTTCCAGGGATTTGATCTCCTGCCGCGCCGTTTCGATCTTTCCGGAGCGCGCCATGCCCAGCGCGCGAGCAAAGTACCGCGGCGCATCCGCGTAGGCAAAATCACTCGGACGCCGCGGGAGCGCCGCGGCCTGCGCCCATTGGCCGCGCTCCAACGCGTAGCGTGAGGGAATCGACGCTGATGCGAACAGCCCCGCGGAGCCCGGCGCCGCGCCGCACAGTTCCCGCGGATCGAGCCGCGCGGCGACAGAATTCACCTTGTCCATCAATTCCTTTGCTGCGCGATCCTGTCCGGTTTGCAGATACGCATACATCTGGTAGTCCATCGCGTGCAATTCTTCGGCGGTGCAGCCTTCCCGTTTTGCCGCTGCGGCGGAAGCCCGATTGGTGTCAATCGACTGCTGCCAGTATCCGACGCGCGTAAATGTGTGCGACGGCATGTGCAGCGCATGCGACGACGCCGGAGCAATCTGCGCATAACGGTTCGCGGCGTTCAGGGCCTTCGCGGCCAGCGGCGGAACGTCGTAACTGTGAATGATGTAATGCGCCACGCCCGGATGATCAGGCTGCTCGGCAAAAATCTTTTCGAGCATGGCCCCGGCTTTCAGTTGGTTGGCGTACGTCTTGTCTGTAGGGGCCGCAGAAGCCGCCAGAGCTACAGCGCAAAAAATCGTCGCTTCCGGGTCGCCGGAGTTCTTCGCGGCAAACTGTTCCATCGCCCGGGTGTAGGCCAGCAAACGCGCCCGGGGCTCCACGGCAGGATCCCGCCACAACTCCGAGACGGCGGCAATGTATCCGCGCTCGCGCTCGCTGCTGACGGAAAGCCCTGCGGCCTTGCGGAGCGCCGCCTGGGCCTGCTCGATGCTCTCGCGCGAATGAAACGGCTTGGGCGCGAACGGGTTTCCCCACGAACTCAGCGCGATACCCCAATTGGCCATCGCGCAATTTGGGTCCGCGCCTAATGCCGCCTGGAAACTCTCCATCGCTGCTTTGAACCAGAAGGAGTGCAGCAGGGCTACGCCGCGGGTGAATTGCACCTGGGCCTTCTGGTTGCAGGAAACGGGGAAGCTCACCGTACCGATTTTTTCCGGAGGTTGGCCGGTGTGTTCATGCTGTGCGCTCGCAGGAAACACGCCCAGACCGTAAACGAAAGCAACAAGCAGCAAAATCTTGCGCGGCAAGTTTTCTCTCCTTTGACTGGGCGGAAAGAATTCTAGCACCGAGGAAAGGCCGGCTGGTTGCTGAAAAAGTATTTTTTCCTTGCGTCATTCCGGGGAACGGATTCGGTTCGACCCGCGGGCCGAACCGCGCGAAGAAGAATCTCGATTGCACCCTAAGCTTGCACTCCGCATCGGGATTCGTCGTCCGTCCCGAGGTCTCGGGACGGACTCAGAATGACGGCGCAGCGGCGTTTCCGCACCCCGCTATTGCGCCGGCTCGGTCACCGACGGATTATTCAAATATTTCGCAAAGAAACCCACGTAACGCCGGATGCGGTCGAGATTGTGGCGCGGTTCGGTGAAGCCGTGGTTTTCACGCGGGTACACGATGAACTCCACGGGAACATTGCGCTCCTTCAGCGCGCGGTAGAACTCCTGGGCTTGGGCTAGCGGAACGCGCGTATCAGCCTGGCCGTGCAGGATCATCGTGGGCGTCTTCACGTTCTTCACGTATTTCATCGGCGAACGGTCCCAGTAGATCTCGAAGTTATCCCACGGCGAAGCGTCGGCGTAGAACCAGCGCAAGTAGCGCTGGATATCGTTCTGCGAGTACATCGAATAAATATTCGTCAGTCCTGCGCCGGGCGAAACGGCTTTGAACATGTCCGTCTGCGTCAAAATCCAGAAGGTCATGTAGCCGCCGTAGGACCAGCCGAACGCGCCGAGGCGGTCTTTATCCGCCAAGCCGCGTTCGACCAGGGCTTCCACGCCGGTGATGCAATCTTCGTAATCGCCTTTGCCCCAGGTGTTCTTGTTGGCCTGGGCGAATTTTTCGCCGCGCCCGGTCGAGCCACGGAAATTTGGTTGCAGCACCATAAAACCATTGGCTGCCAGCGTGTGAATCGTTCCGCTGAACGACAGCAATGACGCGCCGGTGGGCCCGCCATGCGGGTTGAGCAGCAGTGGATATTTCTTCGCGGCATCGTAATCGGCAGGTTTGGTGAGCACGCCTTCGATTTCCATGCCATCGCGGCTTTTCCACTTCACCACTTCGCTTGCGCCCAGCTCGTAGTCGTTAAGCCAGGCGTTGTGCCCGGTGAGCGGCGCGAAGGAAGTGAACGCGGCATTGCTGCGGTATATCTCCGTTGGCCGCATCGGGCCGCCCATCGTACCGATAATTTGTCCGCCGACGGTGACTTCGCTGACGTTGATGATCCCGCCGCGGGAGGAGGCCTGGGTCACTTTGCCGCTGGCCACCTCCACAGAGAAAACTTCCACAGCCTGCCGCGTGTTGGCGGAAAAGAAAATCGTCTTGCCATCACTGGTCCATTCCGCGCCGCCCGCGTTCAGGTCGAAGGCAGCGGTCAGATTACGGCGCGCGCCGCCGGAGGCGGGGATCACGTACAGATCGGTTTCGTAAACGCCTCCGCCTCTGGCGTTGCCGGTGAAGGCAATCCACTTGCCGTCAGGCGACCAGCGCGCGTTGCTTTCCGGAGTATCGCTTTCCATCAGTTTCTTTTTTTCACCGCTGGCCAGGGTCAGGATCCAGATGTCGGTCAAGTCGCCGTCGTCGGCCCGGCCCGAAGGGCGCGCGGTGTAGCTCACCTGCTTGCCGTCCGGTGACCATTCAGCATCGCTTGCCGTCCAGTAGCCTTCGGTCAGGCGTTTCGCTTCTTTCTTCTCGATGTCCCACAGCCACAGGTGGCTCATCCGCAGGTTCTGGTCAATCAGAATGGGATCGTCTTTGTCCTTGCGCTTCTGCTCTTCCTCTTTGCTCAGCGGATCGGTCGCCGTGAGCAGCAACGCCTTGCCATCCGGCGAAAAGGAAAACGAACTGACGCCGCCCTTGTGCGTGGTGACCTGCCAGGCTTCGCCGCCTTCGGCGCTCATCATCCACACCTGGTTCTCGCCCTCTTTTTCGCGCGCGCTCAGGAAGGCGAGCGACTTGGCGTCGGGCGACCACGCCGGACTGGTGGCGCTCTTCTCCCCGCGCGTGAATTGCCGTGCCGCCGTAGCCGGGCCCGTCGCAGGCACCACCCACACCTGCGTCACCGACTTCCATTCTTTGTCTTTTTCCATTTGAATCTGCCCAACGGTGTAGGCCACCCGCGCGCCATCCGGAGATACGCGCGGCGCGCCCACGTTGGCCACCCGCAGCGAATCCATCGCGCTGAA
>CAZCNH010000081.1:0-15848 GCA_964500065.1 uncultured Acidobacteriaceae bacterium
AGCAGCTCCTTCATGGTGATTTCTACCAAACTTCCTCCTGTAATCCAGAAGATTCGCCTGGGCGATTCTTCTTTTGCCGGCGCCTTGCCGGCCGTGAATTTAACTCCTTACTGCCATCCCGTCATTTTGAGCTCCGATGATTGCGGAACGAAGGACCTCGACGCAGACCTTCGTCCAAAAACCGCGAGCTCAGGATGACGCGAAAACTAGCGCTTGCTGAACTGGAAGCGACGGCGCGCGCCCTTCTGCCCGTACTTCTTCCGTTCCTTCATGCGCGAATCGCGGGTCAGAAAGCCATTCTTGCGCAGCCCCGGACGCAGCTCCGGGTTCATCAGCGAAAGCGCGCGGCTCAAGCCCATGCGCACCGCGCCGGATTGTCCGCCCGGCCCGCCGCCCTTGGCGGTCACTTCCACGTCCACCTGGTCCGCGGTATTGGTGAACTTCAGCGGCTCGACGGCGTTGTTGCGCCATTCGACGTTGCGGAAGTACTCATCCACTTCGCGCCCGTTCACGGTGATTTTTCCGGTGCCCGGACGGAGAAACACGCGGGCCACCGCTTCCTTGCGGCGCCCGGTGCCATAAAAGAAATTCGCGTCTGCCAAGAAATTCCTCCCTGCCCTGCTGCTTCAAGAATCAAGAATCGTTTTTCGCTTCAGCCCGCAGCGGCGACACCACGGAGACAGGCGCCAATGCCTGTCGCGCAAACTCCGAACGCCTGAACCGGTAATCGTGCTGATGTACAGCGCGAACGGCTGGGGCTTTCGTGAATGTCTCAACCGCGACTACTCGAGCGCCAGCGGCTGGGGCTTTTGTCCTGCGTGGCGTTCCAACCCACGGGAATCCAGATACACGCGCAGCTTGCGGCTGCGATGCGCGCGCAGTTTGTTCTTCGGCAACATGCCTTCGATGGCTTCACGCACCATCCAGTCGGCGCGCTTGGCGCGCAGGCGCTTGGCGGGAACTTCCTTCAACCCACCGCGCCACTGGCTGTGGCTGTAATAGACCTTCTGGTCCAGTTTGTTGCCGGTCAGGCGAATCTTGTCGGCGTTGATCACGACCACGTGATCGCCGCAATCCAAATGCTTCGAAAACTGAGGCTTATCTTTGCCGATCAGAATTCTGGCCACCTGGGTGGCCAGCCGGCCCAACACCTGATTCGAAGCATCCACTACGTGCCATGCCGGGCCCGCTTGCAGTTGCGTGGCTTCCGCGCCCTTTGGAACATACGTCTTCATCGCTCAGTCAGACCTTTCCCTATAGAGACAAACGTAGATGATACGGTTTGAGCCCCTCTTTGTCAACGAAAACGCGCGTGTGGTCAGTTTTGAAGTTTGAGGCGGTGGAACTTTAGCAGGCTGCCGATGAAGTCCCTTTGCCGTCATTCTGAGTTCGCCTGAGGCGAACGAAGAACCTCGATGCCCGATGTCGCCAGACACCTGGAATCGAGATTCTTCGGCCAAACCCAGGCCTCAGAATGAAGAAGAGGCTTTTCCGCAGCTGTTAGTCCCGACAGAAAAACAAGGGGGAGGCCACCGCCGCAACCGCGCCATTTGAGCAGATCTCTGCTGGCGCATTGTGCACAGCCAAAGAGCAGCTTCGGCCCGCTTGAGCCTTCGAGGTTGTCCTATTCCGCGCTGCGCGCGGCGACAGCCCGGGCAAAGGCTGGTTTCTCCTCGGCCCCTTCGCGGTTGATTTCGATGGAGCCTTTGAAGTACGCGCCGTCTTCGATCATGATGCGCGCGGTGGTCAGGTCGCCCACCACGGAACCGTCTTTCTTGATTTCAATGCGGTCCTTGGCGCGCAGGTTCCCTTTGACGTTGCCGTAGATCACCACTTCCCGCGCGGTCACATCGGCGGTGAGTTTCGCGGTTGAACCCACGGTCAGCTTGCGGTCGTCGAGCGTGACCGTGCCCTCGACGCTGCCGTCAATATGCAAATCCTCGCTGCCGCTGATCTCGCCCTTCACGTGCAGGCTCGAGCCCAGCCGCGCCCCGGCAGTGGCCGGCGTCATCGGTCGCGTTTCGTTCGGATTCATGTTGGCCTCCAAAGGTGTCGGAATTTTTGCCACGGGTGCTTCAAGCGGTGCTGCGGGCTTTGCGGCCGGTGCGACTGGAGGCACAGCAGGAGCAGCAGGACCTGATGGCGCAGTTTTTGGCTCCGGTTTTTTGTTGCCCCACATCATTCCCCCAAGTGCGGTGGTACGCGTTGGGCGCCGCGGGACCAGGAGAGGCTTCCACTGTAGGCCCCCGCCCTATTTCGGTGCAAGCCTAAATTTTGTCAATGTGTAACCTTTACGAAACCGCCAGAAAGCAACCTGAATCGGCCACCGCCGTCGGAGTACGGCACTCTGAGCCGCGCTTGCAGCGAGGATGCGCTTCGCACGGGCTACACCGCGCTTGGAAGGGGTCTGCTAGAATGGAATGGATTCACGATGATTACGCTTTTCGGACCTCCGGAACCTACGCTGCTTGAGCGGCTCAAAGAAGCCGCCGATAAGACGCGCTCGCAACTTGCCTCGCGTGTGGAAGAAATCCTCACCGGCGAAAGGCAAATTGATCCCAAGCTTCTGAAAGAAGTTGAAACAGCGCTGCTGGCTGCGGACCTTGGTTCGCAGACCACGCGCGAGGTGATCGCCGCTGTGCGCGAAAAGGTGGACCGCGCCGTGCTTTCCAGCGGCAGCGAGCTCAAGCGGGAGCTGAAGGCGCAGTTGCTGGCGGTGCTGGCGCAGAAGGCATCTCCCAATGGCCAACCGCAAGCCGGCCCGGCGGTGATCTTCATGGTGGGGGTAAACGGAGTGGGCAAGACCACCACCATCGGCAAACTCGCCAACCGCCTGCGCGCGGAAGGCCGCAGCGTGCTGCTCTGTGCGGCTGATACCTTCCGCGCCGCCGCCACCGAGCAACTGGAGATCTGGGCGCAACGCGCGGGCATCGAAATCATCAAGCAAAAATCCGGCGCCGATCCCGCTGCGGTGGTTTACGACGCCATGGCCGCAGGCAAAGCGCGCAACATCGACGTGATCATCGTGGATACCGCGGGCCGCTTGCACACCAAATCCAACCTGATGGCCGAACTGGAGAAGATGAAGCGCACGGCAAATAAGGTTATTCCTGGTGCGCCGCACGAAATTTTCCTGGTGATGGATGCGACGACCGGGCAGAACGGATTGAACCAAGCCCGGGAGTTCACCGGCTCCGTTGGAGTGACCGGGATTGTCCTGACCAAGCTCGATGGCACAGCCAAAGGCGGCATCGTGGTGGCAATCACCCGGGAATTGGGTTTGCCCATCCGCTTCGTTGGCACCGGAGAAAAGATTGACGACCTGGTGCCCTTCGACGCGCCCACTTTCGTCAATTCCCTGCTGCCCTGATTCTTCTCAAATACAGTCTTCCGTCAGTCTCGAATACACCTTCCCTCATTCTGAGCCGGCGCTTCGATTGCGCGCGCAGCGAGCAATCAGCCGGCGAAGAATTTCAATGGCCATTCCGGCCCGGCGTTACATCGAGATCCTTCGCTCCGCTCAGGATGCCGCGGGTAGTGGATACGCTGAAGGTTAGTTTGCCGGCTGCGAGCGCTGCAACAATTCCGCCAGGTGATTGCCCCAGATGGCCGGCAATGAATGCGTGCCGTGCCCGCGGGTCTGGTCGGTGATGGGCAACAGAACGTACTTGCCTTTTTTCACACGGGAAATTTCCCGGTCAATAATCTGCAACTCCGGAGGATTAATCAGGTCGTCGGCGGAATTGATGGCCGTCAGCGGCACAACGATCTTCTCCAGGTGAGGCAGGGGATTGTAGTTCCGAGAGGCATCGAAGTAATAGAGCATATCGTTGGCGTCGGTGCTCCGGCTGCGCGTGGCGATGTAATTTTCCAGGAAGGCGTCGGCCGCATCCCGCGTCGGCTGGTTTTTCTGCATTTGCAGCGGCGCGCTGCCCATCAGCAGGAGAACGTTCAGAGCGGCGGTCAGGCCCTGCGGCGCCTTGGAATATTCCCCGTTGTTCCAGTCCGGCGACGTGCGGATCGCGTCCATAATCATTTTACGCATCATGCGGTTGCGCCCGGCGATTTCGACGGGCTGGCTCGCCAGTGGCATAGCCGCATCCATAAAGTCCGGATGCTGCTCGGCCCACAGCCACGAGTGCATGCCGCCCATGGAGGTGCCCATCACCAGGCGCAGGTGGTTCACGCCCAGTCCCAGGGTAAGCAGGCGGTATTGCAACTCAATCATGTCGTCGTACTCGTAGCGCGGGAACTTCATGTGCAAGCCGTCGCTGGGCTTGCTCGATTGGCCGTGACCCACATTGTCCGGCAGGATGATGAAATATTTCGTGATATCGAGCAGTTGTCCCGGTCCAAACAGCACGCCGGCAAAATTCGGCCCGAGAAAATTCCGGCCCGAACCGCCGGTGCCGTGCAGGATCAGCACCGCGTTGCGGATTTTGCCGCCGGCGTCTTTTTGCGGCGAGCCCAGCGTGTAATAGTGCAGCTTCACTTCTGCCAGCGTTTCGCCCGACTTGAATTGATAATCTTTCACCACAAAGTCGCCTTGCTGCGGCGCGGGCAGCGACACCCGTTCCTGCCCTGATCCTTGAGCGGTTGCTGCTGCCGCGCAAAGAGCGCTCAGCAGGTATGCACTGAAAACCCGGAAGCGCATCATCACTTGCCTCCCCATGGGCACAACACTAGACGGGCGCAAGCGAAACTGCAACTTGGAGTAGAATTCCATGCCGCGGGAACGCGCGCTTTCGTGGCGTTCACTGACCCCGATGCCTTCAAACAACCAGCACGAACCATGGATGGCGCGCGCGCTGGCTCTCGCGCGCAGGGGTACGGCACTCGCCAGTCCTAACCCGATGGTGGGCTGCGTAGTCGCGAAGGCCGGACGCCTGGTGGGCGAAGGCTTCCACGCCTACGCGGGCGTGAAACATGCTGAAGTGCTGGCGATTGAGCAGGCCGGCCGAGCCGCGCGGGGCGCAACGCTGTACGTTAACTTGGAACCCTGCTCGCACACCGGAAGAACCGGGCCGTGCGTGGAAGCGATCATCGCCGCCGGCGTAAAGCGCGTAGTAGCGGCGATGCGCGATCCCAATCCCCAAGTCGCGGGACGAGGCTTCGCGAAACTGCGCCGCGCGCGAATTGAGGTTGTCGCGGGCGTTTGCGAAGACGAAGCACAAAGCTTGAACGAAGCATTCGCAAAATGGATCCGCACCCGCTTGCCTTTCGTCACGCAGAAAATCGCCATGACGCTCGACGGGCAAATCGCCGAGTCCCGCAGCCGCAACCGCAGCATCACGTGGATCACCTCCGTGGAATCACGCGCGCGCGTGCAGTTGATGCGCCATGCGGCCGATGCGCTGGTCACCGGCATCGGCACCGTGCTCTCGGACGACCCGCGAATGACCGACCGCAGCGGCCTGGCGCGCCGCCGCCCCTTGCTGCGCGTGGTGATGGACACCCGCCTGCGCATGCCCTTGCGCTCCAAGGTGATGCGATCGGCCAACCACGATTTGCTGATATTCACCAATGTGGATGCCGATTCGCGCCGTGCGCGCGCCTTGCGCCGCGCCGGCGCTGAGGTGCTGCACCTGCCGCTGCGGGATAAGCGGCTCGACCTGCGCGCGGCCATGCGCGAACTCGGCCGCCGGGGAATGCTCAACGTGATGATCGAAGGCGGCTCAGTGTTGAATGCCGCGGCGCTGCGCAACCGCGTGGTGGACAAAATGACGCTGTTTATCGCGCCTAAAATCATCGGCGGAAATGCCGTGCCCGTTGTGGATCGTCCTATTCCCGGGGCGCCGACGCTGCAAAACATCCGCCTGAGCGCCTGTGGCCCCGACATTGTGGTAGAAGGGTATTTGTAGCGCCGGAACGCGTTTCGTTCCGGCAGGTTTCGTTTTTGCTACATTTGGGCTGCACAGAAGAAAAAGTTGCCGGGACGGAATTCGTCCCGGCTCTACAAAATCAATGTTCACTGGAATCATCGAAACCACCGGAACGATTGAGTCCCTCGCTGTGAAGGGGGAAAGCGCCCGCGTGGTGGTGCGCGCGCCGGAACTGCTTGCGGCGTTGCCCATCAGCGCGAGCGTGGCGGTGAACGGCTGCTGCCTCACGGTTGTTGAAAAAACCAAAGAAACTTTTGTGGCGGACCTTTCCGGCGAAACGCTCTGCCGCACATCGTTCGGCGAAATGAAGCCGGGTACCGCGGTGAATCTGGAAAAACCGCTCACGGCCGGCGCGCAACTTGGCGGACATTTTGTCCAGGGTCACGTGGATGGCGTGGGCCGCGTTGCGCACGTCAAGCCGGAAGGCCCGGCAGGCGCCCCCACGGCCTGGTGGCTGGGCGTGCGCGTACCTGAACCACTCGAGAAATACATGGCCATGAAGGGCTCGATTGCGCTGGACGGCATCAGCCTGACCATTGCCGGCTGGCACGACGGCATTGTGGAAACGGCCATCATTCCCTACACGTTTCACCATACGAATATCGGGCGCATGGCCCTGGGCGACCCGGTGAACATCGAAGCCGACATGCTGGCCAAATATGTGGAGCGTTTGCTCGAAGCGCGCAAAGCGCCGGAAGGCCCGCGGTTCAATTTGGAAAAGCTAATCGAAGAAGGCTTCTAACCGCCGATGGACACGGACAAATATGGATGGCGTTGTTTCTGAGTTCTGAGTTCTGAGTTCTGAATTTTCCGAGGTGCCCCATGAAACGAAATTTGGCGTTGTGCGTGCTGGCGCTTTCCACTTCATTGACTGCGTTTGCTCAAACGCAGGTGGACATTCTTATCACCGGAGGCGCCGTGGTGGATGGCTCCGGCGGCAAAGAACGCAAGGCCGACGTGGGCGTGCGCGGAGACCGCATTGTCTTCATCGGCGATGCCGCGAAGTCGAAAATACAGGCAGCTCGCACGATTGATGCCAAGGGCCTGGTGGTCACGCCGGGCTACATTGACCCGCACACGCATTCGGGCGACTACCTTTCCCGCGAGGACGGCAAGAGCAACGTCAATTACTTAATGCAGGGCGTCACCACCGTCATCACCGGTAACGATGGCGGCGGCACGGTGCGCACCGGCGATTTGCTGGCGCGCTGGGATAGGCAGGGCCTGGGCTCGAATGCCGCGCTGCTGGTGGGCCACGGCGCGGTGCGCCGCGAAGTGCTGGGCAATGCCGATGTGCAGCCCACCGCCGAGCAGGTTGAAAAAATGAAGGCGCTGGTGCGCAGCGCCATGGACCAGGGGGCCTTCGGCCTTTCTTCCGGCCTGTTTTATGTGCCGGGAAAATTTTCGAAAACCGAAGAAGTGATCGCGCTGGCCGCGGTGGCCGGCGAAATGGGCGGCATCTACGATACACACCAGCGCGACGAGAGCGATTACTCGCTGGGCGTGATTGCTTCCATTGAAGAATGCATCCGCATCGCGCGCGAAGGCCATGTGCCCCTGAATATTTCCCACATCAAAATGCTGGGACCCGGCGTGTGGGGCAAGAGCGAAGATGCCATCCGCATCATTCAAAAGGCGCGCAAAGAGGGCGTGAAGATTACCGCCGATCAATATCCATACACCGCATCGGGTTCCGGCCTCAACGCCAGCCTGCTGCCCGGCTGGGCGCAGGAAGGGCGCCGCGAAGAACAACTCGCGCGCCTGCGTGACGCGGCCATTCGTCCCAAGCTAGCTGCCGAAATGGAAGGCAACCTGAAGCGGCGGGGCGGCGCCGAATCGTTGCTGCTTACCTCGTCCAATTCCCCGCATGCAGGAAAGACGCTGGCCGCGGTCGCCAAGGAGCGCAACAAGCCGGCGGTGGATACGGCGATTGACCTGATCGTTGATTCCATGGAAGGCCGCGGCGGGGTGAGCGTGGCTTCGTTCAACATGAACGACAAAGACATCGAGCGTTTCATGAAAGAAGATTTCGTGATGACCGGCTCGGATGGTTCGGGCGGTCACCCGCGGCTCTACGGGACCTATCCGCGCAAGCTGCGCAACTATGTGTACGGCAAGAAGGTGATTTCCCTGCCGCGGTTCGTACAGGCCTCGAGCGCGCAAGTCGCGGAGGCCTTCCACGTCGCCGAACGCGGCCAGTTGAAGGAAGGCTGGTACGCCGATATCAACGTGTTCGATCCCGCCACGGTATCGGACCGTTCCACCTACGAGAAGCCCGAGGAACTCGCGGCTGGCGTGAAGTATTTGCTGGTCAACGGCAAACTCGCCGTGGATGAAGGCAAGTACACCGGCGCGCTGGCCGGCAAGGCTCTGCGGCGCAAGTAGCCGGTAGGGGGACGAATCTCAGGGATCGCTTCGCTGCGCACGCCGTGCAGCGGAGATCGTCCAACAGGTTGAAAAGTTACTTCGTAATTCCAAGGCAGCAAAGCGGCCTAAGAATCTTGATCCCAGGTCCATTGCGAAATTGAACATCGAGATTCTTCGTCCGCTTCCGGCGGACCCAGAATGACGGGCAAGCGACCTACAGCAGCCTGCTAAAGACCGGCCCCGGCATTCCGTTTCAGCGGCAATCTCACCAGGCAATAACCGACGACGGCGAACACCGTCACGGAGAGCACGCCGCCAAAGTGTTCAAAGAGCCAGAGATTTTCCCGGCCTGCCCACCAGGCCGTAAAGGTAAAGTCCATTCCCGTGCGTTCCTTGAACTTGTAAAGCTCGCTCGCCGCGATAGAGGCCACCGAAAGCAGGATGGCAATAATCGCTTCTCCAGCGATAAAGCCGGAAGCCAGCATGGTGCCCCGCTGCTCGACCTGTTCGAGTTCGGCGCCGCCCAGCTTTCTGCGCGCGGCGATGTGGTCGGCCAGCCATTTGAAAACGCCGCCCAGAAAAATTGCTCCGGTGGTTTCCAGCGGCAGATACATGCCCACGGCAATCAGCATCGGGGCGGGCGCGCCAATCATGATCAGGAAAATCCCGAAGAAAGCACCGATGAGCACCAGGCCCCAGGCCATTTCCCCGCCCACAATCCCTTGCGCGAGCAACGCCATCAGGTTGGCTTGCGGCGCGGGCAGGTCGCGCCCGCCGATACCGTACGTGGCGTGCAACAGAATGATGGGGAACATCAGGAAGAATGCCAGCGCCGCGACAGTGATGATTTCTGCCACCTGCATTTTCCACGGCGTGCCGCCCAGCAGGTATCCGGCTTTCAAATCCTGAATCAGGCTGCCGGCCACCGAGCAGGCGATGCACGCCACCGACGCAACGCCCAGCACCGCGGCCACGCCGGCCACGCCGCGTACGCCCAGGGCCACCATCATCAGCGCGGCGATCACCAGGGCCGCAAGTGTCAGGCCGGAGACGGGCTGATTGCTGCTGCCCATCAAGCCCACCAGGTATCCGCCGATCGCCGCGAGGAAGAATCCGACCGCAGCCATCACGACCGCGGCGATCACCGCGGTCAGCAGGTTCTGCGTAAAGTGGTAATAGATGAAGCCCATGGGAATGATCAGGCCGATGGTGGAAAGCACAATCCATTTGAGGGGAATATCCTGATCGAGACGGTTCGCCCCGGCAGTGACGGAAGCTTTGCCCGTGCTGCGCATGGCGCCGCGGAACGATGCTGCCAGCGAATCACGCATCGAGTACAGCGTGTGCACCGCGGCCACCAGCATGGTACCGACGGCAATGGGGCGCACCACCTGGCGCCACACCATCGCGCTCAAGTCTTCCCAGGGAATGGAAGCCCCGGCGACGATGCCCAGGCGCTGCGGCAAGTCCGGATCAAAGAAAAGAAATGCGGGAATCAACACGAACCAGGCCAGCACGCTGCCGGAAAAATTGATCGTCGAGAGCCGCCCGCCGATGATGTAGCCCACGCCCATCAGCGCCGGCAGCGCGGATGGAGTGGTGTAGGGGATGCCGCCCGTGTGCCCGACGGCGGATTCGCCGCTGCGAATCACGGCCTTGGGAAATTGCCAGAAGCCGCCCACTGTCTCACGGAACAGACGAAAACCCAGCGAGTCAGTGAAAAACTTCAGCAGACCGGCCAGTCCCATCGCGCCGAAGATTAGTTTCGGCGCGTCGGTGGCGGTTCCCTGCCCGGCCTTGACGATTTCCGCGCAGGCAGTGCCTTCGGGAAACGGCAAATCCGAATCTACGCACAAGGGCCGCCGCAGAATAATGATGAACATCACGCCCAGCAACCCGCCAGCCAGCATCAGGATGGTGCCTTCCCAATAATGGCTGTGAAAATCGGTCCAGATACGTTCGGTGCCCACTTGCACAAAGAAGAATGCCGGCACCGTGAAAGCGACTCCGGCCACCAGCGCTTCGCCGACGCTGGCCGAGGTGCGGGTGATGTTCTGCTCAAGCACGCCACCGCGCATGAACGGCAGGCGGAACAGCGCCATGGCGATCACCGCGGCGGGAATCGTAGCGGCAATGGTCTGGCCAGCCTTCATGGCCAGATACGCATTCGCCGCGCCGAAAACAGCGGACATCACCACGCCCGCCAGCACGGCTTTCAGGGTCATTTCGGGTTCATTGGATTCTGCGGGGATAAAGGGACGAAATTCTTTGGTCATAGTTTTGGCCGGGTTGAAGATCCTTCTGGTTACGCTTCCACCACTGGTATCAATTCATCGAGCGAAAGAAAATTCTTCAGATACGATTCATGCGAGCCGGCAAAGTCCTGCCAGCTGCCGAAAAAGGCCACGCGCCCTTCGTGGAGAAATACCACGCGGTCGGCGAGCCGCCGGGCCAGGTGCGTATCATGGGTCACCACGATGGACGTCTTGTGCAGCTTTTCCTTCAGCTTGTGAATCAGGCTCCCCACATGCGCAGACATGATCGGGTCCACCATGGTTGTCGGCTCGTCGTACAGAATTGCCTCCGGATCCTGGGCCAGCGCGCGCGCAATGGCCACCGCGCGCTTCATTCCGGTGCTCAACTCGGATGGCAATTGCCCGGCGGCTTCGCGGACTTCGAGCATTTCCAGTAATTCCTGCACGCGCTGGTCGATTTCATCGGGAGGGAGTTCGCCACGGGTTTCCAGGGGAAAGGCCACGTTTTCGGCCACCGTCAGCGAATCGAACAGGGCGCCGGATTGAAACACCATAGTCACGCGCCGGCGGATTTCCGCCATGTCATCTTCGCTGGCGTCGGTGATATCGCGCCCGGCCACGATCACCCGCCCGGAGTCCGGCTTCAGGAAGCCCATGATGTGCTTCAAGCTGACCGATTTGCCCACGCCGCTGCGGCCCAGAATGACCAGCGTTTCGCCCCGGCGCACGAAAAAGCTCACATCGTCGAGCACCGGGCGCTCGTCGAAGGCTTTGCACACGTTGCGAAATTCAATGTAGTGATCGTTCATAAGGAAAACCAAAACTTGCCGCAGAGGCAGAGGGAGCACAGAGGACTATCTCACTTGTCTACGCGTTCTCCGCGCCTCCGCGGCAGATTCTAACTCTTAGGATCGTCCCGCAAGCCAGATTTCGGCTTTGCCTCGCGCAAAAATAGCGCGCGCCTGTTCGTAATCTTCCGGCGTGTTCATGTTCTTGAACAGCAGCCCGCCAGAATCGAACGCTTTCCAGTCCGCCGCGGAGACGATTTCCACCTGCAACCCGGCCAGGCCGTCAGTCACTTTGCGCACCCCGCTCGCCAGCGCCGCACAGACGGCAGCGTGCGCGCGTTTGCGGTACACCGCGCACAGCGGTTCGGCGCGCCCGGCTTCATCGCAAGGCAGCACGGCATCGGCTGGGCTGGCAGCCGCGCGCTGTTTCAAGTAATCCAGCCACGCACGCGACAGGAACGGCAGATCGCAACCCAGCACCATGGCCCATTCCTGGCGCGAGTGCCGCATGGCGGTGGCAATTCCGCCCAGCGGCCCCAGGCCCGGCTCGTCGTCGGCAACTACTCGAAGAGGGATTTCGGTAAATTGTTGCGGCGGTCCGATCACAGTGACTTGCTCGGCCAGTGGCCGCAGCAAATCGGCCAGACGGGCAACCATCGGCACGCCACCCAGTTCGAGCAACCCTTTTTCGCGGCCCATGCGCGTGCTGCTGCCGCCGGCAAGGATGAATCCATCCATCGGCAATTTTTTTTCCTCAGTCGGGCGCCCGTGCGGTGCAGGGCTCGCGCATCCCTTTGGGCGCATGGGGCTTTCCCATTCTCTCTATTTCAGCTTCCTTTTTCCACGCCTCAGTTTTCCGAGTCTTCGGCGCTGGGACTTCGCCCCGGCCGTTGCATGCCCAGTTCACGCAATTTTTCCTGCAGGCTCTGGCGATGCAGGCCGACCACCGCAGCGGTGCGGGAGATATTCCAATGGTTTTCCGCCAGGCGCTTTTCGAAGTAAGCGATTTCAAATTTCCGTTTGGCCTCGCGAAAATCCTTGTCGGCCAAAGCGGCGTCCGCCGGGGACACGCCCGCTACGGCGGCGTTCGAGCGAACCGCAGGGTCGCCGGTACGAACTTCGGCGGGCAAGTCTTCCGGCTGGATGTTTTCTCCCCGCGCAAGAATCAGGCTGCGCTCGAGGGCATTTTTCAGTTCGCGCACATTGCCCGGCCACGGGTAAGCTTCCAGCAGCACCATCGCTTCGGCGGAGAGGCGCGCGTCGCGGCCGTGATGCGCGCACAGCGCTTTGAGCAGGCCCGCGCATAACACGCTGACGTCTTCCCGGCGGGCGCGCAGCGGCGGCATCTCCAGCGTGAGCACGCGCAGGCGGAAATACAAATCCTCGCGGAACTTTCCGGCAGCGATGGCCGCTGGCAGGTCGCGGTGCGTCGCGCTGATCACGCGCACATCCACGGAGATGGATTGCGACCCGCCCAGGCGCTCGATGGTGCGGTTTTCCAGCACGCGCAGGACTTTCGCCTGCGTTACCGGATTCATGTCTCCGATTTCATCCAGAAAAATCGTGCCTCCGCTGGCCAGTTCGAACTTGCCTTTTTTCTGATTGGCGGCGCCGGTGAAAGCACCCTTCTCGTAGCCGAACAGTTCCGACTCGATCAAGTTTTCCGGCAGGGCAGCGCAGTTGACCGCCACAAACGGCCCGTCGGCGCGCGGCGAGCGCCGGTGCATTTCCTGCGCGAGCAGGTCCTTGCCCGTACCGCTTTCGCCGGTAATCAACACCGTGGCGTCGGTGGGCGCGACCCGCTCGGCCATTTCAAAAACATCGCGCATCGCGGCGCTGGCGCCAATCATGGAGCCCCAATTCCCTTCGCGCAGGGCCGCGCGGCGCAGGGATTCGTTCTCCTGGACCAGTTCGGCGAGCTTCAGGGCGCTGGCCACGCGGCGGCGCAATTCTTCGATATCGCAGCCTTTGACGAGGTAGTCGGTAGCGCCCAGTTGCAGCGCTTCGACGGCGGACTTCGCGGTATCGAGAGCGCTCAGGACGATAACCGGATGCTCATGGCCGTGTTCGCGCATCCAGCGCAGGAAGGAAATTCCGTCCTCCTCGGGCATTACCATATCGAGCAGAATCAGCGCGGGCCCCTCCTGCCTTAGGGCGATGCGCGCCGTGGCCGCGCCGTCCGCTTCTGCGATGCGGTATTTGTGCTCGAGCGCGCGCCGCGCGGCGTATCGGGAAGTTGCTTCGTCATCAATGATGAGGATCGTTTTCATGATTATTCCATTGGTCGCTCGCCGGCTGGGCCCGTTTGATTCCGCTTTCGAGCAAGTTCAATGAGCGCGCCAGGCGCGCCCTCACCCCGGTAGACTCACTACAAACCGCGTACCGCGCTGGTTGGCCACCGGGCTGCTGAACTCGACGGCTCCGCCGATTTCAGCCAAGCGCCGCTGCACGATCGCCAACCCCAGGCCGGTTCCCGCGGGTTTCGTTGTGAAAAACGGTTGAAAGATGCGCTGCCTCACGTCCGGCGGTATGCCTGGACCATCGTCGGTGACGCTGAACCGGACCCCGGCGCCGTTGCGCTCGAGCGCCACCTTGACGGTGCCGCGACGGGAGCTTGCCTCCACGGCGTTTACGATCAGGTTCTGGAAGATATCACTCAACGCGTCCTCCGGAGCGGCGATTGGCAATTCGCCCGGCGGCTTTTCGAAGAGCAGCGCAATGCCGCGCTGGGCCGCATCACGCCGGAGCAAATCCAGCAACCCGGCGGTAATTGCGACCGCATCCACGCAAGTGGGGGCCATCCCGGCGCGCACGGCCGGCCGGGCAAAATGCAGGAGCTGCTGGAGTTTCGCGCCCATCCGATCAATCTCCGCAACCACCATCTGGCAGTCGCGTCGGATTTCTTCCGTTGCGTGCGGATTTTCCATTTGCACTTGGAGCAGGGTCTTCATCGAGCCCAACGGGTTTTTCAGGTTGTGGGTAATGCTGGCGGCCATTTGGCCCAGCAGGGCAAAGTTTTTTCGTTCGGCCAGTTCGCGTTCCAACGCCAGTTTTTCCTCGATGGCTCGGCACAGGCCAATGGCCGCTGGCAATTGCAGGGCCAACGCTTCCAGGGTGGCGTGCGTTTCACCGGAAAGAATCGCGCTGGGATGGGAAATCCGCAAAATGGGACTTGATTCCTTTTCATTGGCGGCCTTCGGTTCCATGCCAAACACGACTGACCGGCTTTGCAGTGTTGAACTTGTTCCCTGCAAATCAATCTCGACGTTGGTCAACAGAAATTCCTCGGCGATTCTTCGCTGCGCAAATTGCAAGAGGTCCGCAAGACGGCCTTCGCGCGCCTGCCCGTGGATTTCCCCCATCAGAAGCTGGACCTTTTCCACTTCCACGCGGAACAGGCGGCGCAAAGCGCGCGCCAGCCAGCGCTGCAACGGCTCGAAAAGAAATACCAGAACGAAAACGAGGATGCTGGTGGTGGCAATCGGTGGAAAATAGGGCGCCAGCCACAGGCTGATGCGACTGGCCAGCGTGAGGTACAAAACCGCCAGAAAACCACCCGTCGCGGCAAACACCAAATTGCGCTGCACGCTGAGCTGGCTGAAGCTTCGCCGCAACACGAAATACGCCGTGATGGCCCCGGGAATCGCCGGCGAGATCATCAGCAGGGTCGCCGGGGGATCGCTCCGCCAGTCAAAGCGGCCGGTAAAGGTCAGCACTGCCAGCAGCAACGCCGCTGTGGCAAAGAAGACTCCCAACACCGTGTGCAGGATTCGTGGAGCCGCTGCGCTTGGCGCACGCGCCACTCGACCGTGAACAACGGCCGCCGTAACGAAAGAGGCGGTGAGCATCACATGCGGTCCAAAGTCGGGACCCGAAGCGGGATCGCCCGTTTGCCAAATTTTGGGCAGCGCCAGAAACAACCAATAAAGGACGGGAAGATAGAAGACCGCGATCAGCGCCGAGCCCCATGCCGAGGATCGCTCCCGAACGGTCCGGAGGTATTCCATATGCAGGTGAACCAGGGAGGGGGGAAGAAGGACGAGCCCCAGGTAGGCAATGGATAGGGCAAACTTCGCAGCCCCCCCGTGCTGCAAGGCCACAAGCTGGGTGTTCATGTACAGCAGCAGCCCCGACTGGTGAAGGAACATCGTCAGGAACACCAGAAACAGCAATTGTTCGAGACGGGTCTTGTGCCGATGGCCGAGGACAAGAATCAGCAGAAACAGGTAGGTGACAGTTCCCGCCGTCAGCCCTACGAGCAGCGCTCCAAGAAGTATGCCGGGATCCATTGCGATCAATCGCTAGCCATGGGAATTCTAGCCCCTGGGACTGAAGCAACTCAATAGCCAAGTGTCGGGAAAATCTTGCACAATACAAATTGTTGATTATAAATATGTTACAAGATATTCTCGACTGCTAGAGAGGTATGTGGGTGGTTGAAAGGGACTTGACAGAAAGGCAAAACCTCCAATATATTAGCACTCGCGCGTGACGAGTGCTAAGTCCCCGTGATAAACAGTTAGCCTCGCAAGCCGAAGGTGCAATTCCCAAATCAT
>CAZCNH010000082.1:0-15561 GCA_964500065.1 uncultured Acidobacteriaceae bacterium
GCCAGGCCCGCGGCCAGCGCCGTCAGTATCACCCAGCCCAGGATCAGCACGCCGCTGGTCACCTTCTCGCCGGCGGCTTTGCGCTTGTCGCGCACCACCACTGCGGAAACGCCGATGCCCACCACGTAGAGCAGCAGCATCGGAGCCATGAACACCAGCATGGTCACCGCGTCGGGTGTGGGCGTGACGATCGCGGCCACAATGGCGATCACCAGAACCGCATAGCGGAAGTTGTCCCACAGGAATTTCGGCGTCACGATGCCAAACAGCGACAGGATGAAGATCAGAATGGGCAGCTGGAAGATTACCCCCACGCCCAGCAACACCACCAGCACGAAGTCCAGGTATTCATCCATCGTGATCATCGGGGTGATACGCGGGTCGAACGAGCCGAAGCCGATCAGAAATTGCAGCGTGACCGGAAGCAGAACGTAATAGGCAAAGGCTGTGCCTGCCAAAAACAGGATGACCGAGGAAAAAATAAATCCGGAAACCGCGCGGCGTTCCTTGCGATATAACCCGGGAGCAACAAACAGCCAAACCTGATAGAGCACAAAGGGCGAGGCAATCACTACGCCGAGGTACAAAGCAACGGTAATGATCAACCGCGCCGGGCCAAGCGGGCTGATGTAGGTGAGCTTCTCAGGCAGGTTGGCCAGGCGCAGCGCATCGTAAATGGGCTGCGAGAGAATGTTGTAGGCCTTTTCCGCCCACGCAAAACCCAGCACCACGCCCACCAGCACCCCGCCCAGGCTGTACAGAATGCGCGTCCGCAATTCTTCCAGGTGGTCGAAAAACGACATGCGCGAAGTGGGGTCTTCGGCCTCTTCAGCGGCAATGCCTGCGGATTTCGGTAAGGCGTCAGATGATTCCAGGTTCGGCATCGGCAGGCTTCTCTTTTTCGTCGAACCGGGGAGCGGAAGCCGGGGCTACGCCGGGAGGCGCGGCCGAAGGTTCCGGGGAAGAAACATGCATATCGTCGGGGATGGCAACCGCGGCCTGCGTTTCATCCTTGATTTGCGCGGCCTGGCGCTCGAATTCACGGACCTCGTCTTCCACCACGCTTTTCAGCTCATTCGAGGCCTTGCGAAACTCGTTCATGGCCTTGCCCACGGTGCGGCCCAGTTCGGGCAGCCGCCGCGGGCCAAACACCAGCAGCGCAATCACGAAGATCACAATCAGTTCGGGAACGCCAAGCGGGCCCACGAAATACCTCTCTCCTGCATCATAGGGAAGGGCACACGCGGTGTCAATTTAGCCGCCCAAGCGATTCGTACCCCTGTGCTATACTGAAATTCAGCGAGTTGGTCGAAAGAGAGGAAAATGCGCGCCCATCTTCGCGGCCTTTTCTTGGTCATCCTGGTCTTGGCTGTATCTGCCGTATTGGGAGGCCTTTACGGACCTTCCGCGCGTGCCACCCTCGATGATGTAAACGACCTGAATGCCTCGGTTCGGACCTTTACTCGCGTTCTTTCCCTGGTGGAAAAGAACTACGCCGATCCCGTGGACGCCGACAAGTTGATTTACAGCGGGGCCATTCCCGGGATGCTGCGCACGCTCGACCCGCATTCCAATTTCTTCGACCAGCGAGCCTTTACCCTGTTGCGCGAAGATCAAACCGGCCGCTACTACGGCGTGGGCATGACCGTCGCTCCGCGGGAAGGCAAGACGGTGGTGATCGCTCCTTTTGTGGGCACGCCCGCCTACAAAGCCGGAATCCGCCCGGGCGATACCCTGCTGAAAGTAGACGGCAAGTCCTGCGACGGGCTCACCTCCAGCGAAGTCGCCGACTTGCTGAAGGGTCCCAAGGGAACGCCGGTGGTGATCACCATCGGCCGCGAAGGCTACGCCGAAGAACTGGTCTTCAAGATTATTCGCGACGAAATTCCGCGCCACGGCATTGATAACGCCTTCCTGGTGCAGCCCGGAGTGGGCTACATCCGCGTTTCCAATTTCAATGAAACGACCGAAGAGGAATTGAACGACGCGCTGGAAAATCTGGGCGCCGATTCCCTGAAGGGCATGATTCTGGATTTGCGCGGCAATCCCGGCGGCTTGCTCAACGCCGGCGTTGCCGTGGCGGAAGCATTCCTTGGACCCAACCAGTTGATCGTGTCGCACCGCGGGCGCGCGCTGCCGGAACGGCGCTACACCACCGATCGCCGCAGCAAAGCCACCGACGTTCCGCTGGTGGTGCTGATCAACGCGCAAAGCGCCTCGGCCTCAGAAATCGTGGCCGGCGCGCTGCAGGATCACGATCGCGCGCTGGTGATCGGCGACGGCAGTTTCGGCAAGGGCCTGGTGCAAACCGTATTCTCGCTGAGTGAGAACACCGGCCTCGCCCTCACCACCGGCAAGTACTACACGCCCAGCGGCCGTCTGATCCAGCGCGATTACAAGAGCGTTTCGCTGTATGAATACCAGTTCAACCGCGGCAAAGCCGCGCAAAAGCCCACCGAAGTGAAACTGACCGACGGCGGCCGCCAGGTCTTCGGCGGCGGCGGCATCACCCCCGACGTCAATATCAGCCTGCCCAAGTTCAATGCCTTCCAGGAAGTCCTGCTGCGCAAAGACGTGCTTTTCCCCTTCGAGCAAGGCGTGGGTGGCTTCGTGCGCCACTACCTCGGCACCAAGCCCACCGTGACCCGCGAGTTCAAGGCCGACGACACGGTGATGAACGAATTGCGCCGCTACCTGGATAAGCAGGGCGTCCGCTTCAGCGAAGCCGATATCGCCGACAACAAGCGCTGGCTCGAACAGAAAGTCCGCCGCGAGGTGCTGCTCTCGATTTTCGGCGCTAACGAAGGTTACAAGGTGGCGCTTGAAGACGACCAGCAAGTGCAAAAGGCCATCGAATCCCTGCCGCAAGCGCAAGAGCTTTACTCAAAAGCTCGCCGCGTGCTCGCGCAACGCCAGGCGCAGGGGCTTTCCACTCCGCGGCCATAATTCTTGCAATATTGGCGATTCGGCAGACGGCGAGAAATTCAGTTCGGGCGTTTCCAGAAATTATCCGGCGGGTCTACCAGCGCGACACCGTAACTCCATCTCCCGTTGATTTGCGAGGAGCTTCTCCAGGCCACGCGTGCTTCCACGCTTTGCTGCGAAGAAAGATTGGTCACCTTGACGCGGTCGTGCAACTGGAACTCGCCGCCCAGGGCAATCAGCGCCCCGTTCTCATTGATCAGCAGCGTTTCCGAGTCTTCATCCACCGGCTTGTGGCGCACGTCCCGTCCCTCTACGTGAACGGGGATCTTGGCGGGCACTCTGGGACTGGCGCGCTTATCGCTCTGTAGGTGCATGATCGGCGGAACAAATCACCGGCAACCAAAGTCTTTGGTGGACGGCATGGGATTCGAACCCACGGCCTCCTCGTTGCGAACGAGGCGCTCTCCCAGCTGAGCTAGCCGCCCACAGCTTCAAAACGTGAACATTCAGTGTAACAAAACCCCCTCGGCCTTTCCAATCCAGCCCAAGCCGGGGCAGTGGGTCAGCTTGAATTTCGCTCTTAGGGGGTCGGAGCTTTAGCTCCGACGTTCCAAGAAAACACTAATTGTATCTCCGCGCGGGAAATGTCCCGAGCGCCCCATTTCCCGCGCGGAAAATATTGGAAGGGGAAGAAAAAGTTCATGTCGGAGCTAAAGCTCCGACCCCCTATCTTCAAACTGAGCCATTACTTCTGCCCGGTAGAAGCGCCCAGCCGTCAGCTCGGCCGCGCCAGCTTGGCGGCTTCGATGGCCACGTTGTGGCGCACCGTGGAAAAACGCAGGGTATACGAAATGCCCGGGTTGATGAAACGCACCACGTGCGCCACTTTCACGCCGTCCACCGGCCGGTAATCTTCGTAGTGTCGCTCGACCGCAGCGGGCCCGCCCTCGGTATCCAGTTGCAGGTCTACGCGCAGCAGCAGTCCGGTTTCCACATCGAAGTACATCGTTTCCGGGTAGCCTTCCGCTGGGACCGCAACCAGCAGCCACGCCTCCCTCTCGCCCGTTTTCCCTTTCCCCTTCACCGTAATCGAGCGGTACAGTTGCGGCAGTTTCACAGCCTTGTGCAGGTCCAGTTCGCGCCGGCTGCGCGCCAAGTCGGCCCCGGATTGCGCATGCAGTGGTTGATCCGGGCTTTTTTCCCAGCCCCCGGAAGCATCGTGGCCGGAATCAATCACGCCATAGCCTTCCACATTCACCTGCGAGCGATACAGATTGGGTCGCTGATAAACCACTTCCACTGTGCCGCGGTCCGCGTTGTCAATTTGGAACACGCCGGTCATGCTGCGGCTGGAGATTTTCAGAATGTTCTCGCGTCCTCCGAGGGCCGTCACGTAGCGAGCCAGCACTTCCGCGGCGGCCGGCGGGGCATCCTGCGGAACGCCCGTCCCGGCCGCGAACAAGCCAATGAAAAGCACGGCAGAAATCTGCGCGCGTCGCAACAAGAATCTCCCTTCTGCTGGACGGGATTATTGTAGCAAGGAAGAGCAAGAGGATAATCTCGTCCGCCTCACTCGGTGGCGCGCGCCAGGGCTTCTTCCAACCGCCCGGCATCGGGGATGGCCCCTTGCGCAAAATCCCGCGTGCCTCCGCCTTTGCCGCCAAAGCCCTGCAACGCGGCGCGCAGCAGTTGGCTCATATCTCCCGCCATGCCTTTTGATTGCGCGAACACCACATGGCCCCCGCAGCGCGTGCCCAGCAATGCCAAGGCGCCGGGCTGCTTGACAATTTCCGAGGCCAGCAGACGCAAGTAGCCGGGTTCGGCATCGTCGTAGATCTTCACCACGCGCCGCGGCGAGCCCGCGGCCGCGTTTGCCAGCAGCGCTGCTGCCTCATATCCGGCCAGCGTTGCCAGCACCATTTGCTGCCGCTTCTGCGCGGCCTTCTGCTCCTCCTGCATCCGCCGCACGCCTGCCCCGGCTTCCCCCGGTCCGCACCCCAGTACTCGCGCGGTGTCGGTCAGGGCGGCGTAGTCGGCGCGGGCGCAGCGCAACGCGCGCTCGCCGCACACGAACTCCACGCGGCAGTTCTGTTTCTGCTTTTCGATTTTACGCAGCAGGATCAGCCCTACTCCTCCGGTGCGCGCCACATGGGTGCCGCCACAAGGCTGGCGGTCGAACTCGCGGATGGAAATGGCCCGCAACACCCCTTCGCGCTCCACCGCCTTGCGGACGCCGATTTTTTCCAGTTCCGCCGCGGTGCCATACATTACTTCCACCGGCACATCCGCGAACACAACTGCATTGGCGCGCAGTTCCGCGGCTTCCAGTTGCGCGGCGGTGGGCTGTTGCGGCAGGTCAATCGTGCAGGTCTCGCGGCCCAGGTGAAACGAAACGGTCGGCAGGTTGAACAACTCCACCAGCGCTCCCGACAGGATGTGCTGGCCGGTATGTTGCTGCATGTGGTCGAAGCGCCGCGCCCAATCAATGCTTCCCTGCACCGCGCCGTTCACCGGGGCGTCAGTCAGGTGGGCAACCGCGTCAACTTCATCCACCACGTCGAGCACGTGCGCGCCACCCAGTTTCCCGGTATCGCAGGGCTGCCCGCCCGAGGCCGGGTAAAACGCGGTGCGGTCCAGGATCACGCGCCAGCCTGCTCCTGCCGGCGCGCAGTGCACCACGCGCGCGTCAAAAGCGCGTAAATAAGAATCGTTGTAGTAGAGCCTTTCGGTCATGGCAGGCAGATGGAACATGCTTGGCAATTCTCGAGCTGGCGCGGGGGCGGCAGCGATCACTCCCGCACTGCACGCGCGGCGTCACAGGCCCAGCGCTTTTTGCCAGGCCTCGGAGTACTTGTAACCGGTACCGGTGTTGAACAGGACGACTCTTTCGCCCGCCTGAATCCGCCCGGCGGCGCGCAACTTCTGCGCAGCTACCACGGTGGCAGCGCCCTCAGGGGCCACATACATGCCTTCCAGCGCCGCGAGCGTCTTGCCGGTCGCCAGCATTTCGTCGTCGGTGGCCGCCACGCAATCGCCGCCGCTCTGCTTCACCGCGCTGAGCACCAGAAAATCGCCCAGGGCCTTGGGTACGCGCAGGCCGGAAGCCAGGGTCGCCGCGTTCTGAAAAAACTCGGATACGTCCGCGCCTTTTTCGTGCGCGGCCACAATCGGAGCGCAGCCCGCGGCCTGCACCACCACCATGCGCGGCCGCTGCTTGCCGATCCAGCCCATGGCCTGCATTTCGTCAAACGCTTTCCACATCCCGATCAGCCCCACGCCGCCCCCGGTGGGATAGATGATCACATCCGGTAGTGTCCCGTCGAACTGCTCCCACAGTTCATAACCCATGGTCTTCTTGCCTTCGATGCGGTACGGCTCCTTCAGCGTGGAAACATCGAACCAGCCTTCCTTCTCCTTGTTTTCCGCGACATATTTCCCGCAGTCGGAAATCAGCCCGTTCAGCTTGCGCACATCGGCGCCGAACGCGGTGCATTCCATTACGTTGGCCAGCGGCGTATCGGCGGGCATCACAATCACGCAGGGCAGCCCGGCCTTGGCCGCGTAACCGGCCAGCGCGCCGCCGGCGTTGCCTGCCGTGGGAATCGCCAGGGCCTTCGCGCCAAGATTTTTCGCGCAGGTAATCGCGGCGGAAAGTCCCCGTGCTTTGAAGGAACCGGTGGGATTAAGCCCTTCGTCCTTCACGAACAGGTTTTCCAGCCCGATGCGCGCCCCCATGCGCGGCGTGGCCACCACCGGCGTCATACCCTCGCCCAGGGAAACATACGGCGGCGGCGGAAGAACTTCTTCATAGCGCCACATGGTCGTGTCTCGCTCCAGCAAGGCGCCGGGGCGCATGGTTTTCGCCGCCGCAGCCAGGTCGTAGCGCGCCAGCAGCGGCCCGCCGCAGGTGCACAGGTTCTGCAACCGGGTGTGCTCGTACTGCTTCCCGCAATTCGGCTTGGAGCATTCCAGATGGGTAAGGAAAGAAGTCATAGGACTGTGAATTTTAGCAAAACGACCGCTGAATGTAGAATGAGTGCGTGGCCCAACCCATCCGCCTGATCGCCATTGATATTGACGGGACGCTGCTCAACAGCATGCACCAGTTGGCCCCGGAGAACGCCCGCGCGGTGTGCGCCGCGGTGGAGCGCGGCGTGGAAGTGGCGCTGGTAACCGGGCGGCGCTTCGATTTTGCCCTGCCCATCGCCCGGCAGATTCCCTGCCCCCTGACCATGATTGTGAATAACGGCGCGCTAATCAAAAGCAAGAACGGCGAAACCTATGCGCGCCAACTGCTGCCCGCGGGCGTGGCGTACAAGGTCATCGCCAGCGCGCCCGCGCACCGCGGCGCGGCCATGGTGATGTTCGACCGCGAACGCGCCAACCAGGTGATCCTGGAAACCATTGAATGGGACGACCCTGCGCGCAAGGGATATTTCGAGCGCAACCGCGAATACCTGGCCGAGGTCAAGCCGCTGGAAGACTGCCTCACCGAAGACCCGATCCAGGTGATGTACGCCGGCCAGGTGGAGCCCATGCGGGATTTGAGCCGCACCCTGGCGGCGCAGGACTGGGCGGGCGATTTTTCCACCGCGCTCACCGAATACGAGGCCCGTAATTTTTCACTGGTGGATGTGGTCCGCGCCGGCGTTTCCAAGGGCACCGCGCTGCGCGATTGGGCCGCGCGCCGCAACTATGCCCGTGAGACGGTGATGGCTATCGGCGACAACTGGAACGACAAAGAAATGCTCGATTTTGCCGGCGTCCCGGTGATCATGGGCAATGCCGCGGATGGTCTAAAACAATTTGGCTGGCATGAGACCAGCAACAATGATGAGTTCGGCGTTGCCGCGGCAATCGAGAAGTTCGCCCTCAATGGGCGATGAGGTTATGACAGCTTTCGACGAATCCTTTCCACACCGCTACGAAATTGAGTGTCCCACGACTCTTTCAGGAGACGGTCATGTCCCCCAATGGTACTACCCCGAAGGAACGCAGCGCGGTGGCTCGTGTGGAGGCGGTCTGACCGTTAAAGTGCTCCCCCCGCAGATGCGGCCATGGTTTGCTTGCTTTGTACGCGGTATTGGAAGCGAAGAGAAGATACTAAGCACGCCAGACCCCGATCAGTTTTGCGCCATTGCGTCTGGAGAGGGGTGCGTGGTAGATGCACGCGAGCCAAAGAAATTCTACGTCTTGCCGGGTCCAATCCAACGTGCGATTCCTCTTCTAGAACACAGCGGAATACTTTTTGCGACGCAAACCGACGTTACGTTGTATGGGCCGGGGGACACGCTCTGGTCGAGTGGACGGCTTTGCCTGGATAATCTCCAGATTGTGGGAATTGACGCGGGCGTTGTTCACGCGTGCGGATTCGATGGTTGGCGGGAGGACGCCAGAATCCTGGTGGACATAAGAAGCCGCCGGGTGATCCAAACGGCGTTTCACTTTAGGCCATAGTGTTGAGTCTCCGAAATATTCAACGTTTACAGAGCGCGGCAAGCAGCGTCCCAATACCTTCGCGAGAGACGCGACACGTAGTATGTCTCTAAGTTGCGGCGCCTTAGTTTTTCTCCGTGCTATCGCGCGAGGTGCTTTTGACAGCCTGTCGTGCAAACTTGGAATTTTGAATTGGTCTTGGACTTTGTTACGAATGTTTGCGATGCAATACTAAGCGAGCGTTTTTCCTCCAGGCGGCTCATTCCGCGGGTTCGTCCCCGTTTGCGCCCAGCATGGAAAGAGCCGCGAAGCGGCGGCAGAAATCAGACCGGGGGCGTAAGCCCCGGCTGCCAGATACGTCTCAACAAGAGCCCCGCAAGGGGCGAAAGAAAACCCCGGCCAATAAAATCCAACAAACCCGGCCACGCCAGCCAACCTTTGGTGTTGTGTCCCACAGGTACCGACGCCTTATTTCCAACCGCGCTATCGCGCGACATGCTTTTGAATTGTGATTTGGTTTTTGGCTTTGTTAGCGAATTCCTGAAACGCAATACTGGTTAGCCGTGCGGGCCCGCATCGCCCCAGAGGATTTCTTTCGCCCCTGCGGGGCTTTTTCTCGTGACGCATCTGGCAGCCGGGGCTTACGCCCCGGTCTGATTTCTGCCGCCGCCTCGCGGCTCTTTCCATGCGGTAGAGAAGAAAGCTCACGGACGGCGGGGAAAATTGCCCGGGCGCACGCCGCCAGGCGGATTGAACGTGCCCGGATTGGTGGCGGGGTTGGCGCCGGGTGCGGCGGCCGGGCCACCCGCGCCGGTTGCCTGCGCATCGCGCGTTGGGTCCCAGAGAAACTCCCATTCACGGTAGGTTTGCGCGCCGTTGTAAACACGAATGGATTGCTGGGCGACTTTGCTGCCCACGCCGATGATGTTTCCTCCGACGACCGGTCCGGAAATTCCCCGCGATGCGTTAAGAATGTCCCGCGTGCCCGGCCCCGTAGCGTCCTGCGCGCCCGCTTGCGGCGTGCCTGCCTGCGGGGTCACTCCGGCGGGCGGCTGCCCGGCCTGACCGCCGGGCTGGGGCTGCTGGCCCGGAACCTGAAGCAGAATGTTCACTCGCGTCAGGCTGCCCACCAGTTGCCCGTTGGGCAGAACGTAAATCAGACGCCATTTACCGTCTTCGCGGTTGAACGGATCTTTGTATTCCTGCCGCAGGTAGCGCACATTGCCCTGGCGCTTCAGCAGGTCCTCGATGGACGTAGGGAAACGACCGTTCTTGCGGTAGAACAGCTTAACCGCCCGCGCGTATTGATTGCCGCGCCAGATCATCTCGGCTTCTTTTTCTCGAATGCCCTGGGTGAACAGGTTGGGCATCACCGCGGCGGCGCTCACAATCATGATCGCCGCCAGGGCAATGACGGCCAGCAGGCCGAACCCCGCCTGCTTGCGGCGCTGCGGGTTGCCGGCGCAAATGCGGAAGCGGATCATCGCCTGGGGATTAGCCTCCCGAAGGGGCTGCCGATTCATCCAGCGGCAGCGTGGCCCGTTTCTTGGTGGCAATCTCTTCCACTTCGGCGCGGGTGTTGCTCAGTCTCACCAGTTTGAAACGACGCTGCACCAAATCGCCTTCGGCGGCTACCCAGATGTCGTCCCCATTGGTGAAGAACCCGCGACGCCGCCCGGAGCGCGCATCGACTACGTAACCATAGAACTTGAAGGGAGGCACCAGGGGCGGATCTTCCGGAGGAGCCGGCGCGGGGGCGGGCCCCATGATTTCGACCTTCGGCGCGGGGACGTTCGCTTGCGTCTGAGGCGGGAGCGGGGCCGCATTAAAAATGTTGCGTTTCATCCCGGTGTAGTCCAGCCGCTGGATTTCAGCCAGCAGATCGAGGCGCAGCGACGGGTTGGGCACGACGAAGCGTTCCACGTTCCCCGTGGCCACAAAAACTCCGGTCAGCGAGCCGGAGCTCCTCCAATTGCCAATCCAAATCAGGGCGGCAAGCCCCAGCAGGACGGCCAGCACGATCATTTGTGTCTTGCGGCTCATGGCTCGGCTACTTCTTCAAACGAAAGTACGTCTTCAACTGCAGGCTCAGCCGGATGACGTTGGTATTCGAGCTGGATTCCACCAGCGTCAACTCCTCCAGCAGGTAAAACTGCTTGGACTTCTCCAGCGAGTTGATGAACTGCACCAGGCTGGCATACCCGCCTTCCACCGAAGCGGTCACCTGCACCTCGGTCACGCCGCGCTCGTCCAATTCTTTCTGCTTATATTGAATGCCGCGGGAGCTCAATCCGGCAGTCGTGGCGATGCGGTTCAGATCCTCGGCCACGGCGGAATATCCCCCGCTGGCCGGCTGCAATCGCTCGCGCAGGAACGCGTCGCACTGTTTTTCCACCTCCGGCAAACGGTCGCGGATGTCCGCGGCCAGGCGCACATCGCCGCCCAGTAATTCGTGCTGGCGGCGCAAGCGATCGCGCTGCTCCATCTGCGACCTCGGATTTTCCGCGCGCGCGCTGGCGTTCCAGAAAAACAGCCCGGCATCCGCCGCCAGCAACACGCCCAGCACCATGCGCACCCATTGCTTCCACGTTAGATTGCGCATCACTGGGCTCCCTTCTGCGCCAGCGCGGCGCGCTTCGCGGGGGCCGGCGAATCCTGCATGCGGTAGCGCGCATCCAGATCGAAGGTTACCGGGTCGGCCTCCCCGCCCTGCGTGCGCTCTTTCCGCGCTTCCGCGTTCACCACGATGCGTTCAAACTCCGGAGCTTCCTCCAGCGCTTTGAGAAATTTCACCTTGCTCGCATCATTTTGCGCGCCCACCGTCATGTGCAGCTCGATGCGCCCTTCTTCCCGCCGCGGAGCCAGGCTGATGATGCGCGTCCCGGGCGGCAACAGCCGCTCGAGGTCCATGAAAATGCGCGTCCACGGAAAGCTGCGCTGTTCGATCAGGCCGTTCAAAAAAGCCGCGCGGTCCAGGATGCGCTTGGTGCCGTCGCGCTTGAACACCTCCTCCAGTTCGCGGCGCTGGCTGCGGAAATCGGACAACTCGCTTTGCAAGCGCCCCATCTCCTCGCGCATTTCCCGGTTTTCTTTCCAGGTGTGAAACGACTGCACGCTGAGCACGGCCAGCAGGATCAGCAACACTCCGCCCGCCAATCCGGAAAGGAACAGGAAGCGCCGCGTATTTTCCAGCGGCCGCGAGGCAAGATTGAGGCGCATCTCCATCTCTAGGCCTTCCCTGCTTTGGCCCAGCCTGCCAACCCGTCGAGCTGGCGGTCCACCATGGGCTTAGCCTCTCCGGGAATTCCGGGCGTGGCCGGCGAAAGCAAGGGATACGCGCGAAGACTCAATTCGCTTTCCACCGCGCGGCGCAATTCGTCGCTGCGCACGCCAAATCCGGCCAGCCGCATCTCGGAAATGTTCTCGCGCCAAGTGTCCTGATAAAACGCCACCGCCGGGTAGAGCTCCTCCAGCACCGCCGCCGCGGCCACCGCGCCGTCCTCCCCGGCAAGGTCGTTGCAGCGGTAAACGCAGAGCGCTTCGCCGCGCACGATGACCGTGGTCAGGGTGCGCCCAGCCAGCCGCGCCAGCAACACCGGGCGGTCCGCAGGCAGCAGCGAAAGCGAGGCCAGCGTCGAGCTGAGCACGACGCCGGGGCGCAGGCTCAGGGCCTCGGCCAATTCCTCGTACTGCCGCACCACTTTCTGGCGCGCCACGGCGGCCAGAATCGAAACACCGCTGTTTTCCGCGGGTGCCAGCGGCTGCGTCATGTACGAAACAATCGTCTCCTCCGCGTCAAACGGAACGCTCTTGCGCAGCCGCCAGCGCAGCAGCGGCGCGGCTTCCTCGGCGCGTCGCGGAAACGTGTCGAAGTGCAGCAGGAACACGCGCACCACTTGATCGGGCAACAGCAGGGCCACATCCGCGCCCTTGGCGCCGATCCGGTTCAGCGCCGAGTGCAGGGCCGAGCGCACCACGCCCGCGTCGGGTAGATTCAACTCTACCGGCGACGGCGCGACCGCCCCGGCAGGCAACGCCTCGTGCGCGCACTGCCACCCGCGCGCCGCCGCCACGTATCCGGGAGCGATTTCGCAAGCCAGCGCCGGATGCGGAATGGAATCCAGCCACCTTCGCAGCAACGCGGAAACCGGGGCCGCAATGGAAAGCAGTTCAGTCAATGAACGTCACCTTGTTCAACTCGCGCAGGGTGGTGACCCCTTCGCGCACTTTGCGCAGGCCGCTTTCCCGCAGCGGCAGCATGCCTTCTTCGCAGGCCAGGCGCTTGATTTCCGAAGTTGGCCGGCGGTCCACGATCATTTCACGGATGCGGTCGGTCAGATCGAGGATTTCGTGAATCGCCGTGCGTCCTCGGAACCCTGTGCCGCCGCATTCCAGGCAGCCTTTTCCTTCCTGGAAATTCACATCGCCCCAGGCTTTGGGGTCCAGGCCCGCTTCTTCCAGCATGCTGGCCGGGTATTTTACCGAATGCTTGCAATGGTCGCAGATGATGCGCACCAAGCGCTGCGCCAGGATGCAATTGAGCGCGGAAACGAAGTTGTAGGGTTCGACGCCCATGTTGATAAACCGGCCGATCACGTCGGTCACGTTGTTGGCGTGAACCGTGGTGAACACCAAATGCCCGGTGAGTGCGGATTGGATGGCGATTTGCGCTGTTTCCATGTCGCGGATTTCGCCGACCATGATCTTGTCCGGGTCGTGCCGCAGGATGGAGCGCAGCCCGCGCGCGAAGGTCAGCCCTTTTTTCTCGTTCACCGGGATCTGGGTGATGCCGCGCACCTGGTACTCGACCGGATCTTCGATGGTGACAATCTTGTCTTCGTCGGTCTTGATTTCGTTGATGGCCGCGTAGAGCGTGGTGGTCTTCCCGGAACCGGTCGGGCCGGTCACCAGGAACATGCCGTAGGGTTCCCAGATGTAGCGCCGCACTTTCTTCAAATCTTCGCGCTGAAAGCCGATCACATCCAGGCTGAGGTTGCGGAATTTTTCGCTGAGCGTTTCCTTGTCCAGCACGCGCAACACCGCGTCTTCTCCGTGGATCGAAGGCATAATGGACACGCGGAAATCGATAAAGCGGCCCTTGTAGCGCACGCGGAAGCGGCCGTCCTGCGGGATGCGCCGCTCGGCAATGTCCAGCTCGCTCATCACCTTGACGCGCGAGAGTATGGTGGAGTGCCATTCCTTGGCGATGGGCTGCATGGCGTACTGCAGCACGCCGTCAATGCGGTACTTGAAGGCCACTTCGTTATCGCGCGTTTCGATGTGGATATCGCTGGCGCGCCGCTCCAGCGCGGTAAAAATCACCGTGTCCACCAATTTCACGACGGGGTTGGCGTCGCCTTCCCGCGTCAGTTTCTCCAGGGTGATGGCGTCGGCCTCGAGCGATTCATCCACCTGCAGCGTGAATCCCTCGGTGGCCTGCTCGAGCACGCGCTGTGATTGCTCGGTGCGCTTGAGCAGTTCGCTGATCTGCGAGCTGGTGGCCACCTTGACCATCAGTTTCTTTCCCAGCAGCAAGGCCAGTTCATCGGTCAGCAGCAACTGGCTGGGATCGGCCACCGCCACGACCAGAGAATTGTTGTGGCTTTCCAGCGGCACGAAGTTGTAGCGAAACATCAGGTCGGCGGGAATGCTGCGGAACAGTTCCGGATCAATGCGCTGCTCGCGCAAATCCACAAACGGGCAGCGGTAGCGTTCGGCCAGCTTGCGGGTGCGCTCCCGCTCCTGCGTTTCATCCTGCGCCACCACCGGGTTGTGCGGGCGATTTTCCATCAGCGGACGATGTTTGCTCCTGCGCCGAAGCTGAAGATCGGAAGGTAGAGAGCGAGCAAAATGAAGGCTACCACAAGGCCCATGCCCACCAAAATCAGCGGCTCGACCCAGGCCAGTGTTTCCGTCATGCGGATTTCCACATCCTCTTCGTAGAACTCCGCCACGCTGGTGAGCATCGGTCCCAGCGCGCCGGTGGCTTCGCCCACCTCGACCATTTCCAGCGCCAGTTCCGGGAAAAATCCCGCTTGTTTCAGGCTGCCATGCAGCGACTGCCCTTCCCGCACGCGTGCGGTGGCTGCGGCAATCGCGGCAGACATCAGCCGGCTGGACGCCGCGCCCGACGCCGTATCCAGCGCCGTAACCAGCGGAATGCCTCCGGTTAGCAAGGTTGCCAGCGTTCGGCTGAATTGCGCCACCTGAAATTTCACCCAGGTCAATCCGAACAGCGGCAACTTCAGCTTGATGCGGTCCAGCGTCGCCCCGCCCCGGTCCGTCTTGCCCCAGCCAAAAAGAAAAACGCCGAGTCCGGCCATGGCTGCCATGCCCACCATGATCGGCAGACGGAAATCCATCGCCGCGCCCACGAGCACTTGCGTGATGAACGGCAGCGGCACGCGCATCTCGGTGAACAATTTCGAGAACTGCGGAATCACGAAGGTCACAATCCCCGACAGGATCAGGCTCGCCATGACAGCCAGAAATATGGGATAGATCAGCGAAGCCCGCAGGCGCTTGCGGAACGCCAGCGTGACCCGCTGGTAAGAGATGTACGACTCCAGCACGCCCACCATGTTTCCGCTGCGCTCTCCGGCGAGCAGCGACGCGGTGTACACGCGCGGGAAAAGTCCCAGTTCGTCGCAGGCTTCGGAGAGCAGCGCGCCCTCCTTGACGCGGTCGCGCACGGTAACCAGCAATGGTCGCAGCTGCGGCGATGCGGCGCGCTCGGCCAGCAAATCCAGCGCCTTCAGAATGGGCAGTCCAGCTTTGAGCAGCGTGCGAAATTGCTGGTTGAAAATCAGGAAGTCGCCCGGGCTGATCTTCAGCGCCGGCTCGCCTCCCACCGTGGGCAGGAAAGTCGATCGCTCGCGCACCGCATACACCAGTAAGCCGCGGTCCACCAGCTTCTGGCGCGCCTCCCCGGGGGATTGCGCCGCCTCGACTTGCCGGAATATCCGTCCTGAGCTATCCGCTACTTTGCAGACAAATTGCGCCATGAGCCTCGTTACATACGACGCCGCACAACGCCGGTCGGTGCGGCACGGTTAGCAGTTTATCACTAGCCTCTCTTTCGTTCGAACCTCTCCCTTTCCCGGCCGTGTCACGCAGCACCTTGCGCAACGTCCACCCATGCGTGCAGCCCGCCTCTTCAGAGGCAGGCTTTGGCGCTGCCCCGCTTTTCTCAGCACAGCG
>CAZCNH010000083.1:0-15426 GCA_964500065.1 uncultured Acidobacteriaceae bacterium
CCCCCACCCACCCCCCCCCACCCCCCCCAACCCCCCGCCCGCCCAAACCCACCCCCACCCCCCCGCGGGGGCCGGGGGGTCTGGGGATTTTTCCAGAACTTGGAAAAAAGAAAGGTTTGCCCTTCTTGAAAAGGATGAACGCTAAACCAAAGGCCGGACAGACCCCGAGGTCTGTCCTGCGCGACGGCCGATCTAAAGACCGGCCGCTGCAGGAGGTGTTACAGCGATTTCAGGATGCCCATCCAGCGCGTCCAGGCTTCTTTGCGGCCAGTGACGTTGGCTTCGTTGGTGTTGGCAGGATCCTGTCCCTGGCGCATGAAGCCGTGGCCGGCGCCTTCGTAGGTGACCGGGTCGTACTTCTTCCCGGCGGCCTTCATCGCTTCCTGCGTTGCGGGAATAGTGGCGTTGATGCGCGCGTCGTTACCGCCGTAAAAGCCATAGACCGGCGCGGTGATTTTGCTGAAGTCCTGCGCGGGCGGGCCGTAGAAGACAAACGCCGCGGCCAGATCCGCGCGGTTGGTGGCGAAGCGGAAAGTCTGCCCGCCGCCCCAGCAGAAGCCGCCCACGGCAACTTTGCCGTTGGCTGCGGGAAGTTTTTTCACGTAGTCGGCGACGGCGTTCAAGTCCGCGGTCACCTGCTCGGGAGGAAGCTTGCTGATGGCGGCGCGCACGCCGTCTCCGCCGCCCAGGCTTTCGGTGCCACCGCCATTGGGTCCGGCGCCGCTCAGCAAATCAGGCGCGATGGCGATATAGCCTTCGGCGGCCACCTGGTCAGCCATGCTGCGCACCCAGTCGCTGAGGCCGAAAATTTCATGGATCAGCACCACCGCGGTGGCTTTCTTCTTCACCTCGGGATAGACGATGAAGGCGCGCACGGTGCGCTCGCCATATTTCACGTCCACCCATTCACCGTGACGCGGCGATTTTTCCAGGATTTGCTTGGCCCAATCCTGCGCGGCGGCGGGAATCGAGCACAACAGGAACGCGGCAAGGAGGAAAAGTTTGGTTTTCATGATGGGCAGAGAATACACCGGCGGCGCGCGGCGACGCAATCCGTTTCCCCGCCCGCAGGGGCGCTTGCTTGCCGCGCCCCCCGGGGCACGGCAACGGTGGAGGGCGCGGCAGACATGCGCCCCCGCGGACTGGGCAAAAAATGCTTGTGAATGGGAGTGAAAAGCGACACAGTAGAGACGCTGCTTCCTGCCGCGCCTGGCAAGGACGCTGTGTGTTGGAAAAGCTTCTCGTTTACCTGATTAAGCCTTCCCACTATGACGAAGAAGGTTACGTGGTACGCCACTGGCGCGGGGTGCTGCCCAGCAATACGCTGGCCTGCCTGGCCGCGCTGACGCAGGACGTGATAGACCGCAAGCAACTGGGCGAGGTGAAGATCGAGATGCACCTGCTCGATGAGACAGTAGAGCCCATTCCCATCCGGCGCATTTGCCGCACTCAGCGGCTGCCGCGCGTGAAGACGCTGATTTGCCTGGCTGGGGTGCAGACCAACCAGTTTCCGCGCGCGTCGGATTTGGCGCTGGAGTTCCGCCGCGCCGGGCTGGCGGTGATGCTGGGCGGCTTTCATGTGAGCGGATACCTGGCGCTGCTGCCGGAAATGCCGGCCGATATCCGGCGGCTGCTGGACGCCGGCGTCACCATTGTGAAAGGCGAAGTGGAAGACACCTGGGCCGCGCTGCTGCGCGATGCCGCCGCGGACCGCCTGCGGCCTGTCTACGATTTTCTCGGCGCCAAGCCGGTTCTGGACGACCGGCCGCTGCCCATGATCCGGCGGAAATACCTGCGCAAGTTCGTGGCCTCGAATTTCGGCACGCTCGATTGCGGGCGCGGCTGCCCGTTCGAGTGCAGCTTCTGCACCATCATCAACGTGCAGGGGCGCAAGATGCGCTACCGCTCGGCCGAAGTGGTGGAGCGCGCGGTGCGCGAAAATTACCGGCGCCATAAAGTCAGCTTCTATTTCTTCACCGACGACAACTTCGCGCGCAACCCCAACTGGGAAGCGATCCTCGATACGCTGATCCGCTTGCGCGAAGCGGAAAATATTCCCGTGAAATTCATGATGCAGGTGGACGTGCTTTCCTGGAAGATTCCCGGCTTCCTGGATAAGGCGCAGCGCGCCGGATGCCAGACTGCGTTTATCGGCATGGAAAGCCTGAACCAGGAAAACCTGGCCGCGGCCGGCAAGCGGCAAAATCGCGCGGGGGAATACCGGGACCTGATGGAAGCCTATCGCAGCCGCGGCATTTCCACCCACGTGGGCTACATCATCGGATTCCCCGCCGATACCGCGGAATCGGTGCGGCAAAACCTGGCGGACTTGATGGAGCAGGTGCAACCCGACCACGCCTCGTTCTTCATGCTGACGCCACTGCCCGGCTCGGTGGACCACTTGCGCATGGTGCAGCGCGGCGAATGGCTGCATCCCGATTTCAACCTGTACGATTCGCACCACGAGACCACGCGGCATCCGCGCATGACGGGCGGCGAATGGCTGGCGTCGTACCGCGAGGCCTGGCAGCGCTTTTACAGCCTGGAAAACCTGCGCGCGGTGCTGGGCCGCAGCAGCCCGCAAGCGTACTGGAACAACCTCTACCGCTTCCTCTGGTACAAGAATTCGATGCAAACCGAAGGGCGGCACCCGATGATGTGCGGCTGGCTGCGCCGCAAGGGGCGCACCGAGCGGCGTCCGGGCTACCCGGTGCTTTCCCGCTGGGAGTTCTGCAAAATGCGCGCGCGCGAATTGCGCCGGGATTGCGCGGGGATGTTCCGGGTGCTGCTGGAAATGGAAGAGCTGTGGCTGCAAACGCGGCGCCGCAGCGAAGCGGAATTGCGCATCGCGGAAGAATTGCACAAGATCTGCGCCGCGGCCAAAGGCCGGCTGCGGCTGGCCGATGAACAACTGGCGCACCTGCGCGCCAAGGCGAACTTCCCTGCCGTGCGCGTGCCTTCCAAGCTGCATTTGTTGTGGGCCCGCTGGTACCCCTTGCTGGCGCCGGCGCGGGTGTACACGCGCGCCGACCTGGATTCCTTCTGGCAGGGAACGCTGCGCAAATGGCGGCAGCGACAGTGGCTGCGCATCCCTCCGCACAAAGTTGCGTTCAGCCTATTCCGCGATGCGCAATTGTCACTGATGTTTTTCCTGCAATTGGCCCGGCCGCGCGACGGGAGCGGCCAGTGACCACGCCGGGCCAAAATGCCCGGGGAAAGAGGTGCCCGGCGGCGTGCGGCGCGGCTGCTGCTATAATTCGTCACCGTGAAGCCCGCTCCCAAGTTCAAGCCTCCGCAATTCATCGCCGTCGAGGGCCCCATCCGCGTGGGCAAGAATTCCCTGGCGCGGGTGCTGGCGGAAAAGACTCACGCCCGCCGTATTTACGATTGCGAAGACAATCCGTTCCTCGCCGATTTCTACAAAGAGGCGCCGGGCGCGGAATTTCGCGCGCAAATGTATTACCTGCTGGAACGCAGCCGCATCCTGCGGGAAGGCTTCGCCAACCAGGCGCCGGGCCCGGTGGTCAGCAATTTCCTCTTCGAAAAAGACCGCATCTTTGCCAACCTGAATTTGGACAACGAAGAACTGAAACTCTACGACCGCTACTACGCCATGCTGGCGAAAGAATTGCCGCAGCCGGACCTGGTGATCTACCTGCAAGCCAAGCCGGAAGTGCTGCGACAGCGTGTGCAAAAAAAGGGGCACGCCGCGGAGAGCCATATTTCGCTGGAGTATCTGGAAGAAGTGGCCAAGGCCTACGAGCATTTCTTTTTCCATTACTCGACCAGCGACCTGCTGGTGGTCAATACCAGCGAAATCGATTTCGTCAGCCGCAACCAGGATTTGCAGGAATTGCTGCGTCGGCTCGAGCAGCCGGTGAAAGGCACGCAATACTTCCTGCCGCTGGGGCAGGGGTAACCACCCGGGCGCTTCCTATCCCGCCTTACTTGCCTGGCAGATACTTTAATGACAACAAACAAATTGACCTGCGCGCGTTTGCCGGGATATGGTTTCTTTCTGATGCCCTGACCGTGTTCGATTGGAATTCCTATGGACCAACCCCTCGTCCTGGTTGTAGATGATGAGCACGCCAATGTGGAGCTTTGCCGCAGCGCCTTGCAACTGGAGGGCTACGAAGTGCTGACCGCCAACGGCACCCACGAAGCCCTGCAGGTGATCGAGTCGCGCGAAGTGGACGTGATCGTTTGCGACGTTCAGATGCCGCATAACGGCAAACGCGTATTCGAATACCTGCAAGCCCGCCATCCGGAACTGGCCGGACGCTTCATCTTTGTGACCGGCAATCCCGCGAAGCACAAAGAAATTTCCGCAGCCGGACACCAGGTTCCATGCCTGATGAAACCTTTCTCGCTCAAGGCCCTGCGGGAGGCTTTGCGGCTTGCGTTGGGTTCGGCATCGGCCTGAATCCCGGCTGCCGCTAGGAGTCTTCTTCCGGAGCACGCAGCGAACTACCCAGCTGGATTTTGCTGAAGCCGAAGCGATCCCGGAGCTTGTCCGTGGCGCGGGTTAGGTTTTCCAGCCGCTGCTTCTTCTCAACATCAAGCAGGCTAATCTGACTTTCACCGTGGGTCAGGTTGGTCAGGCCCACGCCCAGCAGACGGACTTTGCGCTTGCGGTCCCACTTGCCGTCGAAGAGCCGGCGAATCGTGGCCAACACCACTGAATCCAGATGCGTAGCTTCCGGTAGCGTGCAGCTGTGCGTATGAGTTTCAAACCCTGCGTAACGGATGGTCAGGGTGATGGTGCGGGCGTGCAACCTGGCGTCGCGCAGCCGCTTCGAGGATTTCTGGCAGAGGAAACTCAGCAGGGAATCCAGCTTTTCGCGGTCCGCCGTGTCTTCCAGAAACGTGTGGTTGTTGGAGACGGATTTGGGCTCCGCATCAATGAAAAATTCGTAGGCATCCAGGCCGCGCGCTTTGCGGTACAAGGCGGTTCCCCACTGCCCGAAGGCTTCTTCCAGCTTTTCTTGCGGCACCGCGGCAAGCTGCGCGACGATTTCGATGCCCCGGCTGCGCAGCGATTCTTCGGTAACTTTGCCGATACCCGGAATCTTGCGGACCGGTAGCGTCGCCAGGAAAGCCGCCTCGCTGCCCAGCGGAACAAACAGCAGCCCGCGCGGCTTGGCCTGGTCGGAAGCGACCTTCGCGACCAGCCGAGTGCTGGCTAACCCTCCGGAACACGGCAGCCCCGTGCGGCTTTGAATGGTGGTGAGCAACTTGTGCGCCGCAGCTAGCGGGTGCCCATGAATGCGCTCCGTGCCCGCCAGATCCAGATACGCTTCATCCACGGAGGCCATTTCCACCACCGGCGAGAACGATTGCAGGATGCAGGCGATGCGATCGCTCCATTCGGTGTACAGATGGTGGTTGGATTCAAGAAAAGTGGCGTGCGGGCAAAGGCGCCCGGCGGTGCGCAGCGGCATCGCGGAGTGGATGCCGAATTTGCGGGCCTCGTAGCTGGCCGCACTCACAACGCCGCGTTGGTTCGGCTGGCCGCCCACCACCACCGGCTTGCCGCGCAGCTCCGGCCTGGCCAGCAATTCGACGGAAACAAAGAACGCGTCCATATCCACATGCAGGATGGTGGATTGGGATGGCGTCGCCTCCGCATCGGCAGCGGGTTTGGCTCGATAGGTAGCCAGCTTGGGCATCAAGCTTCAGTATACGCCGCAACCTTTCAGGCAGAACGGCGGTCTAAGGGTTGCGATGGCTTCCCGCGAGAAAAGAGGCGTTTGAAAATGAAGAAGACGCGACGTGCGGTATCTTTTGCAATTGCTGTACTGGCCCTGGTGCTGCTGGCACAGCATTCAAAGGCTGGCCAGGCGCCCTCGATTGAGGGCAATTGGGAAGGGTTGGTGATGGATCCGCGCCGTCCCTACTTCATGACCGCCGAGTTTCGCAAGAACGGGGATGGTTGGCGCGGCACAATGAGCATTGTGGGCAATAGTGGAATTGAGATTCGAGAGATTGTGACTTCTGGCAGCACGGTCGGCTTCAAGATTCAACTCCGCCAGGGTGTACCCGTGTTTCAAGGCGAACTTCAGGAGAACGAAATCACCGGTGAGGTTACCTTCCGTGCAGGTCCTACGGATTTTCGGCTGACGCGAATCCCCACTCTCGCGCCGCCCAAGGATCGGGTGGAGGCGTGGCAGCAGGATCTGGATACAGCGCTGCGCTTTACACGATATGACCGGTCTTTCACCGCGGCAGCGCGCGAGGATTATCGCAAGCGAGTGGAAGCGTTGAAAACCCGCGCTGGTAGCTTGAACGACCAGCAGCTCTACGTGGAGCTTGCTAAGGCTGTCGCGCTCGCGAACAACGGCCATACGATCGTGGTGGCGGCGGAATCGTCGTTGCGCCGGCCGACGCTGCCGTTGCGGCTCAACTGGTTCAAAGATGGCTTATACGTGACGCGAGCGGCCCCCGTCTATGCGGAGGCCGTCGGTTGTCGCGTCACCGGCATCAGCGGCCAGCCCATCGCAACCGTACAGAACAAGGTCGAAGAGCTTTATGCCGGGAATGAGTCGTGGAAGCTGGCCCGTGCCGTAAACAGCTTTGTATCCCCGCACATCTTGTATGGCCTGGGTATCGCCACTGACATGGAGCGCATCGTTTACAACTTGGAGTGTCCATCTGGTAAGCGCGACCTGACCGTGAGTGCGGGCGATACCACGGGCGAACGCGATTGGCTCAGCGCACTGGCAGCAAGCGCGCCGCGCCCGCTGTACCTGCGCAACCGGGAAAAGAATTACTGGTTCGAGTATCTGTCCGATTCCCAGGTGCTCTATTTCCAATTCAACGCTTCCCTGAATGGCGGCGAAGAGACGATCCCCCAATTCGGGGAGCGGCTGCTGAAGGAGCTGGAGGAAAAACCTGTCAAGGCCCTGGTGGTGGACATGCGCTTCAATGGCGGGGGAAATCTGGACATTGCAGAAAAATTCATCGAACGGCTGGCCGCAACGCCCAAGCTTCAGGAAAGGAACAAGCTTTTCGTCGTCACCGGAATCAACACATTTTCAGCGGCTATTTTTCACGCGTCACAACTGCGGGGAAACCCCAACGCGGTATTTGTGGGTGAGCCGGTGGGAGACCGGCTGGAATTCTGGGCGGAAGGCGATGCCCATGTGTTGCCCAATTCGCGGCTGATTTTGCGATCGAGCAACGGGTATCACAGCTACTCGAAGTTGGACCCGCCGGAATTCAAGCCATACTATCGCGACCTGGCAATTGATTCCCTGGGCCCCGACATTTATGCGCACCCGACGTTCAGGGAGTTCGCGGCCGGCAAGGATGTGGCCATGGAAGCAATTCTGGCGCGAATCAAATAGAGAAGGGAAAGCGGCCAGTAAGGACTACAGCTCGTGCAATTCACCCTTGGCATCGAGATAGAACAGGGCGATATCTTCCGGGCAGAGGGTGGACCATAACTCGAGCCACTGGCGCGGCACTTCGGATTCGCCGCCGAATACGATGAACTTCTGCACGGCGCCGACTTTTTCCAGCAGCCATACCGCTTCGCTGACGAAGGCGCGCGCCGCGGGAATAGAGTTGCCGAACCAGCGCGCATCACCGACGATCATGCCGTCGGGTGAGACGTAGTCCCAGATTTTGGTGCCGCCGATCTTGCGCGGCTTGAGCGGCCGGCCGAAAAATTCGTTCATCACTTCGCGGGCGCGGTCGGAAAAATCCTTGCGAGCCAGGCCTTCTTCCGGGCGGACGGTGACTTCCACCGCGCCGCGTTTTTCAATTGCGGAACCGGTTTCTTCCTTCTTCTCGCGGCGGCGCAGGGCCAAAAATTGCGTCTTGCGCGCGCCGTTGACCATGCGCCCTTCATGCTTGAAGCGGCGGATCTGCCCGGCACGCAGCAGTTCCCGGCAGGCTTCGGCGATTTGCTCGTGCTCCCTGGAGTTGTTCCCCGCGCCCAGGGCGTCGCACAGTTCCTGGTCGTCGTAGAGTTTTTCGGTGTCCTTCTGCAAGAGCTGGAGTATTTGGTCCTTGGACATGTTCTAGAGGCCCCTTCGGGCTGTAATAACCCGGGCAATTCCCGCCAAGTCATTAGTGACCCGAACATCCGACCAGGTGGGCGGCGAGTCCAGAAGGGTGCGAACCCGCGGAAGCCCATTATAACCCAGTTCAAGAACAAGGATGCCCGAGTGCCGCAGCGCTTTGTGCGCCTGCTTCACAAGTGTTTCGTAAAACTCATGCCCCTCTTCGCCGCCAAAAAGCGCTTCCATCGGCTCGTGTTCGCGGACCTCGCGGGGCAAGCCGGCAGCGTCCTTCCGTCCAATGTAGGGTGGGTTGCTGACCACAATGTCCAGGGGAGCAATTCCCGCGGCCACCAAGTCTTGCAGAAGATTCGCGCGCATGAAAGCGATGCGTTCCGCGACGCCATGCTTTTGCGCGTTGCGGCGGGCATAGGAAAGCGCGGCGTCAGAAATGTCGATCGCGATCACTTCCGCCCGCGGGAGCGCCAGGGCCAGCGTGATGGCCAGGCAGCCTGATCCGGTTCCGACATCCGCGATGCGGAAGCGCTCTCCTTCGCGCGGCGGGCCGAGCATTTCCAGCGCGACCTCGACAACGTGTTCGGTTTCCGGGCGCGGAATCAGCACGCCCGGGCCGACTTCAAACTCGCGTCCCCAAAACTCCTGCTGGCCGGTTAGATATTGCGTTGGTTCGCCGGTGCACCGCCGCGCCACCAGTTCCATAAACTGCGCTTGCTGCCCCGGCGAGAGGACGGCCTCGGGGTGCGCATACACCCAGGCGCGATCGCGCCCGGTGACTTTCATCAGCAGCAGTTCGGCAGCCAGGGTGTGCGAAGGGACTTCAGCCGCGCGAAGCTGCGCCAGGGCGGTTTTCAGCGCGCATCGAACATCGGCCAGCGTTGCCAATCGATTCGCCATGTCACAAAACTTTTCCGCGAACGACATTTGCAGCAGGGAATAATTTACGCTTCGGCGAGTTCCTGTTGCAGACGCTCGGCTTCGTAGTGCGTCACCAAAGCATCCACCAGCGGACCGATTTTCCCGTCCATCACCGCATCGAGCTGGTGCAGGGTAAAGCCGATACGATGGTCGGTCACCCGATTCTGCGGGAAGTTGTAGGTGCGGATTTTCTCGCTGCGGTCGCCGGACTTGATCTGCGTGCGGCGTTCTGCGGAGAGCGCCTGCTGCTGCTTTTCCAATTCCATTTCGTAGAGCCGGGAACGCAGCACGCGCATGGCTTTTTCGCGGTTCTTGATTTGCGACTTTTCGTCCTGGCATGAAACGACCGTGTTGGTCGGCAGATGAGTGATACGCACCGCCGAATAGGTCGTGTTCACCGATTGCCCGCCGGGGCCCGACGAACAGAATGTATCAATGCGAATATCCTTGGCTTCAATCTTGATATCGATTTCTTCCGCTTCCGGCATCACCGCCACAGTGGCCGCCGACGTGTGAATGCGTCCCTGCTGCTCGGTCTTGGGGACCCGCTGCACGCGATGCACTCCCATTTCATACTTCAGCTTGGAGTAGACTTTGCGTCCGGTAATGCCTGCGACGATTTCCTTCAGCCCGCCAATGGAAGAAGGCGCGCTATCCATCACTTCCACGCGCCAGCCCTGCGATTCCGCATAGCGCGAGTACATGCGGAAGAGCTCGGCGGCAAACAGCGCGGCTTCGTCGCCCCCGGTTCCGGCGCGGATTTCAAGAATGATGTTCTTCTCATCGTTGGGGTCTCGCGGCAGCAGCAGCAGGCGCAGTTCATGTTCCACCGATTCCCGCCTGGCTTCCAAGTCGCGGACTTCATCGTGCGCCATCTGTTTCAGTTCGGCGTCTTCGGCTTCCATCAGCATTTGTTGCGCCCCGCGCAGGCCCTTTTCGATTTCCTTCCAGGCGCGGTATTTGTTGACCATGTCTCCCATGTCTGCATGCGTCCGGGCGAGTTTCTGAAAGCGCGTGGAATCCGCCAGCACTTCGGCGGAGGAGAGTTGCGCGGTCAACTCCTCGTACTTCAATTCAATCTGATCCAGCTTTTCAAAAATTGTTGCCACGGCGATTCTTCTCCGTTCCAGTCAAACGAGTTTCGAGAACACACCTCAGGAGGGCTTGCCCGGAAGGTCCGGGTGGAGGAACCGGCGGCTAATAGAACGGCGCGAACATCGCTGTCGTTTACCCTTTCCATGGTACGCAATCTTCCTCCGCGCGTCAAAGTCCCGGGAAAGACGCCAATTGAACGGTGCCGAAAGGCGTGCTAGCGTACGCGGTTCAGCAAGCGCAGCTCTCATGGAACGCCGTGCTGCTGGCGCGCTCTCTGTGAGTCAAGCCGTTTTCATAGCAGGTCATTCTCGATGTGCGGAGGAAACATGAATTCTCGACCCATCTTGACGATGCGTAGCGCGACCGCGGTCCTGCTGGCGGTGGGCCTGCTAAACCTGGGCGCGCCCGGTGCCCTGCTCGCACAGAAGAAATCGGCGGAGAAGGCTGCGGCGGAGCCGCAACTTACGCTGGAAGCCATTTCCCGCGATGCGGGAAAGTGGATTGGCGCCGCGCCGGTCCAGATCCGATGGAGTGAGGACGGAAGCAAACTCCATTTCAACTGGAACCCGGAACGCGGCGACCGGAACGAACTGTACGAACTGGATGTGCGTTCGGAAGGAGCCAAGCCGGTGAAGGTTCCGCTGGATCAGCAGCGCTGGCTTTCTTCCAATCCTGGCTCCTATAACAACGCGCGCACGCTGAAGGCCTACGCCTTCCAGGGCGACATCTATTTGCACGATATCCGCACCGGAAAAACGCGCCAAATCACCAATACTTCGGACACTGAGTCCAATCCGCGCTTCTCCGAAGACGGGCGCGGGCTTCTTTATACGCGCGGCGACAACCTGTATGAATGGGAGATCGAATCCGGCGCAACGCGGCAATGGACTGATTTCCGGCGAGGCCGCGATCCGGAAGAAAAGCCGAAGCAATCCAAGGAGGAAGAATACCTGGAAAAGCAGCAACTGGAGATGTTTGAAATCATCCAGAAGCAGGAAAAAGACGACAAGGAAAGCAAAGAGCGCACAAAGACGCTGCGCGGCAGCTTTCCCGAAGCGGCGTACCTGAAGGAAAACGAAGCGATCTCTGCTTTGTCGCTGAGTCCCGACCGCCAGATGGTCACCTTCGTGCTGACCGACCGCAGCGAACCCTCCAAAGCGAAAGTTCCGGAAATGCCCAAGTACGTGACCAAATCGGGCTACACGGAAATGGAACGGCTGGCCAGCCAGATCGGTGGGGGCGGCCGCTACAAGGTAGGCGTGGCGCAGAACAAGCAGAGGCTCGGCGTGGTGACGGTGGCGGACAGCAAGGTCGCTTACTTCGATGTGGGCCTGGAAAAGCGCGAGCACAGCTTTGTCAACGTGACGCAAACCGATGGCGGCAGCAACGTAGTCACCTGGTCCGATGACGGCAAGAACGCTTTCGCGGTTCTGCACGCGGAAGACAATAATGATCGCTGGATCATGATGCTCGACTTTTCCACGCGCAAAACGCACGTCCTGGATACCGAGCACGATGATGCATGGATCCTCAGCGGCGGTGGCGGGCCTTTCGGCGGGGGCTCCTATGGATGGCTTGATAACGGCACGCTGTGGTTCCGCAGCGAGCGCGATGGCTATTTTCATATCTACACCCTTTCCACCGCCGCCGGCAGCAAGCCCAGGCAGTTGACCCGCGGCAAGTGGGAAGTCACCGGCGTGCAGATTTCGCGCGACAAGTCGCAGTTCCTTCTCACCACCAGCGAGCCGCATCCGGGCGAACGCCAGCTGTATTCCCTGCCCGCTGCCGGCGGCGCGATGACCCGCATCACCGCGGGACAAGGCGTGTATGCGGGAACCCTTTCGCCCGACGAGAAATGGATTGCGGCCACCTTTGCCTCGCCCGAAACGAACACGGATTTGTTCCTGATGGAAAACCGCCCCGGCGCGACCATGAAGCGCCTCACCGATTCCTATACGGACGAATTCAAGTCCTACAAGTGGCGCAAATTTGAAATCGTGCAAATTCCCGATGCCTATGGCAACCAGCTCTACGCGCGCCTGTACAAGCCGGATAAGCCGCACGCCTCCCGGCCCGCGGTGATTTACGTGCATGGCGCAGGTTACGCGCAGAGCGTGTTCCATAACTGGGGCGGCGGCAACACCACGCCATTTTTCAACGTGCTGCTGCAAGCCGGCTATGCCGTGCTGGATCTGGACTATCGCGGCTCCTCCGGTTACGGGCGCGATTGCCGCACGGATATCTACCGCAACATGGGCGGCAAGGATATTGACTCGGCCGTCAGCGCAGCGCGCTGGCTGGCCGCGAATCACAGTATTGACCCGCGACGCATTGGAATCTTCGGAGGCAGTTACGGCGGGTTCTTCACGTTGATGGCGTTGTTCAAGCATCCGGGCGTGTTCGCGGCGGGCGCGGCGCTCTACCCGGTCACGGACTGGGCGCACTACAATCACCCCTACACCTCGAACATTCTGAACAACCCGTATGAAGACGACGAGGCCTACCGCCGCAGTTCGCCGATCTATCACGCGGCGGGTTTGCAGGACCGGCTGCTGATCCTGCATGGCATGTTCGACCGCAATGTACACTTTCAGGATACGGTGCGGCTCACCCAGCGGCTGATCGAGTTGAAGAAGACTGGCTGGTCGCTCGCGCCCATGCCGGTGGAAGATCACGGCTGGCAGAACGAGTTTTCGCGGCTCGATTCGAACCGCCGCATCTTTGCTTTGTTTGAAGAAGTTCTGAAACGACCGCTACCGGCGCTGAAAATGACGGCCAAGGCCGAGGTCGGCCAGCCGGCCGCCGCAGGGAAAAAATAAAAGCAATCAACCATGTACACCTGCCGTGAATGCGAGAAGCCTGTGAATCAGGCGACGGACTTGTGCCCGTACTGTGGCGCGGACTTGAGTCTGCCCCAGGAAGCGCAGGCCACTCCGCCGAGTTCGATTGCCAAGCGCATCCTGGTGTGGGGAGTGCTGATCGCTTCGATGTGGGCCTTCCTGTGGTTCATTTTGCCGGAGCGCAGCACCGGCGTTGCGCTGCGCGCGGAATCAAGCGCGCTGGCCGCCGTGAATACGGTGAAGCGGGCATTGCAAGCGCACCTCGATACCAGCGGCAGCTACCCCGCCAGCCTGGATGGCCTGGCCGCGGCGTCCTTTGCGCAGATTCGCGGCGCGGCACAGGCGGCGCAGGCCGAAGGCTACCGGCTCGATTACGCGCCGGGGCCCGCGGGCGCGGGCGGAAACATTCAAACATTCTCGCTTGTGGCACGGCCCGGTCACTACGGCTTCCGCAATTTTTTCTTAAACGAGACTGGCGTGATTCGCTGGACGACAGAAGATCGCCCAGCCACGGCACAGGATCCGCCGCTGTCAGAGAACAAATAGTTCCGTAGGCTGCGAATCGGGAGGTCTCGTTCGGTTAGGGTTTGATGCGGGATGACGCCGGGACAAGAACTGCTCCAGCGCTACAACCCGGCAGGATTCGTGGTTGCAGCAAAAAAACAATGCTGTTTGGGCAGGTGTGCAATGAAGAGAAATTCGCTTTTGGTATGGGCCGTATTCGCTATGGCCTCTGCTGCTAGCGGCCAGCCGAGGTCATTCTCGGTGGGCAAGATCAGCGCTGCCCCGGGCACGCGCGCCTCGGGCTTTCTGGAAATTGCAGCGCGGGCGGGCGACGAAGGCACGCGCATTCCCGTCACGGTGATTCACGGCGCGAAAGCCGGACCGGTGCTGGGCCTGGTGGGCGGAACGCACGGCTACGAGTATTCGCCGATCGTTGCTCTACAACGCTTGCCCGCAAGAATTGACGCGACGCAACTTTCCGGCACGGTGATTATCGTTCACGTGGCCAATATGCCATCGTTCCATGGACGCACGATTTACTACAGCCCGGCCGATGGCAAGAACTTGAACCGCGTTTATCCCGGCCGCGCCGCTGGCTCGCTTTCCGAGCGCATCGCGGAAGCCATCACCCGCGAAGTGATCGAAAAATCGGACTACCTGGTGGACTTGCATTGCGGGGACGGCAACGAGGCGCTGCGCCCTTACAGCTATTGGATGACCAGCGGCACGCCCGAAGTGAACGAAAAGTCCAAACAAATGGTGCTGGCGTTCGGACTTGACCACATCGTGATTGATAACGAACGCAGCCCCGATCCGCAAAAATCAGTGTACACCTCGAATACCGCCATCACCCGCGGCAAGCCATCCATCACGACGGAAACCGGCGGCCTGGGCCGGCTCGATAATGACGGCGCGGACCTGGTGGAGGCAGGCGTGTTCAACCTGCTGCGCTTCTACAAAATGCTGCCGGGCGTGGCCAAGCGCGTCGAGAATCCTATCTGGTTCGACAGCAACGAAGTAATGCGCAGTCCCGCCGATGGCATTCTGCATCCCAAGGTCCAGCCGGGCCACACCGTTGCCAAGGGAACCGTCATTTCCGTGCTTACCGATTATTTTGGCAATGTGATTCACGAATTCCGCGCGAATTTTGCCGGCGAGGTGCTGTACGTAGTGGCCACCCCACCGGTAAGAAAAGACGAACCAGTAGCCATGGTGGGGCACATTCAGCCACAATAGAACTGCGGAATTCCCGGGAAAAAAACATGAAGCCAAGAAATGTGATTTTGCTTGCCATCGGCGTGCTGGTGATTGGCTCGCTGATTATTTCAAGCCAGCGACGCAATGCCGAGCCCGAGCCGCCATCTGCGGCTTCACCGGCAACGGCAACACCCGCGCCGGCTCCGGTCACTGCGGCTACGCCTGTGCCTGCGGCAACGCCGGATACGGAGCGTGTACCGCACTTCCACAAAACGCTGGCGGAAGCTGGCGTGCTGCCAGCGATTCTTCCTGCCGAGCAGTTCGACATCCCCATCGTCGCCAAAGCTTATCGTGCCGCGGCAAAAATTCGCGAGGTGCTGGCGCAACAGCCCTGCTACTGCTACTGCGACAAAATGGGCCATGGCTCGCTGGTGGATTGCTTCGCCACAGACCATGGCGCCGGTTGAGCGGTCTGCGTCAAGGAGGTTCTCCTTGCAGACCAAATGACCAAGCAGGGCAAGAAGCCGGCCGAGATTCGGGAAGCCATCATCCGCGGCGAATGGCAGCGCGTTTCGCTGGAATAGTCCATCCAGAAAACTGGCGACGCTCAGCGTAGTCCGCGAACACGTTCGCATTCCTACGTAGGCCCACTCTCTTAGAACCGCGCAACATTGGGGCACCTGCGAAAGCGCCCCATTACCCGTGCTTTGCTCCGTGTCGCAGCGTGCTATACTTTGGGCAGCAGGCGGAGTTTCCGTAGGGCTGGATTTTTCCGTCCCACGACCACATATTTCCGCGGAGAGGTGCTGGAGTGGCCGAACAGGGCTGCCTGCTAAGCAGTTACCCCG
>CAZCNH010000084.1:0-14885 GCA_964500065.1 uncultured Acidobacteriaceae bacterium
CTGGGTGAAGGTGGAAGACGTGGGTGATACGCCGTTCATCCTCGAAGAGCAAGTGGACAAGTTCCGCTTCCGCGAAGAAAACGAGCGCGTGCTCGGCGAAGGCGGACGCCCGGCCACTGGCCGCCCGCTGTTGCTCGGCATCACCAAGGCGTCGCTGTCGACCGATTCGTTCATTTCGGCCGCCAGCTTCCAGGAAACCACGCGCGTGCTCACCGAAGCCGCGATTGCTGGAAAGGTGGATTACCTGCGCGGCCTGAAGGAAAACGTCATCATGGGCCGCCTGATTCCCGCGGGCACCGGGCTCGAGCATTATCGCAACATCACCCTGCTCACTCAGCCGCCCGAGCCGGGACCAGAGGTGGAAACCGAGCCAGAACCCGAGCCGGAACTTTCGCCGGAAGAAGCCGCAGCTCTCGACTTCCTGCGCAAAGACGCTTCGGCCGATTCGTTCTAACCGCTCTTACCAAATCACCCGTCACTAGGGGCCAGCTTCGGCTGGCCCCTTTTTCTTTTGCAAGGCAGACTTCCCGTCTTGGTCTTTGCGGCAGGAGTGGATCTGCTGCCGCCCGCGCGGGCCTTATCCTGTTTCACCGCGCCTCCACGAGGAGTTGCCGCCCCACACTGGTACAATTCCAATGATGCCGGAACCGGAAAAAGTGGAAGGCAAAGGTTCGCTGCTTTGGTGGGTGCTGGGTTTGCTGGTCACGGGCATCGCCATCCTGGGCCTGGGCACGGTGATTGTGTGGCGCATCGTAGCGCCGCAGGTGGAAATCGTTCGGACGTCGGCGGGAGTGGAAGTGAAAACGCCCGCAGGGAGCTTGAAAGCGAGCGAAGGTGACGACACTGGGCTTCCCAAGTATCCCGGCGCGGAGATTACCGAGCCGGGCACGACGGTGGAAATCGAATCGCCGGCAGAAGACAATCTCGCCGTCACCGTGGCTAAATACACCAGCAAAGACGAACTCGACAAAGTGGACGACTGGTACAAGGAGCGCCTCGGCCCCGAATTCGACCGCGAAGGCTCCGGGAAGATGGAACGGAAACGGGTGATCTACGGCACCGAAGTCTCCTCCAGCGACGTTGCCTTCTTTCAGGACCGTGAACACCTGCTGCAAGCCGTAATCCTCCGCCGCAAAGGATCGGTCACCGAAATCGTACTGCTGCGTGCCGGCGAACCCGCAACGCAGTAACTGTGTGCGCAGTCCGCCTCTTCGGAGGCGCGGCCCCTGTGCCCAGGATGGCGCGCGCTGCGGTGGAAGCAGAGGACCGCGGGCCAAAAGGCCCGAAGCACGGTGTTAACGCTGCAACTTGCTCCAGAGGCGAAGCTGCGCGGCAATCCGTTGCGCGTATTGCTGGGCCTGTCCGGGGCCGTTGTAAAGCCGGGCAAAGCCCACCAGGTCGCTTTGCTGCAAGCGCGTGAGTAACTCCCGCCCCGGCCGGGCAAAACACAAAAAATCAAAGAGCGCCAGCACCTGGAGCCGCTCGCCGTTTTCACTGGAGCAGAAAGCCTCAAAAAGGGCCTCCGGGGTTCGGTAACCCGCGATGGCATGATTCGCGCCAAGGATTTGCGGCGCGCCCATGCTGATGGAGCGCAACGCTGCCGGCACGCACCAGCGCCGAGCAAACTCCAGCGCCTCCCATTCGCCAGATTGTGACCGATGCACGGCCCGCCATGGCTCGTGTTCGGTTGCGCGGAATCGGTGACCGCGCCACGGTTCTTCCCTGTCATGCGCAAAATGGGCTGCGAAGTCGCGCGCCGCGGGCGTTCCCGCCGATTGCAACTCGCGGCCAAACAGGTGCACCTCGAATCGAATCTTCAGCCGCCCGCCGGGGCCGAAACCGCTGCCGCTCGATTCCACGCACAAAATGGCCAGCGCCAGCGCCGCATCCAGTGGCAGGCGCTTGCTTACCGCGCCCAGTAATCCGCCCAGGCGGTTCCATGCTCGCACGATCGGTTGCGCCGCAGACGCTGCGGGCAAGGGCAAACGCTCTCGCTCCGGCGGAGAAAGGGGCAGGGAGAGAAGTTCGACATCGCGGCAAAGAAATACCGGTTCGTCTTGCGTTGTGCTCTTCATATTTGGTTCCGATCACGGGCAGAACGATGGTTGGAAAGAAACAGCAGCCAGCGGACGCTCCAGTCCGCTCCTACCAGGGTTGTCTGTCAGTTGTGACAGTAGGGCAAACCTGGCGTTGTGAGGGTGGCCGCAGTAGAGAAAAACCGGCAAGCGGGTAGTGCCTGCCCAAGAAAAAACGGCGGGCGCTGGCCCCTCAGAAAGGCGCGCCCGCCGTGTCCCTCAGAATTCCGTGTTCAATCCAATCTGTAAGCCCGTCCTCCTGAGCGAAGGACCTGCATGGCCAGTTATAAAGATTCTTCGTCGCAGCTCTTGCCCCTGCGGGCCAAGAGCAGGGCGCTCCTCAGAATGACGACGGCTTGCGGGTCCGTCCCTACCGGTGCATGGGCCGCGGGCCGTTATCGCGTTGCGGTGCCGCCGAAAAGCTCTGGTTGGGCCGTGCAGCTCCCAACGCCGGCCGCGGCGCCATCGGTATGGCGGCCGGTCCCGGAGCGGTGACGTGATCGGTAATGGCTTGCAGCCGCTTCAGGATGGATTGCCATTGCGTCCAATCGAGCTGGCGCAAGAACGGGCGCAAGCCCTGGATGAACGGGTCTTCCATCAGCGCTTCGCCGGTGGATTCCGGGATGAAGAAGCGGTTCATACCCACGCCCAGCGCCTCTGAAATCTTTTCCAGGGTACCCAGCGAAGGAGTCATCTGGCCGCTCTCAATACGAGAAAGATACGAGCGGGAAACGCGTGAGCGCGCCTGGAGCTGGCTCTGCGTCATGCCGCGCGACTCGCGGAGTTGGCGGATACGCTGGCCGATGTTCTCGACGGTATCCTGGTTCGGCCAGGTCTCGAGCAACTGCCGGTCGTCGCCGGGCAGATCCTGCGGCGCGGTGGCTTGCAGCAGGAAATCCAGTTTAGGCGGAAGCATGCGCATGCACCGGCGGCAACTGCCGACGCGCGTGCGGTACTGCACAAGACCGCATACCTTGCAACGAATCACTTCCCGGTCAATTTCGATCGGTGCTGCGTTGCTCTGGCTGTGGTTCTCGGTCACCGTAGCCTCTCAGTGGGCGCACGGATTCCGGTGATTCAAAAAGGGAACTCGGATGACGTTGGGGAAGGCAGAAACTTCGGCGCGGATGCATTGTCCAAATTCTGGCAAGCCCTGTCAAGGGTTTTTTCGCAAAGTTGTTCCTGAACAATAGGCAGCCGCACCGTGGCAAGGCAGATGTTTTAATCCTAAAACCAGTATAGCAGATGGCAATAGGCCATTATCCAAGGGCGAGGGCCGAAAGCACCAAGGCCTCCCGAGTATCGGGAGGCCTTGGCGGGTACCCTAATCTCCGGGGGAGAAAGGCTAATCTTTCGCGTCGTTGCGCTGGCCGGAAGTCAACAGATTCAGGACCATCAGGTCGGCATTGGTAAAGAAAAACTGCTCGGCCTTCTGCCCGGCGGCTTCGGCAGCCTGCTTGATTCGGCCAATGTGCTTGCTGCGGGCGATCTGGTGCAAGGCTTCGAGGCACAGGCCGGTCAAGCTGGCCACCTCTGTTTCCGTGAAGAGCTTTTGGCTGGCGCGAATCACAACCATCGTTTTGCCTCTTCCCTTTCTGATGCTTCGGGCATCGTAGGGGATGCACAAAATCAGAGCAATAGTGATTCCGTTTCACCACCGCTGTGACCTTGTGGCTAGTACTTGCCTTCTTTTATGCCTATCGGCAACGGGCGAGCCGTACTTCAGCGGCGGCGGGCCTCGGCTACATCCTGCGCGCGATACAGGCAGAAGCGTACGTTTTTCCTTGAAAAACGGCCTTTCTCGGAGACTTCTGGTCTTTTCGCGCGGCCTGAGATTGCACCGAAAATGGGCAGGCTAACCTCCTGTGGGGTACTGGAACTAGCGGCAATCACTTGGACACACCAACGCGTTGACCAATGTTCGAGCTCTGGAGAAAGGGTGAAATGGTTTTCTTTCTTTCTAACTCTGGAAGGAACTTACGATTTCACGGATTTGCTTGGTGTGCCGCACCTCGTGACAGGCGATGACGCGGCACCATTCGGCGAAGGTCAGCGTGCCAAAGAACGGGTGCCGCCAGTGGTAGCCGCTGAGGTCACGACCCTGGGCCAGGGTTTCTTGCAGGAAAGCCAGAGTCTTTTTGCGCCGCTCGGCGAACCGGGCCAGCATTTCCGCCTTGCTGGTTACCAGGGCGGGGTCCAGAGGGATGGGGGATTCCCGCTTGAGGCCGCGAAATTGGATGAGAAGGATGGGAACGCGCAGCCACTTCCGCTTGACCGGCACAGGGGGCTTTGCCAGAGTCCTGACGGCGGCATCGTGAATTGCGGTTTCCACCTGCAGCAGGTGCGCGATGACTTCGCCGACCGACCACCCTCCTGCGGCGGGCGAGCGTTTCCAATCCGCTTCGGAAACGGTGGCCAGCAGGGCATCCAAGCGAGCCCGAATGCGGCCAAGCCTGCTTTCCACGGCCGGATAGGTCACCGGTCAGACCCTCCCAAAGGCATTTTCAAAGGCATGGGCCATGCGAAGAACGCGCTCTTCGGCAAAGTGCGGTCCGAAAATTTGCAAGCCCACGGGCAAGCCATCCGGGGTCCGGCCGCAGGGAACGGAAATGCCCGGCACGCCCGCCAGCGATCCGGTGACGGTGTAGATGTCCGCAAGATACATCGCCAGGGGGTCAGCGGTGCGCTCCCCCAGCTTGAAGGCGGGTACAGGCGAAGTGGGGGTGACAATCGCATCCACCTTCTGGAAGGCGTCCAGAAAATCCCGGGCGATCAGGGCGCGCACCTTCTGAGCTTTCAAATAGTAGGCGTCGTAATAGCCGGAAGAAAGCGCATAGGTGCCCAGCATGATGCGGCGCTTCACCTCCGCGCCGAAACCGGCGCCACGCGTACGCTTGTACATACCGCGCAGGTCGTCCTGCTGCCCTTCGAACACGCGCAGACCATAGCGCACGCCATCAAACCGGGCCAGGTTGGAGCTGGCTTCGGCCGTGGCCACGATGTAGTAGGTGGCAATGGCGTAGTCGGTGTGCGGCATGCGGATTTCGACGAGCTGGCAACCCAACCCTTTGAGGGTTTCAAGCGCGGCTTCAATGCGTGAGCGCACGCCGGAATCCATCCCTGCGCCGTAGTACTCGGCGGGAATACCCAGGCGCAGGCCACGGACCGGCTTGGCCAGTTCCGCGGGGTAGTCCGGCACGGGAAGCGCTGCGGAGGTGGAGTCGTTCGGGTCGTGGCCGGCCATAACCTGCATCACCGCCGCCGCATCCGCGACACAAGATGCGAACGGGCCGATGCGATCCAGCGAGGAGGCAAAGGCAATCAACCCGTAACGTGAAACGCGACCATAGGTGGGCATCATTGCAGGGATGCCGCACAGCGCCCCCGGCTGGCGAATCGAACCGCCGGTATCGGTGCCCAGAGATGCCACGGCCAGGCCCGCTGCCACTGCCGCCGCCGAGCCGCCGCTCGATCCGCCCGGCACCCGCCCTGGGGCAGCCGGATTCTGCACCGGGCCATAGGCGGAGTTCTCGTTCGAACTGCCCATGGCGAATTCGTCACAATTGGTCTTGCCGAGAATCATCGCCCCGGCTGCCTCGAGGCGCGTGACTGCCGTTGCGTCGTAGGGGGGGACGTAGTTTTCCAGGATTTTCGAGCCGCAGGTAGTGCGAATGCCCCGCGTGCTCAGCACGTCTTTTATCGCGATGGGTACCCCCGCCAGCGGCGGCAGAGGCTTTCCAGCCGCGACGGCCCTATCCACCTTCTCAGCTTGCTCCAGAGCGCGTTCCGGGGAAACCGCGAGGAAGGCGTTCAGGCCGCGGTTTTGTTTCTCGATGCGGCCAAGGTAGTCGAGCGCCAACTCGCGCGCGGAGACGCTCTTTGCCGCCAGCGCCCGACGGATTTTGGCAATGGTCCAGGTTTCCATATCAGCTAACGCTCGATGACCTTGGGCACCCGGATATAGAGGCCGTCAGGACTCGGGTCGGGCGCTATCTTCAACACATCACGGATCACGTCACAGGGCTGGGGCGAATCGGCGCGCAAAGAGTCGGCATCGCCGCCAACACCCGCCGGACGCCCGCCGGCCATCGGCTCCACCTGCGCCGTATCCAACTCGTTGAGTTTTCCAATGTAGCTGAGGATGGAATCAAGCTGCGAACGGTAGGTTTCCAGTTCGGCACCGGTCAATTCAAGGTGCGCCAGTTCGGCCACGCGGGCCACATCTTCTTTGCTGATTTTCATGGTCGAAAACCATCTTAGCACGCGGCTTACGGGGATGCGGTAGCCGAGCTCGGGGAGCCGGATCCGCCGGGCACGCCCTGCAAGCCTAACTCGGCGGCGATGCCGCGCATGGCGCCGACGCAGAAGGTGATGTGTTCTTCCAGCGGAACGCCCAATTCTTGCGCGCCGTTGATTACGTCGTTGCGGTTGACGCCGCGGGCAAACGCCTTGTCCTTCAGCTTCTTTTTCACCGAAGGCGCCTCCACGTCGTGGATGCTTTTGCTGGGTTTTACCAGCGCGCATGCAGTCAAAAAGCCGGCCAGCTCGTCGCAGGCATACAGGGTGTGCTCGAGCTTGGATTGCCGGGGTACGCCGGTGTAATCGGCGTGGGAGAGGATCGCGCGGATCACTTCCTCCGGGTAGCCCTGCGCGCGGAGAACCTTCGAGCCTTCGTAAGGATGCTCCTGCTCCGGGTGATGCGCATCGTTGGGCCAGCGCTCGTAATCGAAATCGTGCAGCAGGGCGGTGATGCCCCAGAGGTTTTCGTCTTCGCCGAACTTGCGGGCGTAGGCACGCACGCAGGCCTCCACGGCCAGCATGTGCTTGCGCAGGCTGTCGCTCTGCGTGTATTCGCAGACCAGCTTCCAGGCATCTTCGCGGTTCATTCCTCCCCCTGAGAAGGAACAAGGATACCGGATGTCGCGCAGGTTGTACCAGCCAAGACGGCGGGCGTCCGGATTTTGGGCGGCAGAAATTGCAACGATCTAGTCGTTGATTTGGCCTTTGGCCTCGGCCCAGGCGCGGGTCACAAACAAGTTGATGGCCGCGCGCGAATTGGGGAAGTTGGCTTCGTACTTCGAGGTATCCAGCGCTCCGGTGATCTGTTCTGCCGACCAGCCTTTGGCGATACCATCGCTCACAAAGGCCACAAGTTCTTTCATCAGGGCGATGGTCAGATCCAGCCGCTGCTTGCCCTGTTGCACACCCCCGTGACCCGGAATCACCTGAGTGAAGTCGAGATTTCGCACATTCTCTATCGTGCCCGCCCACAGGGATGGATAGGAATCACGGGCAAAAGGCACGCCACCGGTGAGCAGGTCGCCACTGATGACCACTTTTTCCTGGGGCAGGTAAATCACCACGTCGCCTCGGGTGTGGCCCCTGCCAAAGAAGAGGATTTGAATCGAACGGGCGGAACCATCACCCGCCTGCTTGTGCAGGATCAGGCTGTTCTCGAAGGTTACCGTGGGCAGCGTGATCTGAATCTGCTTTAGCTCTGCCAGATAAGCTTTCTGATCCGCAATGCGAGCCTGCAACTGCGCGCGAGCCGGTTCGCTGAGCGCGTTGCCCTGCGCGTCTTTTCCTTCGGCCAGCGATCTTTCCATACGGGCGATGGCCGCAGGCACCGCTTCGTTCAAAGAGGTGGCTACGCCGGGGATGCCTTTCTTGATCAAATCTTCGCGAGCCGTGTGCTGGGAAATGTATTCGACCGATGCGCCAAAGGCGTTAAAGTAGGCCTGATTGCCCTGGGTGTGGTCGTTATGCCAGTGGGTATTCACCACGTAGCGGACCGGTTTATCCGTGACTTTCTTGATTTCCGCGATCAGGTCGCGTGCCCACGACGGACGAAAGTGGGTATCCACCACCACCACGTCATCCTTGTTCACGATGAACGCGCCGTTGGAGGCGACCCCCTGACGGCCAATGGCCGCATACACCCCCGGCGCCACCTGCGTAATATCGAACGATTGAGCCAGGGCTGCGGGCGCCAGCAGGGCAATGCAGAAAACTCCGCGAAGGAGATACCTCATGAGAGCCTCCTAACAGGTGAGGCGGCAATCTACCATAGGCATTGTCCGCAGTGCTATGCTGCCCGAGGTGCGCAAACCTGCAACGCAAAGATCGCATCCAACTGACTACCGGCCAATGAAGCAACTCTTAGCCAAACTTCTCCTGACCGCCGGACTCCTGAACGGGATCCTGCTGGGCGCCGCAACGTTCTGTGGAGCCCAGGAACCGGGCATCGCAGCGCCGTTGCGCGGCCGGAGGCTGATTCTGAAAGACGGCACGTTCCAACTCGTGCGGTCGTGGGAACGCAAAGGCGAACGCGTCCGTTTTTACAGTATTGAGCGGTCGGCTTGGGAGGAAATCCCCGCGGATATGGTGGACTTTGCGGCCACCGAAAAGGCCGAGGCCGAAGCGGCCAAGGCGGTCGAAGAAGCGCGCGAGAAGCTGAAAGAAGTGCGACAAACCAATCTGGCGCAGGAAGTGGACGTGGATGCCAGCATCGAAATCGCTCCCGGCATGTTCCTGCCCGAAGACGACGGGCTTTTCATCCTGCAATGCCAGCCCGAGGACCCGCAGAACCCGCGACCAGCCACGGCCCGGTGCGTAGTTGTGACTCTTTCGCAGATCTCCACCGAGACCAAAGTGGACAAGAAACAATTACTGAAACAGATCTTCTCGCCCATCCCCATTGTCCCGGGAAAGCACCGCATCAGCGCCGCCGGGAAAGCGGCGGAAATCAGGCTGAACACGACGCAACCGGAGTTCTATATCCGCACTGCCAACCTGCGCGAGCCGGAACTGGAACTCATCCGGGCGACGGTGAAGGGGGACAAACGGGAACTGAACGTGATCAGTACCAACATCGCGGGGGAGCAACGCGACGACTACAAGAGTGTAGCCGTGCAACGCTGGCAGGTGGCACGCGGCGTCTTCCGGATTACCTTGGGCGAGACACTTACACCCGGCGAATACGCATTGGCTGAGTTTCTACCCGGGGAAGGCATCCACCTCTATGTGTGGGATTTCGGGATTGATGCTCCGGGAACGACGCGTCCGGCGGCGCCTGCCAAGAAGAAATAACGATGGAAACGCCCCAACCTGTTATGCGCCGAAGGTCTCGCGCAGGGCCACGACCAAATCAGCCACGCGGAAAGGTTTTTGCACGCAACGAACGCCGGTGTCGCGCACCGCGCCCATCGTGCCCTGGTCAATCAAATCGCCGGTCATGAAGATGAACCGCCGCTGAAAGGTTCCGCTGGTGGCCATCGGCTCTTTCGATAGTTGGGCGAAAACCTGTTCTCCGTTTATTCCCGGCATTTTCACATCGCACAGGATCACGTCATAGGGTTGCGCTGCGGCTTTAGCGGCCTGCACCAACTGCAGCGCCCTTTCTCCCGATTCCGCACATTCCACGCGGACGCCGCGGGAAGAAAGCCCCGCCTCGATCAGTTCGCGAATGCTGGCCTCATCATCCACAACCAGGATCTTCCGGCCACTCAACTCTTCGGGAACCAGAGGGAGGCTGTCGGCGTTCGTTGCGGGGATTGCCACTGGCTGCCGCGGCTGTTCATAGGCGGGAAAGGCTACGGTAAACAGCGCGCCGCCACCTGGCGAATTCTGCGCTTCGATCGTGCCCCCATGTTCTTTCACTAGGGCCATGCAAATGCTCAACCCCAGCCCGGTGCCCCGCCCCGGACGCTTGGTGGTGAAAAATGGGTCAAAGATTCTGGATACGGCCTCGGCAGGAACGCCAGGTCCGTCGTCTTCGAAGGTGGCCCATACCATTTTGCCGCCCATGGATTCACGGGTTCCAAGCCTCACCCGCAGCAAACCGGAGGACTTCACTCCACGAATGGCTTGTTCGGCGTTCACAATCAGGTTCAAGAAGACCTGCATCAACTGATTGGAATCGCCCAGGACGGTTGGCAGCGCGGTATCCGGATGAAAATCCACGACGATGTTGTTCACCCGCAGTGAATATTCATGCAGTTGCAGGGTGCGCTGAACCATCTCGGCCAGACCCAAGGCAACTTTCTGTGCTTTGGCTGGGCGAGCGAACGCCAGCAGATTCCCCACAATGTCGGCGGCTCGCCGCGCTTGCTGATGGACCAGGTCCAACTGGCGTTTTTCGTCCTCCGCGGCCGTTCTTTCCCGGAGCAGATCGCTGATTCCCAAAATCGCGGTAAGCGGATTATTCAGTTCATGAGCGACCCCGGCAATCAATTGGCCCATCGCCGCCATTTTTTCCGATTGGATCACTTGTTGTTCCAGGCGCTTGAGTTCGGTGAAGTCGCGCGAAGAAGCCACCAGGCCGGTAATGTGGCCTTCGGCGTCGTAGAGCGGCGAGGCCGCTGCGCGAAACACGCGCCAACTGCCGTTGCGATGCTGCGTCCGATATTCAAGCGAGTAAGAGCTTTCCTTCCCGCTCAGAATCACCCCGCAAAGGTCGTCCATGGCCATTTTGTCTTCCGGGTGAGAACGTTCTCCGACGAAGCGGCCCACCAGATCTTCCGGTTTGTAGCCCAGAAGCTCTTCAATGCTGGGGCTCACGAAACGATAGCGCTTTTCTTTGTCGATCACGACGATCAAGTCGGGAAAGCCATTCACCAGCCGGCGCGCGAATTCTTGTTCCTCGTGGAGTTTTTGCTCCATACGCCGTCTTTCGGTGACGTCCATTAACGCGCCTTGGTAGCGAATAATGGCGCCGCCGGAATCCCGGATCACCGACGTGGTGTCCAGGCAATATAGAATTTGGCCGTCCTTGCGCTTAAGCTGGATTTCCGATTCCCGCAGTTGCCCACGGCTGCGCAGTTCTTCCAACTGGCGGTTTCGCACCGATGGATCGGCAAAAAGTTCCCGGGCATTGGTTTGCAGCAATTCTTCTTTGTTTTCAAAACCCAGCATGCGCACCAAAGCCGGGTTGGCGTCGAGGATCTGCCCTTCGGGCGTGGTGAAGTAGATGCCTTCCTGCAGCGTTTCGAACAACTCCGTAAAACGCATCTCCGCCTCGCGCTGCTGGGTGACGTCGCGCGCCAGGCAACTCGCGCCGGCCACTTCGCCGTTCTTGATCACCGCCTGCACACTGCATTCGAAATAGCGGACGCTGCCGGTCTTGCGAAATACGGCGCGTACGCTGCCCGACCAATGACGCTTCTCCATGAACCGTGGCAGGGCTTTCTGCATGTCCTCGGCCCGCGGTTCTTCGAAAAACTCGTCCCATCGGTGGCCGACAAAATCCGGGAACCGTACTCCCAGCAGATCGGAGAAGCTGCGGTTCGCCGCCCGCACCTGGCCATCCAGCGAGAGGGTAAAAACCATATCGTCGAAACTATCAATCAGGTCGCGGTAGCCCTGCTGCGACTGGGACACAATTTCCAGCAGCTTTTCCAGCTGAGCTTCGGAGGGAGGAGCATCGTGACGCTGCTGCATGCCGCGGACAAAACCCCGCAGTTCGGCGAGCTTTCGCCGCTCGTTCCACAGCTTTACGGAAAACCAGAGAACGAAGGCCACGGAAAGCAAGGGAATAGCCGAGTAAGTGTCAGAGGCCCGGCTGGGAAGCGTTTTCAGGGACTCCCAGGACGAGAAGGCAACGGCGGTGGCCAGAAAAACGATGATCAAGAGGACGGTGCGCCACAGGCCGCCTTCCTTTCTTTCCAGTGCATCCAGATGTGATTCACCGGAAGGAGCGGTTGGAGTCCCCGTACTTGGATTGGGATCGCCCATCGCAAGCGCTCTCAAACAGCTTAGGACGCGATTATAGACCTCGAAAAACGCAAATCGGCTAAATAGTTATGGCGTGTGCCGTTCGAACAACCGTGGGCATTCTTCGTGCTATGAGAATCGCACTTTGACGTCCGGCCGCTTTTCCAGATGCACTGTGTCAATGAAGCGCACCTGATGCTGGCTGAGCGTCATGATCAAGGAGTGGGTGCGTATGCCTTCCCCAAAGAAGCGTACACCGCGCAGCAAGCTGCCTTCGGTCACACCGCAGCAGGCGAAAATGATGTTCTTCCCGGGCGCCAGTTCTTCGGTATCGTAGACGCGCTTTGGATCCTTGATGCCCATTTTGGCCAGCCGCTCTTCGTGCTCGGGCTTGCTGACCACCAGACGGGCCAGGATTTGCCCGTTCAGGCAGCGCATCGCCGCGGCGGCGAGCACGCCTTCCGGAGCGCCTCCAGTCCCCATCACCGCATGAACGCCCGCTCCCACCACTGCGGCGGAGATACCGGCGCTTAGGTCCCCGTCGCCGATCAGGCGGATACGCGCGCCTGCCTTGCGAATGTCGTTGATGATTTTCTGGTGCCGCTCACGATCCAGAACCATGACCACCAGATCTTCCACATCCCGGTCCAGGCGTTTGGCAATCGCCTTGAGATTGTCTTGCACCGGAGCATCCAGGTCCACAGCGCCCTTGCACGAAGGACCCACGATAATCTTCTCCATGTAAAGGTCCGGGGCGTGCAGCAGGCCGCCCTTCTCGCTGGCCGCCAAAACAGCAATGGCATTCGGGGCGCCGGTCGCGCAAAGATTGGTGCCTTCCAGCGGATCCACCGCAATATCCACCGCGGGGAAACTGTTGCCCGCCTTTTCGTGGGTGGCCAAGCCCACCTTCTCGCCGATAAAGAGCATGGGGGCTTCGTCGCGTTCGCCTTCACCGATCACGATGGTGCCATCCATCGGGACCGTATCCATCACCTTGCGCATGGCCTCCACGGCCACGTGGTCGGCGTGGTGGCGATCGCCGTATCCCATGGTACGGGCCGCAGCGATGGCCGCCTCTTCCACCACTCGCAAGAACTCGAGGCTCAGTTGAATTTCCATTGTTGCTCCTGGAATGGAGAAGCTACTGCAACGGCTGCAAGATAGCGTTGACAAGAAACGGGTCGTCAAACTCCGTCATCTGCCCGGCTTTCTTTCCCGCCACGGGCAGCAACCGCGCCGAAAGCGGCTTGTTGAGCTTGACGGCCAGGGTTGCCATGTCCCCGATGATTCTCGCCAATTGCTGCTCGGTCACATCGCCGGGCAAGGGAACCACGTCCAGCCCGGTGCCGCAAACGGCGGAATAGGCCAGCAGGCTATCCAGGGTCAGCACGCCCTCGGTCCAGCGTTGCGCGAGTACACTATCTTCAAGAACCGGCAACATCAACCCCGAATAACCAATTCGCTTCACGCCGATGGCGCGCAAGGCCTGAGTGATCGTCGCGGCGGCGGTCATCGTTCCCGGAGAGCCGATCTTCGCGCCGATCAGGGACTCGATGGCGCCGCCAATGGATGCATCCTTCAGCGGCGCGGGCGAAAGATCAATTCCCAGGAAATCCCAGCGCGTATCCACCACCAGCCCCCGGGCGATCCGTTCCACATCGCGGGCATGGTCGCCCAGCAGAGTTTCCAGTCGTGAGGCGGCAGCAGGGAAGTTGCGCTCAGTGCGGAACGCTTCGGCCACAACGTTGGCCGATTGCATCCCCACGGCAAACTGGCGCCCTTCGCCCAAGTGATAAGAGCCCGGGTAAAACGGGGTGCCCGTCGGCAGCAAGGCAATCGCGGAAAATCGGAAATTGCCCTGGCTGCGGGGAGTCGTCTCCGACAAGCGTTTCATCAGGCGTGCGGAGGCCTGCACTGCATTCCAGTACACGCCGTTTTCGCCGGCCACCACGACGCTTCCATTCAGGATCTTGGTGGCCAGCAGGATGTCTCCCAGTTGCTCCACGCGCCGAAAGTCATCTTCGTTGGTCAGAGTGGCTGGTCCGATAGCCGCATCCAGACCTTCTTTCTCGATCAGGGCGTCGTACTCTCGCCAGAAGCGAACCGCTTCATCGTCGATAAGGCCGGAGGTGGCTTGCCAGAATGGCTGGGTGCTTACGCGGAGCGTCTGCACCTCATAGCCGGCTTTTTCGTAAGCGGACTTCGCCGCGCGCAAAAAGGTGACCGCTTCCTGAATCTGCGCGCGATACCGGGCGCGATCCAGCTTGACGAATGCAGTGACAGTGCGCACTTTTGGCTTCTCCGCAGCTGAGGTTGCCAAGCTGGCCAGTAACAAAGCCAGCAGGACAAAGACGGTTTGGCGAGTCGCGGTGAGCATAAATTGCATTGCGAGACCAACCAAGAGGGCAATTCTGATTATTCGAACGCCGCAATCCCGGTTACTTTCTCTCCGATGATCAACCGATGGATATCATGAGTTCCCTCGTAGGTGTAAACCGATTCGAGGTTATTCATGTGGCGCATGATGCAGTAATCGTCCACGATACCGTTGGCGCCGAGGATGTCGCGTGATTTGCGCGCGCATTCCAGCGCCATCCACACGTTGTTCATCTTCAGCATGGAGATATGCGTGTGGTCTGCCCGGCCCTTGTCTTTCTGCCGGCCCACGTGCAGCGCCAGCAACTGCGCCTTGGTAATTTCCGTAATCATCCAGGCGAACTTGTCCTGCACCAACTGATGTGACGCGATGGGTTTCCCGCCGAACTGCTTGCGAGTCTTGGCATATTGCAACGCAGTGTCGTAGCAGGCCATCGCCGCTCCGATCGCGCCCCAGCCAATACCGTAGCGCGCCTGGTTCAGGCACATCAGCGGCCCCTTGAGCCCTTGCACGCCGGGCAGGAGATTTTCTTCGGGAATCTCGCAATCGTTCATCGCCAGGCCCGAAGTAACCGAGGCGCGCAGGGACCATTTGCCATGCACATCATAGGCTTTATAGCCGGGCGTCCCCTTTTCGACCAGGAATCCGCGAACCACTCCATCCTCGGTCTTCGCCCATACGACGGCGACGTCGGATATCGTGCCGTTGGTGATCCACATCTT
>CAZCNH010000085.1:0-14868 GCA_964500065.1 uncultured Acidobacteriaceae bacterium
CCTGCACGGTGTACACGCTCACCTGGCTCGATTCCAGATCGTCCAGAATGGGCTGGGGCAGGTCGCGCATCGGCCGCGAAGTCAGATCTTCCAGCAACCATGCGTGGTGGGGGGCGCCCACCGCTTCAATTTCATGCACGATGCTGGCGGCAATTTCCTTCGAGGCCTCATCGGCGATCACCGTGACTTTTTCCCCCGGGGTAACGCGCAGGCACACGCGGACGGCGTTGCGCGCACCTTCCTGGTAGGCCGGGTCCACGGAGATCAGGTGCCAATCGGTTTGCGGGGCGGTTTTCACTGCGTGGCTCCGGAAGTTGCGTTGTCGTATAGTCCGTGATGGGTTTCCTCGATGATGTAATCCACCACTGCGCGCAAATCGCCTCCGCTCTGCTCGAAAACCCGCAATTGGCGGTCGGCGCCGGTGCCCATCTCGAGGATTTTGTGGATATAGTTGATTTCTTCGCGGGATTCGAGTTCATCCACCACGTCGTCGACAAACGCCAGATATTCGTGCATCAAATCGCGGAACGGCACTTCAGTCTGCTTGCCGAAATCAATCAGCTTGCCGTGAATGCCGTAGCGCGCGGCGCGCCATTTGTTTTCCATCAGCAGCGAGCGGCGGTAAATGCGGAAGCTCTGGTTCGCGGCGTAGAGCTTGTACAGTTTGGCCACCGTAGCCTGAATCAGCGCCGCCAGCGCCACGGTTTCTTCGGCGCGCAGCGGAATATCGCAAACGCGGAATTCCAGAGTATCGAAGTTCGGGTGCGGGCGGATATCCCACCAGATTTTCTTGGGATTATCGATGCAGTTGGTTTTCACAAGCACCTTGATGAAATTCTCGTACTCCCCCCAGCTCGGGAAAAAGTCGGGCAGGTTGGTGCGCGGGAACTTGTCGAACACTTTGCAGCGGTAGGACTTCAGGCCGGTCTTCATTCCCACCCAGAACGGCGAGTTAGTGGAAAGCGCCAGGATATGCGGCACAAAATACCGCGCGGCGTTCATCAAGTGGATGGCGGTCTCGCGGTCTTCCACGCCGATATGCACGTGCAGGCCGAAGATCAAGTTGGCGCGCGCCACCGTCTGCATATCTTCGACCAGCGTTTGGTAGCGCTCGCCCGGAGAAATCGCCTGCTGGCGCCAATCGGCGAAGGGATGGGTGGCCGCGGCGGCCACGCGCAACCCGTGTTCGCGCGCCAAGCCGATAATTTCCCGGCGTAACTTGAAAATATCTTCCTTCACTTCGCGCGCGGTGCGGCAAATGTGCGTGCCCACTTCGACCACGCTCTGGTGCATCTCCGTCTTCAGCCGTTCGCGGAGAATCACCTTGCCCTTATCCATGATCTCGGTGTCAATGTGCGACCGCAAGTCGCGCGTTTCCGGATCAATGGTCTGGTACTCCTCTTCGACGCCAATGGTCAAACTCGGCTTCATGCAACGGCCAGCGTTAGCCGGCCAGCCCCTTTCCTGTTCAACACGCGAGCGAGCGAAAGCTCACTCTGCATTCTTGGCTCCCTACGCGCTGGTTTTCTTCGCGCGCGGTTTTTTCGCCACGGCGGCCTTCGGCGCAGGCGCGGCCGCCCCTGTCTCTCCATACAAGAACCGCGACCAGCGATACTCGCTCACCGGCCCGGACAGCTCCATCGCTTTCTGCACCGCGAACTCCGCCATGTTCTGCACGATCCACTCGAAATTGTCCTGGCCCACCGAATTCAGGTCGGCATCTGGAGCGGGATTCAGAAAATCGATCGCGTAGGGAATACCGTTTTCTACCGCGAACTCGACGGTATTCAGGTCGTAGCCCAGCGCCCGGCACAGTTTTCGCGCGTCGTCCCCCACTCGCGCCAGCAGCGCGGGGTCCGCCGGCGCCGGGTTCTTTACGTAGCGTTCGTGGAACGGCAGGCGCGGATCGTACGGCATTACATGGACCTTTTCTTGGCCGACCACGTAGCAACGGAAATATTCGCTGAAGTTCACGCCGCGCTGCAGGGTCATGCACAGGTCGCCGGTATCGTCGTACGCGCGGAAGAATTCTTCCGGGTTCTCCACCTTGTAAACGCTTTTCCAGCCGCCGCCGCTGTAGGGCTTGAGAAACGCGGGAAAGCCGACGTAGTTGAAAATGGCGTCCCAATCGAGCGGGTGAATCAGGTTGCGCATCGAGCGGCCCGTGGTGCCCGGCGGATGCGCCTTGTGCGGCAGCACCACCGTCGGCGGAATCGCGACGCCGATCTTCGAGGCCAGCGCATAGTTGAAGAACTTGTCGTCGGCGCCCCACCAGAAGGGATTGTTGATTACGGTTGCGCCGCCGAGCACGGCGTTTTTCAGCATCGCGCGGTAGAAAGCGATGTCGTGCGAGATGCGGTCCACGATCACGCGATAGCCCGAAGGTTCGGCCATTTTCACGCCACCGGTCTTGATGAACTCGGCGGAAACGCCCTTCATGCCCATTTGGTTCACGCGTTCGACGAACGCCGGTGGAAAGGTTTCTTCCATGCCGAAAATAATTCCGATCTTGTTCACAACATGTTCCTTTCTCTCGTTGATTGCACGGTCATTCTGCGTCCGCTGGGGCGGGCTTGGAATGACAGCCCACTTTCGACGTTCAACGTACAGTTACCCAAAATACTTGCCCGTCATGCGCTGCCACAGCGGCCAATCGTGCACCGCGTGGTCGCCCCAGATATCCAGCCAGTTGGGCACGCCTTTGCCTTCCAGCGTTTTCGCCATGCGCACGGTTTGATCCAGGCAGATATCCCATTCGCCTGCGGCGAGCACGATTTTCATCTGGCGGTAGCGGCTCAGGTACCAGTCGTCGCTCAGGTTGGGCAGGAAGGCCGTGGGACAGTTGAAGTAGCAGTTATCGTCCCAATAGCCATCCAGAAATTGCTGAATATCAAACGCGCCGCTCATCGACACGCAATGCGTGACCAGGTCCGGGTGCTTCAAAGAAAAATTCAGCGCATGGTATGCGCCGAAGCTGCAGCCGGTGGCAGTGAGGGATGGCGCGTGATTCCGCCCGCGGATGTACGGCACCAGCTCGTTGGCCAGGTAGCGGTCGTACTGCGCATGCCGCCAGGCTTTGTGTCCGGGATGCGCGCCCCGGTTGTACCAGCTCTCCAGATCCACGCTGGACGTCAGGAAAAATTGCAGTTCCCCGTTTTCCAGCTTGTGCGCCACGGTATCCAGCATGCGCCGGTCTTCCCATTCGAAGAACGGCGCCATGGACGTGGGAAATACCATCACCGGATTGCCCGCATGTCCGAAGACAAGCATCTCCATGTCCCGGCCCAGTTCCCGGCTGTATCCTTTGTGATATTCGCGGTTCATTGGCAGGCGCGGAAGCAATTCAAGTATAACTAAAAAAGCGCGGCGCGTCAGTTTGGCCGGGAGGATGGGCTATTTCGGGGACAAGGGACTGGGGCTAACCCGTACTTCGCAGGACGGTTGCGCCCGGCCTGAGCGCCCGAATCGCGCTCTGCAACGTGCGCCGTCATTCCGAGGTCCGGGTTTGGCCGAGGAATCTCGATCTCCCATGCGCGCAAATTGGTGATCGAGGTTCTTCGTCACCCGATTCGATGCTTCGCGCCGAATCGGAACCGTTCCTCAGAATGACGAACTTTTCTCACCAGGAAAATGGGGTGGCATATGCGCCTCTCGCCGTGATCTCGCCTCGCGGTCCGGACAATTTCGAGCGAAAAGCACAAGCCAAGTTGTGTTTCCCTGTTTATGGACTCATTGCGGAGTCGTGGGGAAATGGCGATGGGGGCCAGCAATGATTAGGCCCTTGTCCCTGGCCCCTGCCTTTCTACGGCCGCGCGATGTACTTTTCGTACAGACGCCTGTGTTTGTTATCGAGGCTGGTCTGCACGCCGTTCACGAAGACGTAGCGAATCTGCGTTTGCAATTCGAGCAGGTCGCCATTGGTCACCACCAGGTTGGCGATTTTTCCTTTTTCGATGCTGCCGAGCTTGTCGCCCACGCCCCAAATTTGCGCGGGGTTCAGGGTGATGGCTTTCACCGCTTCTTCCCACGGCAATCCATAAGCGGTGGCGGCGCCCGCTTCCTGCGCCAGCTCCCACGAATCCACTTCGGAGTTGCCGCCGCCGAAGGTGCCCAGCGCAACCTTCACGCCGGCCTTCTGCAATTCGCCCGCGGTGGTCATGGCGCGGTCGTAGGGATCGTCGTCCGAGGGCGGCAGCGCCAGCGTGTGCGACAGAATCACCGGAATATTCTTCTGCTTGAGAAGGTCTTTCACTTTCCACGCATCGCGGCCGCGGCCGAGGATCATTTTGACTTTCTGTTTGTCGCAGAATTCCACGGCGTTCTTGATGTCGCGGTCGTCGTTGGCCAGAACCAGCAGAGGGATTTCGCCCTTCACCACCGGAATCATGGCCTCGAGGGAAAGATCGCGCTGGAAATTTTCCTTCGATCCCTTTTCCACCGCTTGCTCGTAGTGCCGCGCGCGGTCCAGCCAATCGGTCAGCTCACCCACGCGCCGGTCGTATTCGCGTTTCACGTCGGCGAACGAACGCGGCTGCCCGCCGCCGAATCCGCCGCCACCGCCGCCAAACCCGCCCCCCGAGCTCAGGGTGGGCCAGTTCACTGTGATCGCCGCGGCTTTCTTCACGGTCATCTCCGCCGCAATCCAGCCATCCAGATTGATCAGGGACGTCTGCCCGCCGAGCAGCGCGCCGCCGCCCCCGCCAAATCCGCCCCCGGACATGCCGGGAACCGAAGCGACATGGGTGACCCCCGACGCGCGCGCCACGGGGATGTGTTCGCTTTCCACGTGAAACGCCGTGGCCGCCACCAGTTGCGGACTCACGTCCACCAACTCGCGCTCATCCACCGACGCGTTCACGCCCTGGCCGATTTCGGTGAGGCCCATGTTGCTGGCCGCGTCGAAAATGCCGGGATAGATTTGCAGGCCCCGCCCGTTGATTACCGTAGCGCCGGAAGGGATGGCTACCTTTGCGCCCACGTCGGCGATTTTTCCATTGCGAATCACCACGGTGCCGTTTTCAATGGCCGGCCCGGCCAGGGTGTGAATCTTGGCGTTGGTGATGGCATACGTTTTTGATTGCGCGCCGACGGCCGGCGCAAGCAAGACAAAACCCGCTACGGAGGCACACAGGGCACAAAGAACGCGCTTGGCAAGACTCTTTTCCATTTTCCCTTTCCCTTTTTCCCGTTTCACAGCGCACCTCCATCCTTCACTGCTTCCTGCGGCGGGCGCTGGCCCTGCCCCTGTCCCGGCGGACGCTGTCCTTGCGGCCGCTGGCCGCCCGCGGGCCGTTGCGATTCTGCTGCTTTCTTTTCCTTTTCCAGCAGGTCCTTCTTTTCTTTCTCGAGGGCCGCGCGCATTTCCTTGTCCTTGGCGATGTCGAAATACATCTGGCCGTCAATGAAGACCTTCTGCGCCACGGTGTACACGCTCAACGGGTGCTTGTTGAAAATCACCAGATCGGCATCCTTACCCACCTCGATCGAACCCACGCGGTTATCAATGCGCAGTTGCCTGGCGGGATTGATGGTGATCAGGGAAAGCGCCTCGGTTTCGGTCAAGCCACCGAACTTCATGGTCTTTCCGGCTTCCTGATTCAGGTGCCGCGCTTCCTCCGCGCTATCCGAGTTGATGCTCACCAGCACGCCCTTCTTGGTCATGATGGCCGCGTTGTAGGGAATCGCATCGTAGGCTTCCAACTTGTAGGCCCACCAGTCGCTGAAGGTGGATGCGCCGGCGCCGTGCGCGGCGATTTCCTTGGCCACTTTGTAGCCTTCCAGCACATGCTGGAAGGTGGCGATTTTGAAGCCGAACTCGTCGGCCACGCGGATCAGCATCACGATTTCATCCGCGCGGTAGCAGTGCGAGTGCAGCAGGCGCTTGCCTTCCAGGATTTCCACCAGCGGCTCGAGTTTCAAGTCGCGGCGCGGCGGAATCAGGTCGGCCTTTCCTGCGGCCTTGTCTTTGTTGTACTGATCCCAGTCTTTCTTGTACTCCCGGGCCTGGGTGAACGCTTCGCGGATCACGTCTTCCACGCCCATGCGGCTGATGGGATAGCGCCGCTGCACGCCGGGCGTGGCGTTGAACGTGGCGCGCTTGACGTTTTCGCCGAGCGCGAACTTGATTCCGGGCAGCGCGCCTTCGAACTTCAAGCCGCTGGCGTCTTTGCCCCAGCGCAGCTTGATGACCGCGTTCTTGCCGCCGATGGAGTTGGCGCTGCCGTGCAGGATGTTGGCCGCGGTCACGCCAGCGGCCATGTCCCGGTAGATGTCAATATCGTCGGGGTCAATCGCGTCTTCGATGCCCACCATCGAGGTGACGCTCAGCGAGCCTTCGTTCACGCTGCCTTCCACGGCGATGTGCGAGTGCGCGTCAATGATGCCCGGCGTCAGGTACATGCCGGTGGCGTCAATCACCGTGGCGTTGGCGGGCGCTTTCACGTCCTTGCCCACCGCGGTGATCTTTCCGTTTTCAATCAACACCGAACCGTTGGCGATGTTGCCCTTGGTGACGGTCATCACCGTGGCGCCTTTGATCAGGATCGCGCCGCCCTGCTGCGCATTGGCCGCTCCCGCAAAAAGCAACAGGACCGCACTGGCGCAGAGAACACTGAGATTTCGCATCAATCTTTCCCCATTCGTCATTCCGCGTTCCTCTCTCATCGCCCGCCTCCCTGCTCCGTTTCGCCCTGCGCATTGGGTTTGCTTCCCGTCATGGGTATGGCTTGCCCGCCTACCGAGGCTGAACCCCGGAGGCTGCTGCCTTCGATGGTTCCGCTCATCGTGACGTCGGAGGGGCCGCCTCCCCCCGTATTCAGAGAGAAGAAGAAGGTGAACGAATTGCCGCTCACGTAGCCTCGGGAAATGGTAGCCGTGCCCATTTCGCTGGCGATGCTCCCCGTAAGCGTTCCGTCAGGCTCCATGCGCAGATCGGCAGTGGCCTGCATCGCGCCGCTGGGCGCATTGACGTTCAGCGTCCACCGGCCGGTGGGGTTCACAGTGGGCCGCTCGCGCGGGCGCTCTTCTTCGCGCACCTCGAAGCGCCGCCCGTCCACGAAGACGACTTTCACTTTGGTGCGCTCGTTGAAGATGTCGCCATCGGCCACCACCAGGTTGGCGATCTTGCCGGGTTCGATACTGCCCAGCCGGTCGGCCACGCCCAGGATTTCCGCGGCGCCCAGGGTGAACGCGCGGATGGCGGCATCGGCCGGCAGGCCGGCGTCAATCGCCTTCTTGGCATTCTTCAGCATGTCCTTGGGGTTGCTGATGCCGTCGCTGGTGAAGGCAAACTTCACTCCGGCCTTCTGCAGCGCGGCGGGGTTGGTGTGCGCCTTGTCGCGGTGGCGCAGCGTGCGCAGCGATTCCTCCAGTTCCGGGTCGGCGTTCTGCTGCTTTTCCGGCCAGCGCAGGCTGGCAATCACCGGAATTTTTTTCTGGCCAATCCAGGCGGCATCCTCGTAGGCGTAATGCGCGCCCACGAACACGGTCTTCAGCTTGAAGGGCCCGGCCAGATCCACGGCGCGTTTCATCTGCGCTTGCGTGCTCACCTGCATCAGCACCGGACGCTCGGCGCGCATGGCCGCGCTCAGGACGCGCACCGTGCGGTCGTAGGCGAAGCGCTCGCGCGCGCGAGGATTTTTCGCCAGCAGCGGCTGGTTCGCGGCGTAGTATTCGGTATCAATGAACACTTGACGGATGTAGGCGATGATGCCCATTAACGATCCGGGATAGCCGCCGCCGAATCCGCCCCCGGCCTGGAAAGACACCTGCAGCGTGGCCGGCGTCTGCACCACCATGTCCTCCGCGAACTGGCCCGCCAGATTAATCACCGCGCCCTGTCCGGGGAAGATTCCCCGCGTGGGCGCGGAAAGCGCGGTGGTGAATCCGGCATCGCGCCATGTGTTGATGCGGCGGTCCGTGGTGCGCAGTTCGTCGGCTGCGTTCAACCACGGGGTGGTGGCGCGACGGTCTTCCGGGCCGCGCGGTGTTTGCTGCTGCGCGGGCTGTTGCTGCGGCTGGCCACCGCCTCCACCTCCCCCGCCGGGACCCGCGGGCGCGCCGCTCTGCAAACCGAGGTCGGTCATCGCATCAATGAAGCCGGGATAAACCGTCATCCCTTTTCCATCGATCACCCAGGCTTCCGGCGGAATCGCGGCATTCGCACCGACCGCCGAGATCAGGCCGTCGCGCAGCACCACCGTGCCATTTTCAATCACCGCGCCGGATACGGTCACAATGCGCGCGCCGCGAATCGCGAAATGCCGCGGCTCTTCCGCGCGCGTGTTCAGGCTCACCGCAGGCAGCACCAGCAGCAGCGCCAGCAAGACAGACAATGCTCTTCGAACATAACTCGACCGCATGATCACTCCTCTCGCACACAAACCTCGTGCGAACAAGTTCCGCCTGAAAGCAAACCTCACCCAAACTTGTCAGGGTTAAGCCAATAGACGCGCGATGCTACAAAATGGTTCCGTTCGAGTCAACGCTTGGGCAAATTTCGCCACGATGCCTTTTTGAATGCTACTTCTGAACGCGACTATTGCGTAACGGACCCGCCGACGCAACCTAGCTCCGTTTTGTCTGTTAAGCGTTCGGACCGCGTGGCGAGATCACCGCGAGAAACGGGTGTACTGGCCTGCTTTCCTGTGTGAACAGTCCGTCATTCCGAGGAACGGTTCCGATTGGGCGCGCAGCGTCGGATCGGGTGACGAAAAACCTCGATCACCAATTTGCGCGCGCGGGACATCGAGATTCTTCGGCTAGAACCGAGCCTCAGAATGACGCGGTTTGTTGGGAGCACGATTGGCGCGCTCAGATCGCCAGGTGCAGTTGCGAGAAATGCAGTCTAGTTCCGCAGCGGCTTTCCCGTTTTCAGCGTATGGGCGATGCGTTCCTGGGTCTTGCGTTCCCCGCAGAGTGAGACGAACGCTTCGCGTTCCAAATCGAGCAGATACTGTTCGCTGACCCATTGCGGAGCGGTGATGTTGCCGCCGGCGAGGATCCACGCGACTTTGCGGCCCACGTGGGCGTCGTATTCGGAGATGAATTCGCCTCGCAGCATCATGTGGATGGCCAGCTTGCCCGCGTTCAGCAATTGCTCGCCCAGCACGCGCACGCTCGGCGCAGTGGGTGCAATCCCGGGCGGCGTGTAGCCCGCGCGTACCAAACCCAATGCAGTTTCCTTCGCGTCGGCCACCAGGCGGTCACGATTCATGCTGATCAAATCGCTGCGGCGCAGGAAACCCAGTTCGCGCGATTCTTCCGCGCTGGTTCCGACCTTGGCCGTGGCCACGGTTTGAAAAATCGGCTTGAACGCATTGAACAAATCCAAGTCGGTTTCCGACGTCACCGCGGCAGAGGCGGGCGCAGCCAGCAGGGCCCCGACGCGTTCGTTGGCGCGGATGGCCATTTCTTTTGTTCCGCCGCCGGCGGGAATCAGCCCCACGCCCGCTTCCACCAACCCAATGTACGATTCCGCCGCGGCGTGGATGCGCGCACAGTGCAGCGGAATTTCGCAGCCGCCGCCCAGCGACATGCCGTGCGGCGCGGCCACCACCGGCTTGGGCGAATGCTTCAGCGCCAAATTGATGTGCTGGAACTGGCGCACGGCGTAGTGGATATCGTCCCATTCGCCTTCCTGGGCGGCCATCAGCAAGATCATGATGTTGGCGCCGACGCTGAAGTTCTGCGCCTGGTTGGCGATCACCATGGCGTCGAAATCCGTCCGCAAGCGTTCGAGCCCGGCGTGCAGCATCATCACCGTATCGCCGCCGATGGAATTCATCTTCGAGTGGAATTCGCAGCACAGCACACCATCGCCCAGGTCCAGCAAGCTCGCGCCGGGGTTGGTCTCCACTACTCTTCCCTGGTCGCGCAGCGACTTCAGGAAAATCACGCCGGGCGTTTCTTCGATGGGCTTGTGCGCGCCCGCCGCCAAATCGAAATAAGACGTGCGCCCTTGCGACGATTGATAGAACGCGCCGCCGCTCGATAGCACCTTCTGCACAATCGCCGGCACGGCCTGGCCTTCCTTCTGCAAATGCCCGGCCAGGCGCTCGACGCCGATCGCATCCCACAATTCGAACGGTCCCAGTTCCCACGCGAAGCCCCACTTCATGGCGCGGTCCACTTCCACGATGCGGTCGGCGATTTCCGGCACGCGGGCGGCGGCGAAGCGGCACATCTCGCTGATGGAGGCCATGAGGAACTTCGCTGCCTTATCGTTTCCGGCCAGCAGGACCTGCAAACGCTCGCGCGTATCGTCGATGGTTTTGCCCATTTCAATCGACCCGAATTTCACTTTTTGCCGGGAGCGGTACTCCATCGTTTTCCAATCCAGCGACAAGATTTCTTTTTCCCCGCCCCCGCCCTTCGCGCGTTTGTAGAAACCGCCGCTGGTTTTTTCGCCCAGCCAGTTACGCTTCTGCATTTCCGCGACCAGGTCCGGCACGGCGTAGCGTTCGCGCTCTTCCGCATCGCTGACGTTTTCACGCAGGTTGCGCACCACGTGCGCCAGCACGTCCAGGCCGACAATGTCCGCAGTGCGGAATGTGGCCGACTTCGGCCAGCCGACCGCCGGCCCGGTGCAGGCGTCCACTTCTTCGATGGTCATGTCCAGTTCGCGCATCAGCCGCAGCACGTTCAGCATCGAGTAAGTGCCGATGCGGTTGGCGATGAAGTTCGGCGTGTCTTTGGCCAGCACGATGCCTTTGCCCAGCCGCCGGTCGCAGAAATCGCCCAGCGCGCGCAGCATTTCCCGGCTCGATTGGGGTCCCGGGATCATTTCCAGTAATTTCATGTAACGCGGCGGGTTGAAGAAGTGCGTGCCGCACCAGTGCTGCTGGAATTCTTCGCTGCGTCCTTCGGCGATCAGGCGGATGGGCAGCCCGCTGGTGTTGGTGGTGATGTAGGTGCCGGGCTTGCGGTGTTTTTCGACGGCGTCCAGCAGTTTGCGTTTAATCTCGAGATTTTCCGCGACCACTTCGATGATCCAGTCGGCCTCGGCCACCCATTCCATGTGGTCTTCGAAATTGCCCACGGTAATGAGTTGCGCGCGGCCGGCGGTGAACAACGCCGCGGGCTTGGATTTTTTCGCCGCTTCGAGGCCGGCGCGGGCAATCGCGTTCCGGTCGTTGCCCTCTTTCGGGACGATATCCAGCAGCCAGCAGGGCACATTGGCGTTGGCCAGGTGGGCGGCGATGCGGGCGCCCATCGTTCCCGCTCCCAGAACGGCAACTTTCTCGATTCGTTTCATGGCGGTTTCCTAACCGGGGGCAGCGAGGGAAGTGTAACAGCATGGGCAAAAACGGGGAAAGGTGTCCGCGGACCCCGTGACTGGGGAGCCCGGGGATAACCAGCCGCCGCCAGGCGGCGCTGGCAGGACCCTCCGGGCCATACATCCAAGGCCTGCCTCTGGCATCTAATAGGATAGGAGGCGGCCGTGAACTGGCTGCGCCGGGCAGTCGAGAGTGTTCGCATGTTCGCGTACGGGCCGCGCAAGTATGTTCGCGCAGCCGATACGGCGTCGCGTCCGAAAGTGGGCCTGGCGCTGGGTGGGGGCTTTGCCCGCGGCATCGCGCATATCGGCATTTTGCGCGCGCTCCAGCAGCATCAAATCCCCGTGGATTGCATTGCCGGCACCAGCGTAGGCGCGCTGATCGCCACGCTCTACGCGGCGGGCACGCCGCTGGAGGTGATGGAGCGGCAAGCCGCGCAAACCAGTTTTTCCGATTTTGGCAAGTGGACCGTATCCTGGCTGGGATTTGCCAGCAACGCGCGGCTGGGCGATTACTTGCATCGCGCCAACCCCGTGCAGCAATTCAGCGAATTGAAAGTCCCGCTGGCTATCGTTGCCACTGACCTGGGTTCCGGAGAGCCGGTCTATTTCACCGAAGGGGACGTGGTGCCGCCGTTGCGCGCCTCCTGCGCCTATCCGGGACTGTTTCTCCCGGTGGAGCACCACGGCCGCCTGCTGGTGGATGGTTTCCTGGCTTCGCCGGTTCCGGTGGATGCGGTGCGGCAGCTTGGCGCAGACGTGGTCATCGCCGTGTACCTGGATTCCGCCTGCAACGATGAAAAACCCGGCAACCTGATTGACGTGGTGGGCCGCTCGTTCGCCATCATGCAGCGCCATGCCAATAAACTCTGGCGCAATCGCGCGGATGTCATTCTTGAGCCCCAGGTGGGCGCATTTGCCTGGGACGATTTCACTCGCACGCCCGACCTGCTGCGCGCCGGCGAAGCCGCCGCCAACGCGGCCATGCCCGCCATCCGCAAGCTGCTGCGCCCGGCGCTGGAAAGCGTCCCTGCCACATCGCGCCCCGATTCCTCCGCCACCGCCGCCGACTGAACAAACTTTGTAATGGCTAATTTTTGGGCGGCCATCTTCAGGTGGGCGCAGTTGCATTCACATCGAAAAGCGCCGGCCTGAGGGCCGCCGCTACATCTGCACGACTTCCACGCGCACCGGTTTGCCGCCGCCTTTGCCGCGCTGCGTGAGCCATTCGCCGAAGGCGGTGGCGAAGCGCGCGGGGTTCACGCGCAGGCTGGCTTCGATGGCGCCTTCGCCGGTGGGCAGCGTGTCGTCAAATTCCCCCGACCCGGTGAAGTTGCGCATGCAGAACATGTCCAGCCATTCCAGCGGACACGGCTGGCGCACCCCTTCGATCACCACTTCGACTCTGAGTTTTTGCGCGTACATTCTGCGCCGCAGTATACCAAGGGCCCCGCCTCTCGCCGTACGTGGCATCCAGTCCCGCAGGGGACGAAAGAATTTCAGGCCAGGGCGCAAGCCCTGGCAGCTCGAAACAAGAAATGAGAGCCCCGGAAGGGGCGGAAGAATATGTGTGGGACCCTAATCCCGTGGCCCGTCCGCGCAACTCTGTTTCGTCTTTGCAGGGTGAGCGTTCCCCAACCGGGGTTTAGGTTTCGTCTTGTACACAAACCTTACGGCCGTGTTCTTGCCATCGTACCGCGGGTCGCGTAAAATGCTCTTGTTGCCGCGCAGTTGCCAGCTTTGAAGCCGCCCTGTAGTGACGCCCCCCGATGAAAGTGCCGACCCCGGCAGGCGCGTCCCTGGGCCTCATACTCATGGAGGTTGTCCTTGTCCAAACCTGTGGAGCGATGGGTGGAAGAAGTCTCACGGCTCACCCAGCCGGAAAAGATTCACTGGTGCGATGGTTCCGAAGCGGAAAACGAGCGCATGATGGCCGAATCGCTGGCCGATGGCACTTTTAGCCGCCTGAACGACAAAACTTACCCCAACTGCTACTTGCACCGCAGCAACCCCAACGACGTGGCGCGTACCGAGCAAGTCACCTTTATTTGCACGCAGCAAAAAGACGATACCGGCCCCACCAACAACTGGATGGCTCCGGCCGAAGCCAAGGAAAAAATCGGCGGCCTGTTCAAAGGCGCGATGAAGGGGCGCACCTTGTACGTGGTGCCCTACGTGATGGGCCCGGTGAACTCACCCTACAGCAAAGTGGGCGTGGAAGTGACCGACAGCCGTTACGTGGTGTCCAGCATGCGCATCATGGCGCGTATCGGCAAGCCAGCGCTAGACCGCCTGGGCGGTTCCCCGGATTTCGTCCCGGGCCTGCACTCGCTGGGCGACCTCAACCCCGACCGCCGCTTTATCGCGCACTACCCCGAGGAAAAATTGATCTGGAGCATCGGCTCCGGCTATGGCGGCAATGCGCTGCTCGGCAAGAAGTGCTTCGCGCTGCGCATCGCCAGCTACATGGCGCGCGAGCAGGGCTGGATGGCCGAGCATATGCTCATCCTCGGCCTGGAAGCGCCCGACGGAAAAATCACCTACATGGCCGCGGCCTTTCCCAGCGCCTGCGGGAAAACCAACCTGGCCATGATGGTCAGCGCCCTGGAAGCGCAGGGCTACCGCGTGTGGACCGTCGGCGACGATATCGCCTGGATGTACGTTGGCGAGGATGGCTACCTGCGCGCCATCAATCCCGAAGCCGGTTTCTTCGGCGTGGCGCCCGGCACCAGCGCGAAAACCAATCCCAACGTGATGACCGCGCTGCGGCGCAATTCCCTGTTCACTAACGTCGGTGTTTCCCCGGCGGGCGAGCCGTGGTGGGAAGGCATTGACCTGCCCGCTCCGGGCGGCATGATCGACTGGAAAGGCAACCCCTACGACGGCAAGAATCCCGCCGCGCACCCCAATTCGCGTTACACCGTTCCGGCGCATCAGGCGTCGTGCATTTCACCCAAGTGGGAAGCCCCGGAAGGCGTGCCTATTTCCGCGTTCATCTTCGGCGGGCGGCGCGCGCGGCTGGCTCCTCTGGTCTACGAATCGCGTAACTGGCAGCACGGCGTATTCGTGGGCGCGACGATGGCTTCGGAAACCACTGCCGCGGCCACCGGTGCCGTCGGCGTCACCCGCCGCGACCCCATGGCCATGCTGCCCTTCTGCGGCTACAACATGGCCGACTACTTCGCGCACTGGCTCGCGATGGGCAAACGCATCCCGCATCCGCCGAAAATTTTCCATGTGAATTGGTTCCGCCGCGATCAGGAAGGGAAATTCCTGTGGCCCGGCTTCGGTGAAAACGCCCGCGTGTTGAAGTGGATACTGGAGCGCGTCGACGGCCGCGGCGGCGCCGATGAATCGCCCATCGGCTATGTGCCCAAGGCTGACGCCCTGACGCTCGACGGTCTGCAAATCTCGCGCGGCGCGATGAACGACCTGCTGCGCGTCGAACCGTCGGACTGGACCTCGGAGCTGGAGGACACCAAAAAGTTCTTCGAGAAGTTCGGCGGGCGCATGCCGCAGGAATTGTGGCAGGAGCACGCCGCGCTCAGCGAACGCTTGCAGCGCGTCGCCGTGGGCTAGCCGTTTTTCGGCTG
>CAZCNH010000086.1:0-14314 GCA_964500065.1 uncultured Acidobacteriaceae bacterium
GAATACCCCATCGGAAAAGTCCTGTATGAAACGGCGGGCTGGATCAGCCACATCCGCGTTGCGCCGCAAGGTGACTTCATCGCCTTCATCGATCATCATGTGCAGGGTGACGATGGCGGGCTGGTGGCGATTGTCGATCCCGCGGGGAACAAGAAGGATCTCACCGATCAATGGTTCACCGCGCAAGGTCTGGCCTGGTCCGCCGATGGCAGGGAAATCTGGTTCACCGCTTCCAAGACCCTGAGCGATCGCACGCTTTACGCGGTCACGCGCTCGGGCAAGTTGCGCCTGGTGGAGCGTGTTCCCGGCGTGCTGACCCTGCAAGACGTCTGGAAAGATGGCCGCGTGTTGTTGACGCGCGATAGCTGGCGCCGTGAAATTGTGGGCTCGGCTGGCGGCGCTAACAAAGAGACCGACCTTTCCTGGCTGGACTACTCCTATCCCGCGGACATCAGCGCCGACGGCAAGACCCTGCTTTTCGATGAAGAAGGCGTTGGCACGGGATGGGCGTATGCGGTTTATTTGCGCACGACTGACGGCGCCCCAGCGGTGCGTTTAGGAGAAGGCGCGGCCATCGCTCTTTCGCCGGATGGAGCGTGGGCCGTGGCCCAGTCACAAGGTTCTCCGCCGCAACTTTCCATGATCCCCACCAAGGCCGGCCAGTTACGGTCCTTGACGAACGACAAATCCAGCTATGTCTGGGGCCGCTGGATGAGCGACGGAAAACACTTGGTGGTGTCGGCCAGCGAGCCGGGGAAGGGCGTCCGGCTTTATTTGCACGAAGTGGAAAGTGGAAAGCAGACAGCGATTTCCCCATTCGGCGTTCACTCTTCGGCATTCGTCCCGTCACCCGATGGGAAGCTCGTCGCGGGAGTGGGTCCCGATCAGCGTGGCTATCTCTATCCCACCAACGCCGGCAACGAGCGGCCTGTCACGGGCTGGCAGTCGGGCGAACTGCCCGTTGGGTGGAGCAGCGACGGAGGTTCGTTATTTGTCTATGACCCCGGCAACCTGCCCGCGCAAATTGATCGCTTGGAAATTGCGACGGGCAAACGCACAGTGTGGAAGCGGCTCCTGCCCGCCGATCCTGCCGGCGTGGAAACAGTCGGGCCGATCCTGATGACTCCCGATGGCAGGAGCTACGCCTTTGGCTACCGTCGTACCCTCTCCGATCTGTACCTGGTCGAAGGGCTCAAGTAGTTCGGGCAAAATCCACAGGCGCGGCTTGCAGTATTAGCTTTTGTCCCGCAACAACTTCACAATTCTCCGGAAATTCCCCTTTTCCGCCCAGGCGAGCGGTTGTGCCCAAGGTTCAGCATCAGATTCGTGCACCGGAGCGCCACGGTCGAGCAGGAACTGCGCCATCGCGCTGCGGCCCCAACGCGCAGCCCAACCGAGCGGCGTGGAAAGCAGCAGGTCATCGCGTGCATCCATGCGAGCGCCGGCATCTACCAGCATTTGGGCAAACCGGGCCCGCTCCGCATCGCCATTAGGAGAAGCTCCGCCGCGAGGCGAATAGCCCGCCACAAAGTGCAGCGGCGTCTGATGGAAGCGGCTGGAAACATCGGGCGCGATACCGCGTTCGAGCAGCATGCGCAGGCAGGTGAAGAATCCTTCGCGGTCTTGACGAGCGTCGCCGAGGCATCCGCGCGCGGGCTGGATCAGCACCCAGTTCCAGCGTGGGTCGTCATTCGGCCAGAGAATGCGCGGCAGCGCCGGCGCCAGGATCTCCGGTCGCCCGTGGTGCGCGGCGCACCATGTGAATTCGCTGGCCAATTCTTCGCGCGAATCAGCGTCGAGCATCCGCCGCGAAGTTTCCACATCGTTCGCGCCGCACAACGTCCACGGCTGAGCCTTCGCGCCAAAAGAAAATAGCAACTGTTTCATCGCTTCGTTTTCTTGTTCGTAGGCGTGATCCAACGGCCAGCCGGAGGCGTAGACACTGGGCGTAGGGTCGGCGCCGCGTTCGAGCAACAACTGGGCAAGATCGAGCCTCCCGGCGCACGCCGCATACCATAGCGGCTCTCCCCACGAAGGCGGCGAATCCTCCAGATGGCTGAGCGTGGTGCGCTCGTCCGGGTCGGCGCCCAAATCCAGCAGAAGACGCGCCATCTCTGCCTGTCCGTGGCGCACGGCGATGGTCAGGTAGCCGTGCTGAACCCAGTCGCGCTGGCGGCGCAGCACGCCAGGATCAACGGCGACAATCTCCTTTACGCGAGCGGTGTGGCCCAGCGCCACTGCGGCGCGCAAGTTCAACTCCGCGCCGCGCGCCAGCAGCAGGCGGGCCACTGCTGGAAATTGCTCCCGACGATGGTTGCGCGGATCCACCTCCAGCACCGCCCGGTCCAGTGGTGTGAGTCCCTCGTGATCGGCTTTGCGCGGGTTTACCTCCCGGGCGGCAATCCATTCAACCATGTCCACGTTGCCGAACTGCGCGGCGACGTGCAGCGGCGTGCCCCCTTCGCGATCGCAAGCGCGCAACAGGGATTCATCGGCAGCGAGCAACATTTGCGCCTTGTCGTTTTCTCCTCGCGCAATCGCGGCGCTGATTTCTTCCTGTACCGGGGAGACCGCCGCGTTCGGGCAGCTCATTTCTTCCCGCCGCCGCTGCTCTTCCTCATCGAGCGCGGCCAGCACGTCCTGATAACCCCGCTCGCGCGCCAAAGTGTACGCGCTGGTGGCGTCGCGGTGCGGGTAGACTCCTTGATGGGCATCCGCGCCATAGCGCATCAGCAGGCGCACCATTTCCACATTGCGCGCCAGAACGGCATGGTGCAGGGCGCGGCGCTCGTCGTTTTCCGCTAAATCCATGTGCGCCAGTTGGGGCTGCTGGCGGAGCAGTTGGCGCGCAGCTCCCGCGTCACCCTCATGAACTGCTTTCACCAGTCGCGCAACCGTCGCGCGAGTCACGTGTTCCTTGAGTTTCGCCCAACTGGCAAAGCCGTAGCTGCGCGCCAGAACCCGTTGCGCTTCGTGAAGCGCAAAATGGGGCAGGTTCGGGGAGCGCTCGTACCGGTGAACCAGCGCCAGGGCGGCGGACTGGCCGGAAGCGACCGCTGCCAGCAACTCCTTCGCCTGTTTTTTCAGTTGTTCGAGACTGGCCCGGGCAGGAAGAGAGCGAACGGGCGCATCGTTGGAATTCATCACGAGCTCCTTTCGAATGTTGCCCGGTGTCCGCGGCGCGGGCCGAAAGAGGCTCGTCTAAACAAACGCGAAGAGCAGACTTGGAAGGTGGGCTCAGCCCTTTCCGCGGACACGGTGGCGCCCGTTCACGCCAGCGTGTAGCTTAGCATGGCTCTTGGAGAAGGCGCGGAACCGAAAAACAGTTTTCGAAAAGGCAGTAAACGCGATAAAGTGCGCGTCCAATCCGCAAGGAGGAAATTTTGGCAGGTCGAAACTTTACAGGATTTTTGTGCTTACTTTTGGCCCTGATTCCCGGGGTTGCGCTCGATGGGCAGGCGGCGCAGGCGACTGCGGAAAGGCGTGCCGTCCGCGGGGTGGTGTTTGAAGACGTGAACGGCAATGGACTGCGCGATGCGGGCGAGCCGGGCGTGGCCGGCGTCGCGGTATCCGACCAGTACATCGTGGCGCGCACCGGCGGCGACGGCTCCTATGAACTGGCGGCAGACACGGGGGCGCAAGTGGTATTCGTCAGCCTCAGCGATGGATGGGTCGCGCGGGGGCTTTTCTGGCGCCCGCTCGGCGCGGGTGGCTCGCAGCAACACGACTTCGCTTTGCGGCGTGCCGCGGTAGCCGCCGATTTCGACTTCGTTCATGCGTCGGATACGCATCTGGATCAGGCCAGCCTGCCGCGCATGCAAAAGCTGCGTGAGTTGGTGGAAAAGCGGAAGCCGGCATTTGTGATCCTTACCGGCGATTTGGTGCGCGATGCGCTGCGCGTCAACGAAGCGCAGGCGCGGGCCTGCTACGACCTGCTGGTGGCCGAGCTGGCTAAATTCCCGGTTCCGGTGTGGACGGTGCCCGGCAATCACGAAAATTTCGGCATCGAGCGCCATCTTTCCCTGGTCTCGCCGAGCCATCCGCTGTACGGAAAGAAGATGTACCGCCATTACCTTGGGCCCAACTATTTCTCGTTTACCTACGGCGGCGTGCATTTCGTGGGACTCGATTCGGTGGACATCAGCGATCTTTGGTACTACGGCCACGTGGATAAGGCGCAACTGGATTGGCTTGGGCGCGACCTGGAAAGCGTCGCCGCGGGCACGCCGGTGGTGACGTTCAATCACATTCCGTTTGCCAGTTCAGTGGAAGGTCTGGCGGGATATATGGAGGACGGCGCCGCCCCCTCGGTGATCAAGATCAATGGCAAGCTGCGATTCCGCCACGTGGTCTCCAACACCGCGGACGTGCTCGCTGCTGTGCGGAAAAATCACCGACTGGAAATCGCCCTGGGCGGGCATTTTCATTCGCGGGAAGCTATCCGTTATGAAATCGAAGGCCAGTCTGTCCGGTTCTTCCAAACCAGCGCGGTAGTGGGTCCGAATCCGGTTCCGGGAATGAAGATGGCATCGGGTGTAACGTTGTACCGGGTGCGTAGCGGAAAGGTGGACGACGGAACGTTTCTCCCGCTGGATTGACATCGGGAAAGCAAGCCGGTCAGTGGCCGAGAACAGCGTCGCGCGTGGTTTCCAGCCGCTGCATCACTTCCTCGATGTACGTTTTTTCAACTTGAATTTCTTCCAGAGACTCACGAAACAGCCGAAGCAGGGCATCGAAGCTGTTATCGTCCAGGCCCATTTGCCGCGCGCCGGTGTGCGCGGCAGTCAGATCCTGCCCGGTGAACTTTCTTGCTCCGCCAAACAGCATCGTCAGGAACATGGCCTGCTGGGAATGCAGCCGGGTCATATTTGCCTGTCCGAAGAAGCGGCCTAGTTGCGGATCAGCTTGCGCTTTCTTGTAAAACACTTCCACAAGCTTATTGATGGTCGCCCGTCCGCCGATATTCTGGTAGAGACTATCTAGCACGATCTTCCTATGGTTCCTTCACCGCAAGTTCGCAGTTCGCCGCCCTGAAACGCATCCTTATCCTACGGGGGCAGGGGATGCGCGTCAATTGCGCGCGCCTGCCTGGCGCGGGCGGCCTATCCGTTTGTTTGTCGGCGGGTGTATTCTTCCCCGCATGTCTGCGGCGGGATGGTCACTGGCGGCGCTTCTTCTGGTGATGCTCCTCAGTTGCACCACGCGCATCAACGTGGGCGTGCTGGCGCTGGCGCTGGTGTGGTTGGTGGGCACGGGCGCCGCAGGCCTGAGCGCAGAGGCCATTGCCGGCGGATTCCCCGCTGCCCTGTTCCTGACCTTGCTCGGCGTCACTTTGCTCTTCTCCCTAGCCGACGCGAACGGCACGCTGGCCGCGCTGGCGCAGCGCATGATGCCGCCGCCGCGGCACCGGCGTTTTCTGTTGCCGATCGTTTTCGCATCTTCGGGATTGCTGGCCGCAGTGGGGCCGGGAGCGGCGGCCGGTGTAGCGGTGGTCGCACCGCTGGCCATGGCCCTTTCGGTCAGCGCCCGCGCCTCGCGGTTCCTGATGGCGCTGGCCATCGCCAATGGTTTGAATGCGGGGAACCTCTCGCCCGTTTCTTCCGTGGGCATCATCGTACGCGACGGCATGGCCAAAGCCGGCCTGGTGGGCCATGAATGGCGCGTCTTTGCCACCAACTTTCTGGCGCACACCATGGTGTTCGCCCTGGGCTGGCTCCTGCTGCACCGCGATCAAACGGGCGTGGATGCTTCCGATTCAGCCGCGCCGCTTACCCCACAACGCGAGCCGCTCAACCGGGCGCAAATCGCGACCCTGGTCATCATCAGCGCGTGGATCTTCGGGGCCGTGGTGCTGCGTTTGCCACTCGGACTGGCCGCGTTTGCGGCCGCGTCTCTATTGATCATTCTGCGGGTCTGCGACGAGACCACAGCGTTTCGCCGCTTGCCGCTGGGGATCATCGTGATGGTCACCGGGATGACTACGCTGATCAGCCTGCTGGAAAAAACCGGCGGGATGGAATTGTTCACCTCGCTGCTGGCCAGGCTTTCCAGCCCCGCTACGGTGAATGGAGCTATCGCGTTTGTCACCGGAGTTGTTTCCACTTACAGCAGCACCTCGGGGGTAGTGCTGCCGGCGTTCCTGCCCACCGCGTCCACACTGGTGGAAAAACTGGGAGGGGGCAATCCGCTGGCCGTGGCGCTTTCCATCAACGTCGGCTCGGCGCTGGTGGATGTTTCTCCGCTTTCGACGATTGGCGCTCTATGCGTGGCCTCGGTGAGCGACGCGGGCGTGGCGCGGCAGCTCTACGGCAAGATGCTGCTGTGGGGTTTTTCGATGACGCTGGTGGGCGCCGTGCTTTGCCAGCTCTGCGCGGGAGCCCTGGCGCGCTGGTAACCGGCTCGCGCGCCAGGCAAACGGGATTGTCGCCGGGCACTGCAAGACGCTGGGTTCCCTTCCGTTGCCGATCAAGGTTTTGCGACGCTCGCCGGGCGGGCCTCGACGCGTTCCAGCGGGCGCGCGCCCTGCTGGCCTGGCCGGGTGGCCAGGCGCGTGCGCAAATCAAATTTGTCGCCCGGCGCAAGAAAGTAGAAGTTGCCGCTCGGCGGGACGTGCTTGTTGCGGTCGTGAATCGCCACGTAGCTCCGACCAACCACTTCGAACTGCTCGCCGGTCACCACGATCGCTGTATCCTCGTCAATGCCGATGCCCAGCAGCTCGGGGAATTTCTCGATGATCGGAATCAGGTCGAATTGGCGATTGCGCTTCAGGATGTGCTGGTCAATCGCCGAATTGGGCAGAAAACCGAAGCCGCGGGTGAATTCTCCGATCATGATTTCGTTACCGCGGGTATCGCCGCGCACCAGAAACGAAGCCTGAATGGACGCTCCTGCGGATGACCCGCCGATGACTCCGCCGCGCGCCAGCAGGGCTTCCAGTTCGCGGTGCGTCCGGGTGTCGAGGTATGCATCGGCCAGCCGGGTCTGGCGTCCGCCGGGGAAAAACACGCCCCGCGCGGTCTTGAGCGGCGCGACGAATTCCTCCGAATCGGCCACTTTGCGGTCACGCGTGTGCAGCACCGTCAGGTTTTTCGCGCCGGCCTCGCGGAATTGCTGCAAGCCGGGATACGTCGCGTCGTATTTCTCCTCCGCGCCCGCTGTGGGAATCACAACGATGGAAGCCTCCGGCCCACCCGCCAATTCAATGAACCGCTGGAGAATCGCTGGATCGCGCATGGCTCCGCCAACAATCACCAAATGCCCTTGAACGCTGGAAAAACTCTTTGTCCCCGCGGTTGGCGGCGCGCCACCCTGCGCAAAAACCACCACGGGCAAAAGCGCAAACCACAAGAGACGTCGCATTTTTCGTCGAATCATGATGGTGTTCCCCCGCGGGGCGAATTGTAGCGAATAAGACGACACTCCTGAAAGGATTGTTCGTTCGGGCGCCGGCTTTAGCTGCAATAAAGACCGTTTCCGGCCCATCCTTTCCTGGGGAGCTAAACTCCGTCGGCAGCGATCACGCGGATATTTGCAACGCTGCCCAGGCACAGGCCGTCTACAAATCAGGATGGCTTCACCGCTTGTTACCCTGGTGCAACAGGGTGTGCGTACCCTGGGTCGAAACCGCCTGCGCAGTTCGCTGACCATTCTCGGCGTGGCCGTGGGCATTGCCGCCGTGGTGTGTGTGGTGGCTATCGGCAACGCAGGCTCCGAGCAAATCCAGAAAAACCTGGAAAACCTGGGAGAGAACTTCGTATGGATCGAAGCGGGTAACCGCTCGGTGGGCGGGGTGCGGTCCGGAGTTCGCGGCACCAAAACGTTGGTGCTGGCGGATATGGAAGCGATTATCAAGCAGGTTCCCTTGATCAAATCCTGCTCGCCCCAGGTGGATACAAGGGTGCAGGTGGTTTTCGGCAACCAGAACTGGTCCACCACCTACCGCGGTGTTTCCCCGGCGTATTTCCAAATCAAGCGCTGGCGGATCTCGGATGGCCAGGCGTTCGACCAGAACATGACCGAGCAGGGCGCCAACGTCGTGGTGCTGGGCGAAACCGTGAAAAACTATCTGTTTCCCTATAGCGACCCGCTTGGACAAACCGTGCGCATCCGCAACGTGCCCTTTACCGTGGTGGGAATCCTGGCGGCGAAGGGCGTGACCAGCTTCGGCAGCGATCAGGACGACACAATCCTCCTGCCCTACACAGCGGGCATGCGCCGGTTATCGGGCGTGACTTGGCTGGACGACGTTTTGTGCTCCGCCACCTCGGCCCAGGCCGTCAAACCTGCGGGCGTGATGGCGGCGGCCATTCTGCGGGAACGCCACCGCATACGGCCCGGCGATGACGATGACTTCAGCATCCGCAACCCGGAAGACCAAATCCAGCTTCAACTCGACGCCAGCCGCACCATGGCGCTGTTGCTGGTTGCCGTCGGCTCGGTGTCGTTGATTGTGGGGGGCATCGGCATCATGAACGTGATGCTGGTATCGGTCACCGAGCGCACACGCGAGATCGGCGTGCGCATGGCCGTAGGCGCCACCGAGAGCGAAGTGCGCATGCAATTCCTGGGTGAAGCCATCATGCTTTGCTTGGCGGGCGGTGCGGCCGGCGTGCTCTTGGGTTTGTTGGGAACCTTTACGCTAGGCAGAACACTAGGCTGGCCAATGTCGCTTTCTGTGGAAGCGCTGCTGGTGGCGGGACTTTTTTCCTTTGTGCTCGGCGTAGCGTTCGGATTTTATCCAGCCAAGAAGGCCGCCAGCCTGGATCCGATTGACGCTCTTCGTTATGAATGAATGCGCGTGCTGGCGAAAAGAACCTTCCTTCAATGTAGAAGTAAGGGGTGGAAAGCAACGGTCGGTTGCCCTATGGTGGTAGCCTCCCACCCCCAGCGAGTTGTTTGCAGACTCAAGGGCAAACCGCGTGCCATTCGGATTCCCTGAGGTAAACCGCTAATAAATCAATGTATTAGGCTACCTTCCGCCGTCCTTCTGAAGCGGTCCGGCTGTCCGCTTTCAAGAATAACGTCTCAAAATCGGACACCTTTACCAATAGTAAAGTCCGATGCATGAAGTAAGTCGCTTGCCCCGTCTAATTTTTCTCAGGCGGGCCGGAACGTGTTCCGGCCTAGTGTACACTGGTACTTCACTAGGGTTCACCTCAAAACTAAGGAGAGACAATCAAGATGAAGAAAGCAATCCTGATGCTAGCTGCCCTGGCTTTGCTGTTGCCGGTAGTTGTTTCCGCGCAAGGACAGCCGCAACCTCCGCAATCGTGGGATGAAGCTGCGGTTCGGACTTTCAATAACGTGCACAACAAAGTGCTGGCCATGGCCAAAGATACCAAGTACCCGGCCGACAAAGAAGGCTTCAAGCCCCACGCCGATTCGCGCAGTTTTCTCGAGGAGTTGAGCCACGTAACACAAGTCGTGGTCAGCCAGGTGGCGCGCTTGAAGGGTGGAGATCGCGCCGCGATTCAGGCCGCCGTTAGCGCCATGCCCAAGGACCGCGCAGGCATCGCCGCAACGCTGGAAAGCGCCAAAGCGGAATTCTTGACCCTGTGGGCCAAGGACAAGCCCTTCGGCATCATCGGACTGAACGAGCACGCCGGCGAACATTACGGCAAACTCGTGACAATCTACCGCGTGCAGGGCTTGGTCCCGCCGGCTTCGCGGCAGGGCGGCGAATAGTTTAGTTCCGGCTTCCCTCTTCAAATGCCCGTGCGGATTGCCCATGGCAATCCCACGGGCATTTTCTTGTGCCCAAGTGACTGCCTTCCGGCCAGAATCCTCAGGGCTTATTCTTTTTCGGTGAAGTCCAGTGCGGCGGAATTGATGCAGAAGCGCAGACCGCTGGGGCGCGGCCCGTCGGGAAAAACGTGACCCAGGTGCGCCTCGCAGCGGCTGCACCTCACCTCGGTGCGCGACATGCCGTGGCTGGTGTCGGTTTCGGTTTCGACGTTTTCTTCTTTCACCGGCGCGGTAAAACTGGGCCAGCCCGAACCCGAATCAAACTTGGTGTCCGAATCAAACAGCGGCTGCCCGCAGCAAACGCAGGTGTACATCCCCTCTTCATGGTTATCCCAGAATTCACCCGTGAACGGCGGCTCGGTGCCCGCCTGCCGCGTCACGTAGTACTGATTCGGAGTGAGCTGCTTCTTCCAGTCTTTTTCCGACTTCAAGACCCGCTCGCCCATGAGTTTCTCCGATTTACTTCGTTTCGCGCAATTCCGCTGCAATCTCTTCGGCGATTTGCCGCGCGCGGGGAATTTCGCTGGGCTCCAGAGAAATCGCGGCGACGCGCGCGTGACCGCCGCCGCCGTACCGTTCGCAAATCGAAGCCAGGTTGTGATGCGCCTTATCCACGTTCCACGGATTTGTGCCCACCGAAACTTTGGCGCGCGTGGCCGAGGCGCTCACACCCACCGAGTAGATCACCTGCGGGTGCAGCCAATAGGGAATGAATTTGTTGTAGCCTTCCAGATCGTCCTGGCTCACGTCGAAGAAGACCACGCCGTCGCGCGCCACCGTGCGCTGCTTCATTACGTCCTTGGTGCGGGCATGGCGCTCCAGCAACGGGCCCAGTTGCGCAGCGACGAACGGCAGCTTGACGGTTTCCCCCAGCGGCCGGGAAGCCAGATGCGGGATCAATTGCTGCGACATATCCTTCACCGGCGCGGCTTCAATCACCAGCGCCAGTTGCATGGCCGGCTCGCGCAGGCTCACCGCGAATTCCGGGTCGGGATATTGCGCCCCGTCAATGATGTCGCCCCAATAGACCAACTCGGCGATGGGACCGGCATCGAACCCAAATTTTTCCGCCGCCACCGTAGCGATGAATTTCGTGCAGGATTTGAACGTGGGATCGTAGAATTTGCGTCCGCTGGTATCGCGCTGGAAATGCTCGGCGTCTTCCGGCTTCAAGAACGCGCTTTGGTGATGATCGAACCACCAGGTGACCCGCGGCGAGTTCGAATACTTGAAGTCCACAATCACGTTCTCATCGCCGTCGAAAAGTCCGTCGTGGAACGGGTGCTTGGCCTGGTGGGTCATGCCGGTCAGGGCAAATTCCGCTCCAGCGGCAAAACGTTCCCGGTAAAAACGAGAGAAAATGGCCGCCGACGAAGCGCCATCGAAGCATTTGTCATGGAAGCAGACGCGAACCTTCAATCAGCCCCCTCAGCAAATAAACACACCGAGTGCGAAGCTAACAAAAATGACGGCTCGCTTCGAGATTGTCAAGTTGCGAAAGAAGATTGTAGAGTGCAGGTTTTGCGGTTGTAGGCATCGGCCACGGGGAAGTTCGTCTTCGCGCCACCTCTGGTCCCCGGCTCCCTGGCCCAGCCTGTCAATTTCCCGCTTGTTGAAGCGCCCAATCGCCGATAATCGGCAGTTTGAACCATTCCTTGCTGAAAGCCTTGAACAGGCAAACCACCCAGACCAGGAGGATCAGCAGGCTCACCGGGACAGCAATGATCCAGCCGATGAAGGGAATCATTCCCAGCGCAATTTGAATGACGAACGCGACCACGCCAAACGCCAGCGCCTGGAAGGAGTGGAAACGAATGAAGCGATCCTTGTTATAGGGCTCGATCACCAGCCAGATGATGGCTGTGATCCACAAATACGCCAGCGCCGCGGTGATGTTCGATTCCATCCCGCCGGTAGAAGCCGCAGGCGCGCCCGGCGCAGGTGTCCCCGCGGTTGCTCCTTGCGCAGCCCCACACGCGGCGCAGAACCCCGCCCCGTCCGCGACCGCTCCACCACACTTCACACAAAAAGCCATAGACCCTCCTCGCTTTTTGCCCGCCCCGCTCGGGCACTTGCGCGAAGGCTAACAAACCAAGCTCTCAGAAGCAAATGATGAATACCGCCGGATCCGGTGAATCAGGTGAACCGCCGATTGTAAGCACAATCGAGTACAATGCTGCGCGAAATGAACGGCGAATTGGCAGGCACGTTACCGCGGCCCACGCGGCGCTTCTTATGGTTCGAGTGGCCTGCGCAGGTCACCAAGGCGGAAAAACATTCCCTGGTGGCGGGCGGCCTGGGCTGGATGCTCGATGCCATGGACGTGATGCTGTACTCGCTGATTCTGGCGGAGCTGGTGCGCCACTTCGGCATGAGCAAAGCGCAGGCCGGCTTCCTGAATTCGCTGACGCTGGCGGCCTCGGCCATTGGCGGCTTGGGATTCGGCTTCATCGCTGACCGCATCGGCCGCACGCGCGCGCTGATGGCCAGCATCCTGATGTATTCCATTGCCAGCGGCCTGTGCGGGTTGAGCAATTCGATTCATACCCTGGCCGTGTTTCGCTTTCTGCTGGGCCTCGGGATGGGCGGCGAGTGGACCACCGGCGCCGCGCTGATTGCCGAAACCTGGCCGCCGGAACATCGCGGCAAAGCACTGGGCCTGATGCAATCGGCGTGGGCCATCGGCGAGATGATTGCCGCAACGGTTGTGTTTGTGGTGGTTAACCAGCTTGGTTTCGGCTGGAGGACTGTTTTCTTCGTCGGCATTCTGCCGGCTTTGATCACGCTGTGGATCCGCCGCGGCGTACCCGAATCGGAAATCTGGCTTAACCGTGGCCGTGAAAAGAAACCGTCCCTGGCTCTGATGTGGCGCAAAGACGTGCGCTGGCCCGGCCTGATCGCCACCGCCATGAACGCCCTGGGAATGTTTGGTTACTGGGGGCTGTTTACCTGGATTCCCGGCTATCTAGCCCTGCCGGAAAGCGCCGGAGGCCGCGGATTCGGCCTGGTGGCGTCTCTGGGCTGGGTTTTCTTCATGGGTCCGGGAAAATGGCTGGGTTATACGCTCTTTGGCTTTTCCGCGGATTCCCTCGGGCGGCGGAAAAGCTACGTAATTTACTTGCTGGTGGCCGCCATCCTGGTGCCGATTTTCGGCAGCGTAAAGAGCTTCACCTGGCTGCTGATTCTTGGACCATTTGTGGCCTTCTTCGGGACGGGCTTTTTTTCCGGCTTCAGCGCCATCGCTTCCGAACTTTTCCCGACAGAGATCCGCGCCACGGCCATGGGAATTACCTATAACGTGGGCCGGGGCTTCTCGGCCATGGCGCCTTTCGTCGTCGGACGCGTAGCCGATAATTTCGGCTTCCAGCCGGCGTTTCTGGTTCTTGCGGGAGCCTTCTTTTTGGCGAGCGTGCTGGCCCTGGCGCTGCCCGAAACCAAAGGGAAACGCCTCGACTAGGATTCGCAGGGGGCGTTCTGGGCTATACGCCTTGATTATCCACTTCGATCAGGAAATCCTTCGTGAACGTGTATCCCGGGAACTCCACGGAAATAGTATAGGCAAGCCGCATCTTCACGCGGCGCCCGTCTTTGGTGATCGTCAAATTGTCGGCGGAAATATCCAGGCCTTGGGCCTTGTTGATGATATTCTGCCGGGCTTCAGTTTCCGTCCGCTGGTTGTAGCTCAGGAAGCGCGCTTCGGTTTGCATGAAGTCGTTTAGTTCGTAGTTATTCATGAAGTGCGGGACGATCTTGAACATCGCATACACGAAGATCACAAACAGGGCTACCGCAAGGATAGCCCCGAAATTGCCCGCTCCCCGTTGATTGCGCTTCATTCCTGCCCTCCGCCTGCGCGCGACGCCGCACGGCTGGGTTGCCCGTCGCGACAAAAAAATGCTAGCACCGCCGGCCAGGCAAGTCGAGATTGCGGAATCCAAGTAGTAAACCCATTTCACCAGATGCGGGACGAGTACGGCAGAAGGGAGGAAACGAGAATGACCGCGCTTCAAAAGGAAACGGGTCTCATGAAGTCAAGACACCTCGAGGGCCCGTTTGAGAAGCAGGGGCGCTTCCCGAACTCCGCGCGCTAGTATGCGCGGGCGAAGATAGCTTTTTCCTGGGCGCCGGCGGCGCAGTGGATGCATTTGCCGGAGCCGCCGGGCTGCTCCAGGGGAATGCAGCGCATCGTAGCTTTCGTTTCTTCCTTGATGCTGGCTTCGCACTGGCTCGAGCCGCACCACCAGGAAAATGCGAAGCCCTTTTCGACGGCGGCCTTGAACTCAGCGTAATCTTTCGGTTCATGCGTGTTGGCTTTGCGGAAGGCCAGCGCGCGATCGTAGAGTGCGGTGTGGATGTCCTGCAACGCCTGCGCCACGGTGGCCGCCAACCCTTGCTGCTGCACGAACGACTTCCCTTCCTTGCCGGGCTTGTCGCGCCTTGCGAGCACCACCGTGCCCTTGGCCAGATCCTTGGGGCCCAGTTCGATGCGCAATGGCACGCCACGCATTTCCCAATCGTTGAATTTGAAGCCGGGGGTCATGCCGTCGCGCTCGTCCACCTTCACGCGGAT
>CAZCNH010000087.1:0-9007 GCA_964500065.1 uncultured Acidobacteriaceae bacterium
GGCGGGGAGAGGTTTGAAGCAAAAGGCGGTTCCCGCCCCCACGGGAGCCGCCTTTTTGTTTTTGCTTGGTCGCTGGTGGCTGCCACGACGAATCTGGGTGGAATGGCTCGGGCAGAGGGGACCGCAGGACTGCTCAGTTCGACTTGCCGGAAGGGGTCAGTTTGGTGGATGCACGCGGGACCGCAGCGATCGAAATCGCCGGCTGGATGGCCGAAACAGGAACCATTTTCGACTTCAGGTGTTGCGGCGCGCGCCAGAAATCAATGAAGGAAGTCTGCTGGACGCAGGAAATCGTGCAGCGCGGCGCGCAGGCTTTCGAGGAATAGAACTCGCGGTCCAGGTCCGCCTGTGTCCATTCGGCGATGGGCACGCCGGGAACGCCACGCATCTGCGAGCAGAAGTGCACCAGCCCGTCTTCGCAGATGTATACGTATCGCGCCCCGGCGCGACAGCGCCAATTGTTCGGCCTGCCCTGCGCCAGATTCTGCTGGAAATGATTGAAGCGCGAATAGGAGCGCCGCGAAAGCGCCATAATGTGATCGAAGACACGCTGCTCGCTGGGGCCCAGCGGCTTCAACTGGCCGTGCGCGTTGTGAATAATTCCCACCGTGGTCGAAAAACCCAGGGCGATGGCCCGCTCGGCGATGGCCTGCGCGTCTTCCGGCCGGTCCACGCCGCTGCCCAGAACGCTATTGATGTTGATGTGGAAATCAGCATGCTCCGCCAGCAGCACCAACTTCTGGTCCAGCACCTTCAGGCTTTTTTTCGAAACATCATCCGGCTTCACGTTATCAATGCTGATTTGCAGGTGGTCCAGACCAGCGGCGTTCAGCTTTTCTATGCGGTCCTTGGTGAGCAGGTAACCATTGGTGATCAGCGCTGCGATCAGGCACTTTTTGCGGATATGGGTAATCAAGGCATCCAGTTCGGGATGCAACAACGGCTCGCCCCCGCTAATGACGATGAACGAAGTGCCCAGCCGCGCCAGGTGGTCGACGCGGCTCTTCAATTCCTCAATGGGTACGGGCTTCGAGACGTCGTCAAACTCGTTGCAGTACGTGCAGGCCAGATTGCAGCGGCGAATGGGAATGATGTGCGCCTGCACAACGTGGCGAGTCGAGAGCAGCGCCCGGCCAATCATGTACACCTCGCGCGCTACCCGGTGCGCCGCCAGCGCCCTCCATCGAATTGATTTGCGGCCTAGCATACGTTCTCGTGGAAGCCCCATTTTACAGCAGGAAAACGGTCCCAGCCCCCGTGCCGCAGCATGCGGTAGTGATCAGATGCTCAACGGCCGCAAAGCGCTCCCGAACGGATGCGGGGCAATCTTCAGATTGCCCCTCCGTCGCAAAAACATACCTGCACGGGGCGATCTAAAAGGCCTGCCTGCATTTTGACGGCGCCCTAGTGCTTCGCTATCTTTCCACCCTTCATCACGAACCTTACTTTCTCCAGTTGCGACACATCTGCCAGAGGCGAGCCATCCACCGCGATGATGTCCGCGAATTTCCCCGGTTCGATGGCGCCTACCGTGTCCGCCCAGCCAAGCAGATCCGCCGCGTGAATCGTGGCTGATTGAATGGCCTGCATCGGTGTCATTCCGTAATTGACCATGTAGGCGAATTGCTTGCCGTTGTCGCCGTGCGGATACACCGCGCCGTCGGTACCGAAGGCCATCTTTACCCCGGCTTTGAATGCCTTTTCAAAATTCTCCCGCTGCAACCGGCCAATCAGTTTTTCCTTCTCGATCGACTCCGGCAGCATGCCCGCCTTTTCGCCTTCAGAAAGAATGAAGGTGTCGTTGTAGATGTCCATCACCAGGTAGGTGCCGTGCTCTTTGGCCAGGCGGATACCTTCGTCATCAATCAGGCTGGCATGCTCGACCGAGTCCACTCCGGCGCGAATCGCCGCCTTGATGCCTTCGGCGCCGTGCGCATGCGCGGCCACCCGGCGGCCGTGCTGGTGCGCTTCCGCAACCAGCGCATTCATTTCTTCCTGGGTGTATTGCATTCCACCCACGCTGTCACCCTTGGAGAGCACTCCGCCGGTCGCACAGAACTTGATCACATCGGCGCCATACTTGATCACTTCGCGAACCTTCGCGCGGACGGCCCACGGCCCATTGGCCACACCCTCTCCACTGACCTTCATTTCCGCCGGAAGCAGGTTGTTATCGCAATGCCCGCCCGTGATTCCCAGCGCAGGTCCGGATACGCGCAGCCGCGGCCCGGGAATCTGGCCGTCATTAATCGCGTCGCGCAACGCGACATCCGCGTAGCCGGTGGCGCCGACATTACGCACGGCCGTAAATCCGGATTCCAGAGTAATCCGGGCGTTGTACGCGCCATAGAGGGCTTCTCGCGGCGTGGAAACAGAAAGACCTCGGTACCCATGCAACCGGTGGTCGCCGGTCAGATGGTCGTGCAGGTCAATCAACCCGGGGAGCACGGTGGATTTACTCAGATCAATCACCTTGGAGCCCGCGGGAATTGCGATGGCGCTGGCCGCGCCCACGCGCTCGATCTTGTCGCCCTGGATGACGATCACCTGATCGCTGAGTTCGCGCCCGGCGCGCACATCAACCAGTTTTCCCGCTCTCACATACGTGACTGCGGTATCCTGCGCGCCAACGCTTGCCGCCAGCGACAGCGCTACCGCTAGGGTTCTCAGAAAATGCTTCACTGTGTTCTCCTTGTCGCGCCGGCCTCCGGCCGGTTCATTTTGCAATGGCTGTTCGGAAAAGCGTGGTGTTTGCGCTAGGAACTGACTTGCACCGCTTTCAAACTCTCGCGGCACGCGCCGATCGTCGCGTCAATTTCCGCATCACCATGCGCCGCCGACACAAACCATGCTTCGAATTGCGACGGCGGCAAAAATACGCCTCGTTCCAGCATGGCGTGGAAAAATGCGGCAAAGCGCCTGGTGTCCGCGCGCTTGGCATCCGAATAATTGCGCACCGGGCCTTCACAGAAGAAGAGCGTCAGCAGAGAGCCGGCAGAGTTCACCACGGCGGGAATCCTGACCTCAGCAATAGAGGCACGCAACCCTTCCGCCAGGCGGGCAGCTTTTTGGTTAAGCGCGTCGTGGAAACCCGGCGCATCGAGCTGCTTCACCGTTTCGATTCCGGCGCGCATGCCCAACGGGCTGCCGCTCAGCGTGCCTGCCTGATAAATCGGGCCCAGCGGCGCGATGTGCTGCATCACGTCTCGGCGCCCGCCGTAGGCGGCGACTGGCAAGCCCCCGCCGATAATTTTTCCTAGCGTGGTCAAATCCGGTTTCACCCCATGTAACGCCTGTGCCCCGCCGTGCGCGAGCCGGAATCCACTGATCACTTCGTCGAAGATCAATAGCGCGTTATGGCGGGTGGTCAGCGCTCGCAGCCCTTGTAAGAATCCCGCGGCTGGCGGCACAACGCCCATGTTCGCCGCAACCGGTTCCACGATGACCGCTGCGATTTGCCCGCCGCGCTCCGCGAAAAGTCTTTCCACCGCGGCCAGATCGTTGTACGGCACATTGAGCGTCAATTCGGCAAAGCACGCGGGCACGCCCGGGCTGGCGGCGATCCCCAGCGTGGCCAGTCCGGAACCTGCTTCGGAAAGAAAGCTATCCGCGTGACCGTGGTAGCAGCCTTCGAATTTCACGATGAAGTCGCGCCCGGTGAACCCGCGCGCGGCGCGCACCGCGCTCATGGTGGCTTCGGTGCCGCTGCAAACGAAGCGGATCATCTCCACGCCGGGCATGGCGCGGGTCACCCTTTGCGCCAGTTCCAGTTCGAGTGGATTACTCATGCCGTAGCATATGCCTTGCGCCGCTTGTTCCTGCACCGCGCGCACCACGGCGGGATGACCGTGGCCGAGGATCATCGGCCCCCAGGCGCACACATAATCAATGTAGCGGTTGCCGTCAGCGTCGAAGATATGCGGCCCGGCGGCGCGTTCCGCCACGAAGGGCGTGCCGCCTACAGACTTGAATGCCCGCACCGGGCTATTGACGCCGCCCACGAGCAGGCCCTGTGCCCGTTCGAAGATTTCCGTGGATTTGGTTCGCTGCATATTGAGTCAGAAATCAGAAAAGAGAAAATAGAAAACAGAAGGAAGACTGCACCTGTTCTTCTATATTCTCTTTTCTAATTTCTCTTTTCCTTCAGCCAAACCGCGGCATCTTTCGCATGATAGGTCAGGATGATGCTGGCGCCGGAGCGCGCAATGCCGGTCAAGATTTCCAGCGCCACGCGCTTTTCTTCCAGCCAGCCGTTGCGGGCCGCCGCTTTCACCATCGCGTACTCCCCGCTGACGTTATAAGCGGCTACGGGAACATCAAAGCGTTCGCGCACCGCGCGGATCACATCCAGATAGGGAAGCGCCGGCTTCACCATCACCATGTCCGCGCCTTCCTCCAGATCCAGCGCCACTTCCTTCAGCGCTTCGCGCGCGTTAGCCGGGTCCATTTGGTAGCTGCGGCGATCACCGAATTGCGGCGCGGATTGCGCCGCCTCGCGGAACGGACCATAAAAACCGGAGCAATATTTGGCGGCATAGGCGAGGATCGCCACGTCGGCGAAGCCGTTGGCGTCCAGTTTGCGGCGGATTGCGCCCACTCGCCCATCCATCATGTCCGAAGGCGCCACGACATCTGCTCCGGCCCGCGCGTGCGAGAGAGCAGCATCCGCCAGCAGCTCGAGCGTGGGATCGTTCGAGACGCTGCCGGCTTCAATCACGCCGCAATGGCCGTGGCTGGTGTACTCGCACAGGCAAACATCGGTCATCACCACCAGATTCAGCTTCGCTTTGCGGATGGCCTCCACGGCGAGTTGCACCATGCCGTGCGCGGCGGCGGCTTCCGACCCGCGCTCGTCCTTATGTTCCGGCAAACCGAACAAAATCACGCCGGGAATGCCGAGCTGTTCAATTTCCCGGCATTCTTCCACCAGGCGGTCTACAGACTGCTGCCAGCAGCCGGGCATGGAACTGATCTCGTTGCGAACCTTGCTTCCGGGGCACACAAACATGGGATAAATCAGCCCATCCACCCCCAGCCGCGTTTCGCGCACCAGCGAGCGAATGCCTTCGCTGCGGCGCAACCGGCGCGGGCGCTGCACAGGGAAACTCATATCGAGGCCCTCTCCCTTCCCAACGTTTACGAGTGCGGGCGCTTGGCAAAAAACAGCGACACCGCTTCCACCATGGAAGCGGCATTGGCTTGCGACGCGGCCACTGCCACCTCAAAGCCGGCTTCGCGGATGGCTCGCGACGTTGTGGGGCCAATCGCCGCGAACTTCACCCGAGGGGCCAAGGCTGCCAGCGCCTTGCGTCCTGCCGCTTCTTCAAAATTGTAAAATGCGGTGGGACTGGCAAAGGTGACCATATCCACTTCGCCGCGCAGCAGGCTTTCCCATTCCGGCCCGCGCGGCTTCAGCGGACGCGTGCCGTAAGCCACCAGATCGGTGACCTGCGCGCCAAACTCCGCCAGCGCATCGGGCAGTTGTGAGCCCGCGCGATCGCTGCGAGGCAGCAGCACGCGTTTGCCGGCAACCTGCGCATTCAATTCGTTCGCCAAATCCAGCCCGGTCGATTTCTGCGCCACGAAGTCGCAGCGAAACCCTGCTTCCTTTGCTGCCGCCCCGGTGACCGCGCCTACGGCGGCGATCGCCGGCTTCTTCTGAGCGTCCGGTTCTACTCCGAGAGCGGTCATGCGCGCACGCAGGAAGCGCACCGCGTTGGTGCTTGTCAAGATCAGCCAGTCGTAGGTGGCGAGCGCGCGAAGCGCATCGTCCAGCCCGGTGCCTTCCAGCGCGACATATTCGAGAACAGGGAGCAGCATCACCTCCGCGCCGGCCTGCTGAAAGCGCTCGGTGAATTCACCGGCCTGCTCCGCGGCTCGCGTCACTACCACACGTCTTCCGGCCAAAGGCCGCGAAGCACCCGAAACCGCATTGCTCATTGGATCACCCGCCCTGCCAGTTTGAGTAGCTCCTCGCCACCGGCTCGGAGAAGCTGGCGCGCCAGTTTGCGCCCGGTCGTCTCCGCCTCGTTCAGTGGCGCAACAACACTGTCTCGCACGCACCGCAAACCATCAATGGAAAATACCGCGCCATCGAGTGCAAGCATTCCGTTTTCTAGCCGAGCCCACGCGCCCAGCGGCAACTGGCACCCGCCCTGCATTTCATCCAGCAACGCGCGCTCCGCGTTCAGCACGGTGCGCGTTTCGCCGTGGTTCAGTTTAGCCAGCAGCGCGCAGACTTCCGGCGCGTCTTCGCGCGCCTCGATGCCCAGAGCACCCTGGGCCACGGCCGGCAGGCAATCGGCCGGGGCCAGCACGTCGCTGATCCGGCCGCTCCATCCCAGCCGGTCCAGTCCCGCTTTGGCCAGAACAATCGCATCATACTGCCCTTCGTCCAATTTGCGCAGCCGGGTATCTACGTTCCCTCGCAATTCGCGATAATCCAGATCCGGCCGCAAGGCCCGCAGTTGCGCTTGCCGGCGCACGCTGCTTGTGCCCACCCGCGCTCCCGCGGGCAAGGCGCGCAGCGTGAGCTTATCGCGCGCCACCAGGCAATCGCGCACGTCGTGGCGTTCGCAGATCGCGGGGAAAGTGAGCCCGGGCGGCGTGGTGGTGGGCACATCCTTCATGCTGTGCACCGCGAGATCAACATCGTTGCGCAGCAAAGCATCTTCCAGTTCTTTGATAAACACGCCCTTGATGCCGATCTGCGAAACATCTCCCTGCTGAAAATTATCCCCGGAGGTCTTGATCACGGTAATATCCGCGGTCACGCCCAACTCTTTTTCCAGCCGCGACTGGATGAAACGCGCCTGCCACAAGGCCAGTTGGCTGCCGCGGGACCCGATGCGCAATTTCATGGCGCATCCCCCACCAGGCGCAGCAGCTTCTGCAGTTCGCCGGAATTCTTGTGCAGAACGATATGCGGGTCGCATCCCTGGCCGGCCGATTCTTGCAGGATGCGGTCCACCAGGTTGCCCAGCAGTTGCGCGGCGTGTGCCCGGTCGTCCGGGGACAGGTGCCCGACCCGGCCCAGCCGCGCGTGCAGGATTTCCTCGCGCTCATGCTGGACTTTTTCCCGCAACGCATAGGCCAGTTCAATCACCTCGATGCTGGTGACCCACATCTGATACTTGCTGACGTGCTCGCTCACGATTGATTCCGCGCGGGGGATCTCCTGCTGGCGGGCGGCGCGGTTCTCTTCCACGATCGCCGTCAAGTCGCCGATGTTGTATAGGAAAAGGTTATAGAGGTTGCCGACCTCGGTGGCGACGTTGCGGGGAATACCCAAATCCATCACAAAGACGTCACGGTTGCCCCGCGCGCGCATCACCCGGCCCATCAAGGCCGCATTGATTATGGGTTCTTCGCTCGATACGGAACTCACCGCGATGTCCGCTTGTTCCAGCACCCGCTCGAGGTCCTCCCAGGGGTGATACTCGCCGCTCACCTGATGCGCAATCGCTTCACCGCGCTCGCGCGAGCGATTCACCACAAAGAGCTTGCCGATGCCCCGGTCGCGCAGGTGATCGGCCACTTGTTCGGCTACCGCCCCGGCCCCGATCACTGCCGCATGCTGATCATCCAGATTGCCGAACACTTGTTCTGCCAGTTTGACTCCGGCGAAAGCCACCGACATCGGGCGCGAGCCCAGATCGGTTTGCGTCCGCACGCGCTTGCCAACTTCCAGCGCGTTCTGGAACAGGCGGTTTAGGATGGCGCCGGTGGAGTGGTTTTCCATGGCCACTTTGTAGGCTTGCCTGACCTGGCCCAGGATTTCCGCTTCCCCCAGCATCAGCGAATCCAGCCCGGACACCACGCGGAACAGATGGCGAACCGCATCACGATCGGCGCTGCGGTATATAAATGGGCTGAGCTCGGCTTCGTTCTGTTTATGGAATCGCAGGAAGAAAGATTCGAGCCAGCGGAGATGGTCCTGCGGGCCATCCTGCGCGACAGCGTAAATCTCGCTGCGGTTGCACGTGGAAAGAATCACCACTTCATTGGCGATCGCGCATTCCCGCAAGCTCGCCGTAGCTTCCCGCACCTGTTGCGAGCTGAACGCCAGGCGCTCGCGCACCTCGACGGCCGCGCTCCGGTGATTCACGCCGATGAGTAAAAGCTTCAATGGACAAGCACCATGCCGCTAAAAGTAACGGTGATACTTCGACAAGAACAAGTTCACAATGGTGTAGCTGAATAGAACCAGAACAAAGCTGGATACGCACCAGCGAGCGGCGCGCGCCCCCCGCCAAGCCGTGGTTCGCCCCAGCCACAAATAGCCGCTGTACGCTCCCAAAATGACGATGGCCAAAATCTCTTTCGCGTCGGCAGTCCATGCACGACCTTGCAGCCGGTGCGACCAGTAAAAGCCGAGCGCGGTACCGAAGCACAGGGCCCCGGTCCCGACCCACACGGCGCTGCGGCTTACCCGCTCCAGCGTTTCCAGCGGCGGGAAGCGCCAAAAGACCGAGCCAGGGTGCCGCTGCCGCAAAACCCGATTCTGGATGAGGTAAATCGAGCTGAGCACAAAGGAAATGGCGAACGCAGCATAGGCCAGAACGTTGGAAGTGACGTGCAAGGCGAATAGGGAGCCGCGCGCTGGCGCCGGATTTGGGCTCGCCGTCATCAGTCCCGAGGCAAGAAAGAACGCCACCACAAAGGGCAGCAGCAACGCGCCAACCGAGCGCTGCCGATGCAGCGCTTCCAGGCCCAGGTAAGTCAACGCCAGCAACCAGGCGAACAAGGACATGGAGCCTGCCAGGTCTTGATATGGAACCGAGTGCAACGCCTGAGAGCGGCCCAGCAAAGCGAAATAGTGCGTCAGCAGCCCGGTTGAGAGTAGCAGCGTAGCCATTGCGCCAACGCTGCGTTGGTTGGTGCGCAGCAGCCATACGTACGCGCACAGGCTGCTTACATAAAGGACCAGCGTTGCTTGTCCTAACAATGAGTTGAGTAGAGGCAAGCCTTCACCGTGGCCTGTGCACGCCCCGCGCGCGCACCTGGC